>NZ_JXYH01000001.1 GCF_001262635.1 Aestuariivita boseongensis
GAAATTGGCCGCATCCAGCGCCATGACCGTGTCGGCACCCGATTGGATGCGCGACAGATGCAGGGCCGTCGCGGGCAATTGGCGCGCCATGTAATAACGCCCGGTTGCCAGTTTGGTTTCATAGAACGCGGCGTCCGATGTACCTGCGGCCAGCGCCTCTCTCGCGGCTTTGCCCATCTTCGCCCACATCAGGCCCAGGCAGACATGGCCGAACATATGCATGAAATCATACGAGCCCGCCAGCGCGTGGTTGGGGTTCTTCATGCCGCTTTGCATGAAGAACATGCCCGCCGCCTGCAGATCCTTGGATGCTGCTTTCAGCGGCTCGAGGAACTCCTTGTCATAGGCATCATCCTGACCGGCATTGTCCTTGATGAAGTTTTTCACCAATTCGAAGAAGGCCATCACATGCTTGCCGCCATCCTGAGCCAGTTTCCGGCCCACAAGGTCCAGCGCCTGCACACCATTGGCCCCTTCATAGATCATGGCAATCCGGGCATCGCGGGTGAATTGGGACATGCCCCATTCCTCGATATAGCCGTGGCCACCATAGACCTGCTGCGCCTTGACGGTGTTTTCATAACCCACATCGGTCAGGAAACCCTTGATGATCGGGGTCAGCAGCGAAACCAGCCCGTCTGCATCCGCATCACCCTTGCGGTGTGCCGCGTCGATCATCGTGGCACCCCACAGGATGAACGCACGTGCGCCTTCGGCAAAGGATTTCTGATCCATCAGCGACCGGCGGATATCGGGATGCACGATCAGCGGATCGGCCGGGCCATCGGGGTTCTTGTCGCCGGTAACGTCACGGCCTTGGAGGCGGTCCTTGGCGTATTCCAGCGCGTTCTGATAGGCGACCTCGGCCTGGGACAGACCTTGCATGCCAACGCCCAGACGCGCTTCGTTCATCATGGTGAACATGGCGCGCATGCCTTTGTGCTCTTCCCCGATCAGGTAACCGGTGGCTTCGTCGTAGTTCATGACGCAGGTGGAGTTGCCGTGGATGCCCATCTTTTCTTCGATATTGCCCACCGACACGCCGTTGCGCGCGCCAAGGGAGCCATCTTCGTTTACCAGGAATTTCGGCACGATGAACAGGGACACGCCCTTGATGCCTTCGGGGCCGCCGACGATCTTGGCCAGCACCAGGTGAATGATGTTGTCGGCCATGTCGTGTTCACCGGCAGAGATGAAGATCTTCTGGCCGGAAATCTTGTAGGTGCCGTCGCCCTGCGGTTCGGCCTTGGTGCGCATCAAGCCCAGGTCGGTGCCGCAATGGGGTTCGGTCAGGTTCATGGTGCCTGTCCATTCGCAGCTGACCATTTTCGGCAGATAGGTTTCTTTCTGCTCCTGTGTGCCATGGGCCAGAATGGCCGAGGCCGCGCCGTGCGTCAGACCCTGATACATGGTAAACGCCATGTTCGAGGACGAGAACATTTCGCCCACGGCCGAACCCATCACGACAGGCATGTTCTGGCCGCCGAATTCCTCGGGCATGTCCAGGCCGGTCCAGCCACCTTCTTTGACCTGTTCGAACGCTTCCTTGAAGCCCTTCGGCGTATAGACCACGCCGTTTTCCAGCCGGCAGCCTTCCTTGTCGCCAACCGCATTCAGCGGGGCGAGAACTTCGGAAGTCAGTTTACCTGCCTCTTCCAGAATGGCCGAGGTGAAATCGGCTTCCAGCTCGTCATAGCCGGGAATGTCGGATTCGCTGACTTTCAGAACGTCATGCAGAACAAATTGCAGGTCTTTGGTCGGTGGGGTGTAACTTGGCATGTCTCTCTCCCTGGAACTCAGTATCAGGATTGCAGTACCGCGCAGTTATTCGGCGGCTTTTTTCGGTTGTTTGAGCGAGGCGATCATTCTTTCCCCCCACTTCAGCTGTTCTTTTAGATCGTCGATGGCCTCATTCAGCTCATCGCGCTGCGAAACCATGTCGGCCAGACGGTTGCGGGCCACGTCATAGGTGCGGCTCAGCTGGGTCAGTTGCTGGTCGCCCATGTGGTACAGGTCCAGCAGCTGGCGAATCTCTTCCAGCGAGAAGCCAAAGCGCTTGCCGCGCAGGATCAGCTTCAGGCGTGCGCGGTCCCGTTTGGTGAACAAACGCTTCTGACCTTCGCGGATGGGAAACAGAAGCTCCTTGGCTTCATAGAACCGCAGCGTGCGCGGCGTCACCTCATAGGCGTCGCACATCTCGCGGATTGTCATCACATCTTCACTCATCGTTTCAACTCCGTCATCTCGGGAATGACGCCTAGGTGCTGCTGTTCGTGACACTTTACAACATGCACATGACGTTGACGTAAGTTAGACGTCACGTCACTTGCGGGTTGACGTAACTTCCGCCAACGTCACCCTGCGTCACGCGACATTTTCTTGTCCGGCTAAAAGGTGTTTGGCCTGACCAAGGGTAAGGAATTCCCGACCTGCCGACCTGCCGCTGCGACACCCATGGTGCGTGATGCCCCGTGGTTTCAGGCCTGCAACCCGGCCCGTTGCATGGATATCGGCCCTGTTTATAGTCATCCTGACACCAGATACGGCGCGGATGAAGGATATGACCCGGACCACCCCATCGCTTGCCGATATGCGCAGGCAGTGTCGCAAGACCCTGCCCGGAATTGCCTGGGCCGCGGAAAGCTGGACGTCTTTGGGCTGGCTGGGCACCCGGCGCTTGACCCGCGCCCTGCGGCGGGAGATGCCGCCCGGCCACCGGCTGGCCGGTCTTGACCCGCAAGCCATCGCCGCCGAGCTGTCGCAGGATAGTGTGCTTTACGCCCTCAGTGACGGGCGCGTCGCGCTGGTGCATCTGACCTGGGCCAGGCCAACGGACAACCCCAACTGGCCATCGACCAGTCTTTATCCGTCGCTTGACGATTTCCTTGGCGGTCTTGCGGTGGAATATGCCGGAGAGGCCGCCTTCGCCCGCACCTTCGAGATTGGCGGGGACCTGGGCGATGTCTATTGCGCGGAATGCCAGTCAAACTGGAGCGACGGCAAAACAGGTGAGGGCTGCGTAACCTGTGGGGACTGGCCGTTGGCGCGGCCTTGCCCGGTTTGTTCCGGGGCCTGCGGGGAAGTCTGGGATCGCGCGATTCAGGACAGCCAGGACAGCGGCGAGGCCCATTGGATCGGGACGTGCCGCCGGCAGACCTGAGCCGCGTTGGCGTTACGCTTCAGGCCGGTTTTTCCAACCCTGCGGCGGTCTGGTCGCGCAGCTCAACAAGGGAATCTATTGCCTCCTGCAGCTGGCGCTTTTGTTCTTCAAGCTCTCTCACCTGGCGACTGGCCATTTCCACGAAAAGCCGCATCTGCGGTTCGGTGCCTTCGTTTTCGTAAATCAGCAGCCACTGCCTGATGTCTTCCAGTTGAAAACCGAATTTACGGCCGCGCAGGATCAGCACCATCCGGGCCTGTTCGCGCGGCCCGTAAAAGCGCGACCTGCCTTCACGGTCAGGCTGCAAAAGCTCGATATATTCATAGTAACGCAAGGTGCGCGGCGTCACGTCGAACTTCGCGCACATTTCCTTGAACGTCAGACGGTTGTCAGACATGCCACCTCTCCTCGCGTCAATCGTAGGCTGCAGCGCGGAGGAGTTCAACAGGCGGGCTTGCTCTTTGGTTGCGGTCGGGAACATAAAGGTCAGGAAAGACCCGTCCGAGGATATTCGCCCATGGTTGATAAAGCCAAATTCGCCCGCCAGTTCATCGAGGCGATCCCTCATTCGCGTGCTTTGGGCATGCGGCTGACGGATATCGGCAACGGATCTGCGGAAATCACGATGGAGTATGACGAACGCTTCGTGGGCGACCCAAAAACGGGGGTGATCCACGGCGGCGCGGTTTCGGCGTTGATGGATACCTGTTGCGGTGCCGCGGTGATGAGCCATCCCGACGCACCGGCAGGTACCGCCACGATTGATCTGCGCATTGATTACATGCGCGCGGCAACACCGGGGCAGGCGATCACCACACGTGCCACCTGTTATCATATCACCCGCTCGGTCGCGTTTGTCCGGGCCACCGCAACCGATGAGAACAGCGACACGCCGGTGGCGACGGCCTCGGGCGCGTTCACGGTAGAGGGGCGATAAGATGACCCGTCCGCAACCTGAACCGGTTCAAGTGGTCAAACAGCGCCGCGATGCGGCGCTGAAGGCGTTGGTCGATGCCGTGCCTTACATCAATTACCTTGGGGTGCAGTTTGACCGTCGTGGCGATGAACTGACGGCGGTTCTGCCTTTTGACGAAAAGCTGATCGGCAATCCGCTGTTGCCCGCGATCCATGGCGGCGTGACGGCAGCCTTCCTGGAAATCACCTCTGTCATCACGCTGAGCTGGGCCTATCTTTGGGAAGATATCGAAAGCGGAGCCATCGACCCCGACGCAATGGCGGCGGGCAACCTGCCGCGCCTGCCCAAGACGATTGATTTCACCGTGGATTATCTGCGTTCGGGCCTGCCGCGTGATGCGTATGCGCGCGCGGTCGTGTCCCGGTCGGGGCGGCGTTATGCGTCTGTGCATGTGGAGGCCTGGCAGGATCACGTTTCCAAACGGTTTGCGCAGGCCACAGGGCATTTCCTGATGCCGCGGGACAAAGCCTGAGATGACCGCCGCTGCCCCGGCGCGCGGGCCTCTGACTCATGGCCGGGTTCTAAAAATCGCCATTCCCATCGTGATCTCGAATGCGACTGTGCCCATTCTAGGTGCCGTCGATACCGGCGTCGTGGGCCAGTTGGGAGAGGCCGCGCCCATCGGTGCGGTGGGGCTGGGCGCGATCATCCTGACCTCGATCTATTGGATGTTCGGTTTTCTGCGCATGGGCACGGTTGGCATGACCTCGCAGGCGCTGGGTGCCAGCGATGAGGGGGAGGTCGCGGCGCTTCTGACCCGTGTGCTGATGGCTGGGCTGGGCTTTGGTGCGCTGCTGATCCTGCTGCAACTGCCGATCTTCGCGCTGGCGCTGTGGATCGCGCCGGGCAGTGCCGAAGTGGAAAGCCTTGCGCGTGATTACATGGTGATCCGTATCTGGTCGGCCCCGGCGGCCATTGCGATCTATGGCATCACCGGCTGGCTGATCGCGCAGGAGCGCACGCGGGCGGTGTTGTTCATTCAGGTCTGGATGAACGGGCTGAACATCCTGTTGGATCTGTGGTTCGTGCTGGGCCTTGACTGGGGGGTCGAAGGCGTTGCGATCGCCACATTCCTGGCCGAATGGTCCGGCGCGGCGCTGGGCCTGTGGCTCTGCCGGGAGGCGTTCGATCACCCCCGCTGGCGCGATTGGGCGCGGGTGTTCGATGTGGTGCGGCTGAAGAACATGGTGTCGGTCAACACTGATATTCTGATCCGGTCGCTGATGCTGCAGATCATCTTCACGTCCTTCCTGTTTCTGGGGGCGGATTTCGGCGATGTCACGCTGGCGGCGAACCAGGTCCTGCTGCAATTTCTGTATATCACGGCCTATGCTCTGGATGGGTTCGCCTTTGCCGCCGAAGCGCTTGTCGGCCAGGCGCTGGGCGCGCGCAACGCCAAGGCGTTGCGCCGGGGGGCGGTTCTGACCACGGGCTGGGGCGTCGTGATCGTCCTGGGGCTGATGGTGGCCTTTGCCTTTGGCGGCGGCTGGCTGATCGACACGATGGCCAAAGCGCCCGAGGTGCAGGCCGAGGCGCGGGTCTACCTGATCTGGATGGTGATTGCGCCCATTCTGGGCGTCTGGTCATGGATGTTCGATGGCATTTTCATAGGAGCCACGCAGACCCGCGACATGCGCAACATGATGGCGATCAGTTTCGTGATCTATTGGGCGGCGGTGCTGACGCTGATCCCGGCCTTTGGCAATCACGGGCTGTGGATGGCGCTGATCATTTCCTTCGTCGCACGCGGCATCACGCTGGGCCTGCGCTATCCCCGGATCGAGGCGCGGGCGCGGGGCGAAGTTTAGCGTTCCGGCGTGACACTCAGGCCAGTTTCAGCACGTTTTCCGGCGGTCGGCCCAGAATGGCCTGATCGCCTGAGATGGCCACGGGGCGTTCGATCAGTTTGGGATGCGCGGCCATGGCCTTCAGAAGCGTGCCGTTGTCGTCGGTTTTCGACAGGCCCGCCGCTTTGAATTCCGGCTCTTGCGGGCGCATCATCTTGATCACGGGCGGATGGCCAAGGGCGGCGTGCAGGGCCTGAAGTTCGGCCAGAGACGGCGCGTCTTCAAGGTATTTGCGCACCGTGACCTTCACGCCCCTGTCTTCCAGAAGGGCCAGCGCCTGGCGCGATTTCGAACAGCGCGGGTTGTGCCAAAGGGTGATCATAGCCAATCCTTTCGTCCTGTGCCCACGGCCTCGACCACAGTGGCAAATCCGTCGCGGGCGAGCAATGCGTCAAGGCCGCGCGCGATCTGCCCGACCAGTGACAGTCCGCCATAGACCAGCGCGGTGTAAAGCTGCACGGCAGAGGCGCCGGCTCGGATCTTGGCATAGGCCTGTTCGGCCGATCCGACACCGCCCACGCCGATCAGCGGGATATCGGTGAGCGTCGAAAGATGCGCCAGCACGCGGGTGGATTTCTCGAACAGAGGCTGGCCGGAAAGGCCGCCCATCTCGCCCTTGAAGGGGCTTTTCAGGCCCTCGCGATCCAGGGTGGTGTTTGTCGCGATGATGGCATCGACGCCGGTGTCGCCCGCAACGGCGGCAATGTCGGCCAGTTCCTCGGGCGTGAGGTCGGGGGCGATCTTCAGAAAGACCGGGATCGGGGTGGAGAGCCTGTCGCGCGTGTCGATGACGCCCGCCAGCAGGGCCGCCAGCGCGTCGCGGCCCTGCAGATCGCGCAGTTTCTCGGTGTTGGGGGAGGAGACATTGACCGTCGCGAAATCAACCAGCGGTCCGCAGCGGGCCAGCACCTGTGCAAAATCCCCTGCGCGGTCGGCACTGTCCTTGTTGGCACCCAGGTTCAACCCGATGACCGCGTTGCGCGGGCGTCTGGCCAGGCGGGCGGCGATCACCTCCATCCCGTCATTGTTGAAGCCAAAGCGATTGATGGCGGCGCGGTCTTCGCTCAGACGAAAGAGGCGCGGGCGCGGATTTCCGGGTTGGGGCCGGGGGGTGGCGGCACCCACTTCGATAAAGCCGAACCCGCCTTGGGAAAGCGGATGCAGCGCCTGGGCGTTCTTGTCATATCCGGCAGCCAGCCCGATGGGGTTGGGCAGGTCCAGACCCGCAACCCGTGTTGCCAGACGCAGGGAGGTGATGGGGCCGGGGGCAGGGGCCAGGCCGCTTTGCAGGGCGCGGATCGACATGGCATGGGCCGCTTCCGGGTCCATGTTGTGCAGAAGCGCCAGACCCGCCTTTTCCAGAAGCGCTTTCATCCGAAGCTGGCCCCGTTATCCGATGGCGCGCAGCGGATCAGCCGCGAGGTCAGAACGCCCGCCTGCCTGTGTACCACGGCCTTCCGGTAATCGGGATCCGTGACCATCTGCAGGAACGCATGGGCCGTGGGATACCGGGCGATGAAGACGGCATCCCAGGCTTCGTCCTGCGGTCCGATCAGCATGGTCTGGAACCCGCCACGCCACAGGATCGACCCGCCGACCTTCTTCAGGATGGGTGCGGTGTCCTTGCCGTAATTGGCATAGGCCTGCGCGCCGGTCAGGTCCTGATCCGCAAGCGCATGCCCATCGGGGTATTCGGCCCGGTCGCGGAATCGCACAAGGTTCAGCATCTCGATCGGGTGGTCGCGGTCGAGGGATTTGAACGCTTCGAACTGCGCGCGGGTGGGGTCGATATGGCTGGTCATGCCATCTCCTCGGGGAACCGATGCTGGCCGTTTTCAAGGGGCAGCGGTTTGGCCCAAAGCACCTCGTCCATGCGCATGGGGCGGTAGAGATGGGGGAACAGCGCCCCGCCGCGCGAGGGCTCCCAGATCAGTTTCTCGCCCAGGTCATCGGCCTCAAGCGCCAGAAGCATCAGCCCGTCTTCGCCCGCGAAATGCTTGGCGGCGGTTTCCGCCGCTTGTTCGGCGGTGGAGAAGTGGATGAACCCGTCGTTCAGATCGACCGGCGCGCCCAGCGTTTCGCCTGCGGCCTGAAACGCGGTCCATTCATCGGCACGGAAAATTTTGTAGATCAGCATGGCAGCGTGATGCCTTGGCCCATGCGCGGGGTCAAGCCGGGTCTTGCGCCGGGCCTTTGGTCGGGTGAATTCCGGACGGAAATGTCCGGGCAGCCCGGTTGACGCGCGGACACCTGACGGGAAGCTTTGACAGGGGGCTGACAAAGGCGCAGCATGAAGGCCTAGCTTTGGAGACCCCCATGTTCAAATCCCTTATGATCTCCGCCTCGGCCCTGATGCTGAGCGCGGCGGCGGCGCAGGCCGATTTTACCCTGACCATCCTGCATACCAATGATTTCCACGCCCGGTTCGAGCCGATCAACCGCTTCGACAGCGGCTGCAAGCCCGAAGACAACACCGAAGGCAAATGCTTTGGCGGATCTGCCCGTCTGATTACCGCGATCCGCGACGCGCGGACGCGCTCGAACAATTCGATCCTTGTGGATGGGGGCGATCAGTTTCAGGGGTCGCTGTTTTACACCTATTACAAGGGTCAGGTCGCGGCCGAGATGATGAACCTGATGGGCTATGACGCGATGACCGTGGGCAACCATGAATTCGACGACGGCCCCGAGGTGCTGCGTGGTTTCATGGATGCGGTGCAGTTTCCGGTGCTGATGTCGAATGCGGACGTCACCCGCGAAGAGCTTCTGGCGGACACGCTGAAGAAATCCGCCGTGATCGAACGGGGCGGGGAACGCATCGGGCTGATCGGCCTGACGCCTGAAGATACGGATGAGCTGGCCTCTCCCGGGCCCAATATCACCTTCACCGACCCGGTCGCGGCTGTTCAGGCAGAGGTCGACAAGCTGACCGCCGAGGGCGTGAACAAGATCATCGTGCTGAGCCATTCGGGTTATGGCGTGGATCAACGGGTGGCGGCGGAAACCACCGGGGTGGATGTGATCGTGGGCGGGCATTCCAACACGCTTTTGTCCAACACCCGCGACGACGCGCGCGGGCCCTATCCGACCATGGTGAATGGCGTGGCGATCGTGCAGGCCTATGCCTATGGCAAGTTCCTGGGCGAGTTGAACGTGACCTTTGATGACGCGGGCAACGTTGTGGAAGCGGTGGGTGAGCCGCTGATCATGGATGCTGCCGTCAACGAGGATGAGGCCGTTGTCGCCCGTCTGGGCGAACTGGCGCAGCCGCTGGACGAGATCCGCAATCAGGTCGTGGCGCAGACCGATGTGCCCATCGGTGGCGACCGGGACGTGTGCCGGTCGCAGGAATGTTCGATGGGGACGCTGATTGCCGATGCCATGCTTGAACGGGTGAGGGATCAGGGCATTCAGATCGCCTTTCAGAACGGCGGGGGCATTCGCGCCTCAATCGACGCCGGAGAGATCACCAAGGGCGAGGTGCTGACCGTGCTGCCATTCCAGAACACGTTGTCGACCTTTCAGGTCAGCGGCGCGGTGATCCTTGAAGCGCTGGAAAACGGTGTTAGCCAGGTGGAAGAGGGCGCGGGCCGCTTCCCGCAGGTGGCAGGCATGCGCTTCACCTGGGATCCGGCAGCGGCCCCCGGCAGCCGGATCGTGTCGGTCGAAGTGGCGGAAGGCGATGGGTTCGTGCCGCTTGACGCGGGCAAGACCTATGGCGTTGTGACCAACAATTACGTGCGCAATGGCGGGGACGGGTATGCGATGTTCTCGGGCGATGACAAGAACGCCTATGACTATGGCCCCGATCTTGCGGATGTGACGGCAGAGTATCTTGCGGCGAATGCGCCCTATCAGCCCTATACCGACGGGCGCATTACGCGGAAGTGATCAGCGGCTCAGATCGGGCCAGAGGGCAGGGTCCAGCCTTTCGAGGAAGGGGCGCATGTCTTCGGCCTGATCGGCCCATCCGCCGATGGATCCGGTATGCACCGGCTGGCGCACCTGGTTGGCGCTGGCGGTGCGCACCGCCTGGGCACTGCGTTCCGGTGCGGCCATTTCAGGCAGCCAGTCCACTCCGCAAAGCTGGGCAAGCCTGCGGCTTTCCCCGTCGACGTCGCGCACCAGCGCCTCGTAGGACACGTCATGCACCCGGTCGGGCGCGAGCGCCTTCCAGTGGGCCATGTAACGGGCATAGATATTCGCCTCTTCCGCCATGGCGGCCATGTCGAAGACATAGTTCAGGGCTGCATTCGGGAACCAGTTGCGCCACATCGACCACGCCACGTCGCGCGGATCGCGGAGTGTGCTGAGCACTACGGCATCAGGAAAGGCCGACAGGATGAAGCCGATATACTGGTAATTGGCCGGCATCTTGTCGATGATCGCGGCATAGGGACCGTCCTTCCCCGGCAGGCTGGTGCGATAGTCTTCGGCAAGGGCTTTGGCATCGGCTTCGGTAAAGGTCTTACCGGTTGTGAAGGGATGCACCAGCCGGCCCATGATGGCCTGTTCACCCGCCGTGGCGATATCGGGATGGGCGGCCAGCATTACCTCGATCAGCGTGGTGCCTGACCGGGGCTGGCCCAGAACGAATATCGGGCGTGGTCCGTCTGTCCTGTCCGCCTGGGGCAGGGGACGATCAAGCGGGAATTGCGCCAGGATCGTGTCCTGGCGCGCCTGGGACGCTTGCAGGTCATGGGGGCGCTGGGCGCGGGCTGCCTCATTGGCCTGACGATAGCTTTCGGTGGCGTCCTGGCCAGTCTTCTCAAGGCAATGCGCCAGCGCGAAAGACATTTGAGCGGCGTCCAGACTATTCTTGCGCACCTTTTTCAAGGCGGCCTCGATCTGCGGGATCAGCGCCTGGGCACCATCGCGCGTTTCCATGCGCGACAGGCTGCGCAGAAAATCCGCGTTCAGCGGATCCAGCTCAAGCGCCATGCGCATGGCATCAGCGGCTTCTGCCCTGCGGCCGTTCTCGTTCAGTTGAATGGCATAGCGCTGCAGCGCCAGAATATGGCGGGGATGGATCGACAGGGCCTTTTCTAGAGCGGCCAGCGCCGCGTCCGGTTGCATCCGCATCGAAAGTTGTAATGCGATATTGGACAGGGTGTCCGGGCTGTTTGGATTCAGATCAAGCGAGGCGCGGTAATCGTCGAATGCGCCATCCTCATCACCGGCGCGTTCACGGATCACCGCCCTGAGATTGTGGCCGCGCGCCGCCTTGACCCTGAGATCTTGTGACGGTGTGCCTGCTGCCTCCAGAGCCGCGCGATCGGCGGCGATGACCTTGTCGGCGGCCTCTTGTGCCTTTGTCATGTGGTCGCGCTGCATCTCCAGCAGGGCGATCTGGTAGTGGAGTTCGCCGTCCTCGGGCCGGCGTTCCAGAAGTTGGGCCGCCAGCGCATCGGCCTGTTTGAACTGGCCCGCCTGGATATAGGCCCGCAGCAGGTTGTCCTGGCAATCGGCATTGCCGGGCGCGCGTTTCACCGCTTTGACGAAAAACGGGATCGCCTCTTTCGGTTTGCCGGACTGGCTGAGCGCGATGCCTGCGAAATTAGCAAAGCCTGCCTCTTTCGGATAGCGTCGCAGCCCGTCCTTGCAGGCTTTGAGTGCGGATTTGAACTGGCCCGCCTGAAGAAGCGCGCGGATCTGCGCAAGATCGGTCTGAGAGGTCATGTGCCCGTTCCTAAGCCGTGACGCCGCCTTGTGGAAGATGCATTCTGCGCTTAGTCAGGTGGCCATGTGCGGACGATTTGCGATCACCCTGCCGAATGACGCCATGGCGCAGCTGTTTCAGGCGCAACCGGCCAATGATTTACCCGTCGTTCCGAATTTCAACGTTTGCCCCACAAACCCGGTGCATGTGATCACGGCGTCCGACGGGGCGCGGCGCTTGCAGGCGATGCGCTGGGGGTTTCTGCCGCATTGGTACAAGACCCCCACCGATGGGCCGCTTCTGATCAATGCACGGTCCGAGACGATCGCAGAAAAGCCCGCGTTTCGCAGCGCGGCCCGCGAACGGCGGTGCCTTGTCGTGGCGACGGGCTTTTTCGAATGGACAAAGACGGAGGAGGGCGCGCGCCTGCCCTGGTATATTACACGTGCGGATGAGGCGCCGATTGCCTTTGCCGGTGTCTGGCAGATCTGGGGCAAGGAGGATGCGCGCCAGACCACCTGCGCCATCGTCACGACGCCCGCCAATCAGCACATGGCGCAGATCCACCACCGGATGCCGCTGATCCTTGACCCCAAGGACTGGCCGCTTTGGCTGGGTGAGGCGGGCAAGGGCGCGGCCTTGCTGATGAAACCGGGGCCTGAGGGGCGGCTGTCATATCACCGTGTGGACCCTGCCGTGAATTCCAACAGGGCGTCCGGGCCACAGCTGATCGAACCGATCGAGCCTTAGGAGCCCAGCGTCTTCAAAGGTGCGCGGCTGAGTGCGTTGCCGGCCATGGTCACTTTTTCCATCAGGGCCATGAAGGTCTCTTTTTCCTCATCAGATAGCCCGGCCAGGATATCGGGCTGCAGCGCCACAACCAGGGGCCGGGCCTGGGCCAGCAGCAATTGTCCGGCATCCGTCAGCTCAAGCGATTTCGCGCGTCGGTCCTTGGGCGAGGTGGTGCGCCGCATCAGGCCGCGATCTTCCAGCTTGTCGATCACCTTGCCCAGAGTGGCGCGGTCATAGGCGACAAGCCCTGCAACCGTCGCCTGATCTGTGCCGGGATGTTTTTCTACTGCCGACAGGGCCGCGAACTGCACCGGTGTCAGGTTCAATCCGGCGCGCGTCATCTGTTCGGAAAACAAAGCGACCGATATCTGGTTCAAGCGCCGGATCTGATGCCCGGGCATGCTGTGAATGTCCATTCGCGCCTCTGGATACGTATCAGCTGATGCGAGTGTTCAGAATTCGCCGCGATTTGGCAAGTATGCTTATTAACGCGGTTTCTATTATTGCACTTTCCGCCAATCAGGCGGCGGTTCCTGCGGCGATGCCCGTCAGAATGCGCCCGTAGTTTTCGACCCCCTGCGCCCCGGTCACGCCATAGCGTCCGGCAAAGATCATGGCGGGTACGCCCTGAACGCCCTTGCTTGTCCAGAAAGCTTGTTTGCCGCGCACCTCATCCGCGTAGGTGGCGTTTTCCAGCACCACGCGCGCGGTGTCCGCATCCAGGCCAACGCTCGCGGCAATTGCGCACAAGGTGTCGATATCGGACACGTTTCTGCGGTCGGTGAAATGCGCCTTCAGCAGCGCAAGTTTCAGATCATGTGCCTTGCCCTGATGTTCGGCCCAGTCGATCAGCTGGTGCGCCCGGAACGTGTTCCACATGAACATGTCGTCGCTGAAGCGAAACTCAAAGCCCAGATCCTGCCCCAGTTGAGTAATCTGCGCGCGCGTCTGCGCAGACTGCTGGGCCGTGATCCCGTATTTGGCTGACAGGTGATTGAACAGGTTCTCGCCTTCCTCGGCCATGTGGGGGTTCAACTCGAACGGATGCCAGTGAATGTCGAGCGTGATGCTCTGTTCCCGAGCGGCTTTCGCCAATTGCAGATAGCCGATGGCGCACCATGGACAGACCACATCCGACACGATGTCGACCCGGATCGGGGCAGGGGAGGGGGCTGTCATGGCTAGTCCTTTCGCGCGGGGTTCGTGGGTCAGCATGTACGTGCGCCATGGCCGATTGCAACCAACGCGGTGCTTCACATTGGCGGGAGGGCGCTTGCGTAAACGCGCTCCGGCCCTCTATGTGGCGGGCGACCCGGAAGAACAGGAGCCTTTATGGAACTGAACGCCAATTTCGATGAACGTGTCCTTGTGCATTCGGCCCAGCTGGACTGGATCCCGTCCCCGATGCCGGGGGTGGATCGCAGGATGCTGGACCGGATCGGCGATGAAGTGGCGCGGGCGACGTCGATTGTGCGTTATGCTCCGAATTCATCCTTTTCGGCGCATACCCATACCGGTGGGGAGGAATTCATCGTGCTGGAAGGCGTCTTTCAGGACGAACACGGTGATTATCCGGCGGGAACCTATGTGCGTAACCCGCCCACCAGCGCGCATACGCCGGGATCAAAAGACGGCTGCGTGATCTTTGTGAAGCTGTGGCAGTTCGATCCAAACGACCGCCATCAGATGCGCGTAGATATGTTCGAGGCTGTGTCGAACGGCTCAGCCGTGCTTTACGAGGATGCGCGGGAACGCGTCAGCGTGCACCGGCTGGATGCGGGAGAGGTGCTGAAGGATGACCTGAAGGGCGGTGGGGAGCTTCTGGTGCTGTCAGGTGCGGTGACCGAAGCAGGCGATGAGCTGGTCACAGGCAGTTGGCTGCGCCTGCCCGATGGTGCGGCGCTGGAGGCGACGGCGGGGCCTGAAGGCGCGATGGTCTGGATGAAAACGGGCCATTTGCCGTTTGCGCAGGCGCCCGCGCTCTGATCCGCTCATCCCTGTCCGGCGGGGTCAGAGTTTGATCCAGGCGGTTTTCAGGTCGACGAATTTCTCGATCGCGTGCAGCGATTTGTCATGGCCGTTGCCCGATTGCTTGACCCCGCCCAGCGGCACCGTGATGTCCGATCCGCCATAGGTGTTCACATGTACCACACCCGTGCGCATGGCCCGGATCAGCCTGTGCGCACGGCTCAGATCTGACGTCCAGATGCCGCCGGCCAGCCCATAATCCGTGCTGTTGGCAAGCTGCATCGCCTGATCTTCGTCATCGAAGGCGGTAACGGCCAGAACCGGGCCAAACACCTCTTTCTGCGCGATGGTGTGCGTTTCGGCCACGCCGGTGATGATCGTGGGCTCCATGAAATACCCGCCTGTGTCGCCATGCAGACGCGCGCCGCCCTGAAAAAGTGTGCCGCCCTCGGCTTGCGCGGTTTCCACGAAGGCAAGGTTCTGCTTCAGCTGCCCCTCGTTGTTGACCGCGCCCGCATTCGTGGTGACATCCAGCGGATCGCCGACCTTCATGGCTGCTGCCGCCTTGGCAAGTTCGGCGACAAACTCATCATGGACCGACCGTTCGACCAGCAGGCGCGAGCCGGCGACGCAGACCTGGCCGGAATTGCGGAAGATGCCTGCGGCACTGACCTTGGCGGCCTCTGCCAGATCGGGCGCGTCGGCAAAGACCACATTGGCCGATTTTCCGCCCAGTTCCAGATAGCACCGCTTGAGGTTCGACCGCGCGGATGCCTCGAGCAGCTTGCGTCCCGTCGCCCCGGACCCGGTGAAGGTGATGACATCGACATCCATCGAATGCGACAACGTCTCGCCCACGACTTGCCCGGTGCCGGTGACGATGTTCAGAACCCCCGGCGGCAGGCCCGCCTGCAATGCCAGCTCGCCCAGCCGCAGCAGCGAGAGCGACGCCATTTCCGAGGGTTTTAGAACGACGGAATTCCCGGCCGCAAGCGCGGGGCCCAGTTTCCACGCACCGATCATCAGCGGGAAATTCCACGGGATCACGGCGGCCACCACGCCCACCGGTTCGTGATGCACAAGGCCCAACAGGTCAGGCGTGGTCGGGGCGATCTGGCCGTAGAGCTTGTCAATCGCCTCGGCATAATAGCGGATCGTGCCTGCGGCCGATCCGGGTTCGGCATTCAGGGCCATGCCGATTTCCGTGCCGTTGTCGCGCACGCCCAGCACCGCGAGTTCCAACGCTTCGGCTTCGATCAGATCTGCCCATTTCAGCATGATCTGCTTGCGCATGGCGGGTGCCATTTTGCGCCACCGCCCGTCCTCGAAGGCTGCGCGTGCCGACTGAATGGCGCGGTCGGTGTCCGATTTGCTTGCTGCGGCGATGGATGTCAGGACCTCTCCGTTCAAGGGCGAAATCACGTCCATCACCGCGCCCGCCTCGGCCTCTGTGAAGGACCCATCAATCAGAAGGCCTTGCGAGGGGATCTTGATATTGCGCAGGCTGTCGATTCTGGTTTGATCAAGCATGAGGTCACCTGTCTCGGAAGAGGATCGGTTCAATATGTGAACCATCGTTTCAAAAATGTTGATTGATAAACCCTTTCCTGTCAAGAAAAGCCTGAGTGAAGGAGGATCCGAAGCCCATGACCGATAAAACCATCCTGATCGTCGGAACCTACGACACCAAGAACGATGAGCTGGATTACATGGCAGACCGCGTGACCGCTTTGGGTGGTGGTGTGATGACCATGGATATTTCGGTTTTGGGCGATCCGGCGCAGCCGACCGATATCTCGAAACATCAGGTGGCCGAGGCGGCGGGCAGTTCCATTCAGGCAGCCATAGACAGTCAGGATGAAAACACCGCCATGCAGATCATGGCGCGCGGGGCCAGCCGACTGGCGGAAGAAATGCACGCGGCAGGCAAGTTTGACGGTGTGGTTATTCTGGGCGGGACCATGGGCACGGATGCAGCGCTGGATATCTGTCAGGCGCTGCCATTGGGCGTGCCGAAATATGTGGTGTCGACCGTGTCCTTCTCGCCCCTGATCGAACCGTCGCGGTTGTCGGCGGATATTCAGATGATCCTGTGGGCCGGGGGGCTTTATGGGTTGAACTCGGTCTGCAAATCTTCGCTCAGCCAAGCGGCGGGCGCGGTTCTGGGGGCTGCCCGTTCGGTCGAGCCGCCCAAGGGCGACAAACCCATGGTCGGGATGACGTCACTGGGGTCGTCCTGTCTGAAATACATGAAGCTTCTGAAGCCTGCGCTGGAGAAGCGTGGGTTTGAAGTGGCGATTTTCCACGCCACGGGCATGGGTGGCATGGCCTATGAAAGCATCGCCGCCGAGGGTGGTTTTGCCTGCGTCATGGATTTCGCGCTGCCCGAACTGGGTAACCTGATGGCGGGATCGGCGGTGAATGCCGGGGCGGACCGAATGCTGAATGCAGGCCGCGCCGGGATCCCTCAGATCGTGGCGCCGGGCTGTCTGGACCTGATCGACTTCGCTGGTTGGCAGGAGATCCCCGCGCAATATCAGGATCGGCCCTTCCACGCGCACAACCGTCTAATCAAGTCATCCGGCCTGAATGGCGCGGAGCGGCGCGAGACGGCGCGTGAGATCGCCAAACGGCTGAAAGCGTCCGACACGATCGCCCATGTGATCCTGCCCAATCAGGGGATCGAGGAATGGGACAAACCCGGCGACGCGGCCCATGACCCGGAGGCCTTTGCCGAATTCTGCGACGAGATGCGCAGGGTGATGACCGATCCGATCCGGTTTTCGGAAATCGACGCTCACATCAACGATCAGGCTTTCGTTGACAAGGCGTTGGAGATTTTCGATGCATGGGTGGCCGACGGCACCATCCGAACCTGAAGCCCTCGCAACGGTGATTCCCTGTTGCCGAAACTGCGGCGACAGCGCAGATTTGTGCCCTTTTTAACGCATAACAGGCCCGGAAACCGTGCTTTGGGGTATTTTACGCACCGTCACAGCCTAAAGGTGCATCTGATATTCGACAAAACAACCGAATGCCTCTAAGGCACGCTCAGTCAACCTTTTGGGAGGGAAGAGATGACTGTGGCAGACAGGCCCTGGACGGCCTTTTACGGGCCTGATGTGCGCCCGGATATTCCTTCGGCGTCCTATCGGACAATCGGTGATCTGATCCGGTCTGTGGCGGATACGCATGGCAAGGCCCCGGCCTTTACCGCCTGTATGCCCAACGGCATGAATGGCACGCTGAGCTTTACCCAGGTTGACGAAATGTCGGACGCCTTCGCCGTTTATCTGCGCGAAGTTGCCGGGCTTAACCAAGGCGACCGCGTTGCGCTTCAGATGCCCAACTGCCTGAGCTTTCCTGTGGCGGCTTTCGGTATCCTGAAAGCGGGCTGCGTTCTGGTGAACGTCAACCCGATGTACACCGCCGAAGAAATGGCCAAGCAGTTTACGGACGCGGAACCCCATGCGCTGGTTATCGTCGATCTGTTCGCTGACAAGATCCCGGAAGCCACGCGCGGCCATCCCATTCCCAACATCGTTGTGACTCGGGTGGCGGAGTTCCTGCCCGCGATGCCGCGCGGCATTATCGGATTGGTGCAGAAATACTGGGACCGCAGCCTGCCCGAAATCGAGGTGGCCCATATCCGTCTGCCCGATGCGCTGGATGCAGGCCGGGCCCACCAGCAGGCCGAAAAGATCGAGGTGGACGCCTATCACCAGCAGGTCGCACCCGATGATATCGCCTGCCTGCAATACACCGGCGGCACCACAGGCGTGGCCAAGGGCGCGATGCTGACCCATGCCAACCTGATCATGAACATGGAACAGACCATGGAGATGATCACCGGTCTGGAGAAGGGCAAGGAAATCGCCCTGACCGCGCTGCCGATGTATCACATCTTTGCCTTCACGGTGAACTTGCTGGGGTTTTACTGGCTGGGCTCGCGCAATGTGCTGATCCCCAGCCCGCGGCCTCTCTCGAACCTCAAACGCGCGTTCGAGAACTACAAGATCACCTGGATGAGTGGTGTGAACACGCTGTTCAACGGTCTGACCAACGAAATCTGGTTTACCGACAGCCCGCCGAAGCATCTGAAATTCGCCTCGGCCGGTGGGATGGCGCTGCAAGCCTCGGTAGCGAAAAAATGGGAGGAGATTACCGGCAAGCCTGTAATCCAGGGGTATGGTCTGACCGAAACCTCCCCCGCGCTGACGTTCGAGCCGCTGGGCAAGACCCGCGAAGGCACGATTGGCGTGCCGCTGCCCAGCACGATGGTCACTTTGCTGGACGATGACGGCAACCCGGTGCCGCAGGGCGAACGGGGCGAGATTGCCGCCAAGGGCCCGCAGGTGATGAAAGGCTATTGGAACAAGCCAGATGAGACCGCCAAGGTCATGCATGATGGCTGGTTCCTGACCGGCGATATCGGCGTGATGGATGAAGACGGATACTTCCGTATCGTCGACCGCAAGAAGGATATGGTCGTTGTATCGGGCTTCAACGTCTATCCCAACGAGATCGAGGATGTGCTGGCTGCCCATCCCGGCGTGTTGGAATGCGCCGTGATCGGAGTGCCTGATGCGTCGACTGGTGAGGCGGTGAAGGCCTTTATCGTCAAGCGCGACGCCACGCTGACCGACGCGGATATCCGCGCGCATTGCAAGGCGCATCTGACGGCCTACAAGGTGCCGAAACGGGTCGAGTTCCGCGAGGAACTGCCCAAATCCAACGTCGGAAAAATCCTTAGAAAAGACCTGCGCGCGGAAGAGATGGCGCAGATCGCAGCGGAGTAAGCGCCATGGTCGGAGCATTTGAACAGGCGCTGCTGGCGCTAATGATTTTCGTGATCATGCTGGGTATGGGCGCCTCGCTGACCCCGCGCGATTTCTATCTGGCGCTGAAGCGGCCCTATGGCTTGGCCATCGGTGTCATTTCTCAATACGGGTTCATGCCGTTCATCGGCTTTCTGCTGATCACCGTCCTGCCGTTGCCCTCGGCCATTGCCATTGGTGTGCTGATCATGGCCTGCATGCCCGGGGGCACGACGTCGAACATCTTTACCTATTTCTCCAAGGGGAACCTGGCGCTGTCGGTTCTGATGACGGTGACGTCTACGGTGTTCGGGGTGATCCTGATCCCGATCATCCTGGTGATTTACGCCAATGCGCTTGATCTGGAGATCCCGCGCGAAAACATCATCGCAACGCTGGTTCTTTTGCTGGTGCCGGTGGCGATCGGAATGGCGATGCGCAAGATCAATGCCAATGTAGGCGCTGTGACCGAATTCCTTGGCTCGGCACTGGCGCTCTTCTTCATCCTGTTCCTTCTGATCAGCTGGGTGCCGCGCAACTGGCAATTCCTCGTGACCACCACCCCTGCCACCTATATCGCGGCGATCGGGCTTGGCCTGTTCGGGATCACGATCGGGTATTTCTTTGCCCGTGCGCTGAAGCTGCATCCGCGCAATGCGCGCACCGTGGCGATGGAGACGGGTATTCAGAACGGACCGCTGGCCATCGCGATCATCGCCTTCACCTTCACCGGGTCGGAGGCGCAAAGCTATATGGCGGTGCCGGCGCTCTATTCGCTGTTCATCGTGATCGTGTCGACGCTGGTGACGCTGGTGTTCCGCCGCGCCAACACGGCGGCAGAACAGAAGCTGCCCGACAGCCTGCTTTGAGGGAAAGCCGTCCGTTTCGGGCGGCTTGACCAATTTGATGCGTTGGACCTGCCGGCAAAACTGGTGAAGGACATGTGGTGATGCCATAGGATGACCCGCAGCGGATAGCGGTTGCAATCTGTCCCGTGTTAAGAAAAAACCCGTCCAAAGCTGCGCGGCAGGCCCGCCAAAGCACAGTCACGGAAGGTTCCATGGAAAAGCCCTGCATCATTTGTGTCGCAATCACCGGATCGGTGCCCCGCAAGGAAGACAATCCTGCTGTGCCGATCTCGATCTCGGAGCAGGTGGAGAGCACGCACGCGGCTTTCGAGGCTGGGGCGAGCATCGCCCATTGTCACGTGCGGATGGAGGACCAGACGCCCACGTCCGACCCCGAGCGGTTCGCCCGGCTGAAAGAAGGCATCGAGGCGTATTGCCCCGGCATGATCGTGCAACTGTCAACGGGCGGTCGGTCCGGTGCGGGCAAGGAGCGCGGGGGCATGTTGCCGCTGGCGCCGGATATGGCCTCGCTGACGGTGGGGTCGAACAATTTCCCGACACGGGTTTACGAGAACCCGCCGGATCTGGTGGATTGGCTTGCCGCCGAAATGAAGACCTATGACGTCAAGCCCGAGATCGAGGCGTTTGACCTGTCGCATATCTTCCAGGCCGTGAAGATGGCGAAGGACGGACGGCTTGCCAGCCCGCTTTATGTGCAGTTCGTGATGAACGTCAAAAACGCGATGCCGGCCGACAAGCCGTCGTTCGATTTCTTTGTCGAGACGCTGAAGCGGCTGGCGCCGGATGCCGAATGGTGCGCGGCGGGTATCGGACCGGCGCAGATCGAGGTCAATGAATGGTGCATTGCTGCCGGCGGGCACTGCCGGACAGGGCTTGAAGACAACATCCGTCTGGACCGCAACACGCTGGCCCCGTCCAATGCGGCACTGGTCCAGCGGACGGTCGACCTGTGCCAGCAGTATGCGCGCCCCATCGCCACCCCCGCCCAGGCGCGAGAGATCCTGGGCCTGCGCCCCGTCGCATGACGGATGGCACGCACGCCTGATTTTTGTTGAGGCCCTTGGCGCAGTCGCGGTAGGGCTGGGGCATGACGCGTGTTCTTATCACCGGCACGGCCGGTTTCATCGGATATCATCTGGCCAAGCTGTTGCTGAGCGAGGGGATGACCGTTCACGGCTATGACGCCCTGACCGATTACTACGACGTCATGCTCAAGCGCCGTCGCCATCAGATGCTGATGCAGACGCCCGGATTTTCCGCGACGGAAGACTGGCTGGAGGACGCCGAGCGCGTCCAATCGGTCGCGCGTGACTTTCGCCCCGATGTGATCGTCCATCTGGCAGGGCAAGCGGGGGTCCGGTATTCGCTGGAAAACCCGCGTGCCTATCTGGACAGCAACCTTGTCGGGACTTTCAATGTGATGGAAGCCGCGCGCGAGCTGGGGGTGGATCATCTGTTGATGGCCTCGACCTCGTCTGTCTATGGCGCGAACGAAGAGATGCCGTTTCGCGAAATCCACAAAGCCGACACGCCGCTGACTTTCTATGCGGCGACAAAGAAGGCGACGGAAAGCATGGCGCATTCCTATGCCCATCTGTGGAACCTGCCCACGACCATGTTCCGGTTCTTCACGGTTTACGGCCCCTGGGGGCGGCCGGACATGGCGCATTTCAAATTCTGCAAGGGCATTCTGGATGGCACGCCCATCGACATCTACAACAACGGCGAGATGTGGCGCGACTTCACCTATGTGGACGATTTGGTGCGCGCGATCCGGTTGCTGATGGATGCGGTGCCCGAACGCCCCGAAAGCGCGGCAGATATTGCCGAAGGTGACAGCCTGTCGCCGGTTGCGCCCTATCGCATCGTTAATATCGGCAATTCCGAGAAGGTCCGTCTTCTGGATTTCGTCGATGCGATCGAGGCGGCCATCGGCATTCCCGCCAAGCGCAACTTCATGGGGATGCAGAAGGGGGATGTGTCCGCGACCTGGGCGGATGCAAGCCTGTTGCACGATCTGACCGGGTATCGCCCCCAGACCGACTTCCGCGAAGGCGTAGCGGCCTTCGTTGCTTGGTATCGTGAGTATTACAACGTGTGAGAATGCGTGGGCATTATGGCAAAGGCTGCGCTCCATCTGAGGTTTGCCAGGCAAAACGCAGAGTTGCTTGCAACAGCAGAGCAACTGGCGCAGGCGCTGTCACTGACATTCGAGTTGCGCGACAGTAGTTATTGGGGTGGAGAGTATTATCTGGCCCGCGACGCGACGCCATTTGCCCGAACCCTGCGCTTGCATCGCAATACGGATATCGTCGACGGCACTGCAATCTTTAAAGACTGCGATTCTTCTGATGTGATCCTGCACGCGGACGACGTCGCGTTTGAACAAGGCTTAAGCGACGCGTTGCGCGCCGCAGGTCTTCACGCAGTGTATCGCAGTCCACGGTGAGCGTCGCACCCGTGAAACTGCGATTTTTGTACGCCAATTGCCTGAAGGAAATGGATTTTTCTTCAGGCAGCCCATCCGGGATCGCCAGAAAAACCCTGCGGCGCCGGTGTGATCGTTTCAACCATCTGTGGTCCCGCCTCAACGGATTTCGCAAAATCGCCGAGGTTTGCTAACGTTTTCGCACCGGCCTCCACACCGGTAGGCCGGTTTGATGTGGAGAGAACTGATTTGCGAGCTTGGGTAAGACGGCTGCGCGCCGCCGTGTTGATTTGGTTTGTGTCCGTCGGTCTTGGATTTGCGCAGCAGATTTCGATCCCCGCCCAGGTTGTCAATGTCGGGCAGGATTTTCCCATCCAGTATGACATTCCCGAAACGCAGCCTCAGCGCAGCTACAAGCTGGCCATTATTCCCGAAGGTGCACGGACCATTCCAAACGGGTATTCGCTCTATAGCCCGGGACCGGGTGTCTGGCGGGCGCGCGCTCCGCTGGAGCCGGGTGACTATCGGGCTGTGATCGCGCTGCAAGATGGCGACACGCCCTTTCAGACCATCCCGTTCAAGGTTGTTTTCCAGCCAATACCTGGTGCGATCCGGGTCAGCCGTACCGAAGTGCTGAGCGGCGAGAGCGTGTCAGTCAACGTCTCTGTCCCGAAAAATCGTCACTACCCGGATCTGTGGGTGGGCCTGTTCGAATTGGGCCGCAACATGGAAGAGGGCGGCGCAAGCGTGGGCGACGAACGCCGCAAGTATAACCGTGTGGGTACCGATGGACGCGTGGGCGATCTGGTGATGCCGCGGCCAGCCGGTGAATATGAACTGCGCCTGTTTGATCGCAGCGACGGGCCCTATGTGCTGGACCGGGTGCGCATCACCGTCAAACTGCCGCCGCAACCCGGCGTGATCTCACTGAACAAAGACACGTTCGAGGTTGGGGAAACCGTGCGCGTCACGGTGTCTTCCGAGGCGTCGCTGAACTTCTCGCCCTGGGTTGGGGTGTTTTGGCCCGGCGATGCTGAACAGAAACGGCCTGAGGTCATGCGCGAATGGGACTGGCTGGATAAAGAGGCGCGGACATGGGAATTTCGCGCGCCTCAATGGGAAGGCACCTATGAGGTGCGACTTTTCGAGGAGAACCGTTTCGACCACCGGTATGAGACGGACCGGATCGTTTTTACTGTGGTCGCGTCGCCGCAGCCCAACGCGATCCGGTTGGAAAAGAGGACCTTTGCGCCCGGTGAAGACGTCCGTGTGCCAGTACGGTATGACACCAGTCGCGGACAGTACTCATCCTGGGTGGGGCTGTTTTCCATTCCAAGGGATCAGGGGGAGGGCAACGCGCCCCAAACCGTACACCGCATCGACTGGGATTGGGTCAAGAACGGAGAGGCCGCAACCCTGCGCGCGCCTGTGTGGCCGGGGGAGTATGAAATTCGTCTCTATGATCGGGACGGGCGGCGATACCTTCTTGACCGGCAGACGATCAAGGTTGTCGTGGAACCGGTGCCCGAGGCGCTGGAGCTGTCATCGCGATCCCTTGATCTGGGCCAGCCCTTTACCGTCACCGCGCGGTTGCCAGAGGGGCGCGCCTATCCTTCGCCAGTGGTGCGGGTGTTCCGGAAGGATACCGATACCGCGGAGGGCGGCGCAGGCATCACGCCGGAAGTCGTGCAGTGGAACTGGGTGCGTGGGGCGGATCCTGTCGGCTTCAACGGGATAACCCGGCACGGCACATATATTGTGCGGCTTTATGATCGCGGGGATTACGGTTTCCTTCTGGACGAAGAGGAGTTCGAGGTCGCACCGCGCATGCCGGAAAATGCGGTGAGCACGAACAAGACTGTTTATCGCACCGGTGAAAAGATCGCCATCACGGTGGCCTTGCCGGCCAACCGGGTAACCAGCAATACGATGGTCGGTCTTTTCGTCGAGCCTGAAAACCGCGAAGGACATGCATCTGCGCAAAGGCACCGGATTGACTATGCTTGGATCAGGCCGGATCAGACCCGATACGAACTGGCAGCGCCGTCCATCGTGGGCTCCTATCATGTGCTGGTGCTGGATCGCGATAATTATGGCTATGAACTGGGCCGGGTGGCGGTTCAGGTGATCTCGGACGGGGTGGATGTGATGCGCATTTCCAAGCGCAGCTTTGCCCCGGGTGAAGTGATCCGCATTCAGACCCGCATTCCACCGGATCGGCGGCTTTATTCGCCGCAGGTGCGCCTGATGCGATCCAGTTTTCAGATGGAAGGTGGCGTGATCGGTGTTGAGGTGCCCGTACGCTCGCGCGCGGTTTCCGCAAGTGAGGGGGAAACGTTCGAGCTGACCGCCCCGAATGCTCCGGGGAAATATGAGCTACGCTATTATGATCGGAACGCGCCGTGGTTCATTCTGGATATCGAGGAGTTCATGGTTCAGGGCGATCCGGGGGCGTCGGCGCCTAGGGAATATGTCCGGCTGACGCCCATGCCGGGAGAGGGGCGCGTCACCCCCGCCGCCCTGCCACGTCCGGCCACACCGGGGCCCGTGAACGCGGGCGAAGGCGGCGATACCCCGACATCGGGCGACGAGGCAGAGGCCCCGAATGCGCCTTCCGAGGGCGCGGATGACACGGGCGCGACGCCCAGCGAAAATGCAGATGCCGAAGGCGACACATCCGGTGCGCCCGCAGCAGAAGACGCCGCAACGCCGCCGCGCCTGATTGTGGAGGCGCTGACACCGGCCGGCATGCAGCCGGTGACCGAAATCCGCCCCGGCGACAGTTTCCGCGTCCGTGTCGAATATGCGAAGGCACCGGACAGCGCTCCGCCATCGGTGTCGGTTTCAGCCGCGGGCGGTGCCGCGATGGAGCTTGCCCTGCGGCCTTCCGATCAGGCCGGGAGATTTGTGACAGATGTGGCCCGCATCCCGCTTGCGACAGGAGAGTGACATGACCTTCAGCTTTTCTCGCATCGTCGCGACTGCTGCCGTACTTGTCTTGTTTGGCGCTGCCAGCCTTTCGGCCCAGCCCGCGCCCACCGACAATCGCGAACAGGTGTTGGACCGTGTGCGCGAGGCGATCAACAAGGATCAGCGCAACCTGCGCTTCAATCTTGAACGCGAACAGATCAAGCGCGCGCAGGCGCCGTCGGGGTTCACCAATTTCTTTCTTGGGGACAGCAGCCAGGATCTGTGGCGCTTCAACAAGGAAATGCAGATGTATTCCGGCAATACGGCGCGGGCTGAAAGCGCCTATCGCCAGTCGCTCACGGCCGAGATCATCGCCGACACCAAGGGCATGAGCCAGCGCGAGGTCGAGGCTTATCTGAGCGCGCGGGCTAATGACACCTTCCTTGCCAAGCAGCGCACGCTGACCAACGCGGATGCCAACCTGTTGCGCCGTCTGCAGACCGCACGGTCGGACGAGGATCGGATCAAAGCGCGGGCGGCCATCGAAGCCAATCTGCGCATGCGTCAGCTGGAAGAAGAGGTTTATCAGGCGGCGCTGCGGCGCCATAACGGGGTCGATGATGCGGTTCGCATGCAGCAGCTTTTGCGGGATCTTTCGCGGCGCAATACGACGTTGCGGTCCACCGATATCGCAGACCCCGAGGAACGCGCCCGTGAACAGGCCCGGCGGCAATTGCAGACCGAAATGGAAATCGCAGAGTATCGCCGTCTGGCGCGCAGCGGGATTTTGCGGAATCCGCAGACCGGGCGTCCGGAATATGGTGAGGCCCGACTTGCGATGGCCCGCGATGCGGAAAATGTTCTGGCTCAAACCCTGGAAGAGCGCGCGCTGAAACCCAACCGCTATGACATCCTGTCGTGGATGCTTTCCCCGGATGAGCGCCAGATCCGTGCCAACACGCTGAAGAAGGAAATCGCAAGCGCGCCGGAATACATGGCGCTGGACATGTTGTCTGGATCGGATTTCGGCAATCAGGGCATGCGGTTTCTGGCTCTGTCGCAGGCGCTGAAGAAACAACAGCAAGGCGTGGCTGATTGGCGGGCGGACTTCGTGAAAGGGACCGATACCGGCATCGGGGCCATCGACAACATGGCCAGTGTCCTGCGCACGGGTGCGGCGGACTATTCGCGCATCTGGGACAATGCCGGGCGGATGTCACTGTCTCAGGTGGATGCGCGGATCGGGCGATATAACGAGCATGTCGACAAGCTGTCGGCAGCCCTGGCCGAGGCCGGGCAGTTGCAGATGCGCGCGCGCAAGGATGGGGTGGCTGTGGACCTGTCGCAGCTGAGCCCTCGGGCGCGGCGCATTCTGACCGATACGAAATTCCTGGTGGGCAAACCCGGATCCGAGCGGTTCACCATCAACGAACAAAGCCGCACGATGTCGGGTCTGAAAGACGGGCTGGATCTTCCGGGCGATCACCCGCTGAACCAGATCAACGGCGTGAACATGCTTGAGATGGCGGCGACCACGGCCATTCCGGCGGCGGCTTCGGCGCGGGTGTCGAAACTGTTGCAAGGCCTGAACGTGTCCAAAGCCGGTGTGGCGGCAGCGGCCTTTGGAACGGATCTGGCAACAGGCATGGCTTTGACCGGGCTGACCGATTACGCCAAGACGGGCAAGGTCGACCCGGCCCGGATCGCCATTGAATCGACACTGCTGCAGACGACTTTGGGCGGAACGGGGCGGCTGACCAACGCGGTCGGACGCGAATTCGCTGAACAGATCGCCAGGAACCCCAAAACGCGGCAGGCGGCCGAGTTTGCTTTGCGCAACACGCTTGGTCTGGGCTCGGAGGCGGCGCTGCAAAGCTATTACCAGTCGGCGCTGCAGGGTTCGGACATGTCATACGAGGCATTTCTGGCCAATCTGATGAACGGTGCCTTGTCGCGCGGCATTGCACGCACGACGGAAACAGGGCTTGCCAAGCCGCTGAAGGATTTCATGACTACCCTGCCGCCGGATGTGCAGACGCGCAGCCTGAAGGCTCATCAGGTGACGGAGCGGGCCAAGAACCGGGCAGAGGCACGGCTGCGCGATGTGCTGGGCACCGATATCCAGCGGGTGCAGACCGAAGCAGGCTGGGATTTCAAGCTGAGCGACCGGGCCATGGGGGAGCAACTGGCCGCGCGTATGGACCGGGCGCTGTCTTCGGGAGAGATCTCCTGGGCCGAACTGAAGATGCTTTATGCCGACAATCCCGGTATGAAACCCATCCTGCAGGCTGTTGTGGGTGAGCGGGCGGCTTACTTCGAAAGCATCGTGGATGTGGCGCAGCAACGGGCGCGCGACGAACTGGACGTGGAATTCGACCGCCGGATTGCGCAGGCGCGGGAAACCCATGCCGAAGGAAGCCCCGAACTGACCCGCGCCTTGCAACGCCTGCGTCAGGAGAAGGTCGAAGAAGAAAGGCTGATCGCCACCACGCCCAAGGCGCCCGGGTCAAGCAACCTGACCAGCGATGTGGACCGCTCCATCGCGTCGGAGCGGGTTCGCCGGCACCTGAAAGACCTTTATCGGGGCGACCGCGAAGGGCAGTATCGCACGCCTGCGACCTCGGCCAAATCTTACGATGTGAATGAGTATATCGACGTCTTCCCGGTGATCGACAAGATCCAACCCCGCGCCCCGGAATTGGCAGGCATTGATGTCACCGAAGGCGATTTCAGCGGGCTGAAACATGGGCAAGCAATTGAAGCGCAGGGCATGGCCACCGCCATGTTGCACATGAATGACGCCCAGCGGGCGCAGTTTTCTGAAAACGTACTGAATGACGCGGGCGACAAGGCGCTTGCGCAGCGACAGCTGGAGGCCGCGCAGAAGTCGCTGTCCAGCGCGGATGCAGAGCTGCGCGCCGAGATGGACCGCATCGCCGCCCAAAACCCGAACTTGCAGGCCGATCCCAAGGATCTGGCGCTTCGCGCGAGGGACAACCTTTATGGCAAGAAGACAGAGGCGATCAGAAAAACCTCGAATGAATTGCTGCATGTGGAAAACGAAATCCAAGCGCTGCGCGACCAGAATGTGCCGGACAGCGATCCCAGGATGCAGAAGCTGAAGGCCGAACGGAATGGGCTGCAGGCCCAGATGCACCGCGACTGGGGCATTGCCCTGCGCGAGGGGATCGAGACCTATGCCAGCTTCACCGGGCTGGATGCGATTGTGAAGGATGGGCAGATCGAGGGCAATTCGATCCGCGATCTGATCAATGATCAGGCCGTTGTGCGGGATGCGAACAACAAGATCACCGGCAAGACCGACCGCCCTTACGTGCGCGTCAAGCCCGGTGAAAAGCGAACCGACCTGCCGGAGGGTGCCGTGCAGAAAGAACTGTCAGACGCACAAGTCGACAGTTTCATGCGCGATCAGATCATGATGATGACGCATCACGTCAACGATTTGCACAAGGGGAATGAGGATACGGTCGGCGCGGCCTCGGCCCTTGGGAAATATGGGGAACGTGCGGTGCTGGCGTTGAAGTTTCAGGGCAAGGATCTGAACACGCCGCCCTATAAATCCTTCAATGAATGGTCCGAAGAACTGGTGGCGAACCGCAAGGATCCCGAAGCGCTGAAGAAGGTCCTGCGCGAGATTTCCGAGGCCACGGGCGGGGCAGGAGACGCGGATCACGGTCTGCGCGAATACATAAAGCTTGCCGGTCAGGCGCTGCCCGGCGCGCAAGGCATCTGGGATGCGCGCAAAATGGGGCTGACGCCCTCGGCCACGCAGCAACGTCCCGACATCCGGCCTGGCGTGCGCGAGTTGCGCAGTACCCTCGCCAATCGCCGCCGTATGATGGAGGAGGAAGAGGACGTCTTGCGCAAGTTCGGCCCGACGACCGCGGCAGAGTTGAACGCGCACAAGCAGGACGTCCTAAAGGCGGAACTTGCGGGCCTTGAGGCGACCAAGGCGCGGCGGGCTGCTTTGGGCAAGGACTTCCTGCCTGAAGACTGGGACAAGGCCGAAGCGTTGCAGGGCAAGGCCGATGAGTTGCGGCGGCGGATGGAGTTTCAAAAAACATTGAAGAACACTCCGGATGCTCTGGGTGACCCGGAGTTGTCGAAGGAACTGACATCTGTTCTGGGCCAGCTGGATAGTTTACGCGCTCGCAAGACGGCTGCAGGGAGCACCGGAGCGGAACCCTCGGAAGATGAGATGCGCCTTGAAGCCCGTATTGCTGCGATCAAGGACGAGTTGGGCGTCCGTGAGGAGGCGGCAGAACGGTTTCAGACCCTGCAGAAGGAGCGGGATGATCGAACGGCGTCGGCAGCTCCGTTGCCCGAAGCGCTGCAGGGTGAGGTTCCCACGCTCCCTGCGCCCACGGTGCCCACGTCCGGGGCGGCGACACTGACCGTGCGGTTGGGAGATCAATCGCTGACCATTCCGGTGCGCGTTGCGAACACCGAATAGGCGGAATGTGAAGGGAGTGACGGAAGCGCGCCTGGACGACAGGCTTCCTTGCGCGCCCATCTTTTGAGCATCTGCCAAAAAAAGAGTCAAAGACTTGGGCAGCGGGGCAGGTCCAGGGGCGGATTATCGCAAAAATCTGGATCGCGGATCGGCGCAGCTTACAAATCGGGATGCCCGCCTCGGGTTTAGAACGTCCCGCAAAGGATCATCCTGGCAGATAGCTTCCCTTGCGAGACGACAACACAATTGCTGTAGGTCTCAAATACGCCTTTTGAGCCGGCTTTCAAAGTGCGTCTGCTGCATTTTTGGAAGGACAGCGCAGATTTGGGATAGATCTCTCATGGCTAAACTTTTTCCCCTAACTTCCCTCGTGACAGCTGGCCTGCTGGCTTCGACCAGTGCTTTCGCCTGTGATGAGCCTGTGAAGGTCGGTGTGCTTCATTCGTTGTCGGGTACGATGGCGATTTCCGAAACCACGCTGAAAGACACGATGCTGCTGCTGATCGAAGAACAGAACGCCAAGGGCGGTGTTCTGGGCTGCGAAATTGAAGCGGTTGTTGTGGACCCAGCTTCGGATTGGCCGCTTTTTGCTGAAAAAGCGCGTGAGCTGCTGACTGTGCACGAAGTTGACGTGATCTTCGGCAACTGGACGTCGGTGTCGCGTAAATCCGTGCTGCCCGTGATCGAAGAGCTGAACGGCCTTCTGTTCTACCCGGTGCAGTATGAAGGTGAAGAAAGCTCGAAAAACGTGTTCTACACCGGTGCCGCGCCCAACCAGCAGGCGATCCCGGCGACGGATTACTTCCTGGAAGAACTTGGCGTTGAGAAATTCGCGCTTCTGGGCACTGACTATGTCTATCCGCGGACCACGAACAACATTCTGGAAAGCTACCTGAAGTCGAAAGGCATTGCCGAAGAAGACATCTTCGTGAACTACACGCCCTTCGGCCATTCCGACTGGGCCACCATCGTGGCGGACGTTGTGGCGCTGGGCGCGGATGGCAAGCAGGTCGGCGTGATCTCGACCATCAACGGTGACGCAAATATCGGCTTCTACAAGGAGTTGGCGGCTGCCGGCATTTCGGCCGATGACATTCCCGTCGTTGCCTTCTCGGTCGGGGAAGAAGAGCTTTCGGGCCTCGATACCTCGAACCTAGTGGGTCACCTGGCTGCGTGGAACTATTTCCAGTCGGCAGAATCCGAGGCCAACACCGAATGGGTCGCCAAGTGGAAAGCCAAGATGGGTGAAGACCGTGTGACCAATGACCCGATGGAAGCCCATTACATCGGCTTCAACATGTGGGTGAACGCGGTCACCGAAGCAGGCACCACCGATGTGGATGCGGTGCGTACGGCCATGTATGGTCAGGAATTCCCGAACCTGACAGGTGGCACGGCTGTGATGCTGCCAAACCACCATCTGGCCAAGCCCGTGCTGATCGGTGAGATTACCGCTGATGGTCAGTTCGACATCATCAGCCAGACCGAAGAAGTGCCGGGCGACGCCTGGACCGACTATCTGCCGGAATCGGCGGTTCTGAAGTCCGATTGGCAGACTCTGGGCTGCGGTATGTACAACACCGAGACCGAGACCTGCGTTCAGCTGACCTCGAACTACTGATCACATTCTTGGCGCGCGCTTGCCGGTGCGCGCCATCCCAAATACCGGATCGGCCATTACCCACATGTTGCGCCTGTTATTACTGGCGGTTGCGTTTTGCCTGACGCTGCCCGGCATATCGCACGCCCAATCCCTTCAGGATCTGTTGCAAACCCATTCCGAAGAGGTGCTCAAGCCCGGGCGTCGGTCGGTGGGTGTTGTACTGGATGATCTGGTTGCCAGCGGCCTGCCTCAGGTGGTGCCTTTTCTGGAAGCCTGGCGCGACCGCGAAGTCGTGCAGCGGGGCAGCGATGGGCTGTTTTTCCGCGTAGAGGGCGACACACTATACGATCTGGATAGCGGAGAGGCCGTCGGACCCGCAGAAAGTGCCGGTCTGACGGACTCTCGCCCCAATGGCGGCGTGCGCCGTGCGATTGGTGACGCGCTGGTTCAGTTTCAACTGTCTGACCCGGACATCATGAAACGGCAGGCTGCCGTCGATGCCATTGCGCGCAGCATGGATGTCAGCCAGCTTGCCCCCCTGGAAAACTCCATAGAAGGGGAGCGGGACGCTGCGCTGAAAGCCACGAAAGAACGCCTTGCGCGCATGCTGACGGCGCTTTTCGCTGAAACGGTTGATGACCGGATTGCGGCGATTGAAGGGTTGGCCGGGGATCTGTCCGTCGATGTGCGGGCTGTTCTGAATACCGTTCTTTCCACCAGCACGGGCGTTGCGCCTGCTTTGCCAGAGGATGCGAATATCGCCCGCCTACTGGAACCTGGTCAGGACCTCAGCGAGGCTGATGCCTATGCCCAACTGGTTGCCGCGGACCTTGCGCCGCCCTTGGTGAGCGCATCCCAGATCCGGGAGGCGCTTGTGGCCAATATCGCTGATGGTGCTGTTGCAGGTTTTCCCGTTCACCAGCTGGGAAGCGACGACAGCCGTCGCGCCGCCTATCAGGTGCTGGCAAAGGCGGGGCAGGTTCCACCGCTGGTTACCCAGGCCGAGCAAGCCGCAGCGCTGGATTCGCATGTCTTCTTCGAAGCCTATGACGAACCAAGCGCAGCCATAACCGATGCCGCGCGCGCGACCTTGGACAAGATCGAAACGCAAGTGGCGCTGTCGCAATTCGCCGACTTGGCGCTGGACGGGCTGTCGCTGGCGTCGATCTATTTTCTTGCCGCTATCGGGCTGGCCATCACCTTTGGCGTGATGGGCGTGATCAACATGGCCCATGGCGAGTTCATCATGATGGGCGCCTATACCGGTTTTGTCGTCCAGCTGTTCGTGCCGGATTACACCCTGTCGATCCTGATTGCCTTGCCGCTGGCCTTTGCAGTCACCTTTGGTGCCGGTGTCGCGATGGAGCGGCTGGTGATCCGCCACCTCTATCACCGCCCGCTTGAGACGCTTCTTGCCACCTTCGGGATCTCTATCGCGCTGCAGCAGCTGGCCAAGAACATCTTCGGCACGCAGGCGCGGCCTTTGACTTCACCCGATTGGCTGGATGGGGCGCTGGTTTTCAACGATGTGATTGCGATCAGCTATATCCGGATCGCGATTTTCGTCATGGCGCTGATCTTCCTTGCGCTGATTGTCTATGTGCTCAAACGCACGCGGCTGGGGCTTGAGGTGCGCGCGGTCACGCAAAACCCGGGCATGGCGGCGTCCATGGGGATCAACCCCGACCGGATCAACATGCTGACCTTCGGCCTTGGATCGGGCATTGCGGGGATCGCGGGTGTGGCGATCGGGCTTTACGCCAAGGTGACCTCGGAAATGGGTGCCGATTACATCGTGCAAAGCTTCATGACCGTGGTCGTGGGCGGCGTCGGCAATGTCTGGGGCACATTGGCGGGTGCGTCGCTCATCGGGTTCCTGCAGAAGGGGATCGAGTGGCTGAACCCGTCGAATACGCTGGCGGCGCAGACCTACATGATCCTTTTCATCATCCTGTTCATTCAATTCCGACCCAAGGGCATAGTCGCCCTCAAAGGTCGGGCAGCGGCGGATTGATCCATGAGACGTTCCTTCATTGGTGAGAACCCGTCGGTCCTGTGGTTCCTTCTGGCCTTGTCGCTGTTCACCCTTGGCGTCACCGTCTTGTCCGAGGTCACGGGTGTCGCGCTGATCTCGACCAGCTTCGTGAAAACGCTGGGCAAGACGCTGTGCCTGTGCCTGATCGCTGTCGCAATGGATGTGGTCTGGGGCTATTGCGGGATCCTGAGCCTTGGGCATTTCGCCTTTTTCGGGCTGGGCGGATACGCCATCGGTATGTGGCTGATGTATGCCCGGACCGAAGCGATCGTGCTGGAGTCGCTGGCCGGTCAGCCCCTGCCGCCCACACCGCAAGAGGTGTCGGATGCCATCGGAAACCAGATCTTCGGCGTCGTAGGCAGTTCGGAGTTTCCGCTGATCTGGGCCTTTGCCGACAATCTCTATCTGCAATTGCTGATGGTGGTTCTGATCCCGGGCCTTCTGGCATTGGTCTTTGGCTGGCTGGCGTTCCGGTCGCGGGTGACGGGTGTTTACCTGTCGATCCTGACCCAGGCGATGACGCTGGCGCTGTCGCTTTATCTGTTCCAGAACGATAGCGGGTTGCGTGGCAATAACGGGCTGTCGGGTTTGCAAAACATCCCCGGGTATGAAGATACCTCGCAGGCCGTCATCTCGATTGTGTTCTTCTGGGCGTCCGCCTTTGCGCTGGGTGCGGGATATCTGTTTTTTGCCTGGGTGGTGTCGGGCAAGATGGGCAGCGTGATCAAAGGCATCCGCGATAACGAGGCGCGGGTGCGCTTCCTGGGCTATCACGTGGAAAGCTACAAGCTTTTCGTCTTTACGATCACCGCTGTTGTCTCGGCCATCGCGGGCGCGCTGTATTACCCGCAAGCCGGCATCATCAACCCCGGAGAGATTGCGCCCATCGCGTCGATCTATCTTGCCGTCTGGGTGGCCATCGGCGGACGCGGGCGGCTTTACGGCGCGGTGATTGGAGCGGCCTTCGTTTCGCTTCTGTCCAGTTGGTTTACGGGGGGCGGCGCGCCGCCGCTGAACCTGGGTTTCTATACCATCCAATGGACGGATTGGTGGCTGGTGCTGCTGGGCCTGTCCTTCGTAGCGGTCACACTGTTCTTTCCGAAAGGCATTGGCGGGCTCTTTGATTACCTTGTGAGGAAACCGGAATGAGCACGCTTCTGGAAGTCTCGGGCGTGTCGGTCAGCTTTGACGGGTTCCGCGCGATCAACAACCTGTCGATCCAGTTTGCCGAGGCCGAATTGCGCGCGATCATCGGACCCAATGGCGCGGGCAAGACCACTTTCATGGATATCGTGACCGGCAAAACCAAGCCCGACGAGGGGCGCGTCACATGGGGGGAGCGGAACGTCTCGCTTCTGGGGATGTCGGAAAGTCAGATCGCCAATGAAGGCATCGGGCGGAAATTCCAGAAACCCACCGTGTTCGAGGATCAAACCGTGCGGCAGAACCTGGCCATGGCGCTGAAAAACCCGCGCGGGCCGTTTGCCGTGCTGACGCACAAGAAAACCAAACGCAATGCCGAACGGATCGAGGCGACTGCAGATCAGATCGGACTTCTGGACAGCCTGATGCGCGTGGCGGGCAACCTGAGTCACGGGCAGAAGCAATGGCTGGAAATCGGGATGCTTCTGGCGCAGGAGCCCCGGCTTCTGTTAGTCGATGAACCGGCCGCAGGCATGACATCGGAAGAGCGCGAGAAAACCACTGACATTCTGCGCGAAGCAGCGCAGACCCGTGCGGTGGTGGTGGTTGAACATGACATGGAATTCGTCCGCAGGTTGGATTGCAAGGTGACGGTGCTGCACGAAGGGTCGGTTCTGGCGGAAGGCAGCCTGGACCATGTGACCGCCAATCAGAGGGTGATCGACGTGTATCTGGGGCGCGGCCATGCTTGAGACACGCGACCTTTCGTTGAAATACGGGCAAAGCCAGATCCTTTATGACGTGTCGATCACCGCGTTTGTGGGCGAGATCACGACGGTGATGGGCAATAACGGAGTGGGCAAGACAAGCCTGTTAAAGGCGATTGCCGGTCGGCATCCGATGTCTGGCGGCGCGGTGCTGGTCGATGGCCAAGACCTAAAGCGCGCCACGGCCTTTTCTGCCGCGCGTGCTGGTATCGCCTATGTCCCGCAGGGGCGCGAGATCTTCCCGATGATGAGCGTTCTTGAGAACCTTGAAACCGGGTTTGCCTGCTTGCCGAAATCCGAACACCATATCCCGGACGAGGTGTACCAGCTGTTTCCAGTTCTGAAAGATATGCAGGGCCGCCGCGGCGGTGATCTGTCGGGCGGTCAGCAGCAGCAACTGGCGATCGCGCGCGCGCTGATCACCCGGCCCAAAGTCTTGCTTCTGGATGAGCCGACCGAAGGCATTCAGCCCAATGTCATTCAGCAGATCGGTGACGCTCTTGAGACGCTGCGCGGCCAAGGCAAAATGGCCATTGTCATGGTTGAACAGAACGCGGATTTCGCTTTCCGGCTCGCCGACCGCATCTTCGTAATGGAGCGGGGGCGCGTCAAACGTGGGGTCACCAAGGCGGAGTATTCCAAGGAAGATCTGCTTGAGGATCTGTCGCTTTAATCCAACCGATTGGTTTGCACGCGGGCACAGCCAGTCAGCGCGGCGTAATCATCGTCGATCAGAAAAACCGGTGCACTCAGATCGCCGGAAAGCGAAAACGGTTTAGCGTAACTTTCAATGAATTCGTTGCGCCCTTCGGACGTGAGAATGGCGCGCGCCACACCGCCGTTAAAATACAGGCCGGCAGTCGGCATGAAGGCCAGAACCAGTTCCCGCGCCAGATGCCCCACCAAAGAGGCATAAAGCGCTTCAGTGCCCCCGGCATCCAGAAATGAACGGTAGCCGCGCCCGGAAAAGCATTCTTCAACTGAACGGAATTGCTCAACCAACGGGCTTTCGTCAAGCAGTTGCTGCGGCAAAGAGACATGACCGAATTCGGCCTGAAGACACTGCACCGTGTCGCCCGTGTGCAGGACGGGGCAGACATTGAAGCCGGTGCCGATGCCCACCACCAAAGACTGTCTCTGTGGACCGCCAACGCCTGCAGGTCGGTGGATTGGCACAAGTTGCTTCGGACCCAAGCCGGGCAGGGCATGTCCCAGCGCCGTCAGGTCGTTGATCAAGACTGCGGACGCAATACCCAGATCGCGGCTGAGCGTTGAAATGTCGAAATGCCAGTCGCGATTTGTGAGCTTTGCGTGTGTCTCCCAGACAGGGCCTGCAACGGCGACGACCAGTTCTGCGACCTCGGGTGAGCCAACCTGAAACAGGTAGTGGCGGGCGAGGTCGACAAAACCGTCAAAATCGTCATTGCGGAAACTTTTTTCTGTTTCGGGAACGATCTCTTGCTGGCGGGCCAGTGCAATTCGCGCGTTTGTTCCCCCGATATCTGCAACCAGCCGCATATGCTCAGTTCAGCCTTTGACCGCTCTCTGGCGCGAAATAGGACGCTTTTGAGATATCGAAGGCCAATGACAGGTGCTGTCTGGCGCGGGCCGATGTTTCCGCATGAAGCCGCGCAGTGACTTCCTTGCCGCCCAGGGACGTGACCACGAACGTGTCCGCGCCAGCCGGTTCAACCATGTCGACAAGGCATTCCGCCTCTTGCACGCCTGATCCGCTTCGAAAACCCGCTTCGGCAATATCCTCGGGACGCAGGCCCAGAATGATCTGATCGGGCAGTTCTGGCGCTGTTTGATCCATCAGAACCAGCGGCGGACCGGAATTGCGCGCGATTTCAAGACGCGTCGCGGCGCCTTCCCTTGTGGCACGCGCAGGGATCAGGTTCATCGCCGGAGAGCCCATGAAATCCGCCACAAAAAGATTTGTGGGGCGATTGTAGATTTCAGCGGGCGTTCCGATCTGCTGGATGATGCCGGCCTTCATCACTACGATCTTGGTCGCAAGCGTCATGGCTTCGATCTGATCATGGGTGACGTAAACCATGCTTGCATTCAGCGATTGATGAAGGCGCTTGATCTCGGTCCGCATTTCCACGCGCAGCTTGGCATCCAGGTTCGAGAGCGGCTCGTCAAACAGAAACAGCTTCGGGTCGCGCACCAGCGCGCGCCCCATGGCCACGCGCTGCCGTTGACCGCCCGACAGCTGGCCGGGCTTGCGGTTGAGAAGTTGTTCGATCTGCAGCTGGGCGGCAACCTCGCCGAGTTTGCGCGCCTGAGTGGCTTTGTCGACACCGCGCACCTTCATGCCGAAGGTGATGTTCTTGGCGACGCTCATCGTGGGGTACAGCGCGTAGGACTGGAACACCATCGCGATATCGCGGTCCTTGGGGCTGACATGTGTCATGTCGCGACCGTCAATGCTCAGGCTGCCGCCGCTGATTGTTTCCAGCCCGGCGATGCAGTTCAGCAGCGTGGATTTTCCGCAGCCGGACGGGCCGACCAGAACCAGGAAATCGCCCGGTTCGATCGCGATGTTGATGTCCTTGAGGACTTCGGTCGCGCCGTAGTTCTTGTAAAGGTTTCGGATATCTAGGATCGGAGCCATGACTTACCCCTTGACCGAGCCCGCAGTCAGACCGCGGACGAAATATTTGCCGGCGACGACATAGACGATAAGCGTGGGCAAAGCCGCGATGATCGCCGCGGCCATGTCCACGTTGTATTCTTTCACGCCGGTGGTGGAATTGACGATGTTGTTCAGTGCGACTGTCACCGGTTGTGTCCCGGCTTCGCTGAAAGACACGCCAAAAAGGAAGTCGTTCCAGATCTGCGTGAACTGCCAGATGACAGTGACAACGATGATCGGAAGGGAAAGCGGCAGGAAGATCGACCAGAATATCCGGAAAAAACCGGCGCCGTCGACCTTTGCCGCTTTGACCAGATCGGCGGGAATGGTGACATAATAGTTTCGGAAAAACAGGGTCGTGAACCCGATGCCATAGATCACATGAACAAAGATCAGTCCGGGAATTGAACCTGCAAGACCCATCATTCCCAAAAGCCGCGCCATGGGCAAAAGCACCACCTGAAACGGGATGAAGCAACCAAACAGCATCAGTGAAAAGATCAGGTTGGCACCACGGAACCGCCACTGTGCGATGACATAGCCATTCATCGCTCCCAGCATGGTCGACAGGGCCACTGCCGGAATGGCAATCAGAACCGAGTTCCAGAAATACGGCCGTAGGCCTTCGCATTGAATACCCGTGCAGGCCGAAGACCACGCGGTGGCCCACGGGCTGAAGGTCACGTCGCGGGGCAGAGCGATCAGGGACCCCGCGCGAATTTCCTCCAGGCTTTTCAGCGACGTTGTCAGCATCACGAAAAGCGGCAGCAGGTAATAGAGCGCAAACAGCCCCAGGATTGCGTACAGCATCCAGCGCAGCAAGCGCCGGTTCCATCCAGCCCGGGGAGGAGATGAAGACGCAAGATCAGTCATTCTTCGCCCTCAGTTCCGAGTAAAGATATGGGACAACCACGGCGAATACGACCATCATCATGACCATCGCGGATGCGGCCGCCTGTCCCAGGTCCCCGCGCGAAAAGGCCATTGCGTACATATATGTGGCGGGCAGGTCGGTGGCGTATCCGGGCCCTCCGCCTGTCAGCGCAATGACCAGGTCGAAGCTTTTGATCGCCAGATGCGCCAGCACAATGAAAGCAGACAGAAAGATTGGCGCCATCGACGGGATTACAATGGCCGAATAGATGCGCCATGTCGGGATGCCATCGACCTGGGCCGCCTTGATGATTTCCCCGTCTACAGATCTGAGGCCTGCAAGAAACAGCGCCATCACAAAGCCCGAGCTTTGCCAGATTATGGCAATCACGACCGTGTAGATGGCCATATCCGGGTTCACCAGCCAGTCAAAGGTGAAGTCTTCAAACCCCCACCCGCGCACCGTGGCTTCCAGGCCGAGGCCTGGGTTCAAAATCCATTTCCACGCGGTGCCTGTGACGATCATCGACAGCGCCATCGGATAAAGATAGATCGTGCGGATTGCGCCTTCGGTTCTGATCTGCTGATCCAGCAGAATTGCCAGCAGCAGACCCAGCACCATCGCGATGATGATGAACAGAAGCCCGAACACCACAAGGTTGTTCATTGCCGTGTCCCAGCGGGGGGAGGCAAACAGCTTGCTATATTGTACCAGCCCTTCGATTTCATATCGCGGCATCAGACGCGAGCGCGTCAGCGACACCCAACCTGTCCATGCGATGAAGCCATAGACAAAGACCAGCACAGCGATGAATGACGGCGCCAGCACAAGTTTGGGCAATTGTTTCTCCAGCCATTCCGGCATGGTCCGCCCCTTCAGATCAGAAACGCCTGCCCCGCGCAGCGAGGGCGGGGCAGGCTATGCAGATCAATAGCTGTTGGCGACCGCGTCAGCGAGCATCTGCACCGCGTCGGCCGAAGACATGTCCGAGTTGAAATGTGCCGTCACCACATCGGTAATCGCACCCGACTGTGCCCCGCGCAGGGCCATGCCATGTGCATAGGACGGCAGGAGCGATCCGCCTTCCGAACTGCTGGTCATCTCTTTGGCTGACAGATGCGCGCACTGGTCGAACTCGTCCAGCGCGACATCTACCCGTGCAGGGATCGAGCCTTTGTTCAGGTTGAAAACCTTCTGAAAGCTCGGACCCACGATCAGCTTTGCCAGAAGCTGCTGGCCGGCCTGTTTGTCGTCGCCGTCCACGGCGAACATTGCAAAGCTGTCTACATTGTAAAGGAACCCATCACCTGGCGTCGAAGCGCACAGGAAATCCTGACCGGGCGTTTTTCCTGCGGCCAGGAATTCACCCTTCGCCCAGTCCCCCATGATCTGGAAGGCCGCTTCGCCGTTCATGACCATGGCTGTGGCAAGGTTCCAGTCGCGACCCGAGAAATTCGGATCAACAAAACCCCGCAGCGTGCGCATCTGGTCAAAAACCTGAACCATCGTATCAGACGTCAGCGCCGCCGGATCCAGATCCACCAGCGCTTGCTGATAGAAATCGGGCCCGCCAAGTCCCAGGACCACGGTTTCAAAGACGGTGGCGTCCTGCCAGGCTTGTCCGCCATGGGCCAAAGGGATCACGCCAGCTGCCTGCAGCTTCTGCGCGGCCGCGTTGAATTCGTCCCAGGTGGTGGGCATGTCGATGTCATTGTCGGCCAGGACCTGCGCATTGGCCCAGATCCAGTCAACCCGGTGCACATTCACCGGAGCGGCACACCAGATGTCTTCACATTTCATATGGCCAGCAATCGAGGCGGGCAGGACATCGGCCCAGCCTTCGGCCTCGGCCACAGCCGAGATGTCGGCCAGCACGCCTTCCTCATACCATTCCTGGATCGCGGGGCCTTTCAGTTGAACGGCCGTCGGCGCATTCCCTGACAGGACGCGGGCGCGCAATGCGGTCATCGCTGCATCACCGCCGCCTCCGGCGACAGGCATATCTGTCCACGTGCCGCCATTGTCAGCGAATTCCTGTTGCAGAACGGCGACGGATTTGGCTTCGCCACCCGATGTCCACCAATGCAGGACTTCGGCTTCTGGTCCGGCGTAAGCTGCGCTTGACGACAATAGTGCAGCGGTCGAGACCGCAGCCAAGATGGTGCGTTTCATGATTTTGCTTCCTCCCTAGTGGCCACCTGGCTGATGGCTCTGACTGTGACTATGAAACTCAAAGGGGCAGGTCGCAATGGTGCACACCGCTCAGAGTTGCATTTTTTCGCCGCTTGGCAAGCTGATGCCGGTCAGTCTGCCATGCCGATTGCGTCCAACGCGTCCGTGCCGACATAATGGCAGGCGGCTGAGTGAGTGGTGCCGATACTTTGGGGTAGCGGTTCGCGCTGGCTGCAGTCGGGTTTGGCGATGGGGCAGCGGCTGGCAAAGCGACAGCCTGGCGGCAGATTGTTGGGATCGGGCGGATCGCCGGGGATCAGCACGCGGTTCCGGCTGGGCTGGCCGGGATGATCGACGCGGGGCACTGCCGACAGCAGCGCCCGCGTATACGGGTGCTGGGGGTTGTTGAACAGGCTCAGCCGATCCGCCTGTTCAACGATCTTGCCCATATACATGACTGCGATGCTGTCGCACATGTGCTGCACCACCCCCAGATCGTGGGAAATGAATAAGTAGGTCAGCCCGAACTGCGCCTGCAGCCGTCTGAGCAGGTTCAGGATTTGCGCCTGCACCGCCACGTCCAGCGCTGAGACGGCTTCGTCGCAGATGATCAGTTCCGGCTGGGTGGCCAGAGCTCGCGCAATCCCGATGCGTTGGCGCTGACCGCCCGAGAACTGATGCGGGAACAACCGTTGCTGTTCCGGGCGCAGGCCTACGGCTTCGAACAGATCATCAACGATCTTTTTCTTTTCCGCCTCGGATTTGTCCGACAAACTGTCGAGCGGTTCGCGCACGATATCAGCCACACGTTTGCGGGGGTTCAGGCTGCTATAGGGATCCTGAAAGATGAACTGCACGCGCCGCCGCATGCGCCGCAGGTCTTCCCCTTCCTTCGACAGGATGTCGTCCTCGCCCAGACGCGCAACGCCCTGATGTGCCGGGACAAGCCGCGCGACGGCCAACGCCGCGGTTGTCTTGCCCGACCCGCTTTCGCCCACGATGCCCAAGGTCTGGCCCTTGGGCACCTGAAAGGACACGTCGTCAACGGCGTAAAGATAGCTTTTCTTGCCCCAGCCGCCGCGTTTGATTTCAAACCGGACCGACAGGTTTTCGACTGAAAGAAGGGGGGTGTCCGTCATCTCACATCGCCTCCGCATGCCAGCAATCGGCGATCTGACCGCCCTCGAAGCTTTTTTCGGGCGGGCGCGCGCTGCGGCATTGGTCGGTGACATGGGCGCAGCGCGAGGCGAACAGGCATTCGTCGCGCCCGAAATCCCTGAGCGACGGGACGATACCGGGAACTTCGAACAGCTCGGGCCGGTCTTCGGTCAGCACATCGTGAAGATGCGGCACGCACGAGATAAGCCCCTGCGTGTAAGGGTGGCGCGCATGGTTGATGATCTGCGCCACCGGGCCAAGTTCGGCTTTGCGGCCTGCATACATGACGATCATGCGTTCGGCCATTTCGGCAACCGCACCCATGTCATGGGTGATCAGGATGATTGACGTGCCGGTTTGCGCGCGCAGATCGCGCAACAGATCGAAGATCTGCGCCTGCACCGTCACATCAAGCGCGGTTGTGGGCTCATCCGCGATCAGGATCTTAGGCTTGCAGGCCAGCGCCATGGCAATCATCGCGCGCTGACGCTGGCCACCGGACATCTGAAACGGATAATCCCCCGCGCGCCCTTTCGGATTGGGGATGCGCACCGCGTCGATCAATTCCACCGCGTGATCCCACGCCGCCTGCCGCGACAGACCCTGATGGGCGCGCAGCACCTCGGCGATCTGTTCGCCAATCGTGAAGACAGGGTTCAGCGACGTCATCGGCTCCTGAAAGATCATCGAGATATCGTTGCCGCGAATTTCGCGCAGCCGGGCCGGGCTGGCCTTGGTCAGGTCCTCGCCGTCAAAGCGGATGGCGCCGCTTGCAATGCGGCCGATCCTTTCGGGCAAAAGCCCCATCAGCGCCAGCGCCGTCATGGATTTGCCGCAGCCGCTTTCGCCCACGAAACTCAGCGTTTCGCCCGCGTCCAGATGAAAGGACAGATCGTCGATGACAGGGGCGGTGCCGTCGCGCGTCGACAGTTCGATCCGCAGATTTTCAACTTCAAGAAGCGCCATCACCGTTGCCTCAGCTTGGGGTTCAGGGCGTCGTTCAGACCATCCCCCACAAGGGAGATCGCCAGAACGGTGATAAAGATCGCAAGGCCGGGCAGGGTGACCGTATAGCTTGCGTCCAGAATGTATTGCCGGTTCGACCCGATGATCTGGCCCCAGCTGACCACATTGGGATCGGTCAGGCCAAGAAAAGACAGCCCCGCCTCGAACAGGATCGCACTGCCGACCATCAGCGCGGATTGCACGATGATCGGGGGCAGGGCGTTGGGCAGGATGACGCCAAACATCAGCTTGGCATTGGGCACGCCCGAGGCGCGCGAGGCCATGACGAATTCCAACTCGCGAATGCGCAGGAATTCGGCGCGCGTAATCCGGGCAACGGCAGTCCAGCTGACAACACCGATGGCGAAGGTGATCATCGGAAGCGACGCGCCGAACAGGGCAACCAGCACCATGGAGAACAGAAGCGTCGGCAGCACCTGGAAGAATTCGGTGATGCGCATCAGCACTTCTTCGACCCAGCCGCGATAGAACCCGGCCAGGGCCCCCACGGTCACGCCGATGAAGATCGACACAAGTGCAGCTGCCAGACCGATCAGCAAGGACACGCGCGCGCCGTTGATGATCATGGCCAGCAGATCCCGGCCCAGATAATCCGTACCCAGAAGAAAGCCGTTGTCACCGGGGGGCGAGAACGGGGCCCAGACCATCTCGAACGGGTCGGTTGGATAAAGCCACGGACCCAAAACAGCGGTGAAGCAGATCAGGACCAGCACGACCAAAGCGGCGACGGCTGCATGATTGCGCAGGAACATGCCCCAGGCTTCGCGCAGGGGGCTTTCGGCGCGCGGGGTTTGTTTGTCAGGCGTGATATCGGTCATTTCCGCCCTCCGACGCGTGGATCCACAAGCCTGAGTGCGAGATCGGTCAACAGGTTGCCCACAATGACCACAAGGGCCGAGAAGAACAAAATGCCCAGGATCGTTGGCGTATCGCGCGCGATGATCGACTGGAACGCAAGCGTGCCAAGGCCTGGCCAGCTGAACACGGCCTCGACCAGGACAGCGCCTGAAATGACGGCCGAAAATTGCAAACCCGCCAAGGTAATCACCGGAGACACGGCGTTTTTCAGCGCATGCTTATACACCACCTCACGCGGGCTGAGCCCCTTGGCCTTTGCGGTGCGCACATAATCCGATCCCAGAACCTCCATCATCGAGGCGCGGGCAAGGCGCGAGTAAAGCGCGAGGAAGACCGATGCCAGCGTGATCATCGGCAGGACCAGATGGCGTGCGATATCCGCAGCCTCCACCCAGAAATTGCCGTCGACCGTGACATCGCGCATGCCGGCCACCGGAAAGATCGGGATTTGCAGGGAAAAGGCGATCAGAAGAAGGATGCCGGTCCAGAAGACAGGCGCGGAATATCCGAAAAGCGCCGTGAAAGTCACAAGATAGCTGGCGATGCCATTGGGTTTCTGGGCCGAGATGACGCCCAGCACCACCCCAACGATCAGCGCCAGGATCTGTGCGGAAAACACAAGAAGCAGCGTGGCCGGCAGGCGTTCGAGGATCAGCTTCGTGACAGGTTCGTTGTAGAAGAACGAAAACCCCAGATCGGCCTGCAGGACCCCGCCGACATAGCGGCCCAGTTGGACAAGGAAGGGCTGATCCAGCCCGTAGTCCGCCCGGATCTGATCCAGAAGCTCCTGGTCCGCGCCGCCCATGGATTGGCTGATCGTATCCGCCACATCGCCCGGTGCCAGATGCATCAGAGAGAAGTTCAGTACCAGCACCGCCGTCAACAGGACGACGGCATAGCCCGCTCTGACCAGAAATGTCCGCAGCACGTTCACTGGCGGTCCCCTTGCCCCAAGATGTGCCTGCGGCGATCCATGTGTACCGCCGCAGGCATTGGTTCGTCAGATCACTCTTTCAGATAGGTCATGTCGATCGGCGTCGACGTGCCCCAGATGCCCAATGGCGGGTTGCCCACCTTGTCGGAATAGACCGTGTGATAGGGCAGGGTATTGGTGTGATAGACGGGCAATTCGGTTGCGATGATCTCCTGGAACTCTGCATAAAGCTCTTTGCGCTTCTCCGGATCGCTTTCCACCGCGGCCATCGCCATCAGCTCGTCCACGCGGGCATTGGAGTATCCTTGCGTGTTCGACCAGACGCCCTTGCCGATATTTGTGCTGTCATAGGTGCGGTGCACGCCGATCACCGGGTCGCCCCAGTTGAAAACGGTATCCCAGCTCATATCGAAATCCATCTCGCCCATGCGCTTGGCCCAGGTCGGGAAATCGGCGCTGGCGCGCACTTCGACCTCGATGCCCACCTTCTTGAGCGCGGCTTTGACATATTCCACCTGCGGTTTCACGCCGGGCCAGCCAAAGTCGATAGTCAGATCAAACCGCTTGCCGTCCTGCATGGGGAAGCCTGCCTCGTCCAGCAGGGCATTGGCCTTGTCCAGATCCAGGTCATAGGTCGGCACATTGGCGTTATAAAACGGGCTGTCGGGGTGGATACCCGTCCGGCTGTCGGCTGCTGTGCCCTGCATCAGCGCATTTTGGATGAAGTTCTTGTCCACCGCATAGGCAATCGCCTGGCGCACGCGCACATCGGCCAGGGGGCCTTTCTGAGTATTCATCGCCAGCCAGTCCAGCGGACCGATTGCGCCATAGCCTTCGGGGGTTACGGTCAGCCCATCCACACCCTTCAGCCTGTTGATGATCCGCGGCAGCGATTCAAAGGCGCCCATGTGCAATTCGCCATTCTCATAAGCGATGGCGCGGGCAGCCGGGTCGGTGATGATGCGCATCACGATCCGGTCCAGATAGGGGCGGCCGTCGATGAAGAAATCATCGAAGCGTTCCAGGATCACATGTTCGCCGGACTTGTATTCCACCAGCTTGAAGGGCCCCGAGCCCACGGTCCCTTCGTTGTTGCGGGGGTGGGTCTTGACCTCTTCAATCGGCACATCGCCATAAATATGCTTGGGCAGGATCGACATCAGCTGGCCCGACATCGCCAGCATCAGTGCGGGGTGCGGTTTGCTCAGCTTAAGGATCGCGGTGTGTTCGTCGGGGGTTTCGACGGATTCCACCGGAGCGAACATCGACTTGAACGGGTGGTTCGCCTTGATCACTTCGACCGAGAATGCCACATCTTCGGACGTAATCGGCGTGCCATCATGGAACTTGGCGTTCTGCACAAGGTTCAGCGTGACGCTCAGCCCGTCCTCACTGACTTCCCATGTTTCAGCCAGATAGGGCTGGGGCGTCCAATCCTCGTCATAGCGCAGGGGCGACGCGAAAAGCTGCGCGCCCGGGAAACCTGTCACGATGCCCGATTGCACGGCCGAATTGAGGTTCCGCACATTCGAGCCCAATACGGTCACAAGCGTGCCGCCGCGCACCGGCTCTTCCGCGGCGGCCTGGCCGACGGCCAGAACCCCGGCAAGAGCAGCCGAAGCGACCAGCCCTTTCATAAGGTGTTTCATCATACTCTCCCTGAGTCTTTGGTTTTTTATTAGGGAAAGCGTAGCGGAGGGTGTTTCCAACAGAAAACAGAATAAATATGCCCTATTGGCCTATTTTCTGGTGGTTTGCCTGCTCGTCCGCCCAGACGGTCAGACTGTCGAAAACCCCACGTTTCTGCAGGCTTTGGCAGCTGTCTATGAACGCCTGCACGATCTTGGGCGGGCGCGTATTGGCCAATGTAGCGATCCCGAAGCTTTGGCCATGCTCAAGCCCGGAAATGGGCACAGCCCGGTAACGTAGCTTGTCCTCTACATAATCTGGCGGCCGGATGTTCAAAATCGTGTATCCAAACCCGCCCGCGACGAGGGCGCGCGCGATCTCGGCGGAACGGGTGGTGTGCGCTATGCTTGGCCTGTGTCCGCGCCTTTCGAAAAGTCCGGTGAAGTAATCGCGCGTGCGTGGCAGATCCAGAAGAACCATGGGGCGTTCGGCCAGTTCTGCAAAAGACACGGACGGCTGCTGCGACAGCGGGTCATCAAGATTGATCAGCGCATAGGGCGGCGCCTGGAAAAGGGGCAGAAACTGGTGGTTGGACTGCAATCCATCTGTATAGGTGAACACAAGATCCACTTTGCCTTCGTCCAGAAAGTCGACGATGGATTTCAGGTTCCCCTCCATGACCTGAACGGACATGCCGGGAAAGTTCTCGGTAATGTTCTGCAGGATCGGGGGCAGAAACGCGGGTGCGGCCGTCGCATAGCACGCGATGCGCACAAGGCCTGACGTATCGCCGCCGAGGGTCTTAAGGTCGGCTTCGAAATGGCGGGTTTGCTGCAGGAAATTCCGGATCAGCACAAGCGCCTGTTCGCCCGCTGGTGTGGATTGGATGCCCTTGGCGGGAGTACGAAGGAATAGGTCATAGTCCAGCGAGGTTTCCAGCGCATCAATGGCCGCTGTAATGGACGACTGGGAGATCGACAGCTCTTTGGCGGCGTGGGCAATGGACCCAAGGCGCCCGGCCGCTTCCACGTAACGCAGCTGTTTCAGTGTGAAGTTCACGGTGGCTTCCCCTAAAAAACGATGGTTATTGGTCAATTAAATCCATTTTTCTGGTGAATAAAAGCCCTCTACCGTCCTCGTTACTGCAAGCCGAAGGAGGGCCGCGCGATGTCTCAGACAGTGATCTATTCCGCCCGCAAGATCATCACGATGAACCGCTCGCGCCCTCACGCCAGCCATGTTGCCGTGCGGGACGGACGTGTGCTGGGAGCCGGAACGCTTGATGAGCTGTCCACCTGGGGTGAGCATACGCTCGATGATCGCTTTGCCGACAAGATCCTCATGCCCGGGTTCGTTGAAGGGCATGCCCACACCATGGAAGGGTCGCTGTGGTCCAAGGTTTATTGCGGCTGGTTTGACCGCACCGATCCGGACGGAAAAACCTGGGATGGCGTTAAATCGGTCGATGCGCTGGTTGAGCGGCTGAAAGAGGCTGCCGACAAGCTGGGTGATTCTGAAACGCCGCTTTCCGGCTGGCAGCTTGATCCGATTTACATGAACAACCAGCGGGTGACGCGGCAGGATCTTGACCGCGTCTCGACGACCCGGCCCATCGGCATCCTGCACGCGTCAGGCCACATCATGAACGTCAACACCAAGGCGCTGGAACTGGCCGGGTTGATGAAAACGGGCATCAACAACGCCGCGATCCCTTTGGGTGATGACGGGTATCCGATGGGCGAGTTGAAGGGCCCTGAAGTGATGACGCCCGTTGGTCCTCATGTGGATTTCGAACGCAACATGCTGGATGCCGATGAAGGCGGCCTGCGGCGGTTTGCCAAGCTGTGCGTGCGCACCGGGACGACGACGATCACGGACCTTGCCTCGCGGCTCGACCCCGATACGGTCGACATGATGTTGCGGGTGACCGGAGAGGCGGATTACCCCGCGCGTATTGTGCCCTTGCGCTTCTTCATGGGGCTGTCGCCTGAAGACCTGATCGCCGAAGTGCTGCGCCTGCGGGATCTGTCCACCGACCTGTTGCGATTGGGGCGGATCAAGGTTGTTGCCGATGGCTCAATCCAGGGGTTTTCGGCGCGGTTGCGCTGGCCGGGCTATCACAACGGCGCGCCAAATGGCTTGTGGTATGTCGCGCCCGAACAGCTGTCAGAGATCTTCCATCGCGCATTGGAGGCGGGTGTGCAGGTCCATACCCACACCAATGGGGATCAGGCGACCCAACTTGTGTTGGAGAAGCTGGCGCCCGCGTTGCAGGCCCATCCGCATCCCGATCACCGCTTTACCCTGCAGCATTGCCAGCTGGCGGATGCCGCGCAGTTCCGGCAGGCCGCAAAGCTGGGCATGTGCGTGAACCTGTTCGCCAATCATCATTATTATTGGGGCGACGAACACTATACACTCACGGTTGGCCCTGACCGCGCAACGCGGATGAATGCCTGCCGCACGGCGCTGGATGCGGGTGTGCCCATGGCGATCCATTCCGATGCGCCGGTCACGCCGCTGGGTCCTTTGTTTACCGCTTGGGCTGCGGTAAACAGGCTGACAGCCTCGGGCCGGGTGCAGGGCGAGGAAGAGCGGATCACGGTGGAAGAGGCGCTTTGGGCCATCACAATGGGTGCGGCCTATACCCTGCATCTGGAGGGGGAGGTCGGGTCGATCGAAACCGGCAAGAAAGCCGATTTCGCGGTCCTGGAAGAAGATCCAACCGCCTGCAGCCCCGGTGATCTGAAGGACATTCCCGTCTGGGGCACGGTGCAGGGCGGCCGGATCTTCGCGGCGTCGGATCTGTAATGGGCGCGCTGCCGGTCACTATCGTCTCGGGCTATCTTGGCGCGGGCAAAACCACGCTGGTGAACCAGATGCTGCGCCAGGCTGATGGCGCGAAGATCGCTGTTCTGGTCAACGAATTCGGCGAATTGCCCATCGACGAAGACCTGATCGAGGCGCGCGATGACGAGCTGATCTCGATTGCCGGCGGCTGTATCTGTTGTTCCTTTGGCAGCGATCTGGCGGCGGCGCTCAAGCAGATGGCCGAATATCAGCCGCGCCCGGATCATATCGTGATTGAAGCATCGGGCGTCGCAATGCCCGGGGCCATCGCGCAGACGGTCGACTTGATACCCGAATTGCGGGTGGAGGGGATCTGCGTACTGGCTGACAGTCTGAACATCCGAAAGATGTCCGGGGATGAATATATCGGCGACACGATCGAACGGCAGCTGAGCGACGCTGATCTGATCCTTCTCAGCAAGGCTGATCTTGTGGATCAGGCGGATCTGGAAGTCCTTCAGGACTGGCTGGCGGAACACTGGCCCTGCGCACGCGTTGTTACCGCCGTGCAAGGTCAGGTGCCGAATGCCGTGCTTCTGGGGCGGTTCGCCGGTGGGGAGACGCGTTCGGCCGGACAGTTTGCCGATGACAAGTATCAAAGCCTTGCGGTCAGGCTGGAAACGCCGGTGGATGCCCGGAAACTGGCGCAGCGTCTGGCGGAACCGTCGCTGGGTCTGGTGCGCGCCAAGGGCTTTGTTCGGGATATCTCGGGACGGCCCGCGCTGATCCAACTGGCCGGACAGCGGACCGAGGTGACGTTCCCCGAAAAGCCGGGGGCGGCCGGGCTTGTCTGCATCGGGTTGAAAGGCAGGATCGATCCCCGGGCCTTGCAGGAATTGGGGCTGGGCATCTCCTGATACACGGCCGCTCTGGCCGTGTGTTCACATCTGGCGCTTGAGGCCGATAGCCGCCTTTGTCAGCGCTTCAAGCGCCGTGTCAAACACATCTGCTTTGTCGAAATGTGCGGCCGCCTCGGTCATGCCCAGGGCCGCTTCGCAGCCATTGATCCAGCCGCAGCCGACGGCCAGGCCCGCTGTACCGGTTTCAAATTCATTCTTCGCGAAGGAAAAGCCGTCCTGACTTGCCTGGTCGATCCTGGCACGGATGGAAGTCATGTCCATGTCTGTCTCAGGTGTCAGCTTTTGTGGCGCGAGCCGTGCCAGCAAGGTATCGCGCCTGTCGGGGTCGCATTGCGCCAGCAGCATCCGGCCCATGGCTGTCGGCAAAAGGGGCAGGGTGCTGCCCACGGAAAACCCGAAGGACAGCCGCGCGGTCGAGACTGCCGACCTTGCGATGTAAACAGCGCGCGTGTCGTCCCGCACGGCCAGCGCCACATCTCCCGCCAGTGTTTCGGCCAGTTGGTTGAGGACGGGTTGAATGAATTTCCCAATGTGGTGAGAGGCCAGATACCCTCCCGCCAGCGCCACGATCTTCGGGGCCAACCGGAAGCTGCGGTTGGTTCGGATCAGATATCCCTCGGCCTCCAGCGTCAGGCATAGCCGCCGGGCTGTGGCGCGATCATACCCGGTGAGCCGCGAGATATCGGCCATCGTCAGGTCGGCACTGCCGTCCTGAAAACACTCAAGCACATGCAGACCTTTGGCGAAAGTGCTGGCTCCGGTCGTGTCGTGCATGTTGACGGATATGCCTTCAGTTTCTATCGTCGAATATAGGTTCAAGTGTTCAAATAACGCACTTTTATTCAGGATGGAAGGCAGATCCGTGAAAGACCCCACAGCCGCCTGGACGGTCATCGCCCGTGTTTCCGATCTGGATGCGAAACGGCCACTGCTGCCGATCACCCTTGCCAGCGGGCGCTATGTCCTGTTTCGTGATGAGGAAGGGGAGCTGGGCCTTATCGGCCGGCATTGCCCGCATCGCGGAGCAGACCTGTGTTTCGGGCGGCTTGAGGATAACGGCCTGCGATGCCCGTTTCACGGCTGGCATTTCGACCGGACGGGTCAATGCGTCGAACAACCCGCCGAACCGGAAGGATCGAAGATGTATACGCAGATCAAGGTTCCGATGATCCCGGTCAAAATCGTGGATGGAAACATTTTGGCAAACATACCCGAGGGAGAGTTGTCCCAATGATCAGTCAGGAACTGAACGACCAGATTACGCGCGTAGGTCCGGGATCCGAGGCGGGGCGCGTCCTGCGCCATTATTGGCAGCCTGCGCTGTTGCGCGAAGAGCTGGCGCATGGCGACAAGGTTCCGGTGAACCTGCTGGGCGAAAGGCTTGCGTTGATACGGGATGCATCAGGCATTTATGTGCTGGCCACGCGGAAGGCATCTGCAGATGAAAAGCCCACGCATTATCCAAATGCCAGGGATATTGTCATCGACCCGGACGGACCCGCTTACCCGGTCACGGAACGCAACGGTGTGATCTTTGCCTATATGGGCCCGGGCGATCCGCCGGAATTTCCCAATTTCGACTGTTTCCGCGCACCCGAAAGCCATGTCTTCGCCTTCAAAGGGCTGTGGCAATGTAATTGGTTGCAGGCGCTTGAGATCGGGATTGACCCGGCCCACGCCTCGTTCCTGCATCGGTTTCTGGAGGACGAGGACCCGAAGGAAAGCTATGGCAAACAGTTCCGCGACAGTGCCGCCGACACCAATATTCCGATGACCAAGATCCTGCGGGATTATCCACGTCCCGACATTTCGGTCGATGAGACGGAGTACGGTCTGAAGATCACCGCCCTGCGGCGCATGGAAAACGATCTGATCCATGTGCGCGTGACCAACCAGATCTTCCCCGAGGCGATCTGTATTCCAATGTCGCGCGAGATGATCATCACGCAGTGGCACGTGCCGATTGATGACGAGAATTGCTATTGGTTCACGATGTTCACCAGCTTCCGCGATCCGGTGAACAAGGATCTGATGCGTGAACAAAGGCTCAAGGAACATGCCCTGCCGGATTATGCACCGTTGAAGAACAAGGCGAATAACTATCACTATGACCCGGATGAACAGGCGCGGCTGACCTATACGGGGATGGGGCTGGATATCAACGTGCACGACCAATGGGCTGTCGAAGGGATGGGCCCCATTCAGGACCGGACGCAAGAACATCTGGGCCGGTCGGATGTGGCGATCATCCGATATCGCCGGATGTTGCGTCAGGCGATTGCAGCCGTGGCAGATGGCCGGTTTGAAGATCTCCCGATGCAGCGGGGGGAAAGCGTGGCGCAGATCAGTGGCCCGCTTTCCAATGACTCGATCGCGGATACATCGGATTGGCAGATGGCAAGCCACGCAGCGGATATGGCGCGCCGGTCCGCCTGCCCCTGGGACGCACGGGTCTGATGAACCTGTCGGGATTAAGCATGGCCGGGAATTCAGCCAAAGCGGCAAGCGCGTCAGACGTGTTGGAAAAGATCACAGCGGCGGGGATCGAAACGGTGCGGGTCGTGTTCCCGGACCAACACGGTATTCTGCGGGGTAAGACGCTGGTCGCCCGGGCTATGCAATCGGCCTTCGACAAGGGTGTCGGAATGCCCTCGACCCTCCTTCTGAAAGACACGTCCCACCGGACGGTGTTTCCAATCTGGTCTGGAGACACCGCGCCTGATTTTGATGGGCTGCCACTGGCCGGGGCCAGCGATATCCTGGCAACGCCCGATCCCGCCACGTTCCGGCGTTTGCCTCACGCTCCGCATTCCGCAGTCATCCTGTGCGACGTCACGGATCGGGATGGCACAGCGATTTCGCTGTCGTCGCGGGAGGTTTTGAGGCGGGCCGAAGCGCAGCTGACGCAGGCGGGATTTGCCGCGATGTTTGGCCTTGAAGTGGAGTTCCAGGTCTTTCAGATCGACGACCCGGCGCTGAGCCATGCGCAAGCCACAATGCCGCCAGCACCGGTGCGGACAAAGAACACCACGCAAGGCTATCAGTTTCTGACCGAAACCCGCTATGGCGAGGCCGAAGACCTGCTGGACGACATTCGGCGCATGGCCGAAGAGATGCGCCTTGCGCCCCGCACGGTCGAGATCGAGATGGGGCCAAGCCAGTTCGAATTCACTTTCGACCCCTCGGGTCCGATGGAGCAGGCCGACCGCTACATCCTGTTTCGCACCATGGTGAAAGAGCTGTGCCAGACGCGCGGTTTGCATGCCAGTTTCATGGCAAAGCCGCGGCTTGAAAACGCGGCGGCCAATGGATGGCATATCCACCAGTCGCTTACGGATTTGGCCAGTGGGACTAACGCTTTCACGCCAGACACGCCGGGTGCCCTTACGCCGGTGGCAGATGGCTGGATCGCCGGTCTGCTGGCAAATGCGGCGGCCAGCTGTGTGATGACCACGCCCACGATCAATGGCTACAAGCGATACGCGCCGCACCAGCTGGCTCCCAACCGAATTCAGTGGGGTACCGATAATCGCGGGGCGATGATCCGTGCGCTGCTTTTCCCCGGCGATGGGGCCAGCCGGGTTGAAAACCGTGTGGCCGACAGTTCTGCCAACCCCTATTTCGCGCTGGCTGCGCAGATGCTGTCGGGGCTTGATGGCCTTAACCGTTCATTGAAAGCGCCTGCGCCAACTTCTGATCCCTATGACACGGGGGCCAAGGCCCTGCCGCGCAGCCTGATCGAGGCGGTCGATGCCTTCGAAAGCAGTGCCTTTTACCGCTCGGCATTGGGAGACGACTTCGTTGATTACCTTGCCCATATCAAACGGGCGGAATGGGAACGCTATGTGATGACAGTCTCGGAATGGGAGCAGGCGGAGTATTTTAACCTGTTCTGATGGGCGACAGTGGCGGCATCACCTGGGTCGAGGGCACTCCGTTTCAGGACACCATCGACGGATACTTCCCCCTGCGGACATCTCTGGCGCAGATGCTGGAGCGGCAAGGCTTTCACGCGGCGGTCGTGACGATTGATTTTGCGCCAATCATCCACGTGTCGGGTCTGCCTGCGGACGCACCGGTGCCGCTGAACATCCGCTCAGGGCAGGCCGGGCTTATTCATCGACTGTCGGTTTGCGTAACGGCGCAGGGTCTGAGCGGGTTTGGATATTGGCGCTGGCTGACCCAGGCAAATGGACCACCCGTCGATCTGGGGCCGGACATCCGACTTGCTGAACCTGCCTTCCTGTCCGGGATTGGCTTTGGCAAGGGAGATGTGCCGGCTGGCCTGCTTGGCGGCCTCCACGCCGCAGCTGACGAACGGATCGGTGCGGGCGTGCTGTCGCCTGACGAGTTGCGGGTGATGGACCGGATTTGGGGGCCTTTCCCGGTTGAGGTCGGGCGCATCGTCGACGCGACGGACCGCTGTTATCATGGTGATCTGTTTGAGGGTGAGGCCATTCCGACCGGATTTTTTGTTCTTCAGCGTGCAGCGCGATGAAACGAAAAGAGCCTTCCCGAAGCTATATCGGGAAGGCTCCGCTTCTGTGATTGCTCTGGGGCCTAGTTCGTGGCGCGGCTCAATGGATAGTCCACATTCAACGCCAGCGGCGGGATTTGTGGGCGTTGCTGGCCTTCGGTCAGTTCCGGCACGCGGCTTGAGGTGAATAGCACCATTTCCTGCAGGGAATTGAAACCGTCGCGATTGCCCACGCGGCTGTCGGCCATGCCTCTGAGCCCCTCCAGCAGCGCGGCGGTGAACGCTCCGTGTCCGCCGCCAAAGCTTTCATCCTCGAAACTCAGTTCCGAGCCGGAGGAAGACGCAAAGACAACCGCGCCTGTTCCCTTGGTCAGCTGCTGCACCGCATCTTCAGCCACAACACGGCCATCTGCTGCGCCGGAATGGCAGATATCCAGCAGCAAGAGCGCATTCTGGTTCAGTGGCCGGTTCTCCAGATAGTCGCGGAAACGGTCGACGCCCATGCCGGTATAGGGCTTTGTCAGATCGCCCTCGTGCGTCATGAAGTAAAGCTCCTGTTCCTCATCCACGACGCCATGTCCGGCCAGGAACAGCACGATCACATCGTCCGGCCCTGACTGGTCCAGAAACTCGTTCATCTGGATCCGCACATTGCGTTCGGTCGCGTCGGCATTGGTCAGAATGCGCGTTTCTACGCGGTCAAACAGCCGACCTTGCTGTTCCTCCATCAGCCGCGCCAATTCCTGCGCGTCGCGGTGGGCGAAGTTCAGGTTCTGGCTGGAACGCTCGTAATCCGACACGCCCACCCCGAAGAACCACAAGGTCTGGCCCGAGGCCGTGCGTTCCGGCTCCGGCACGCCGTCACGGATAACCTCGATCCGCTGGGTTTGAAGCCGCGCATCGCGCCAGACGAGGCTGGCCTCGATCACGTTCACGCCCGGGTTCAGGTCAAAACGCCGGGTCAGCCCCACGGTTTCATTGCCATCGAAAACGGCTTCTTCCTCGAACCCGCGCGATTTCAGCACGCGGCGACCGTTCAGCGTATACTCGATCTCGGGGTCAGCCAGATCGGCGTTGTCCTTGTCGACCTCAAGCTCAAGGACAAAGGTTTCGTCCTTGGTGTTGGAGCGTTCAGGCGACAGAAGCCGCACGGTATAGGGCGCTTCGAACACGTCTGCCTCTACATCCGGGCCGGTATCGGGCGCAGCTTCGCCGCGTGCGATCGCCTCCAGAAGGTTCCGGATCAGGCCGGGCCGTTCGTATTGTTCGGCCAGCGCACTGAAGGGCAGATAGTTGTCGCCCAAAGACCAGTAAACGCCACTGGTGCCGCCCAGCGACGCGGTATAGCGGCCGTCGGGCGTGAACGCGATCCATTCCCCGTCCGCACGTGGTGCGATGGTGAGGGCCTGCTTCATCTGGTTGAGGTCAATGAAGATCAGCTCGTTGCCGGTTGTCTGGCCGACAGCGATGTTGCGTCCTTCATGTGCTTTCAGACTGCGCAGGTTATAGGGGAAGGTCACCTCGCGACCATCCAGCGCAACATGATCCAAGAACCAGGCGATGTTTCGGCCATCGTCCAGCGCGACTTCGTAATGCGGCAGCGGTGTTTCGCGCCGCGTGCTTCGGCCCGTATTGGGATCGTGCACGTACCAGCGACCTTTGCCGCGGAACCACAATTCCTCGCCCTCCCATTTCATCTGAAAGAAGCGATCCTCGGCCTGGAAGTTGGTCAGTTCACGATTGGTCTGCGGATCGTAGATCGTGACGATCCGGCCATCTGTAAGGCCTTGTTTGAACCCGGACATCCAGGATGAGGTCACCGCGACCAACCCGCTGTCGGATATCCTGACATAGACACGCGGGTCGTAAATCTCCGAGAAATTCACAGGTTCGGACACGATGTCGAATTGCGTTTGCATGATGGTGCGCAGGCTGGATTTTTCGATCACATAGATCCCGGCCTGTGGGGACGAGAACGGGCCGTCGCCATGAGGAATGGTTCCGACAACCAGATGTGTGTCGTTTTCACTCATGGAGTAGGGCTCGCCCTCAACCCGCCCGACGATTTCACTTCGGAAGGTCTGCGTGTCGAACCGGTGCATGGCGCCAGATTCATCAAAGGAAAACAGCACGGTTCCATCTGAATTCAGCGGCGCCCAGGCGAATTCCATCGCACCTTTGATCCGGTGGACCTGCCGGCCTGTCTTCAGACTCCAGACGCTGGTGCCTTCGGAATCAAGCGACACGACCATGTCAGAGCCTTCGACCATCGTCAGACCCTGTCCCTTCAGCGCCTGACCCTGCTTGCGCCGGTCGATCTGCAGCGTGTCGGTCTTGTAATAGACGATCTCGTCATCCAGCGTTGCCACATAATGGCTGCCATCCGGCGTAAAGTCGCCCTGCATGACCACGTTGGGATCGCCGCCAGACGCCGTGGCAACAACGCGGCCTGAAGGCACCTCGACAAGAGCTAGACGGGTGTTGTTGGTGAAGGCGTCGTTGATCATCACCATGTTTTCGGTCGGGTGGGCCACAAGGTTGAACGTCATGGCCGGCATGCGCTGGCGCATGACTTCCTGCCAATCGGAGGTGCGCCATGCGATCAGCTCATAGCTGTTGTTCATGGCAACCATGTATGCGCCGTCCTGGGTGCTGACCATCGAATGCACCCAACCTGCATCACGCAGGTTCAACACCGGGCGAAGCGTTTTGGCATCGAAGACGACCGCAGTCGACGTGCGCGGCACCTTGGTTACGATATGCTCACCCGTGCCCGACCAGGCCATGGCTTCGGACCCGCGGATCGTGCCCATCTTGGCCACCCGCATCTCGCGCGTGGCAAGGGTATAGACACGCAGGAACCCGTTTCGATCGGTATAGGCGACCTCGTCGGAAAAGGGCGACCACGAGATTTCGTCAATGGATTCCGAGTTGGGCAACTGGCTGTGGGTCAGACCGGTGCGCATGTCATAGATGAACATGTTGTGGTCGGTGGAGCCGGTTGTGTTCAAAAAGCCCGATTTCACCGCAACATAGCGGCCATTAGGCGAGATTTCCCGCGAGCTTCCGCCGATCGGCAGCTGGTGCACGCGCACCATCTTTTCCACATCCCAGACCTGTGCAGGCGTGTTGCCCGTGATCGCGAAACGGCCATCTGATGTCAGGTCCAGCGACCGGGCGTCCAGCCAGCCCGTGGTCACGATGCGCGGCGCGGCGATGTTGCCATAAGGGCGGATTTCGACGCGGCGGTTGGTTTGCTTGCCGCTGTCTGTCTGGTTGGTGGCCAGGGGAATGCGCGGACCGTACCCCACTGTCTGGATGCGTTCGGGGGTGATGCCGGCGTTTTGCACGAAATAGCTCTCGACAGCGCTCGCCCGCGCCTGGCTCAGCGGTATATTGATCGCGTCGGATCCGGTGCTGTCGGTGTGCCCTTCAATCAGGAACACATATTTCTCGGCCCCTTGTGCCTTGAGCGCCTGGGCCGCGCGGTCAAGTACGCCATAGCCTTCGGGACGGATATCAGCCTTGCCGGTGGCGAATTCCACTGTCACGCGAAGACTGTCGCCAAAACGTTCTTCCCAGGTTTTGAGGAAGGGGTTCTCGGCGTAGTAGCGCTCGCGCTGGTTTGCCAGGCGGAGCGCATTCGCGATGCGGTTCTCGCGCACCGCGATCCATGTTTCGGAAAAGCCGCCCGCCTTGTAGACCCGTTCCATCAGGCGATTTGCGGTGGCGAAGTCACGCGCGTGGATACGGTTGTCGATATAGCCACCCAGCAGGCTGTTATAGGGCGCGCCAGAGGTCTCGGTCAGATACCGTTCGTAAATCGGGATCGCACGGTCATAAAGCGCCGCCTCTTTCACGAAGCTGTTGAACTGGTTGACCGCATCATCAAGCTGCGCGGCGGTCGGCGCGGCAGCGATGGCGCGCAGGCCGAATTCCTCGGCGCGTTGGGGGTCGAGGTCGAAGTTCGTATAGGCCCAGGTCAGCCCGATCAGTACGTAATAGTTATTGGGGAAATCGCGCAGACCCCGTTCCAGAACGCTCAGGCCGCGCGCGAAATCATCATTGCCGATCACACCAAACGCATCATGGGCCGCTTCGGGGCTTGGGTTCATGTCATATGCGCTGGCGAACATATCGAACGCATCCGAGCGCAGGTTGAAATCGTCCCACAGGATTTTGCCAATGTGCCGCAAGGCCGCGTCGCTTTGGTTGTCATAGGCCCAGGAGATACCCTGGCGGATCACATCGAAACGGTCCTGGCGGCTGGCGCGCTGGGCGGCCAGAAGGCGCAAGCGGTTGTCGATCCACTGCTGGAAGGCGTCGTATCGCCCGCCCTGGTTCAGGGCGCTTTGAAAGTACTGATCTGCCAATCTGCGATCCGATCCGCGGGCATCTATCCCGCGGGTATAATCATAAACCCAGCTTTCGGATGTGCCTTCCCGTTCGGCCCGCTCAAGATAAGCGCGCGCGCCATCGGGGTTTTTCTGACCGTTTTTCAGGTTGAAATACGCATATTGCACGAAAAACGCGTGCTGCGGCCATGCCCGTGCGCCCTGGACATAGTTCTCGAACGCTTCCGCGTAACGGTCTTGCCGTTCAAGCACGTAACCAAGGTTTGTATAGGCCAGACCGACCGAAGGATCGCGTTTGATGGCCTCCTTGTACAGGCGCTCCACCTCGTCCAACGGTGCGCCTGAGCCATCCGCGATCCATGCCCGCGCGGCATAGCCTGCGCCTGTCTCGGGATAGGTTTCTGCCACATAACGACGGATCTGAGCGCGCAATGCCGGGCTTTCCCGAGAGACCGACAATTCGATCAACTGCCCGGGGTCCTTTCCTTCGCAGTATCGGCATTCAAAGGCTTCAACAGCGGCGCTTGAGAAGAACGAGAGAATGAAAATGGCCGTCACAAGGGCAGAACGCAGCATGGGCGTCGATCCTTTCGAAGTCAGTATGTGGTCAGTGTAAAGAGAAGAGTGCGCGTTGCGGCATTGCCTGCCGTGTCACGCGTTTCGATTGTTACTGGATGCGGACCCGGTCCCTCGGGCAGTTCGATCTCTGCCCTGAAGGGCCCTCGCGAGGAATATTGGCTGGACAGCGCCCCGTCGATGCGCAGTCGGGCAATGTCGCTTTCGTCCTGCGCCATGCCTTCCAACGTGAACAGCCGGCTGGGCACAGCGATGGGCGCATCATCGCCGTCGAAGGCTTCGGGGGCGGGGTTGGTCAACACGATCAGGGGCGCGTCCTGGTCGCCCGCATCCTGGCTTGGGGCAACGTGGTCGATGGTCAGGATCAGGGGCACAACATCTGCATCGCCCGAGGCTGCTTCGAACCCGATGCCTGTACTGTCCAACGCGATCTCGTCATCGGGCACGATCCGGTCGCCCAGGGCCTGACGCAGGCGGGCCTGCACGTCGCCCGACCCGCGTGACATGCGATCTGCGATGCTGCGCGGGTCAAGTTCATTCTGCGCAAAAAGTAAAACATAGAAATCGGTCCCCACCGTGTCGTTCAGCCGGGTGAAATGCTGCTCGGTCGGGCCTGGCAGAAGCAGGGTTGCGTTCTGTTGCGCATAGGGCGCGACGTCGCGCCCGCGGGGGAAAAGCGCCACGTAATCCCCGGTGGCATCACCGCCGACCACATAGAGATATCCGGTTTCATCACTTGTCGCTTCGACCCGAAACCGGGTGCCCGAGGGAAGGGGACGCGTCAGCCGGTACCCGGCGCCATCCACCCGTGCGCCGATCTGATCGCCCGAGATGTGCAGCACGCGCACGGCACCACCCATATCGACAACGCGGGGCGGTGGTGGCGGATCAAGCGGCAAGACCTCGTAGCCTTCAAAGACAAAGGCGTTAAACATGTCGTAGGATATCCAGAAGAACCCGCGATTGCCCCATCCGGTGCTCCAGGAATTGACGACCTCGAACGCCCCGCCATCGCGGGTGTCATCATACCCGACAACGGTCATCGCATGTCCGCCCAGAAAGCCGTTGTCCAGCGCATATTTGAGATCATTCAGATAGGATAAATCCTGCGAACTGGGTCGCCAGGTGCCGCTGCCTTGATGTGCGAGGAAGCTGTCGCCCACCATCATGCCGATGACAACCGGATTGCCATTGGCCAGCGCTCGGCGTGCAGCGACATGTTTGTTCCGCCCAGACCGACCCCATAGACGGGTAAAGCCCTTGATGCGGAAATCCGACGCGCTGGCGCGTACTCTGTCCGAAGGCTGTGCCGAGCATGACGTGTCGGAATATGGAAACTCTGCCAACCGCGCGACACCCTGGTCGCGCATCAGATCGAGCGCTTGAGGAATGTAAGATCCGTTGCAACCGGGCAGGTTGATTTGATTGAAGACATAAGACGGCGACAGAACGATGTCGCGCAGGCTCTGCTGTCCTGCGCCGCTGGCCTTGGCCTTGAGCATGGTGCGCGCCGCATAAGCAGTGGCCCAACCCACGCAGCTGCCCTGATCGCCCTGATCGCCCACGGGCGGTACGAACTGCTTGAGTGACAGGGAGGGCGGCGCGCTCAGATAGTCCCCGCGCGCCAGAGGGGCTGCTTTCGGCACGCGCTCATACGCCTCAGGATCGAGGGTCGCGCCAAGTCTGTATTGCTGAGCCTGAACAGCGCCCGGAAAAACGACCAATGAACAAAGGAAACAGCATACGCCCAGAAACAGGAAGCGTGCCAAATTCGCACGCCGGGGATATTCGATCATTTGACTTTACACTTGCATTGCTGATCTGAAGCTTAACAAGTGACGCTTGAATTCAAAGCGATTTTTCGTGTTTTTTCAAATGGGGCATCCACCCAGCGCTGGCAGCGCATTGTGTGAACGGATGCGTTCTGGACTTCTGGTCGCGCGCGCAGATCGACACCTTGATAACGTCAACACCTGGCCGGCGCAGCGCCACTTGCCGACTCTGGCTTGGGCCGGCGACACCGAAAACGTTGTCACTCTGCCGGGGAGAAGCCCGTGATCAGTTGCCGCAAACCAATCGCCGCCCCTGCGAAGATCGCGAGAAACGCAATCGGCGCACTGTAGGCAAGAACCGAGAAGGCCGAGACGCCCTGACCGATGCTGCAGCCCACCGCCAAAATTGCGCCCGGGCCCATGATGGCGGCACCAACGATCTGGCGTTTCAACTCGCGCGGGTCTTCACAGGCCTCCCAGCGGAACTGGCCCTTGGAATAAGATCCCAAACAGGCCCCCAGAAGAACGCCAACCACGGATCCGACGCTGAAAGACAGCGTGTTGCCCGAGGCGGTCATTGCGTAATAGATCGTGTCGCCGATCGGAGCGGCAAAGCTGTGGGTTTCGATCGGTTCGGCCTCGAACCCGGTGACGGCCACCCAATAGGTGCCGACCCAGCCCGACACGATGGCCAGCCCGACAGCAGCCCCCCAGAAAATATGCGAGGGCGATCTTCGCATGGCGGAACTGCCAAGCGTTACAAGAATGATGGTGCTGCCGATGATCAGCCCGGTCAGCAAAGGATCGACGCCGAAGGACGATTGCATCATCTGGCTGATTCCCTGGGGAGAGGTCGCGCCTTCTTCAGCCGGGAAAAGCCATACGCGCAGATGGGCAAGCGGCCCGGACATCACGAAATAGGCGGACAGGCCCATGACCAGGACAATAACGAATGATCTCAGGTCGCCGCCGCCCAGTCGTGCCAGCGCCCCGTATCCGCAGTTTCCGCAGATCGCCATGCCATAGCCAAACATCAACCCGCCCACGATCGTGCCAACCGGGTTCCAGACCCGGTCAAGGTAAGCGGTTTGCGTCAGGTCGAAATGGCCCATGTAAAGGGCAATGTGGACGCCGATGATCGCCACGCCAATCGCGATGCCCCACATGCGCAGGCGCCGGTCGTCAGATCCGTAAAGAACGTCTTCGATTGCGCCAAGGGTACAAAAGCGCCCCATGCGTGCCGCGATACCAAGTACAAAACCGCCGATCAGACCAATCAGCGCGTCGGCATTCGCTTCACCAAGCAATTCGAGCATGTCCGGTGTCCTCCTCCCGGACTGGGGCGAGCGTCCGGTCAGTCTTCCCTGCAAAACAGGTCGTAGACTGTCTCCATGATTTTCTTGGGCCGCTCATCTGTCAAGCTATAGTAAATCGTCTTTCCCTCGCGGCGTGGTGTGACCAGGCCTTCCAGGCGCAACCTGGTCAATTGCTGCGAGACGGCGGATTGCCGGGCTGACAGAAGATCTTCCAATTCGGTGACCGATTTTTCACCCGTGGTCAGGTGGCACAGGATCATCAGGCGACCTTCATGGCTGATGCTCTTGAGGAAGTTACAGGCCCGTTCCGCATTCTTCATCATTCGGTCCATATCTTCGTCGCTCATATCAAGGTCAAAGACAGGCAGACGGGACGTTGCTGCTTCCTCAAGCTCGAAATCATGTGTCGGATCAAGTGTCATCGTACTTCAACTTCTTTCTGGCGCGACGATACTCGCGTCGTCCAGCATCATTTTCAGAAGGCCCCAAAAGAATTCTTCACCGGGATACCCCTCGATACGGCCGACTTCTGCACCGTTCTGAACCAGGATGAATGTCGGCGTGAAGCGGACCTTGCTGGTAAAGTCCACATCCGGAGTGTCAACCCGCAGGTCATACCGTTTGAGCGGGGCCGCCCGGCCCTCGTCGGTTTTCGCATAGATATGAGAAATCTCGGAGTTCCATTTCGCGCACCAGTAACATCCGGGTTCTTCCGCCATCAGCAAATAGGTATCCGCCCAGGCTGCCACGGGCAGCCAGGTCATGATCAGCAGAAAAAACGTTTTGATCGAGCGCACAGTGAACCTCGATTGACGCGGTCTGGCTTCTTATCATAACTTAATATTTGAATACATTAAGGCAAGCCAGTGAGTACGAATTATGCTCGATGTGACATTTTTGGGTGCTTTTCTTGCTGGTTTGCTGTCTTTTCTGTCGCCCTGCGTGCTTCCGATCGTGCCATTTTACCTCAGTTACCTTGCTGGAGTGGGAATCAACCAGATCTCGGCGAAGGCTGAAATATCGCCCGCGATCCGCCTGCGGGCCTTTCTGGCGGCGGGCTGTTTTTCTCTGGGCGTGATTGTCGTTTTCATGGGGCTGGGCGCGACGGCAACGGCCTTCGGGCAAGTGGTGCGCGAATATTTCGATGTTCTGCGCTGGGTGGCTGCGGCCATCATCATTGCAATGGGGCTGCATTTTCTGGGCGTCATACGGATCGGGTTTCTGTATCGCCAGTTCCGCGCGGATGCGGGCGATACGTCCAATGTCGGATTGGTCGGCGCGTTTGTCATCGGTATGGCATTTGCCTTTGGCTGGACGCCATGCGTCGGTCCGGTTCTGGCAACGATCCTGTTCACCGCGGCAGGTCAGGAAACCGCTGGGCAGGGGGCCGTTTTACTTTTCGTTTACGGCTTGGGCATGACGCTTCCGTTTATCCTCGCGGCCTTGTTCATTGGGCCGTTCATGTCCTGGATGGCGCGGTTTCGCCGCCATCTTGGCACAGTCGAAAAAATCATGGGCGCTCTGCTCATCCTGTTCGGTGTGTTGATCGCCACCAATTCCGTCAATGTCATAGCGCAGTGGATGCTGGAGCACATGCCGTGGTTCAGCGCGATTGGCTAAGGAGGTGTATGCCATGTTCCGCGTATTTGTTTTTCTGATCTCGATCCTGTTCGCAAGCGCCGCCGCTGCCGTCGAAATGGGGGATGACGGGCTGCATAAGACGAGCTGGATGCGCGACACGTTCAAGGATCTGACCGAAGATCTTGCCGAGGCGAACGCCGAAGGCAAACGGCTGATGATCATCATCGAACAGCGCGGCTGCATCTATTGCAAAAAGATGCACGAGGAGGTGTTTCCGCTGCCTGAAATCGCGGATTACATCACCGAAAATTTCTTCGTCGTGCAGCTGAACATGTTCGGCGATGTCGAGGTGACTGATTTCGACGGCACCGCGCTGCCCGAAAAAGACATGGTCAGGCGCTGGGGGGCGTTGTTCACACCCAGCATCTATTTCTTTCCCGAAGAGGTGTCCGAGGACATGACTGCCGTTCAGGCCGCCGTGGCGCACATGCCCGGCGCGTTTGGCAAGGGGACGACGCTGAACATGCTCAGGTGGGTGGTCGAGAAGGGATATGAATCGGACGAGCCGTTTCAGAAATACCATGCACGTAAATTGGAAGAGCAGGGCAACTGATCTCAGCGCATGCTGCAGGTGCGAATGTTCCTTTCGCGAAATGCTGCAAGTGCGAACGTATTGAAAAATTCACTTAATTGAATTTGATGTTGCGTTCACGGATTTGTGTGCCCTAGTATACTGGAAAGCCTAAGGGAGGAATCATGCGCAGAGTAATTGCAGTGGTCGCAGGCATCGCCAGCTTCGGCACCGCCGTTTTGGCCGATACAGTCGCGCCGACAGAGGTGAAATTCGTTGATGGGGCAGTTGAAATGCCGCTGACCAATCAGGCAGGCAACCCCGAAGAGGGTGCGATCCTGATGAACAAAGGTTCGGGCAATTGCATTGCCTGTCACCAGGTGACAGCGCTGTCGCATCTGCCGTTCCATGGCGAAATCGGACCGACGCTGGATGGCGTGGCCGACCGCTGGAGCGAAGCAGATCTGCGGGGCATCGTGGCCGATGCCAAAGTGATGTTCGAAGGGTCGATGATGCCTTCGTTCTATCGCACGGAAGGCTTTATCCGGATCGGAGACGGCTATACCGGCAACGCCCTTGAGGGCGAGGTCGAGCCGCTTTTGACCGCGCAGCAGGTTGAGGACATCGTGGCCTTCCTGCTGACGCTCAAAGAAGAATAAACCCTGAATTTTCAGAGATTGGAGACAGAAATGGCACTGACACGGCGGAACATGATTGTTCTCAGCTCGGCCGCTCTGGCCGCCACCGGCCTGGGCGCAATGCCCGCGTTTGCCTCGCTGGCAGAAGACGAAATCGCAAAGCTGACAGGCGGGGCCGATGTCGGCTCTGGCGAACTGAGCCTGACCGCTCCGGAAATCGCCGAAAACGGTAACACGGTACCGATCGAAGTATCGGCACCCGGCGCCGTCATGGTGGCGCTTTTTGCGGACGGCAACCCGACACCGGCTGTCGCCACCATCAAGTTTGGCAAGCTGAACCCGACCCATGTGGCGTCCACACGGATCCGTCTGGCCAAGACGCAGAATGTGATCGCCGTCGCCCAGATGGAAGACGGGTCGTTCCAGCGCGCTCAGGCAGAAGTGAAAGTCACCATCGGCGGCTGCGGCGGCTGATTTCGAGAGACGAGGAGATAAGATATGGCATCTGGCGTAAAACCCCGCGTGAAAGTCCCGAAATCAGCAGCAGCTGGCGAGACGATCACGATCAAGACCCTGATCAGCCACAAGATGGAAAGCGGTCAGCGCAAGGACGACGATGGCAACCCCATCCCGCGTTCGATCATCAACCGCTTCACCTGTGACTTCAACGGCGAGAACGTGATCGACATCACGTTGGAGCCTGCAATTTCGACCAACCCGTATTTCCAGTTTGACTCTGTCGTTCCTGAATCGGGCGAGTTCACCTTCACTTGGTATGACGACGATGGTTCGGTCTACGAAGAAAAGAAGGCCATCGAGGTCAGCTAACCGGTTGTTCAGGGAGGACCGACAGTGAGCTATAACAAGAAACTAACGATTGGCCTTGCATGCGCGTCGGCACTTGGATTCGGTGTCGCCGCGTGGGCGGGTCCGGACGAGGACAATCTGGTCATCAATGGTGAGATCGAGATTGTCACCGAGGCCGCGGCGCCCGAGCATATGGAATATGTCGACACGATCTATTCCGGCTGGCGGTTCCGTTCGGATGAAACCCAGGCCGTGCAAGCCGACGACTTCGACAACCCGTCGATGATCTTCGTCGAAACTGCCATGGAAGTATGGGACACTGTGGAAGGGACTGAAGGCAAATCCTGTTCGTCCTGCCACAACGACGTGGAAAGCCTGCGTGGCGTCCGCGCGGTCTACCCGAAGTGGAATGAAAAGGCCGGCGAAGTCCGCACGCTTGAGCATCAGATCAATGATTGCCGTGAAAACCAGATGGGCGCCGAAAAGTGGAAATACACTGGCGGTGATATGGTCAACATGGTCAGCCTGATCTCAATGGTGTCGCGGGGCATGCCCATGAACGTGGCCATCGACGGCCCGGCGCAATCGACCTGGGAACAGGGCAAAGAGCTGTATTACACGCGCTTTGGCCAGTTGGAGTTGTCATGCGCCAATTGTCACGAAGACAATTACGGCAACATGATCCGCGCCGACCATCTGAGCCAGGGTCAGATCAACGGGTTCCCGACCTACCGGTTGAAGAACACCAAGCTGAACTCGGTTCATGCGCGCTTCAAAGGCTGTGTCCGCGATACCCGCGCCCACACCTTCAAGCCGGGCGGGCCCGAATTCACCGCGCTTGAGCTTTATGTCGCATCGCGCGGCAACGGTCTGAGCGTCGAGGGCCCGTCGGTCCGCAACTAATCCTTGGAATGGCCCCGCGCGTTGCGTGCTGGGGCCATTTCCCTGCCAATAACATTCATACATGCGAATGTGTATAAGGAGCTCCAGAATATGATTTCGCGGCGTGATTTTCTGCAAGTCGGCATGGCGGCCTCGGCAATTGTCGGGGCATCTGGTTTTGGCAACTGGGCGCGGCTGGCGGCGCAGCAGCGTCTGACACAGGACCAGTTGCTGGAGTTCGATACATTCGGAAATGTCTCCCTGATCCATGTCACGGATATCCACGCACAGCTGAAGCCGATCTATTTCCGCGAGCCCTCCATCAATCTGGGTGTAGGCGACAACAAAGGGGCGGTGCCCCATGTAACGGGGGCGGACTTCCGCAGGCTGTATGGTATTGAGGACGGCAGCCCCAGCCACTACGCGCTGAGCTCGGGCGATTTCGCGGCGCTGGCCGATATGTACGGCCGCGTTGGTGGGCTGGACCGCGTTGCCACCGTGATCAAGGCTATCCGCGCCGACCGCCCCGATGCGATCCTGCTGGATGGCGGGGACACCTGGCACGGGTCGTACACCTGCTATCAGACGCAGGGTCAGGATATGGTCAATGTGATGAACGCGCTTGCGCCCGACGCGATGACCTTCCACTGGGAATTCACTCTGGGCAGCGACCGTGTGGCCGAGCTTGTCGAAAGTCTGCCCTTTGCTGCTTTGGGTCAGAACATCTTCGATGCGGAATGGGATGAGCCGACCGAACTGTTCCCGCCCTACAAGATGTTCGAACGTGGCGGCACCAAGATTGCCGTCATCGGTCAGGCGTTCCCCTATATGCCCATCGCCAACCCGCGCTGGATGTTCCCGGAATACTCTTTCGGCATCCGCGACGAGAACATGCAGGAAATGGTCGACGAAGTGCGTGGACTGGGCGCGGAGTGCGTTGTCGTGCTCAGCCATAACGGCTTTGACGTCGACAAGAAGATGGCCACCGTCGTCAGCGGCATCGACGTGATCCTGTCGGGTCACACCCATGACGCGCTGCCCGAACCCGCGCTGGCAGGCGAGACGATCATCGTGCCTTCGGGGTCCAACGGGAAATTCGTCAGCCGCGTCGATCTGGATATCCGTGACGGGCGGATGATGGGCTTCAAACACAAGCTGATCCCGATCTTCTCGGACGTGATCGAACCGGATGCCGAGATGGCCGCCCTGATCGACGAACAGCGCGCGCCCTATGAGGCCGAGCTGTCCGAGGTGATCGGCAAGACCGACAGCCTGCTCTATCGCCGCGGCAATTTCAACGGGACTTGGGATGACCTGATCTGCGACGCGCTTCTGTCCGAACGCGAAGCGGAAATCGCGCTGAGCCCGGGTGTCCGCTGGGGGCCGTCGCTGGTGCCGGGTCAGGACATCACGCGCGAGGATATCTGGAACGTGACCTCGATGACCTATGGGGAAGCCTACCGGACCGAAATGACGGGCGAGTTCCTGAAAGTCGTGCTTGAGGATGTGGCCGACAACATCTTCAACCCCGATCCCTATTACCAGCAGGGCGGCGACATGGTCCGCACTGGCGGGCTGGGCTACCGCATTGATGTCAGCAAGCCCCAGGGCGAGCGGATCTCGAACATGACCCTTCTCAAAACCGGCGAGCCGATTGATCCGGCACGGTCCTATGTGGTGGCCGGTTGGGCTTCGGTCAATGAGGGTACGGAAGGGCCGCAGATCTGGGATGTGGTTGAATCCCACATTCGCAAAATGGGCACCGTGACGGTGCAGCCGAACAACAGCGTCGAAGTTACCGGCGTCTAAGATGGAGACTGAACACATGGATGATGCACTCAAAGCACCGTCGCGCAGGGCCTTCCTGAAAGGCACCGCCGCGGTTGCCGCCGGGTCTGTCGCGGGTGCGGCAGCGGCCGGCACTCCAGATCCGCTGATCACCGAGGTCCAGGATTGGGCCAGCGCCACTGGCGCGGGCGTGGATGAAACGCCCTATGGCCTGCCGATCCGGTTTGAAGCGGATGTGGTGCGGCGCAACGTCGAATGGCTGACAGCCTCGCCGATTTCGTCAATCAACTTCACGCCGATCCATGCGCTGGACGGTACGATCACCCCGCAAGGCTGCGCGTTCGAGCGTCACCACTCCGGCGCGATCGAGCTGGCCAAGGAAGACTACCGGCTGATGATCAATGGCTTGGTCGATACGCCGCTGGTTTTTACCTATGAGGATCTCGAACGATTCCCCCGCGAAAACCACGTGTATTTCTGCGAATGCGCGGCGAATACCGGCATGGAATGGGCCGGTGCGCAGCTGAACGGCGTACAGTTCACCCATGGTATGATCCACAACATGGAATATACCGGCGTGCCGCTGCGGGCGCTGCTGAACGAGGCCGGTCTGGATGCCGCGGGCGATCTGTCGGACAAATGGGTTTATGTCGAAGGCGCGGATGCATCGTCAAACGGCCGGTCCATCCCGATGGAAAAGGCGCTGGATGACGTTCTGGTGGCCTTCAAAGCCAATGGCGAAGCACTGCGGATGGAGCATGGTTATCCCGTCCGGCTCGTCGTGCCGGGCTGGGAAGGCAACATGTGGGTCAAGTGGCTGCGCCGCATTGAAGTGACCGACATGGCCGTGGAAAGCCGCGAGGAAACCTCGAAATACACGGACGTTCTGGAAGACGGCACTGCGCGGAAATGGACCTGGGTGATGGATGCGAAGTCCGTCATCACCTCGCCCAGCCCGCAATCGCCCATCACTCACGGACCAGGACCAATGGTTATTTCGGGGCTCGCCTGGTCGGGTCATGGCAAGATCACGCGCGTCGATGTCTCCAAGGATGGCGGCATCACCTGGGAGACAGCGCGCCTGGGCAAGCAGGGCGACACCAAGGCGCTGACCCGGTTCTATCTGGACACCGAATGGGATGGCAGTGACATGCTTCTGCAGGCGCGTGCCATGGATGAAACCGGCTATGTCCAACCCACCAAGGCGCAGCTGCGCGAACAGCGCGGCGAAAACTCGGTTTATCACAATAACTGCATTCAGACCTGGCACATCAAACCCAATGGGGAGGCGGAAAATGTCGAAGTTTCTTAACGCATCTATCGCGGCCCTTCTGATCGCAAGCCCGGCTTTGGCGGGCGACAAGCTGGGTCTGGGCCGCGAGGCTCTTCCCGAAGAGATCGCTGCCTGGGACGTCGATGTTCTGCCTGACGGGCGCGGTCTGCCCGAAGGACGCGGCGACGTGTTCACCGGGGAAGAGGTCTTTGCCGCGGCCTGCGCCTCCTGTCACGGGGATTTCGCGGAAGGCGTGGATAACTGGCCCGTTCTGGCCGGTGGGTTCGACACGCTTGATGACAAAGACCCGGTCAAGACAGTCGGATCTTATTGGCCTTACCTGTCCACGGTCTGGGATTACGTTCACCGCTCCATGCCCTTTGGGGCAGCGCAAACGCTGAGCGCCGACGAAACCTATGCGATCGTGGCGTATATTCTGTATTCGAACGATCTGGTGGATGACGATTTCGAACTCAGCCACGAAAACTTCGCCGAATTCACCATGTATAACGCCGATGGTTTCATCATCGACGACCGCGCCGAAACGGAATACGCGATTTGGAGCGGCGAACCTTGCATGACGAATTGCAAGGACAGTGCCGAAATCACCATGCGCGCCTCGGTTCTGGATGTGACGCCGGATGTGGAAGAGGACAGCGCCTCTGATGCCACAGCCGGATCTGAAACCCAAACCGCCGCCGTGGCCGAGACCGAAGCCGAAGAAACCAAGACCGAAGAGGTGGCGGTTGCTGCCCTGGATCCCGCTCTGGTCGCAGAAGGCGAGAAAGTCTTCAAGAAATGCTCGACCTGCCACCAGATCGGCGAGGGGGCCAAGAACCGTTCCGGCCCGATCCTGACCGGTGTGATGGGACGCAGCTTTGGCGGGGTTGACGGATACAGATACTCCAAGGTCTTCAAGGCCGCAGCCGAAGAAGGACGCGTCTGGGATGATGAATCCATGGCCGCATTCCTGACGAAGCCCAAAGCCTATCTGAAAGGCACGAAAATGAGCTTCCCGGGCCTGAAAAAGGACAGCGAAGTCGCTGCGATCATCGCCTATCTGAAAAGCTTTGATGGCTGACCGCGCTGCGCATAACAGACGGACCGTGGCCTTGGCCGCGGTCTTCTGGATGTGCGCCGCGCCCTCATTTGCGCAATCCGGTGATATCGAGGCCGGGCGAGACGTGTTTCAGCGCTGCAGCGGTTGTCACCAGGTGGGCCAGGGTGCCAGGAATGGCATCGGTCCGCATCTGAATGGCCTTTTCGGGCGGGCCGCGGCAGGTCTGGAAGACTTCCGGTATTCCAAAAGCTTCCAGCGCGCAGGTGCTGGCGGGTTGGAATGGCATGCGGAAACGCTCGACGTCTTTCTGGAAAACCCACGCGCCATGACCAGTGGCACACGGATGAGCTTTCCGGGCGTGAAAGACGAAACGGACCGCGCGAACCTGATCGCCTATCTCAGGACCTTTTCCGACAATCCCGCAAACATTCCTGAAGCGGATCCAACCGCGCGCGCCCGTGATCACGATCTTGATCCGGCGATCCTCGCTCTGGTGGGTGATCCGGAATATGGCGAGTATTTAAGCGGGGAATGTACCACCTGCCATCAGGCTGCGGGCGGGGATGATGGGATACCGTCGATCGTCCTGTGGCCCGAAGAAGATTTTGTCGTCGCTCTTCATGCCTATAAGAATAAACAACGCGCTCATCCTGTCATGCAGATGATCGCCGGACGGCTGAGCGATGAGGAGATCGCAGCCCTGGCCGCTTATTTTGGCAATTTGGAAGAGTAACCAGTTCGGGAGGAGACCGAAATGACAGTGAACAGACGAACATTCATGGGCACCAGCGCTGCGGCTGCGGCCGCTCTGGCGGCCCCGATGGTCAAGGCAGCCGGCCATGGTCGCCCAAAGGTGATCGTTGTCGGCGGCGGCGCAGGCGGCGCCACGGCGGCGCGTTACATCGCCAAGGACAGCAAGGGCGAGATTGACGTAACGCTGATCGAACCCACGCGCACCTATTACACCTGCTTTTTCTCGAACCTGTATCTGGGTGGCTTCAAAACCATTGACGATATCGGTCACGGCTATGGCACTCTTGCCGCAGGCGGTGTGAATGTGGTGCATGACTGGGCCATCGGCGTGGATCGGGATGCGAAAACCGTCTCTCTGGCCGGTGGTGCGTCGCTTCCCTATGACAAACTGATCCTCAGCCCCGGCATCGACTTTGTCGACGGGTCAGTCCCCGGCTGGGATCTGAGCGCGCAAAACGCCATGCCGCATGCCTATAAGGCCGGTTCGCAATCAGAACTTCTGAAGGCGCAACTGATGGCCATGCCCGAAGGCGGGACCTTTGCGATGGTGGCGCCGCCCAACCCGTATCGGTGCCCGCCGGGGCCTTATGAACGCGTTTCGATGGTCGCGCATTTCCTTAAGCAGAACAATCCGACGGCCAAGATCCTGATCGCTGATCCCAAAGCGAAGTTTTCTAAACAAGGGCTGTTCGAGGAGGGATGGCAAAACCACTATGCGGGAATGATCACCTGGATCGGACCTGATTTTGGCGGCGAAAACGTATCCGTTGATCCAGCTGCCATGACGCTGAACATCGATGGTGAGGTCAACAAGGTCGATGTCTGCAACGTGATTCCGGCGATGAAGGCGGGCCGCATCGCCGAGCTTGCCGGCGTAACCGATGGCAATTGGGCCCCTGTGAATGCGGCCGACATGTCGACCAAGGCAGATCCTGACATCTATGTGCTGGGCGATGCCTCGCAACAGGGCGATATGCCGAAATCGGGCTTCTCGGCCAACAGTCAGGCCAAGGTCTGCGCCAATGCGGTGCGCGGGGCGTTGACCGGATCGAAGGTGTTCCCGGCCAAGTTCTCCAACACCTGCTGGTCGCTGATCGCGCCGAATGACGGTGTGAAGGTTGGTGCGACCTATGAGGCAACGCCTGAGAAAATCGCCAAGGTGGACGGCTTCATCTCTCAGACCGGCGAGAGCGCGGAAGTCCGCAAGGCCACCTATGAAGAATCCGAAGGATGGTACACGGGCATCACCACGGACATGCTGGGTTAACACAGAAGATCCCGGTCTTTGAGCTTGCTCAAGGACCGGGGCCTTTGGATCTGGCAGGCTGAGCGCAGGAGAGAGAGGAGACCTAAAATGAAGAAACTTGTTCTTGCCTTCGCGCTTGCGGCAGCAGCGCCCGCTTGGGCGGGCGATGCCATCACAACCCCGTTCGAGGGCAGCTTTGAAGACGCAACTTTTGCTGTGGAAAGCGCCATTGTCGGACGCGGGCTGGTAATCGACTATGTCAGCCATGTGGGCGACATGCTGAACCGCACCGGCGCGGATGTGGGCAGCGATGTGGAGATCTTCAAAGCGGCAGACGTTTTCCTGTTCTGCTCGGCCGTCTTGTCCCGCGAAGTGATGGAAGATGATCCGATGAACATCGCGCACTGCCCCTATGGCATCTTCGTGGCCGACACGGCTGACGGCGTGATCGTTGGCTATCGCGATTATCCCGATGGGGCGATGGCCAAGGTCGAAGACCTTCTTGCAGAAATCGTAACCGAGGCAACTTCAGACTAATGAATTACCAAGACTTCTTCCGGACCGAGCTGGATCGCCTGCGCGACGAAGGCAATTACAGAAGCTTCGCCGAGCTGGAGCGCCATTGCGGCGCTTTCCCGCACGCGACCTGCCATAACGGGCCGGGGGAGGTCACCATCTGGTGTTCCAATGATTACCTTGGCATGGGGCAAAACCCAAAGGTTCTCAATGCGATGCAGGAGGCGCTGACGCGCTGCGGGGCTGGGGCCGGGGGCACGCGGAATATCTCGGGCAATACCTGGGACCACGCGATGCTTGAGGCTGAACTGGCCGACCTGCATGGCAAGGAAGCGGCGCTGCTGTTCACATCGGGCTATGTGTCGAACTGGGCCGCGTTAGGCACGCTGGCTTCGCGTATTCCCGATTGCGTGGTGTTGTCCGACGCGCTTAATCACGCTTCGATGATCGAGGGGATCCGCCACAGCAGGGCGCGCAAGATCATCTGGAAACACAATGACTTGGCCGATCTTGAGGCAAAACTGGCTGCTTTGCCTGCGGATCAGCCAAAGCTGATCGCCTTTGAAAGCGTCTATTCCATGGATGGCGACATCGCCCCGATTCGCGAGATCTGCGACCTGGCGGATAAATACGGCGCGATGACCTATCTTGATGAGGTCCATGCCGTGGGGCTTTACGGTCCGCGCGGTGGCGGCATCGCCGATCGCGAAGGGCTGATGGATCGCCTGACAGTGATCCAGGGGACATTGGGCAAGGCGTTCGGCGTGGTTGGCGGCTATATCGCTGCTTCGGCCGAGTTGTGCGATTTCATCCGCTCTTTCGCGTCAGGCTTCATTTTCACGACGGCGCTTCCGCCTACGGTCGCGGCCGGGGCTGCTGCGTCGATCCGGCATCTGAAGACCAGTGCGGCCGAACGCGCGTTGCATCAGAAGCGGGTGGCTCAGGTGCGCGAACGGCTCGATGCCATCGGCCTGCCGCATATCGACAATCCCAGTCACATCATCCCGGTGATGGTGGGTGATCCGGTGAAGTGCAAATACATCTCGGACCTGCTGCTGAACGAACACGGGATTTACATCCAGCCGATCAACTATCCCACGGTTCCGAAGGGGACCGAGCGGCTGCGGATCACCCCATCGCCGGTGCATACTGAGGCAGATATCGACCGGCTGATCGACGCGCTTGAAGACCTGTGGGTTCAGTGCGAACTCGCCCGCCGCCCGATGGCCGCGCAATGATCGGTTAACTGGCGGCCCGGTGCCTGAACGCGCCTGACGTAAGGGCCACCTGGCTCGCCATTGCGCCGATCCACATGCAAAAGACCGCGACCCAGGCGGTCAGCGCGAAGATTGACCCGCCGCTCATCCCCGCGCCGACGGCACAGCCGCCGGCCAGCATGCTGCCGAATCCCATCAGGAGACCGCCTGCCAGATAACGCTCCATCGGCGTGTCGGGTTCAAAACGTTGAATGCGCGCCTCACCCTTCCAGATGGCGCTGAGCATGGCCCCGATAAAGACACCCGGCACCAGACCAAGTCCAAAACTCAGCGGGGCGTTGGGTTCATTCACAAGGGTCATCAGCGTGTCGGTGGACGGGCCGGTGAACGTGACGGATTGAACAGCGATCACCTCGAAGGACTGACTGGCGATGGCATAGGTCAGCGCCCATCCTGCAAAAATGGCCAGACCGACGACGGCCGCAGCCGCCACTTCTGATGGTCGCAGTTTTTGCCTGATCCCAAAGGCAACCGATACCAGAAACGCGAGGATACACGCGGCAACGATCCACAGGAAGAAGTCCCCTTCCGGCAGGACAAGCGCCCGCGCCGTGCCGCCTGGCACAGTCCAAAGCGCTGCGATTTTCTCGCGCAGGGGAGAAAGGACCCCGCTCAGCGACGCCTGCGCCGTAAGGGTCAGTACCAGCCCCGTCACGATCGCACGCAGATTGCCCGAGGCGGAAAGAACCAGCAGCCGGCTTGCACATCCCCGCGCAAGGATCATTCCCACGCCAAACATCAGACCGCCCAGGATAGCCCCTGACATGCTGCCGGTTGCCGACAGCTGCCGCGCGGCGCTGACGTCAAGCAGACCCAGGAAAATGGCCAGTTGCACCGACGCAAGCGCTGCCGTGAACGCCACCAGCCATATGGCCAGCTTTGGCCCCAGACGTCCCTCCGCCACTTCGGCCGTGGCCGCGCGCAAACAAAACCGTGAATGATAGGCCGCCGCCCCGAAGACAAGGCCAACAAGACCCCCGGCCGCCAGCAAAAGCAGACCTTCGCCATAAAGATCAATCAGGGGTTCAAGCATCCATACCGGCCTTCCTGAAACGTGGCCCGGTTATGAAATGATGCGGCATCCGTGTCCTTGACATACCTCAACATGCCAGCGCTTGGGGCGGGTTATTCGAACTCCATCTGTTCATAGACGCGCCCGGCATTCTTGGTCGCGAGTTCATCAAACGTGTCCAGATGCGCATAGGGGGATTGGTCGACGTAATAGGCATCGGCCAGATCGCCGCCATTATCCAGATGCTCCTGGATCTTGCCGCGCAGATAGACAAGGTAATCACGCGTATACCGACGCACTTGCGCCATGTTGGTCGGGTGCCCGTGGCCGGGAATGACATAGGTGGCATTCAGAGCTTCGAACTCGGTGTCCCAGGTCTCAATCCAGTCGGCGGTCATCGTGTCACCGAAGATCGGCAGCATGCGCTCGTGAAAGGCCATGTCGCCCGCGATCACAAGGCTTTCCTCGGGCAACCAGACCGAGATATCGCCGGGGCTATGTGCCGGGCCCAGATGGAGCACCTCGATACGAAACGTGCCCATCTCGATGATATATTCGTCTTCGAACGTCTCGGTCGGCAGGGTCAGGGCAGTCCCTTCGGCCTTGTCGCGGTTATAGCGTTGCATGCCTTCCAGAATCTGCGGGCCGTATTCCTCGAATTCGTGCGCCGCGTCCACATGCGCCAGGATCGGAACGCCCTGTTCCGCCCAATATGAATTGCCCAGCATCGCATGACCCTGACCGTTTTCATTGATCACCAGCCGCACGGGCTGATCCGTGATGGCCTTGATCTCGTCATGGAGAGCCTTGGCCAGGATATGCGCCGCACCCCCGTTGATCACGATGACCCCATCGCCGGTCACGATGAAGCTGAGGTTGTTGTTGTGCCCGGAGTTTTCATAGGTCGGTGGTGCCGTCGCACCGATCGCCGACCAGACGCCAGGGATCACCTCGACCGGTTTGGAGTAAAGCGCCGAGCCGGGATATTGGTCGGGAATATCCTCATCCGCCCAGATGGCAGTGGCCCAGACAGCCAGACAAAGGCTTAGAAGAATACGCATCAGCCTTACTCCTGCACAAAAAGATAGGCGCCCTCATGGCGCTCCACCCGACCAATGCCGCCATTGGGAAGGTGAAAGCCGATCAGGTGCAGATTATCCGCCATGATACGATCGAACAGCTGCGTGCGGGTGGCTGCCGCCATATCAAGGTCCTGATCCGATCCGCTGAGCCATTCAGGCTTGCGGAAGGCGACATGATGGTTGCCGATGGCATCCCCCGCGATCAGCGCGGCCTGCGATCCGTTGCGTATCTCAAAGCTCATGTGGCCAGGTGTGTGGCCCGCGGTTTCAACTGCCACGATGCCCGGCAGAACTTCGTCCCCGTCATCGATGAACTCGATCTGATCCTCGATCATTTCCATCCGGCGTTTCGCACCCACCGCAAAGGCTGCGCGGGCTTCGCCGATTGTGTCGACGGTGCTGTCATCCCACCAGTAATCCCATTCGCGCCGGCCCATCATATAGGTGGCATCGGAAAAGACCGGCTCGTCGAACTCGTCCAGAAGGCCCCAGATGTGATCGGGATGGGCGTGCGTGAAAAGAACATGCGTGATGTCCGAAGCGGACAATCCAAGCGCATCCAGACTGTCTTGCACGCTGCCCGCCGTGGGCATGAAATCCGGCCCAGAACCCACGTCGAAAAGCACGGTGTTCGTGCCATCGCGGTAAAGCGCAAGATTACATTCGGGCGTCAGCCGATCCATCGACACGTCATAGGGCGAGAGCACCTCAGCAAGCTCATCCTTCGGCATCGGATCGAAGATGAAACTGCCGGGAAGGACAAGTGAACCATCACTTACAGTGGTGAGGGTCGCCCCCCCAAGATCAAGCTCTGCCAGAACCTTGGACGGGATCAGCCCCGTCAGAGGCAATGCAGCAGCGGTCGACAAAAATCTCCGGCGTGACAGCACAGCGCTTCTCCCCCCAACGCATGATATTCATATATGCGAATTTGAACGAAATATGGGCGTGATACAAGGCCAAGTTTCGGGGCGCGATGCCAGGTGGCCCGCTTGACGGTCTCAGCTCAGGCAGCGGCTAGTTGAGCTTTCAGGGTCTGGTCCGCTTCATATTGGCTCAGGAATATTTGGCCTGACAGGTGTTCCAGGAAATCGGTGCGCTTCAGGCGATCCATGACAGGGCCTTTCACCTCGCTCAAGTGAAGCAAGATGCCAGCGTCGCGCAGGCGCAGGTTGATCTGCTCAAGACTTTCCAGGGCAGACGCATCGATGGAATTCACCGCGGGGCACATCAGGACCACATGGCGGATCGTGTTGTCCTGCGCCACGGCATCATTGATGGTGTCTTCCAGAAACCGAGCGTTGGGAAAGTACAGGCTTTCGTCGACGCGGATGGACAGTACCCCCGGCGTTGTTTCAACCTTGTGACGATTGATGTTGCGGTAATGCTCGGATCCCGGAACACGCCCGACAATCGCGACATGGGGGCGCGACGTCCGGCCCAGAAAAAGCGCCAGCGAAGAGATCACACCGATGGCGATCCCGATCTCGACCCCGAACAGAAGTGTGCCGATGATCGTGCCCAGCATGGCCGCGAAATCCGACCGCGAATAAACCCAGGTGCGCCGGATTGCATCTAGATCGACCAGCGACAGAACGGCAACGATGATCGTGGCGGCCAGAGTGGCTTTGGGCAGGTTGAACAGAAGCGGGGTGAGGAAAAGCGTGGCCAGTGCAATGCCAATGGCCGTCAGGGCACCTGCGCCGGGCGTGCGCGCCCCGGCATCGAAATTCACGACCGACCGCGAAAACCCGCCCGTCACGGGAAACCCGCCCGAGAAGGACGACCCCACATTCGCAGCCCCCAGCGCGATCAGTTCCTGATCCGGGTCGATCCGCTCGCGGCGTTTCGCGGCCAGAGTTTGTGCCACGGAGATGGTTTCGACATAGCCGATCACACCGATCATCAGCGCAGGCAGCAGAAGGCTTTTCCAGAGTTCCACATCTACAGTGGGCAGCGCAGGGGTGGGCAGCCCCTTGGGCACATCCCCCACGATGGCGATGCCCTGCGCTTGCAACCCAAGCCCCCAGACCGCCAGTGTGGTGGCAATGACCGCAAGCACGGGTGCTGCTTTGGACAGGCTGCTGGCCAGCTTTGGCGCGACGCCCAGCTTGCGCAGCAGCGGTGTCAGAAAACGGCGTGACCAGACAAGAAACGCTATCGCCGCCCCGCCGATCACCATGGTGGGAATATTCGCCCCGGACAGGCCTGCCACAAGGCTTTCCACCTGTTCGATCAGGTTGTGACCATGCACATCAATTCCAAGGATGTGTTTCAGCTGACCGAACGCGATGATCAGCGCACTGGCCGTGATGAAACCGGAAATCACGGGGTGGCTGAGAAAATTCGCCAGAAACCCCAACCGTGCGACGCCCATCACGATCAACATGAGGCCCGATAGGAACGCCAGTGCAATGGCGGCCCCCAGATACTCCGGCGTGCCTTGAGCGGTCAGTTCCCCCACCGCGGACGCGGTCATCAGGGACGCCACCGCCACGGGGCCCACGGCGAGGGTCATCGATGTCCCGAAGATCGTGTAAAGCACCAGGGGCGCGATCGATGCGTAAAGCCCCACCTCGGGCGGCAAGCCCGCAAGAAGCGCATAGGCCAGAGATTGCGGGATCAGCATGATCGTCACGATGATCGCCGCGATCACGTCCGACGAAAACGCCTCCCGGTCGTAACTCGGGACCCAGCGGAGGATTGGCAGGTATCGGGACAGCATCTCAGGTCTCTTTGCGAAAGGGGGCAGGGGCGGTGTGCCGCCTCTGCCGGTCGTGTCAGGTGTTGGCCGAAGACGTCTCGACCAGGTTCCAGGCATTGGTAGACCGCGCGCCCGAGCGGCAATAGGCAAACACCTTCTTGCCCGGTTGCGTCACAATGCGCTTGAGGAAGGATGCCTGGCGCGCGAACGGCTCACCGGGGGCGATGGGCTGGTAGTGGAAGGCCAGTCCAAGGTTTGTCGCGATCTTTTGCATTTCGGCCGATGCGGCCTCACCAGGGTGTTCTTCGTCAGGTCGGTTGCAGATCACATCGGTGAACCCGTCCTGTTTGAGCGCGGCCAGATCGGTTTCCGCAATCTGTGATCCGACATACAGGTTTTCAGCAAGCTGTGTGCGTTCCATGTGTCACCTCACACCGCTGACAGGCGCAGCCGTTTGGCAGGCACTGCAAGAACCATACCGGCGATCATTGCACCGGCAAAAACCAGACCTTCCCAGCCGCCGAATGAGAGGGACGCAAAGGCCGGGCCAGGGCAGAGGCCAGCAAGGCCCCATCCTGCCCCAAAGATCAAAGACCCTATGGCCAGATCCGATGTGATGCGCTGATCGGGTTTGGAGGGAAAGCTGCCACCGGACAGGGGCGCGCCGCGGCTTGCGGCCACGCGCCAGGCGATGGCCATGGGAATGATCGCGCCGCCTAGTACAAAGGCGAGGGTAGGATCCCAATCCCCAAGGAAGTCAAGCCAGCCCTGAACGCGGGTGGTATCGACCATGCCGGAAATCAGCAGGCCAAGGCCGAACAGGCTTCCGCTGGCAAGTGCAATCAGGTTTCGCATCAGATCACTCCCAAAATGTGTTTGAAGGCATAGACGCTGATCGCGCCGGCCATGAGGTAAAGGCCCGTTGCGGCAATCCCCCGCAACGAAAGCCGCGAGATCCCGCAAACCCCGTGACCGCTGGTGCAACCATTGGCCAACCGGGCGCCAAAACCCACCAGAAGACCCGCCGCGATCAGAACCGCGGGGTTCGAGGTGATATGAGTCTCACCCGTCTGGCCAAGGGCCAGCAGCGCCAGCCAGGGCGCGCCGATCAGCCCGGCAATGAACAGGCCGCGTTCGCGCCATTCGCTGCGGGCCGAACCATCGGCAAGACCGCCGATGATCCCACTTGCGCCCATGATACGCCCGTTGCCCAACAGGTACAGCGCCGCACCCGATCCGATGATAAGGCCGCCAATCAGGCCATAGATAAAGCTTTGTTCGATCATGGTCTTACAGCCTGTTCACGGGGACTTTGAAATAGACGTTGCCGTCATCTTCGGCCGGGGGCATCTGGCCTGCGCGCATGTTCACCTGCAGCGAAGGCAGGATCAGACGTGGCATCGCCAGTTCGGCATCGCGCTTGGTGCGCATCTCGACAAAGCTGTCCTTGTCGCGGCCCTGGCCCACATGTTTGTTAGCGGCTTTTTCCTCGCCGATGGTGGTTTCCCAGGCGTATTCATCGCGGCCCGGCGCCTTGTAATCATGGCCCACGAAGACGCGGGTTTCATCCGGCAGCTCGAAAAGCTTCTGGATCGAGGCATAAAGCATCTCGGCCGACCCGCCAGGGAAATCGGCGCGTGCCGTGCCGAAATCCGGCATGAAAAGCGTGTCGCCCACAAAGGCGGCGTCACCGATCACATAGGTCAGGCAGGCAGGCGTATGGCCGGGCGTATGCAGAACCGAGCCTTCAAGATTGCCGACCTTGAACGTGTCCCCTTCGACAAACAGCTTGTCGAACTGGCTGCCGTCGCGCTGGAACTCTGTTCCTGCGTTGAACACCTTGCCGAAGGTTTCCTGAACCACGGTGATTTTCTCACCAATACCGATCTTGCCGCCCAGCTTCTCTTGCAAATAGGGCGCAGCGCTCAGGTGATCGGCGTGCACATGGGTTTCCAGCACCCAATCCACGGTCAAATCGTTTTCGCGTACGAAGTCAATGATCTGATCGGCCGAGGCAAAACTGGTCCGCCCGGAGGCATAGTCGAAATCCAGGACGGAATCGATGATGGCGCAGTGCTGGGTTTCGGGGTCAACAACGACGAAAGAGGCCGTGAAGGTCGCTTCGTCGAAGAACGGGTGAACTTGGGGTTTCATGGCTGTCCTCCAATTGCATGCTTCCTAAATATTAAGAAAACATAATATGTCAATTGATGCACCGAAAAATATATTAAAAAAGTTGAATATCTTTGGGTTGACGCCATATAAGACGCGGAAACCAGTGGAAAGCGCCCTTATGGACACTCAGACCGCACTCACGAAAGAAAGCCTCGCCGCGTTCGGAGATCACGCGTCCGATGCGCCCGCGCAGGCTGCGCGCTTTCTCAAGACATTGGCGCATCGCGACCGGCTGAAAGTGCTTTGCGGGCTTCTGGATGGGGAATTGTCCGTGGCCCAGATCGAAGCGCAGGTGGGCGCAAGCCAGTCGGCTATTTCGCAACATCTGGGGCGTCTGCGTGATGAAGGGATCGTGAAATCCCGCCGCAACGGGCGGCAGGTGCTGTATTCCATTGCCGATCCGACAGCGCTTGGTCTGATCGAGCTTCTGTACAATCGGTACTGCGCGGAAGACTGACGGCAGCGGGCCTCTCAGGCGGGCAAGCGATCCGTCTTGCGTTCCCAGAACTCGACCAGTTGTTCCGCGATATCTACCTTCCGGTGGGCATAGATGGCGACATCAATGGGCTCCTGACCGAACTGGTTGGTCAGCGAAATCAGCTCACCGCTTTCGATCTCCCGGTGGACCATGCTGAAAGGCAACCATCCCACGCCAAGACCTTTCAGGATCATCTCTTTCGCGCCGCTGGAAAAAGCGGTCTGGCAGATTGGGTTCGCGCACAGGCCCGCGGTGCCGAAGTGCCGGCGCGAACGTTCCAGAACCTCTCCAAAATAGCTGTTCTCGGGATAGACGATGGCAGGCGTATCCAGCGGGATGGCCCGATTATCCCTGACGGAATACCGCAGATTCCCGCCCACGACGGGGACCAGATAATCATGGCCCCATAACCCGCGCCGCACACCTGCCCCGAACGGCATCGGTTCGACGCTTTGGGCTTCGTAACACAACAGCATGCTGGTATCGCCGCGCAGAAACAGCGTCACGCAATCGCTCAGGTTGGCCGCGCGAATCCGAAAGCGGATGCCCTGAAAAGCGGCGCGCGCGCGGATCGCCATATCGGGGAAGGTGGAAAACACCGCCGCATGGGTGGCCGCGATGGCCACTTCAGAGGCGGTCGCATCGTGATGCACGATTTTTGTGCGCAATTCTTTCAGCCGGGCGACAAGGGCGCGGATCTCTCCCTCGTTCGTTGCCAGGGCCGAACTGATCTCGATCCGGTTGGCCTTGCGGTCCAGAACCTCGATGCCCAGCCATTCTTCAAAACTGCGGATTCGCCTTGAAAACGCAGGTTGTGTGATGTTTCTGCGCGCGGCGGCGCGGGTCATGTTCCGCTCTTCCAGCAGGGTGAGAACGTCGTCGAACCATTGCATGTCCATCTCAAATCTCCGCTTAGCCAAAGAAATTGTATGGGCAGGCTAAATAATATGCACTGTTTTTCTGTTTCATGCTTTGAAAAGCTTTTGCTGTACGCAGAAGAGGGGGACAGGCTCTGTGGTCGAGACAAATCAAATCGTCGATCGTGACACGATGGCGCAACCGGAATTGACGCTGAGCTTGTGCAAGGATCTGTCCGTCGCGCTGGCAAAGTTCCCAAGGGTCGCCTTGGGGCATTTGCCGACACCGCTGGAGCCCATGGACAGGCTTAGCGAAGAATTGGGCGGGCCGCGCCTGTGGGTCAAACGGGACGATTGCACCGGTCTGTCCTCGGGCGGGAACAAGACGCGCAAACTGGAATTCCTGATGGCTGACGCGGTTCAGTCAGGTGCGGATACGATCATCACCCAGGGCGCGACGCAATCCAATCACGCCCGCCAGACCGCAGCAGCGGCGGCGAAGCTGGGCATGGAATGCCACATCCTTCTTGAGGATCGCACCGGTTCCAACGATCCGAATTACATCATGAACGGAAACGTGCTGCTGGATCGTCTGCATGGCGCCAGCGTCTCCAAACGCCCGGGCGGCGCCGACATGAATGCCGAGATGGTGGCCCTTGCCGAAGACCTGCAGCAAAATGGCAAGACGCCGTATATCATTCCCGGTGGTGGTTCGAACCCGATCGGTGCGCTGGGCTATGTGAACTGCGCACGCGAAGTGACCGAACAGGCCGCCGCTGCGGGGCTGAAGATCGACGCACTGGTCCACGCAACCGGCAGTTCCGGCACGCAGGCCGGTCTGGTCACGGGTCTTGCCGCCATCCAAAGCGATATTCACCTGCTGGGTATCGGCGTTCGCGCGCCAAAGGACAAGCAGGAGGGCATGGTGCACGATCTGGCTGTGCGCACGGCCGAGTACATGGGCACCGGCGTTCAGATCGACCGCGATTTGGTGCGTGCAAATTGTGACTATGTCGGCCCGGGATACGGCCTGCCGACCGAAGGCATGATCGCCGCTCTGAAACTTCTTGCCCGGACCGAGGGGCTGCTGTTCGATCCGGTCTATTCCGGCAAGGGCCTCGACGGTCTGATTGACCAGGTCCGCAAGGGATATTTCGACGGGATGGAGAATGTCGTGTTTCTTCATACCGGCGGCAGTGCGGCATTGTTCGGATATCCCGACACGTTCGATCTTCACGGATACACAAGCTGAAACAAAAAAATATCACCAACAAGGAGACCACTCACATGTCAGTCAAGAATACCTTCCTAAGCGCGGCCCTTGTCGGCCTGATCAGCGCGCCGGCCTTCGCAGAAGAGGTCAAGATCGGCGTGCCGTCATGGACCGGCGCGCAGGCCATCGCCCATGTCCTGGGCGAAATCGTGACCTCGCGCATTGGCGGCACTGTTGAATATGTGCCCGGTAACAATGCCACGATCTTCCAGGCGATGGATCAGGGCAAAGGCGATATCGACGTACACCCCGATGTGTGGCTGCCCAACCAGGAAAGCTTTACCAAGAAATACGTGGACGAGGCGGGCACTGTGACACTGTCTTCGAACCCCTACGAGGGCAACCAGGGCTTCTGCGTATCCAAGGATTTCGCCGCGAAGATGAGCATCACCGACATCGCCGATCTGGGCCGCCCGGATGTGGCTGCCGCCATGGACAGCGACGGCAACGGCAAGGGTGAAATGTGGATCGGTGCGCCCGGCTGGGCCTCGGCAAACGTCAACGAAGTGAAGGTGCGCGATTACGGCCTGCTGGACTTCATCGAGCCGATCCGCGCCGAAGAGGCGGTAAAAACCGCGCGCATCAAGGACAGCATCGCGAAGGGCGAGGGCTATGCCTTCTATTGCTACAAGCCGCACGCGGTGTGGTTCATGTTCGACGTCGAAATGCTGACCGAACCCACATATGACCCCGCGAAATATGTGATGGTTCAGCCTTCGGACGATCCGGATTGGTACAACAAGTCGATGGTCGCTACCAAGGATGCGCTGAAAGAAGTGCAGATCGCCTGGTCGAACTCGCTTGTCGACCGCTCGCCGGCAATCGCTGAATTCTTTCAGAACTTCTCTCTGACGGCCGATGACGTCAGCGCGCTTGCGTTCGAAATCAGCGCGAATGGCAAGGACCCTGCCGACGTGGCCAAAGCCTGGGTCGAGGCGAACTCGGATCGCGTCGACAAGATGCTGGGCCTCTAAGACACTTCGGAAGACCCCGGACCTGATCCGGGGTCTTTCCTGACACATGCGCCAACGCCCTGGTCCGCACCGGGACAGCGCAGCAAACACTGACCAGCCGGGGGCAGTCAGGCTATGGATGCCGATAAAGTCATAGAAATCTCGAACGTGTGGAAGATCTTCGGTGGCAGACCCGAAGCCGCGCTCAAAGCGATCCGTGAACGCGGACTGACCAAGGCCGAAGTCCTGAGCGAATTCAACGCCGTGGTGGGCGTCGCGGATGTATCGCTTTCCGTCAATCGGGGCGAGATCTTCTGCATCATGGGCCTGTCGGGGTCGGGCAAATCCACGCTTGTGCGCCATTTCAATCGCCTGCTGGAACCCACCTCGGGCAAGATCGAGATCGAAGGCACCGATGTGATGGCACTGGGCCCGAAAGAGCTGCAGCGCTTCCGGAATCAGAAAATCGGCATGGTGTTCCAGAATTTCGCGCTGATGCCGCACCGGTCGGTGCTGGACAATGTGGCGATGCCGCTTGAAATCCGGCAGGTGGCCAAGAACGAACGCATGCGCCAGGCTGCAGCGATCCTTGATATCGTTGAACTGGGGGCATGGGGGGCGAAATTCGCCCATGAACTGTCGGGCGGCATGCAGCAGCGCGTGGGTCTGGCCCGTGCGCTGGCTGCGAACCCGGATGTCCTGCTGATGGACGAGCCGTTCTCGGCGCTCGATCCGCTGATCCGGCGGCAATTGCAGGACGAATTCATCCGCCTGTCGAAAATCCTGAAAAAGACCACCGTGTTCATCACTCATGACCTGGACGAGGCCGTCCGGATCGGTGACCGCATCGCCATCATGCGCGACGGCAAGATGGTGCAGGTGGGCACCGCCGAAGATATCGTGATGCATCCCGCCGATGATTACGTCGCCGATTTCGTCGCCGGTATTTCGCGGCTGAAAGTGGTGCATGCCCACGCGGTGATGCAACCGATCGAGGCGCATATCGCCGCCCATGGATCGATCCCGTCGGATGCGCCGCGCGTCAACGAAAGCGAAACGCTCAGCAACCTGATCAATATGGCGATCGAGGATGACAGCGCGATCCTGGTGGAAGACAACGGCGCCGATGTGGGCGTGATTACCCGCGCCGATCTGTTGCGCACGGTCATAGAAGGGACAGAAGTGTCATGAAGGACGACACCACAAACCCGCTTGAGGATACGACCTCTGCCGCCGCGCAGGCATATGCGGAGGAAAGGCGCGACAATATCCGCACCTTCGTGCGCACTTCGCCCGATTATTACATCCGAAATTTCGACAAGATCGGAGCGTCGGCCCGCTTCACACCCACCTTCAACATGTTTGCCGGTCTTTTCGGGCCCATCTGGTTCGGCGCACGGGGCTTGTGGACTTGGGCGCTGCCGTTCCTGATCCTCGAAGCGCTGGCTTTCGTGCAGATCGCGCGTGGCCTCTTCGGTGATCTCGGGGCCGAGGCGATGGAGCGCATCGCCTCCATCGAAGGAACCCTGGAATTGCGCCGCCAGCAACTGGCCGCAGCGATCGAAAACAACTCTGACCGGGTGGACGCCTTCCGCCGCACGGTCGAGTCGCTTGAGGCCAATATCGAAGGATTCCGCGCCGAAGCCGAAGCCGCCGCTGCCGAAGGGCCCACCATCGCGCTGACCGGCCTGCTGATCCTGCTGGCGGTCAAGCTGGTGCAGGCGGTCACCGCCAATACAGCGCTGGAATCGCGGTTTTCGGACTGGCTCAGCGATCCAGATGTCCGTTCAGGCATGCCGGTCGGCATGATCGTCTTTTCTGCGGTGTTCATGGGCCTGATCGTGGCCGCCGCTGTCGTACATTACAGTTTCCCGGGTCGGTTTTCACTGCTCACGGAATTTCCAACCGACCCGGATATACGCCTGACCTCGATTGACGGGGTCGAGGCGTTCTTCAACTGGGCGGTGCTGAATGGTGAGGCTCTCTTTGATGGCATCACCTACGGCATTCGCCTGGTTCTGGATGCGTTGGAGACGATATTCGTCAGCACGCCGTGGATCGTGATTGCCGCGTTGATCATCCTGCTGACATGGCTGACGGCCGGTGTGCGCATGGCAATCTATTCCGGCGCGTTCCTGGCTTACATGGGCCTGCTGGGATTCTGGGAAAAAGCCATGACAACGCTGGCGCTTCTGGGCACGGCGGCCTGCTTGTCGATCCTGATCGGCATTCCGCTGGGCATGTTCGCCGCCCGCCGCCCACGCTTTTATGCGTTTATCCAGCCGATCATGGATTTCATGCAGACCATGCCGGCCTTCGTCTTCATGATCCCCGTGATCGCCTTTTTCGGCACCGGCAAACCCGCCGCTGTCGTCACCACGATGATCTTCGGCGGCACGCCGGTCGTGCGTCTGACGGTGCTGGGTCTGCGCGGTGTGCCGGAATCGGTACGTGAGGCCGCGATCAGCTTCGGGGCAAACAAATGGTATTTGCTGACCAAGGTCGATCTGCCGCTGGCCAGCCCCTCCATCCGTGCGGGGATCAACCAGACCATCATGCTGTCACTGGCCATGGTTGTTGTGGCTTCGCTGATCGGCGCGAAGGGCCTGGGCGAAGACGTGCTTGAGGCGCTGCAATACGCCAATGTGGGGCAGGGGATCCTTGCAGGCTTCTCGATCCTTTTCTGCGCCATGATCCTGGACCGTATCGTGCAGGGCCAGCGGAAGTGAGCGTACTGGTCCTGGTCCATGGTTTCATGGGCGGTGCCGCACAGTGGGACGGTTATTTCGATCAGCTGGCCCGGCAGATGGACATTCATGCCGTCGATCTGCCGGGCTTTGGCGCCAACGCGCATCTTGATCCGATCCCAAGCATTGGCGGTTATGCCGATTGGGTGGTGGATCAGCTTCGCCAGACGGGCATTCAGCGATATGACCTGCTTGGCCATTCCATGGGCGGGATGATCGCACAGGAAATCGCCCTGCGCGACGTGGATCGCATTGACCGGCTTGTGCTTTATGCGACGGGGTCCATCGGTGTTCTGCCCGGCCGGTTCGAAACGATCGAGGAAAGCAAAAGACGCGCCGAGGCGGACGGCGCCACCGCCACCGCCCGCCGCATCGCCGCAACCTGGTTTCTGGATTATGAGGCGGCGGAGGGGTTTGAGCCCTGCGCGCGTGTCGCCGAACAAAGCCGCTTGCCTGCCATCCACGCAGGCCTTGATGCCATGCAGGCCTGGTCGGGCCGCGAAAACCTGGGCCGCATCACGCCGCAGACGCTGGTGTTGTGGGGAGACCAGGACCGGACCTATCCCTGGGCGCAGATCCACACCCTGTGGACCGAAATTCCGCACACGAATCTTGCTGTCATTCCCGGCTGCGCCCATGCCGTGCATGCCGAAAAGACCCAGCTTTTTTCTGAGGTTCTTTCAGACTTCCTGTCTCGGTGATCCTGCGCATGAAAGCTTTTGAAGCCGAAGTTGCACTTGACCGCCAAAACCCTTTGAAATATCCCCAGCACTCGCTGAGCGGGTATGGTGAAATGGTATCATAAGAGCCTTCCAAGCTTAAGGTGCGGGTTCGATTCCCGCTACCCGCTCCAAAAATCCACCACCTACACATTTCCGACAAAGATTTTTGGTCAGTTCCGACAAATTACTGACAAAGAAACAGATTCCGGATTTTGAATATAAGCCTTCCAAGCTTAAGGTGCGGGTTCGGTTCCCGCTACCCGCTCCAAACCTCCAGAAGCCCGACAAGACACGCCTTTTGACCAAGCGCGGCATCTGTGCGCTTGACCATCTGGCGCATGGCGGTCAAGAAACGTTACCCGAATTGCTGGTTTCCGGCTTGCGCCAGAAACACCCCGAAGAAAAAGAGCCCGTATGGCCCGAATGGACACAGCCGCGCCGCCTGCGAATACCGCGGAAGAAGAGCGCGAAAAATCAAAGAACATGCGAGCGCTGTCCGCGCTGTGGCCGTTCATGGCGCCCTACAAGCTGTTGATGGCTGCGGCAGGCGCGGCGCTGGTGCTGACGGCCATGGTGTCTTTGGCGCTGCCCATGGCGGTGCGCCGCGTCGTCGACAATTTCGAGGCGGAAGAAAGCGCGATCCTTGATCTATATTTTGCGGCTGCGCTGGGCATCGCGGCGCTTCTGGCGGTTGGCACGGGGCTCAGATACGCGCTGGTCACCCGACTGGGTGAACGTGTCGTGGCCGATATCCGAAAGGCTGTCTTCGACCGCGTGATCGGGATGAGCCCGGCCTTTTACGAACGCATCATGACCGGCGAGGTGCTCAGCCGGATCACCACGGACACCACGCTGATCCAGTCTGTTCTGGGCTCGTCCGTGTCGATTGCGCTGCGCAACATTCTGATCTTTTTCGGCGGGCTGGTGTTGATGATGCTGACATCGCCGAAACTGACTGGTCTTGCGCTGCTGCTGGTGCCGGCCGTGATCGTGCCGATCCTTGTTCTGGGCCGCCGCCTGCGCGTGCTCAGCCGCGAAAACCAGGATTGGATCGCCGCCTCCTCCGGCAATGCGTCCGAGGCGCTGGGCGCGGTGCAAACCGTACAGGCCTTCACCCACGAAGCCGAAAACCGCGCCGCCTTTGGCGATGTGACCGAACGCAGCTTTGATGCCGCCCGCCGCCGGATCTGGACGCGTGCGCTGATGACCGTGATCGTGATCTTTATGGTCTTCACCGGCATTGTCGGCATCCTTTGGATGGGGGCCAATGCGGTGCGGTCGGGCGATATGACTGTGGGGACGCTGGTTCAGTTCCTGATCTATTCGATCATGGTAGCTGGCGGCGTTGCGGCCCTGTCCGAGATCTGGGGCGAATTGCAGCGCGCCGCAGGTGCCACCGAACGGCTGGTGGAGCTTCTGGAAAGTGTCGACAGCGTTTCGGATCCGGCAGCGCCCGTGGCCCTTCCTGCGCCGGTGCGGGGCCAGATCACCTTTGAGAACGTCACTTTCCGCTATCCCTCCCGGCCAAAGGTGGCGGCGCTTGATGACGTATCGCTGGATATCGCGCCGGGGGAAACTGTGGCCTTCGTCGGTCCGTCCGGGGCAGGCAAGACAACGATCATTCAGCTGATCCTGCGCTTTTATGACCCCATCGCAGGCCGCATTCTGATGGATGGCGTCGATCTGGCCGACATGGCGCGCGATCAGTTCCGCAGGCATATCGCGCTGGTGCCCCAGGATCCTGTGATCTTTGCCACCACGGCCCGTGAAAATATCCGTTTTGGCCGGCCTGAAGCCACTGATGCCGAAGTCGAGGCCGCCGCCAAAGCCGCCGCCGCGCATGAGTTCATCGCAGCCCTGCCCGATGGCTATGACAGCTATGTCGGCGAACGCGGCGTGATGCTGTCAGGCGGACAGAAGCAGCGCATCGCCATCGCCCGCGCGATCCTGCGTGACGCGCCCGTGCTGCTGCTGGACGAGGCGACCAGTGCGCTGGATGCGGAAAGCGAACGTGCCGTACAGCAGGCCGTCGATGAACTCAGCGAGGGGCGCACAACCCTGATCGTCGCCCATCGTCTGGCCACGGTGAAAAAGGCCGACCGTATCGTGGTGCTGGATCAGGGCCGCGTTGTGGCCACGGGCAGCCATGATGCGCTGGTGGCGGAAGGCGGGCTTTATGCGCGGCTTGCGCGGCTGCAATTCACTGACGGTATCGCGGCCGAATAATCCGCTCCCTCAACCTGCGAAATACGCGCTTTGCGCAACGTCACTTGGCGAAATGACCCAGCGTGCCATGCGCGCAATGCTTGCGCGAAACAAAATTTCCGCTCATCCTCTGTGCCAAGAATTCACACGCCCGATCAACGGGTTTCAAGGGAGGGAACACGCCATGGCCTATCGGGGCATGCCGGACAAAATTGCGTTTGAAGCCGAATCCACCTGGGAGGCGCGCGATGTCCCCACAACGCTTTATCAGCAGATCACCAGAACGGCGGAGCAATTCCCCAGAAACAACGCGATCAGCTTCCAGTTGTTCTCGGGTGCCGATGACCACGCCGAAACCCTGACCTGGAGCCAATTAAAAGATCAGGTAACACAGGCCGCCAACATGTTCCGGTCGCTGGGCGTGGGTGAAAACGATGTCGTGGCTTACGTCCTGCCCAATTGTAACGAGACGGTTGTGACCCTTCTTGGGGGCGCCGTGGCCGGGATCGCGAACCCGATCAACCCGCTGCTGGAGCCTGAGCAGATTGGATCGATCCTGCGGGAAACCAACGCCAAGGTCGTCGTGACCCTGCGTCCGTTCCCCAAGACGGATGTGGCCCAGAAAGTGGCCGAAGCCGTGCGCCATGCGCCCAATGTCCAGACCGTTCTTGAGGTCGATCTGGTCCGTTACCTGACCGGCGCAAAGAAGCTGATCGTGCCGCTGGTGCGTCCCAAGCTGGGCGGCGATAAACACGCCGATTACAAAAGCTTCCACAAGGAAATGGCGCGCCAGCCCAAAACGCTGAGTTTTGCAGACGCCAAGGACGACCGCGTGGCCTGCTATTTCCACACCGGCGGCACGACGGGCATGCCGAAAGTGGCTCAGCATACCTATGGCGGCATGGTCTATAACGGCTGGCTGGGTGGCCAGCTTCTGGCCACGTCTGAAGACAACCTGATGTGCCCTCTGCCGCTCTTTCATGTGATGGCGTGCCAGGTGATCCTGATGGCGGCCGTCTTCTCGGGTGCGCACGTGATTTTCCCGACGCCGCAGGGTTATCGCGGGGAAGGGGTGTTCGACAATTTCTGGAAGCTGTGCGAGCGCTGGAAGGTCACATTCATCGTTTCGGTCCCCACGGCGATCGCCGCCAAGATGCAACGCCCGGTGGATGCGGATATCTCGACGGTGAAAAAGGCGTTTTCCGGCTCGGCCCCGCTGCCGCTTGAGCTGTTCCGCCGGTTCGAAGAAACCGCAGGGCTTGAGATCATCGAAGGTTACGGGATGACAGAGGCCACCTGCCTTGTCTCGGGCAACCCGATGGACGGGGTCAAGAAAGTGGGGTCGGTCGGGATCCCGTTCCCCTATACCGATGTGAAGATCTATACCGCCACCAACCAGGGCCCGATGGAAGTGGGCGTGGATGAGGTGGGCGAGATTTGTGTCGCCAACCCGGGGGTTTACGTCGGCAAGACCTATACCGAGACCGATAAGAACAAAGACCTGTTTTACGGAGATTACCTGCGCACGGGCGATCTGGGACGACTGGATGAGGATGGCTATCTCTGGATCACGGGCCGGGCCAAGGACCTGATCATTCGCGGCGGCCACAACATCGACCCCGCCGAGATTGAAGAGGCGTTGCTGGGCCACCCGGCTGTGGCTTTCGCCGGGGCCATCGGCCAGCCCGATCCTCATGCGGGCGAAATCCCCTGCGCCTTCGTGGAACTGGTCGAAGGCGCGAGCGTCACGGCAGAGGAACTTCTGACCTATGCCAAGACCCATGTGCATGAACGCGCGGCCCATCCCAAGCATCTGGAAATCCTGCCGGAATTGCCGAAAACGGCGGTGGGCAAGGTGTTCAAGCCCGATCTGCGGAAATCGGCGATCACACGCATCTATAACGAGGCGCTGGAGGCTGCGCATCTTCAGGCCCGCGTCGTCAACGTGATCGACGACAAGAAGCGCGGATTGGTGGCTCAGCTGAAGCGCAATGGCGCGGATGAGGAGGACGTGGCCAAGACCTTGGGTGATTTCACCCGACCCTGGGAGTGGGCGGCGTAAGCACCATGGACTACGACAGTTACCTCGATGAGGAGGTCCGCGCCTTCATCGCGCAGACCAATGCGCATTACCCGCCCGATGCGGTGACCATGACCGTTGAAGATCAAAGGCGCGTCTATGACGATCTGTGTCGCGCCTTCGATCGCGGATATCCCGATGGGGTGCAGGCCAGCGACACGCAGGCGCATGGCGTGCCGGTGCGCATTTATGAGGCTGGCGAACCGACGGTCACGGTTGTCTATTTCCACGGCGGCGGGTTCGTTGTGGGTGGGCTGGAGAGCCATGACAGCATCTGCGCCGAGATCTGTGCAGGCACAGGTTATCGTGTGGTTTCAGTGGATTACCGGCTTGCGCCGGAACATCTGCACCCGGCCGCCTTTGAGGACAGTCTGGCCACCACGCAGTGGGTTCTGGACCAGTTCGAAGGCCGCGTGGTGCTGGTGGGCGACAGTGCGGGCGGCAACCTGGCGGCCTGCGTGGCGCACAAGCTGCGCGGTCAGACCGATCGGATTTCGGGCCAGCTTCTGATCTATCCTGCGCTGGCGCCGGGGCGCGATCATGGGTCTTATGCCACCCACGCCTTCGCGCCGGGGCTGGCGAAGGCCGACATTGATTTCTACCAGGGCATTCGAACTGGTGGGCCGGATGCCAGCGACGATCCGACCTACATGCCTATGGCCGATACCGACTTTTCGGGCCTGCCGCCGACGGTGATCATCAGCGCTGAATGCGACCCGCTGGCTGACGATGGGGGGATCTATCGCGACGCGCTGCAGGCGGCAGGGACCAAGGCGCATTGGATCAATGAAAAAGGACTGATCCACGGATATCTCAGGGCGCGGGTGATGTCGGAAAAAGCGCGGGAGAGCTTCGACCGGATCACCGCCGACATCCAGTGTCTGGGGCAGGGCGTCTGGCCCTATGAGTGATCCGGCGCTGTCTTGGGGGAGGTTTCCCCCAGGATGCTCAGGTCAGAAAAGGCTTTGCTTGCATTGTCTTAGGGATTGGCACACCCAATCGTGACAAGATCGTGGGTGCCAGTTGCAGCTGGTCGATCACGGTGTCTTCGGACGGCCCTTCTGCATCGCCGAAGTAATAGAGCGCCGCGTCCTGCTGGAGCGTTCCGCGCCCGCCGTGATGGCCGCGGTCGTCTTGGCCGTGATCGGCCGTCACGATCACCTCATAGCCCATCTGCCGCCAGCGCGGGATGAAGGGGGCCAGCATCTCGTCCATGACGGCGCAGGCATGGTCCATCTCGTGGCTTTCGTGGAAAAACCGGTGACCCATGCTGTCGAGTGTGCAGGTGTGCAGCATCCCGTAATTCAATCCGAACCGCAGGCAGAGATTGGTCAGCGTGCCAAAGAGATCCACGTCTGACGGCGTCATCTGATTGGCGTGGCCATAGCCCGTCATGGAGTGGAAGCGGCCGTGATTGATCGTCTCGCTTTCGGGTTCGTCATATTCGATATCGCGAACAAAATCAAAGGGATGGCGATTGAAGAACTCCGACCAGAAGCTATGCGCGACCGCCCCCGTGACCCCGCCCGCCTTGCGCGTTTCCGAAAAGACATCCGGATGCGAGAGGCGGAAGACATTGCCATTGCCGGTGCAGCCATGCTCCTGGGGAGAGACGCCAGTATGGATCGACGCATAGCATGAGGCCGAGATCGAGGGCAGCACGGCGCGGTGGGTCCAGACGCGCGCCTCTCCGCTGTCGACCCAACCTTCGAGATTGCCGAACAGCCGCCGCCAGTTGCGATATGGGACGCCGTCGAGAATGATGAGGAGAAGCTTGTTATCCATGGTCCGGCCTTTGATCTGGTGACGCCCTTTGTGCCCAGAGGACCGGGCGGAGGCAACGACAAAAGCGCGCGCGGAGTACCATGCGGCCGAAGCAGTCGGGTGCCCCGGTTTGTTCGGAAAGCCCTGTGTAACGTGCGTTCCTAGCCTATTTACCGGGCGTATGACACCTGTGGGATAGCTCTGTAGTTAACGTAACATGTGCTGAAGTTGGGTGGTAAACGCTTAAGAACGGGGTAAGGGACGCTGGGTTTCTTTGGCCGGTATTCCTTGATGGGACGCCTGTGTTGGTCCTAAACTGATCGGACAGCTTACTAGATTTTCACAAACGAACTTGCCGCACATACCTTTTTCAACCGGATGGCAGGCGTCGGATCAGGCTTTTGTTTTCAAAACACAGGAGATTAAAGTGAAGCATATTGTACCAATGTTGATTGCCTTTCTGCTGGCTGCACCGATGAACGCGGCAGAACTTGATAAACGGTATGAAGAAATGGGCACTCTGAGCATCACACTTGGCGGTGATACCCGGACCCTCGTGATCCCATATGATACCGAACGCGATCGCGCATATGCCGAGCAAAAGGTCATTATGGGAAGCTTCCTGACCATCAACGTGCTTGGTCGAAGCGTCGGAGAAGACGGCATGCCCGGCTCGCCTATGGTTCAGGTAACCCTTCAGCGCCGTTCCGGTGACATGCAACTCTTGTCCGTCGAGATGTTCGATGAGCAGGGCTATGCAGCTCCTCTCTCGATTGGCCCCGATGGCGGTAACGGAGCGCTGACGTCGTTTGAAATGACAGAAGACAACAAGGTGACTGCCACAATCGAGGGAGAGTTGCTGCGTCTTGCCGATTACACGAGTGTGCCCAAGATCGCCGACGGCGCCACGCCGCAGCCCACCACGATTTCCTTTTCTGTAACCCTGCCGTCTTTGGAAGACTAGGTTGCGGTTGGCACCCGAACCCTGCCTTCGCCGCGCGTCCCCGGTGCCGAAGAAGAGATCGGAGCTTAGATCGCTCTAGTTGCCTGCGCTTTCCATCTTGCGGTTCGCCAACACGTCTTCCAGCCAGCCCAGTTTCATCTCGGGGACGGAGCTAAGCAAGAGGTCGGTGTAATCGTCGAAGGGTGGGGTCAGCACCTCGGTCTTGCCGCCGTAGCGCTGCACGCGGCCCTGGTACATCACCGCGATGCTGTCGGCGATGGCGCGCACTGTGGCCAGATCGTGGGTGATGAAGAGATAGGCGACATCTTCGATCTTTTGTAGCTCAAGCAGCAACTTTAGGATACCGTCGGCCACCAGCGGATCAAGCGCCGAGGTGACCTCGTCACAGATGATCAGCTTGGGCTTGGCGGCCAGCGCGCGGGCGATGCAGACACGCTGTTTCTGCCCGCCCGAGAGTTCCGCCGGATAGCGGTCCTGGAAACCTTTCCCCAGTTCGATTTCGTCCAACAGTTCCTGAATGCGTTTCTGTTTCGCCTCGCCCTTGAGGCCAAAATAGAATTCCAAGGGTCGTCCGATGATGGTGCCCACGGTCTGGCGCGGGTTCATGGCGGTGTCGGCCATCTGGTAGATCATCTGCAATTCCCGCAGGTCGTCTATGGGGCGGGAGGACAGGTCTGGTGTCAGCTCGCGCCCGTCGAAGATGATCTTGCCGTCGCGCGGGGGCAGAAGGCCTGTAATCACCCGCGCGAGGGTGGACTTGCCCGACCCGGATTCGCCCACAACGGCAAGGGTCTGGCCGGGGTAAAGCTCGACATTCACATCGTGCAGCACGTCGAATTGCGTCCCCTTGTAGCGTGCGGTGATATGTTCGCATTTCAGAACAGGCTCGCCCGCAGGGGATTTTTCGGGATGTTCGATGGAGCGGACGGAGACTAGCGCTTTAGTATAGTCTTCCCTGGGGTGGTTTATGATCTGATCTGTAGCGCCGTATTCGACCATGTCGCCCATCTTAAGCACCATGATGTCATCGCTCACCTGCGCCACGACGGCCAGGTCATGCGTGATATAAAGGGCTGCCACGCCAGTGTCGCGAATGGCGTCCTTGATCGCGGCCAGAACGTCGATCTGAGTGGTCACATCAAGCGCCGTGGTCGGTTCGTCAAAGACAACCAAATCGGGTTCGGGGCATAGGGCGAGCGCGGTCATGCAGCGCTGCAACTGACCGCCAGAGACCTGGTGGGGATAACGTCTTCCGATGTTTTCGGGATCGGGCAGGCCCAGTTTGCGGAACAGTTCGACAGCCCGCGCTTCGGCGTCTTTCTTTGAAAACTTGCCTTGAAGGATGGCCGCTTCGGTCACCTGTTCCATGATCTGTTTGGCGGGGTTGAAGCTGGCTGCGGCAGATTGTGAGACATAGGTCACCTCGCCCCCGCGCAGTTTCCGGATATCCTTAAGGCTGGATTTAAGGATGTCACGACCGTTCACCCAGACCTCGCCGCCGGTGATTTTCACACCGCCCCGGCCATAGGCCATCGACGCCAGGCCGATGGTGGATTTGCCGGCACCGGATTCGCCGATCAGCCCCAGCACCTTGCCCGGCATCAGATCAAAATCGACGCCGTGAACAATCTCGATATCGCGGGGCTTTTCGCCGGGCGGATAGACCGTTGCGCCGATCTTCAGGCCGCGGACTTTGAGCAGAGGTTCCGTCATCAGCCACGCCCTCCTTTCAGCGAAGTGGTGCGGTTCAGAATCCAGTCGGCCACTAGGTTCACGCTGATCGCCAGCGTGGCGATGGCGATGGCCGGATAAAGCGCGGCGCCGATCCCATAGACGATGCCGTCCTTGTTTTCCTTCACGATCCCGCCCCAGTCGGCCAGCGGTGGTTGTACGCCCAGGCCCAGGAAGGACAGGGTCGAGATGAAAAGCACCATGAAGATGAACCGCAGGCCCATTTCGGCGACCAGCGGGCTGAGCGCGTTTGGCAGGATTTCACGAAAAATTATCCAGCCGCGTTTCTCGCCGCGCAGCTTGGCGGCTTCGACATAGTCCATGACGTTGATATCGACTGCGACAGCGCGACTTAGGCGGAACACGCGGGTGGAATCGAGAAGCCCCATGACCAAGATCAGCGTGGTCACCGTAACCGGTAGCACTGCCAGCACGACCAGCGCCAGGATTAGCGACGGGATCGACATCAGCAGATCCACCAGACGCGACAGGACCTGGTCTGCCCAGCCACCCAGAACCGCCGCCAAAAAGCCCAACACCGATCCGGTAACAAAGCTGAGGATGGTGGCCGCGGTCGCAATGAAGATCGTCGTGCGGCCACCATAAATCATCCGGGTGAGGAGATCGCGGCCAATATTGTCGGTGCCCAGCAGGTGATTGGCCGAAGACGGCTCCCAGACATCGCCCACGACTTCGGCCATGCCATAAGGCGCCAGAAACGGCGCGAAGATCGCGGCGATGAAGTATAGAGCCGTGAAGAAGAGGCCAATCATCGCGGAAACGGGTATGTTGGTGAACATGGCGCGACTGCTCCTTTACTTGGGATGCCGGAGGCGCGGATTTGCGAGGATCGAAACGAGATCGGCGATCAGGTTCAGAGAGATATAGATGCCTGCGAAGATGACGCCGCAGGCCAGCACCACGGGCACATCGCGCTTGACCACCGCATCAACCAGGTATTGGCCCATGCCGGGATAGACGAACACCACCTCGACCACGACGACGCCAACCACCAGGTAAGCCAGGTTCAGCATCACCACGGTGACAATCGGCGCGATTGCGTTCGGAAAGGCGTGTTTGCGGATCACGTTGAACGTGCTGAGCCCTTTGAGCTCGGCTGTTTCGATATAGGCCGATTGCATCACGTTCAGAATGGCCGCCCGCGTCATGCGCATCATATGCGCCAGCACGACCATCGTCAGCACGATAACGGGAAGGGCGATAGCATGCAGTTTCTGGCCCAGCGACATGGAATCGCTAATCAGGGCAAGCGGAGCGAACCACCCCAACTGCACGGCGATGAAATAGACCAGCACATAGCCGATCAGAAATTCCGGTATGGAAATCGTGGCCAATGTCGCGCCCGAGATGACCTTGTCAGGCCAGCGGTTTTGGTAACGCACCGCCAGAAGGCCCAGGAAAATTGCCAGCGGGACCGAGAAGACGGCCGCCCAAAAGGCCAGGAACAGCGTATTGCCAAGCCTATTGGAAATGCTTGTCGCGATATCAAGCCGGTTGGTGATCGAGGTGCCCAGATCGCCCTGAACGATACCGCCCAGCCATTGAAAATATCGGGTGATGGCAGGCTGATCGAGGCCCATCTCGCGGCGCAGGTTGGCCAGCGCCTCTTCCGTGGCGCCCTGGCCCAGCACCGCTTGTGCCGCGTCGCCCGGAAGGGCTTCGGTCAGGCCGAAGATCATGGCTGACGCGGCGAAAAGGAGGAGGATGCCCAGCGCAATGCGCTGGAGCACCAGTTTCAGGATCGGATGCATCTTACGACGCCAGCCACACCTTCGAGGAATAGGTGCCCGACATCATATCGCCGGTCGGATCATCGATCCAGCCTTGCACCGCGGTGTTCACGCCGTTCACGAAATCGTTGAACATCGGCGCGATCAGGCCGCCTTCGTTGTGCATCATCTGGCCCATGTCGGCATAGATGGCCTTGCGTTTGGCCGGGTCGAGTTCAGCCCGTGCGGCAAGAAGCATCTTGTCGAAATCCTCGCGCTTCCAGCGCGTGTCATTCCAATCCGCGGTGGACAGATAGGCCGTGGAATACATCTGGTCCTGCGTGGCCCGGCCACCCCAGTAGGAGGCGCAGAAGGGCTGATTGTTCCAGACCTCCGACCAGTAGCCGTCACCTGGCTCGCGCTTGAGCTCCAGCGGAATACCGGCGGCTTGTGCCGTCTGCTGGAAAAGCTGCGCTGCTTCGACCGCGCCAGGGAAGGCCACATCCGACACGCGCAGGATGATTGGCGATCCGTCATGGCCCGACTTGGCGTAATGCTCGGCAGCTTTTTCCGGATCGTAGGCGCGCTGCTCAATCTCGGTATAAAGCGGATAGGCCGCGTTGATCGGCGTGTCATTCCCGACCGAGCCGAAGCCGCGGAGGATCTTGTCGACCATCTCTTCGCGGTCGATGGCGTATTTCAGCGCCAGCCGCAGCTCGTTCTTGTCGAAGGGTTCGGTGTCCACATGCATGATGAAGACATAATGGCCTGGTCCCGATGCGTTGCGCACGGTCAGGTTGGGCGCACGGTTCAGCAGTGCCGCCACTTTGGGATCGACACGGTTGGCCACATGTACCTGACCCGATTGCAGCGCCGCCATGCGGGCGGTTGCATCGTTGATGACGATTACTTCTGAGGTTTCGACATGGCCGCGATTGGAATCCCAATAATTCGGGTTGCGGCGGAACAGGTGGCGCACGCCGGGTTCGTCAAGCTCCGTGATATAGGGGCCACTGCCGATACCGGCCGCAGGGTTGTCAAAGCCGCCATCGGGCTGAATCATCAGGTGATAATCGGCAAAGTAGTAGGGCAGGTCAGCATTGGGGCCGTCCAGTGTCACTTCAAACACATTGCCATCGACGCGCATCGACTCGATCGCGCGCAACAGGCCCAGAGCGCCAGATTGGGACTCTTCGTTGCTGTGGCGTTCGATGGTGCGCATCACGTCTTCGGCGGTCAGCGTCTTGCCATTGTGGAATTCGATGCCCGAGCGGATCTTGAAGCGCCATGTCTTGGCGTCTGCTGACGCTTCGACTTCTTCGGCGACGCGGTTCTCGATGGAGCCGTCGGGCGCCACTTCAACCAGGGTTTCGCCGAAATGATACAGGTTTGCATAAGGCACCTGGCTGGCGGCCAGAGCCGGATCAAGCGAGTTGGTGCTTTCCCCGCCGATCGAGCCAAGTTTCAGATCGCCGCCCTTGGTGGGACCCGCGGCCTGAACCGCATCGGCAAACATGGTCGAGGCAACTGCGGCGCTGACGCCCAGGGCGGCGGCCTTGCCCATGAATTCACGGCGGCTCATTTTGCCTGCCGTGACACGACCGGCATAATAGTCGAGTTGATCTTTCATTGATTTCTCCCGTTGGTGTTCCCCCGCGTTCTTGCGCGGTTTGTTGATTGATGAGTCAAGGTTTGCGCATTTGAACCGGTGTCGCAAGGATTAATGATGGTCTGGACGGACGGTCCGGTCACATTTGGTCGCGCGGAATCTGGTCGGTCATGCTGCGTTCATAGATCAGCACGTCGTTTTCATAGGCCTTGAGTGTGGCACTCAGATGAAAGGTGGTGGCGTCTGATCGCATCTCGCAGCATGTCTCGGTGCGCAGCTGGATGCCGTCGCGTTCCAGTTCATCGGTCCAATGGCACGCACCCCTGGCCGACAAGGGGTCGTCGGGGTGGATCGTCCAGCATTCGCGCGCGACATGCCCGTTGATCAGCCCGTGATCATTGTCCTGAACCTTGCCGAAATCATCCTCGATGACGAGAGAGACGACGCCCGTGGTGTGATCCGTTTCGGTCCGGCGGATGTGATGAGCCTCGCGCAGCTGGGTCGTCCGCCAGGGCGCCTCTGCATCGGGTGGGGGAAAGCTGCGTTCGGGCTGATGCGCGGTCTCGCGTAGCGGCAAATCCACATGGCCTGCAGTTAGTGTCATGCGCGTCTTCAACGGCGAGGGCCATATAAGCGGCCAATAGGCATTCGAGATCGCAAGGCGCAGCCTGTGCCCCCGGGGTACGCGATAGGCGATATGGTCAAGGCGCAGTGTGATCACGGTGTCCCGATCCACCTCCATCGGCTGAGGGTCGGCTGCACTTTCACGGTGGCTCAGGTTCAAGACTCCATAGGTGATCCGGGTCGACGCGCCATCCGGATGCACGTGGTTCAGCCGCACGGCAATCTGGCCCTGCGGCTGGTCCGAGCGCAGGCGCAAAGTGACCTCTGGCGCGCCTGCGATATCAGTATCTTGCTCCAGCGGGGCAGTGTCAAAGCAGACCGATTTGCTGTCATCATTGCGCTGATCGCCGGGCAGTTCCGGCCCCAGCCAGATCGCGCAATACTCTCCGCCATCCGCGCCGGTATCCTGGGGCGAGGCGACAAGCCGGGTGAACGCTCCGGCCGTTCCAAGCCCATCCGGCCCAAGATCCAGCCTTTGGGTCAATTCTGCCGGGGCATCCTGATTGATCCAGCGACCAGGGCGGTCTGTATACCACGTGGCGGGCCGCGCGCCGTCCATCAGATAGGTGGAGTAATCGGGATCGTTCTCAACACCGGTGTCGATATCCTTCAGCCAGCGGTCCCACCATCTGAGCGCTTCCTGCAGGAACCCGATGCGCGGCTCCGGCACGGCGAAATGCGGGTATTTGTGCACCCATGGCCCCACGATGCCCTTTGCGCCGGGGATGTTCTCGACGATCTGCGGGACGGCGTTCTTATAGGCATCGCCCCAGCCGCCGATAGCCAGAACGCGCGCCTTGATGGCCCCGAAATCTTCGCAGACCGACCCGTGCCGCCAATAGGCGTCGCGCCTTTGGTGGCGCAGCCAAAGCGCGGGCAGGAAGGGCTCGGCCTCCAGCCGCTCTAGCCACATCTCGCGCCAATTTTCCCTTAAGGCCGGATCGGGCGCGCGCGACGAATAGGACCACATCGTGGCTCCCCAGCCCATGTTTTCGTTCAGCAGGCAGCCGCCCTTGAAATGAATGTCATCGGCAAAGCGGTCCACTGTGGAACAGAGCGTAATGACGGCTTTCAGAGGTTCCGGCCCAAGCGCTGCGATCTGCAACCCGTTGAACCCGCCCCAGCTGATCCCCATGATCCCCACACGCCCCGAACACCAGGGCTGTGCAACGAGCCAGTTGATCACCTCCACCCCGTCAGCCAGCTCTTGCGGGGAATATTCATCCTCCATCAGCCCTTCGCTGTCGCCATTGCCGCGAATGTCCACGCGGATGCAGGCATAGCCGCGCTTGGCGAAATAGGGATGGGTCAGCGCATCGCGTGCGCAGGTCCCGTCGCGTTTGCGATAGGGCAGGTATTCAAGGATCGCAGGGACCGGATCGTCATGGGCGTCAACCGGACGCCAGACCCGGGCAGAGAGGCGGGTGCCGTCAGAAAGCGTGATCCCCAGATCAGGCAGCTCTTCGATATCGCGCAGGGTGTTCTTCATGACCTGCACCCTCAGCGCCCGCGCTACGATGTGTCAAGCGACCTGCTGCTTCTTTCTGGCCCAAAATACCCAATCCCACAGGGATCAACTGCGCCACCGGTCCGAGATCACGCCTTCACGGCCACCAGAAGATCCATCACATTGGTGCCCGTGGGACCTGTGATCAACAACGCCTTTCGCGCCTCAAGAAAGGATCCACTGTCGGCCCTGGCCAACGCATCGGTTCCCTCGTCTGTCCAGGTCTCCCCGTCCACAACGCCGCCTGCGGCATCGGTGGGACCATCGGTGCCGTCGGTGCCGCCGACGACCACAGTGAGGTCGGGAACGCCCGCAATCTCGCGCGCCAGTTCCAGCGCCAGCGCCTGGTTGCGCCCGCCGTGGCCCGGCATCTCGGGAAGCTTCACCGTGGGCTCACCGCCCAGGATGAGCGCGCCCGGGGGCATTTCGCGCAGGCGCGCGCCGATGCGGGGGGCCAGCACGCTGACATCGTCGTAAAGGCATTCTTCATTGGCGATGACATGGCCTGCCGCATGCGCGGCGGTATCGCGGGCGATCCGGTTGCTGGCGACGATCCGGCAGTCATAGGAAAAGCCCGGTGCCTCGGGGGCTGCGCCGATACCCGATCCGATCACCGCGATATCGTCACGCGGCACGTCCGAGATGGCCAGAACCTGCACCATGGCACCGGGAAACCGGGACAAAAGCCCGCCGCCCTTGATCCGCGATACCTTGCGGCGCTGGGCGTTCATCGCCCCGATATCAAGCCCTGCGGCCAGAAGCCGGTTGTTGAGCGCGGCAAGGCTTTCCAGCGTTTCGCCCTCCACCGGGTCTTCGGCCAACGCCGATGCGCCACCGGATACCAGAAGAAGCAGGCGGGAGCCTTCCGTCATTGCCTCGACCGCGGCGCGCAGGGCCGCGCCGCCTTCCAGGGACCGTTCATCGGGGACCGGATGCGCCGCCTCGATCAGTTGGGCGTGATCGGGCAGGCCCTCCCCATGGCCGTCTTTGGTGACCACAAGGCAGGGCACATTGCCGTAATGATCCAGCGCCGCGCGCGCCATGGGCCCAGCAGCCTTGCCCACGGCAAGTATCCGGTCCGGGGCGTGGCCGGACAGCGCGCGCGCGGTGGCGTCATAGCCATCCACGGCGGCCACGGCAGCGTGCCAGAGGCGGAGGGCCTCGTCGCGCGGGCTCATAGCTCCATCCAGATGGTGACGGGGCCGTCATTGACAAGCGATACGGCCATATCCGCGCCGAACCGGCCGGTGTCCACAGGCACGCCCAGATCCCGCAGGCTTTGCGCGAAATGTTCGTAAAGCGCCTCTCCCTGCGCTGGCGCGGCGGCGGCGGAAAAACCGGGGCGGTTGCCGCGCGATGTGTCGGCGGCCAGCGTGAACTGGCTGACCACCAGCGCCGCGCCGCCGATATCCAGCAGCGACCGGTTCATCTTGCCCGCGTCATCCTTGAAAATCCGCAGTTTCGATATCTTGGCGGCCAGCTGGTCGGCCTGCGCCGCCTCGTCGCCCTGCATGGCGCAGACAAGGATCAGAACACCCGTGCCGATCTTGCCGATGATCTGTCCGTCCACGGTGACGGACGCTTCGCTGACACGTTGGATCAAAGCGCGCATGCGATCTCCTCTCTGGTTGGGCCCTGGGCGCCCGCTTTTTCGGTGCTGAGACTGGCGGCGGTCACGGCATAGTGCAGGGCGGCCGCGATGTCATCAGGGCTGCCGAGCAAGGGATGGCCCTGCTCAAGGGCAAAGGCCAGGAAGCCTGCGTTGAAGATGTCGCCTGCGCCGACCGTGTCGGTGACTTCTGCGGCGGGGGCCGGAACGTGCCGTGTCACATCGCCCCGATGCGCGGTCGCGCCCCCTGCGCCTTGCGTGTGCAGGATCAGCGCATGTGGGGCCGCTGTCCGCAGGTCGTCGCCCCACCAGGACAGATCTTCGTCCGAGGCCTTGACGACCTGCGCCCGTGCCATCAGGCGGGACAACCGCGCCCGGTAGGCGGCGGGATCGGTGATCAGGCCGGGTCTGATATTGAGGTCGAGGTAGAGCGCTGTGTCGGAAGGCAATTCTATCGCGAGGGCTTCGAAGGCTTGTGCTGCCGGGTCGTGGATCAGGCTGAAACCGCCCAGAAGAGCCGCGCGGGTGCCGCTCAGATCGGGCAGCACCCGGTCGGTGATCGTATCATGCGCGGTGCCCTGATGGTGGATGGCATAGCGCGCATTGCCCTCTGTCAATTCGATGATCGACACCGGGCAGGGCTGATCCACCCGCCGGGTATGGCGCAGATCGACGCCCGCCTGCACAGCGGTTTGCGCCAGTCTCGTTCCCAGCGCGTCATTGGAGAGTGCACCGAAGAACCCGGTGGACAGACCCAGACGGGCGGCGGCACAGGCGGCGTTGAGCGCGGCCCCACCGGGCACGGCGCGAAAGCTGTCGCCTTGGGGGATCATGTCGATCACCGCTTCGCCTGCGGCGACAAGCCGGGGTGCCTCTGTCATCCGCGCCAGTCGACGATATCTGCCACCTCGGCCCGGTCTGTGCGGAAGGCATTGGCCGGATCGTCCATATCCGCATAGCCGAAGGAGATCGCGCAGAGGATCAGACGATCTTCGCCAATTTCGAAGTGCCGGTGCACGAAAGGCGCATAAGAGGCAATCGCGGCCTGCGGGATCGTGGCGATGCCAAGGGCCTGCGCGGCAGTGGTGAAGGCGGTGACAAAGCCGCCGCAATCCATCGCCCCGTAAGGCCCCAATTCGGCAGGAGAGCTGACGATAGCCACATGCGGCGCGTCAAACAGGGCGAAGTTGCGCATCATCTGATCGGCGCGGCCCTGACGGTCGCCCCGGTCAATGCCGACCGCATTATAAAGCTGGAAGCCGCAGGTGCGGCGGCGGTCCTGATAGATGCCGGAGTATTTTTCGGGGAAGGGAATGTCGGGGCTGTTGCTGGCCTGGGCAATCTCGGCCTGCAGGGCGGTGCGGAAGGCGTCGGTTTCATTTCCGCTGGTGATCACCAATTGCCAGGGCTGGGCGTTGCACCAGCTGGGCGCGCGGCGGGCCAGCGCCACGATCCGTTCGATATCTGCGCGCGGCACCGGGTCGGGTTTGAAGGCGCGGCAGGAAAACCGCGCGGAAAAGACCGCATCCATGGTGTCATATGCTTGGCTCATCTGCCCCTCTCCGCCTTGTGGTCGCGGCAGAATGGCCGGGCGGTCTGGGGGTTGCAAGGGCCTCAGCCGTTCTGCGCCACCACATAGCCCACCGCCGCCGCGATCAGCAGGCCCAGCACGACGGCGATGGCGATCTTGATGGCCGACCAGGGGCGTTCGCCCTGCACCCGTCCGGTGCGGCCATTGACGACGAAGCGATAGGTCTGACCGCGGAATTTATAGGCCGCGAGCCACACGGGCAGCAGGACATGCTTGAAGCTGACATCGCGCAGATCAGTGTCGATGGCGTGGATCCGCTGCTGATCGCCGCCGATGTCAAACCGCACATCGCGTTCGATCACGCGGGCCATCTTGGCGCGCGCTTCCTCATAACCTTCGGGCAGGGTGACCACATAGCCTTCGGCGCGAAACCCGGCGAGGAATTCCGGACGATACGGTTCCAGCGCAGGCAGATCCCAGGGTTCCAGCGCGTCCGTGTATCGTTTGGGCAGGCTTTTGGAGGCGAGCACAAGCACATCATCGAAAAACCGCGCGACGCGGCCCGAGGCGGGCGTCCAGCGCACCTTGGCCACGCGGGTCTGGACGCGTTTGCCGTCGCGCATCACGGTGCGGGTTTCATAATAGACCGTGCCGCGTTCGCCGCGATAATCCGATGTCGTGTCGGCGTCGAAGGTCCAGTAGGGTACATAGACCCCGGTCATTTTGCGGCCCTTACGCGCGTAATCCTGCAGGCCATTTGGCGCGAACCAGAGGCGGCCCAGCCAGTCGGTCATCGCCTCGCGTGCCTGTCTTTCGGACAGGGCAAAGGGCAGCACGCCGCGCGGTTTGATATGGCGATGCACGCCGGTATCGGTGACCACGGGCGTGGCGCAGAAAGGGCATTCCTTGGCATGGACCTGCGGATCAAACTCCACCTGCGCCGCGCAGTTGGGGCAGAACAGGACACGTGTTTCTTCCATTTCAGCCTCGGGCAGGCGCTGTGCGATGGCGGCATCGAAATCCATCTCGCGCAGTTTCGCGCCGCGCCAGGGGCCCGAGGTGATATCCTGAGTATGCCCGCAATGATCGCAGGTGAGCGTGCCCTGGCTCGGATCAAATCGGTAATCGGCGCCGCATTGTTCGCAGGGAAAGCGGTGTTCCTGCTGGGAGGTGGTGTCAGTCGTCATAGCGCGTCATGCATGAAGCGGGGGGTGATTCGTTTGAGCGCGCCGTCCCCCAATGCGGTGTGCCGCCAGAGGTGGAACACCCCATGGAGCGAGGCCGCCCCCAGCAGATAGAAATAGAGCTGCTGCAACGTGATGGGCGAGGACCAGAGCGCCAGAAGCCGCGCCATCGTGATCAGAGCAACAGCAGCAAGCCCCGCATACATCGCACGGCTGAGCCAGGGGTGCGCGGCGCGCAGCGCGCCTTCCAGTTTGGGGCCGGGGCCATTCAGCAGCCCGCCGAAGACCGCCAGTGTGACCATGAGCAAGGCACAGGCCACAAACGCCCAGGCAAGCGCGGGGAGGGGTCCTGCGGCCACCAGCAGGATCAGAAGCAGCATATTGGCCCAATGCAGGGCGATGGTGAGCGTGCGGCGGGTCATCGAACGGGTCCGGTCGCGCTGTGCGATACGGTGGCCGGGGGCATCACGCGCCCGGCGGGGGGGGAGGCAGAACCGTAAAAAGCTGAGCCAGTTCGGCCACGTCTTCGGCATGCATCCAGCCGTCCTGACCGGCGGTCCAGACATAGGTTTCACGGCTCAGCGTGCCCTCAGCGGCCATGCGGCCCATGGCGGCCTTTGAATAGGGGCCCTTCGTCTTGCCGCCTTCGGCGATATGCCAGACATGTTCAACCGGCGGCGGGGGCGGCGGTGCGATGGCCGCGGGTTTGGGGGCCTCGGCCACGGGGCGCGCGCCCCAGGGGCCGGCCTGCGCCGCCTGATGGCCGATCTGCATGCCTAGCCCTGCGCCCAGACCGGCCTGGATCGCGCCTGCGCCGGCCCCGTCGCGGCCCAGGGCCTCGGCGGCCTGGAACTGCATATATTCGCCCAGATTGCCGATCACGCCCATCGAAGTGCGCTTGTCCAAGACATCCTCGACCGCCGGAGGGAGGGAGATGTTTTCGACGTAAAGCTCAGGCACGGCCAGCCCGTATTCCGCCAGCGTTCCGGCAATGTCCTTGGCCACAAGATGGCCCAGCTCACGCGTGTTGGCGGCCATGTCCAGTACCGGAATGCCCGCCCGCGCGATGGTGCGGGAAAACTCCTGCACGATGATGTTGCGGATCTGGAAGCTGATCTCGTCCATGGTGAATTCGCCGTCGGTGCCCACGATTTCCACCAGGAATTTCGCGGGATCCGCCACGCGCACGGAATAGGTGCCGAAGGCGCGCAGGCGGACGGGGCCGAATTCGGGGTCGCGGCAGATCACCGGGTTCTTGGTGCCCCATTTGAGGTTCTGGAACCGCGTCGTGTTGACGAAATAGATTTCCGATTTGAACGGTGAGCGGAAGCCGTGATCCCAATGGTTCAGCGTGGTCAGGATCGGCATGTTGTTGGTTTCAAGCATGTAAAGGCCCGGTGTGAACACATCGGCCAGTTGCCCTTCATGCACAAAGACAGCGGCCTGTCCTTCGCGGACGGTCAGCTTGGCGCCGTATTTGATCTCGTGGCCCTCGCGCTCAAACCGCCAGACCATGGTGTCGCGGGTGTCATCTGTCCAGTGGATGACATCGATGAATTCACCGGAAAGAAAATCGAAAATGCCCATGAATGGTCTCCTTCAGGGTCTTTGCGTTACAGCCGTTGGCCCAGTTTCTCGCGGGCGAGGATGCGCACCACGGGGCGGGCGCTTTCGGCATCAAGGCCGGGGCTGAGGCGGGGGTCATAAAGCATGGCCAGCAGTTTTTCGTCATGGCTGGTCAGAAGCGCGAATTCGTCGTCATCGTTGAAGATCGACGGGCGTGCGTCGGGGCTGTCATTGGCCAGCCCCAGGCCCTGGGCCAGTTCCTCATGCACGCAGCTGAGGCGGATCAGATCGGGATGTTCGGCGCGGATCACGGCCACGGCGCGGGTGTAGTTATAGGGGCTGTCGCTGCTGGAGAAAGCCACCACAAGGCAATGGATCGACCGGGGCAGGTTGGTGATCACCTCCAGCGTCCGGGAGGAGATATTGGGCGCGCGCCGGCGCAGGACCTGCACCATTTCGTCCTTGTCGTCTTCGCCCATGAAAAGGATGTGGAAATTACCCTCTGACGCATAGGAAATGGGATGCCGCGTCACCCTCGCCAACCGGCGGATGTAATTCTGGGTGGCGGCAAGGTCTTCATCCCGTCGGCTGAGGGGAACGGAATTGCCAAAGCTGACATCCATGCGCACCGGGCCGGTCCAGCGCCGGAGCTTGCCTGCGGATTTGTCCGCGGCGGCCGAGATGCCCGCACCCTGGGCGTATTCGTCGAAGAAGACGATTTGTTCGAAATTCCGCGTGAGCGTTTCGGCGCTGTAGGGCGTGTCCGGCCCGCCGCCATCAGTACGCAGCAGGCCCTGGGCCAGAAGATCGGCCTGCAGACTCGCGTAATAGCGGCTAAGCTGTTCGCTGCGCAGAGAGCGCGTGCCTTCGCCCGGCGCGGGTGCCGGGGCCGGGGCGGCGGCGGGCCTGGGCGCCGGGGGCGCGGCCACTTCGCAAGCGGCGAGCCCCACAAGCGCCCCAAGCGCCACAGCCCATCCCAGACGGGGATACGCGCGTCCGGTCATCTTAGCGCGGGGCCGAGGTGCCGACGGTGTCGCCTTTGCCGTCGCCGCGCGCTTTGGCGGCGGCCAGCGTGTCGCGCAGTTCGGCCTCCATCTTCTTCAGCTCTTCTTCGGCGGCGGCACGGCGGGCTTTGCCTTCATCGGCGATGGCAAGGCTTTCTTCGATCGTGCCGATCAGATCGGCATTGGCCTGTTTGACCGCTTCGATGTCGAAGACGCCGCGTTCCATTTCCTCGCGGATCATCTTGTTGCTTTCGCGCAGGTTTTTCGCGTTGGCGGTCAGCAATTCGTTGGTCAGGTCATTGGCCTCGCGTACGGCCGCGGCCGCTTCGGCAGAACGCTGGATCGTCACCGCCTGCGCCAGCTGGGTTTCCCAAAGCGGCACGGTGTTGACGAGGGTCGAGTTGATCTTGGTGACCAGCGACTTGTCGTTTTCCTGCACCAGCCGGATCGAGGGCAGCGATTGCATGGTCACCTGTCGTGTCAGTTTCAGGTCATGGACCCGGCGTTCCAGATCGTCACGCGCCGCGCGCAGGTCGCGCAGTTCCTGAGCGGTCATCACCTGTTCGTTTTCAGGCGCAGCATCGACTTCGGCGGACTTGGCGGGGATCACGTCATCGTCCAGAACGCGCAGCTTTTCTTCGCCTGCCGAGATGTAAAGCGCCAGCTCGTCATAGAAGCTCAGCGTCTTTTCATAAAGGATATCAAGGGATTTGATGTCTTTCAGAAGCGTATGCTCATGCCCCAGAAGATCGTCGGTGATCCGGTCGATCTGGTTTTGCACCTTTTCAAACCGCGCGGTGAAATCGGCGAAGGGGGCGGCGCGGCCCAGAAGCTTTTCCCACCAGGTGCGTTTGCGCCGCACATCCAGTTCCGAGACCGAAAAGCCCCGGATCGTGGTCACGATCGACCGCAGGCTGTCGCCCGCGGGGCCCACATCCTTGTTGCGCACATCGGCCAGCATGGCCTGGCTGATCTGTTGCAGTTCGGCCTGCGCGTTCGACCCGAAAGACACGATCGAATTGGTATTCGACATGTCAATCTCGCCCATGCGCTTCTGGATTTCGGCGCTGACGGGTGCGTCGGCCTGGGCATAGGGCACGATCTCGGTGCTGGGTTCCGGCAGGAGCACGGCAGAGACGGCTTCGACTTCGGCCAGGGCCTCTTGGGCTTTTTGACGAACTTTGTCAGACATGTGGGGTCCTCACTGTTTAAATTCTGGGGCGGGTGGGGTCACAGGTGAACCCCCTCGCGTTCAAGGCGTTCGCGCAGCACTTCGATTTCCACTGTCAGATCGCTGCGATCCTCCAGCAGCATCTTGCGCGTACGGGCAGAGAAGCTTTTTTCAAGATCATCAAGCAGTTGCGCGTAATCGGCGCGGGCTTTCGCGTCGCGGGTGCGGGCATAGATATCGGCGAATTTCGCGGTCGCGTCGCGCGCACCCAGAAGATAGACGCCCAGATACTTGCGCGCGCCGGTCAGGTCGCGGGGGTCTTCCTCGACCGTGCGGAACATCTCGCGGGCGGTGTCCTGAAAGCGTTCGACGCGCGCCTCCATCTGGCGGTCGCCGGCGCGTTTGATGGCATCGGTCATGGCGGCAAGATGGCGTTCGGCCTCGTCCACGACGCGGGCGACGCGGTCTTGCTGATGGGTGTCGATGCCGTCCATCCCCTTGTTTTTCAGGGGATCGAGGCCGAAGGCAGCGCTGTGAAGCGCGGCGGTCGCGATGCCGAAAATCAGCGGCGCCACAAGGCCGGGGTCGTTTTTGAAGGCAGCAAGCCCCACGCCGATGCCGGTGAGGACCGAGGCGAAGATCTTGCGCGGAAAAGCGGGTCTGCGGGCCACTTTGCGGGCGTTATAGGCCGCCTCGGCCCTGAGCCCGTCGCGGACCAGCCAGGCCGCCAGGATCAGGATTGCCGCGCCGCCCAGACCAAGGGCAAGGCCGATCGCGCCGTCATTCAGTGAAAAGGCGCCCAGCAGAATAGGCGGCAAGAACAACAGGTTGGCGCGTGCGCCCACGGGATCGACCTGCGCGCTTTGAAACGCGCCGCGGGGTGTGGGTTCGGACATGTCCTCGCCCGGGGTGGGGCTGTATTTGCCGCCAAAGCGCTTGGCCATGGGTTAAAGTCCCCCCAACCAACCGGTTGCTGTGCCGATCATCAGGATCAGCAGCGCGACATAGGCGGCTTTCTGAAGCCCGCTGGCGGACATTCTGGCTCCCTTAGCTTGGTCTTCTTTTACGGGAATCTATGCGAAGGGCCTTCGCCTTTCTAGGGGGAAGGCGCGCGCGAAAGTATCACCCGTGCGAATTTTCGCCTGTTGCGTCAGGATTTAGCGCGCGATTTGCGCGCGGGCGGCCGTTTGGCGCGCGTGGGGCGGGGCGCTTTGGGCTCTTCCGCTTCAAGGCCAAGCTGGTCGCGCACCACGCGGCGGCGTAGCTCTTCCACCGCGCCGGGGGCGAGTTTGCCCAGTTGGAAAGGGCCATAGCTGATGCGGATCAGGCGGTTTACAGTGAAGCCGATATCCTCCATCGCGCGGCGGATCTCGCGGTTTTTGCCTTCGCGTAACCCAATGGTTAACCATGCGTTCGCACCCTGCTGGCGATCCAGCGTGATCTGCATCGGTTGAAACCGGTCCGCGCCCACGGTGATGCCGGTGCGCAGCGGTTCGAAATCCTCGTCCTTTGGGCGGCCCTTGATGCGCACGCGGTAGCGGCGCAGCCAGCCGGTGGAGGGGAGTTCGAGTTTGCGTTTGATCTCCCCATCATTTGTCAGCAGCAACAGACCTTCGGAGTTCAGGTCAAGTCGTCCCACGCTCATCACGCGCGGCATGTCTTCGGGAAGATCGTCGAAAATGGTTTTCCGGCCCTTATCGTCGCGCGCGGTCGTCACAAGGCCCGGGGGTTTGTGATAGAGCCACAGGCGTGGCGGTTCGGGTTCGGCCAGGGGTTTGCCGTCGACGGTGATGCTGTCGCGGTCAGTGACGTTCAGCGCGGGGCTGTCGATGATCTTGCCGTTCACGCCCACGCGGCCAGCGGCGATCATGCGTTCGGCATCGCGGCGCGAGGCGACGCCCGCGCGGGCCAGAACCTTGGCGATCCGGTCGCCGGGAGGGGTGGGTTTGCTCATGGCAGACCGCTTATCGCAGATGCGTGGCTTGCGAAAGCGGAACTTGCGGGGCAATCTGGGGCATGGTGTTCAAATCCCATATGAATCAGGCACTTGACGAGGCGCGCGCGGCTGCGGCGCGCGATGAGGTGCCCGTGGGCGCGGTGCTTGTCGCGCCTTCAGGAGAGGTGGTCGCGGCTGCGGGGAACCGCACGCGCGAAGCACATGATCCCACCGCTCATGCCGAGATGCTGGTGATCCGCGAGGCTTGTGCGAAGGCGGGGTCCGAGAGGCTTACGGGATATGACCTCTATGTCACGCTTGAGCCTTGTGCGATGTGTGCCGCCGCCATTGCAGCCGCGCGCATCGGGCGGGTGTATTATGGCGCTGCCGATCCGAAATCGGGCGGCGTGGCGCATGGAGCACGGGTGTTTTCGCACCCCCAGGCGCATCATGTGCCGGAGGTTTACGACGGGATTTCAGCGGCGGAGGCAGAGGCGATTCTGAAGGCTTTCTTCGCCGCGAAACGCTGAAAACGGCTGTGCACAACCTGTGCACAGGGCGTGCACAGCCCATGCACCGGATTGTGCGCCGGTCAGGCCCCCCGCCAGTCCAGGCTGAAGACGGTGTGATCCCCGTCGAAGCCCTTGAGAGGGGTCTGGATCGGATCGGAAAAGGCAAAACCGCTGCCGCCCACCATGACCTGCGTGGCATCGCTGAGAAAGATCGCGCCCGGCGGGGCAAGCGCGCCGATGCGCGCGGCCTTGTTCACGACGCTGCCGAAGAAATCGTCCTTGGTCTGGATCACATCGCCGGTATGCATGCCGATGCGCAGGTGGAGATGCGGTTCCTCCTGCTGGCGCGCCATATCGGTCTGGATATGTTGCGCGGCTTCGAGCGCCGCGCAGGCGGTGGAGAAGGAGGACATGGTGCCATCGCCCAGCGATTTGACGAACTGGCCGCCCGCTTGTTCGACGCGCTGGCGGATCTGGGTGAAATGCGCCTCCATCCGTGCGGCCCAGGCGCGGTCACCCACCAGCCCGGCGAGGGTGGAGCTGTCGGCGATGTCGGTGAACATCACCGTCGCCATGCCTTCGCGCTGATCCAGGCGGAAGCCCTTGCGCGTCATCCCGCCCGGAGCAGGGACGGTTTGGGGAATCGTCCTCGCAAGCGCCCGCGCGCGCGAGGATGAACCTGCGTGGTGGGCGCGCTCATGCTCAGATCTCGATCGCTTGCATCACCTTAGGTTCCACTACGGTACCCTTCTTGAGGCCCGCTTTCAGCGCCTCGGCATCCTGTGCCAGCAAGGGGAACGTCTTGTAGTGGCAGGGGATCACGGTGTCGAAGTTGAAATAGGTGTTTGCCGCATAGGCGGCCTGGGCCATGTCCATGGTGAAATGGCCGCCTGCCGAGAGGATGCCCACATCGGGTTTGAAGTAGTCGCCCATCCACGCCATGTCGGCCATGATCGCGGTGTCGCCCGAGGCATAGACCGTCTTGCCTTCGCCCATGATCATGAAACCCACTTCGGAGCCGCCGCTGCGCAGGCCATCCGCGGTCTGGAAGGTCGAGGAGTGGGAGGCAGGTACCATCGCCACTTTCACATTGCCCAGATCGACGGTACCGCCCTTGTTGAAGCCGACGGTTTCGATTTCTTCGGCTTCGGCCCAATGGTTCATCAGATCGTATTGACCCACGGCCGGGATTTCCAGTTTCCGGGCCAGAGGCAGTACATCGACCACATGGTCGAAATGAGTGTGGGTCAGAAGGATGTGAGAGGCCCCGGCGATGGCGGCATCGTGTTGATCTTCGGGTAGGACGGGGTTGCCGGACAGCCAGGGGTCCAGCAGCAGGGTTTGTCCTGCGATTTCAAAACGGAAGCTGCCGTGGCCCAACCAGATGATTTTCATGTCACTCTCCCTATGTTCTGGCATGAGGCTAACACGGGGCGGGCAAAAATCCATGGAATTGACGCGGGCGATTGACGGTTATTGCGAAAGGCTCGATCCCGGCTATTGGGCGGAGCCTGTCAATGCGGTGACGAATGCAGCGTTCCTGATCGCGGCGTTTGTGATGTTGCGGCGCAGTGCGGGGGTTGCTCTGGCGCAGGTGCTGGTGGTGATCCTGTTTGCGATTGGAGTGGGGAGTTATCTGTTTCACACCCATGCACAGGTCTGGGCGGCGCTTTTGGATGTGGTTCCGATCCTTTTGTTCATCCTGGTTGATATCTTTGCGATCAACCGGGATGTCTGGGGCTTTGGCACCTGGGGCGCGCTGGGCCTGACGGCTATGTTTTTCCCCTATGCGGCCGCCACGGTGCCGGTGTTTCAGCTGTTGCCGATTGGCGGGACAGCGGGCTATGCGCCGGTGCCGCTCTTGATCCTGATCTATGCTTTTCTGCTGCGCGGCAGGGAGCCGGCATTGGCGCGGGGCTTTGTCATCGGGGCGGGGATTTTGATCCTGTCGATGACGATGCGCACGATTGATGAGCCTTTATGCGATCTGATCCCGATGGGGACGCATTATTGGTGGCATCTCCTGAACGCGATGATGTTGGGTTGGATGATCGAGGTTTATCTGCGCTATCTGCGACATCAGGCTTAGGCGCGGCGGCGGGTCCAGATGCGCAAGTCGTGGATCACCTTCAGCGTAGCGAGGACGACCAGCAGGCACAGGGCGGTTTTTGACACTGTGCCCATGGTCCCCTCGATCAGCAATGCGTGGGCAGAGGTCCCGCCGACAATCACCAGCGCCAGGGCGGTATGCGCGCGCCGCCAGATGCGGGGCGGGAGGCGCAGCTTGCGGCGGAGGCTGGCCAGCAGGGCAGCGGCAAAGACAGCCCACATGGCCATCACGCCCCAGATGGCGAAGGGCGTGGGGGATCGGAAGGTGAGCGCGTCGATCACATCGGGAGGCGATGTGATCCAGAGGCCCGCGACATGGAGGATCACAGCCGTAACAATCGCCAGGCCAATCCACAGATGCACCCTCCTGCCTTTGGGGGCGGGCAGGCCGGGCAGCAGGCCTGCCGCCAGCAGCGGTTGCAGGGCCATGAGCGCGAGACCGATGACGCCTGCGAGGCCTGCGATGATGTAGATGGGCTCGCGCCAGGCCAGCAGGGGGCTGGTGGCCGCAACCCAGAGCGGGACAAGCAGGGCAGCCCCAAGCGCGCCCCAGATCAGCACGGCGCGCATGAAAGGGTCAGGCCGGTTGCAGGACGAAATGCGCGGCCAGCGTTGTGTCCGAGGCGTTCGGCATGACGGGGCGCAGAAAGACCGTCTCGAATTCCGGATCGTCATAGGCCAGATGCCCATGAGGCTGGCCGAAAGCGGGGACGATCTGGGGCATCTCCAGTCGGAATTCGCCGTTTGCATCGGTTAGTGTGGCGCCGTGACTTTCTGGATCGCGTTCATGGCCTTCGGTGGTGTGCGCCCAGATCTGGATGCGCGCGCCAGAAATGGGTGCGCCGTCACCTGCGCGGCGGACGGTGCCTGTCATCCAGAAGCCGCCGCCTCCGATCCGGTCCACGATGGGCGCGCCGGGGCGGTAGTTGTTGGCCCCGCCGCGCATGGACGGGGTGGGGGCCAGACCGGCGGCACGTGCGGGGACCAGAAGGCCGCTAGCGATTGTGGCCAGCGCGGCCCCTGTGGTGGCGATCAGGCTGCGGCGGGTGAGGGGGGAGGTCTTCATGTCTGAGGTCTCCTGTCATCTGGGGTCTTGCCCCTAAGATAGAGCACCGCGCGTGGATTTCAGATGGGTCAGGCGGGCGTGGCGCGCTCACGTCTGCGTGAGATGGCGCGCTCTGCCCGTTCACTCATCAACCTGATGCACCTCGATCACGTTGCCGTCGGGGTCATAGAAGAAGATCTGGCTCCAGCCCGCGACGGCCTGATTGCCCCAATCGGCGTAAGGAATGCCGTGATCTTCGAGGTGTTTCTTGAAGCCGTCGAGATCGGACGTGCGATAGGCGATATGCCCACGGCTGACCGGGTTCACGAACTGACCCGAGTTGAAGCCCGCATGGATGTCTTTTTGCGCCAGATGCATCTGGATGGCGCCGTCGGTACGGAAGGCCACGTCGCCGGCATAGCCCTTTTTCTTTTCCAGCGTGGGCAGGCCGCCCGATTCCTCGGAAAGGCCCAGCACGTCGCGATAGAAACGGTCGAGCCGTTCCACGTTTTCTGTTGCGAGGTTGATGTGATGCAGTTTCAGGTCCATCTGGCCGCTCCCCCGGGGTCAAATTTCGGGCAGAGTGCCCCGGCGCGCAGTCTGGCGCAAGCAGGTGGCTTGCGGGTCGGGGCAGGGGGCGGTAAATGCCCGTGAACCCATCAGAGAGACTGCACCATGTCGATTGATCAGAACACCGCCGCGAAGGTCGCCAAACTGGCGCGTATCAAGGTTGAAGAAGATGCGCTGCCCGCGCTGGCGCAGGAATTCAACACGATCCTTGGTTTTATCGAGCAACTGGGCGAGGTCGATGTGGAAGGTGTGGAGCCGATGGTGTCGGTCACGCCGATGCGCCTGAAGCGGCGCGAGGATGTGGTGACCGATGGCGACCAGCAGGAGAAAATCCTGTCGAACGCGCCCGATGCCCGCGAGGGGTTCTTTGCCGTGCCGAAGGTGGTTGAATAATGTCTGATCTGAACAAACTGGGCCTGGCCGAGGCGCGCGATGCGCTGCGCAAGGGTGACACAACTTCTGTTGAGCTGACCGAGGCGTGTCTGAGCGCGATTGATGCGGCGGATGCGCTGAACGCGTTCGTGCACAAGACGCCTGAGATTGCGATGGAGCGTGCCAAGGCGGCGGATGAGCGGATCAAGGCGGGCGATGCGCCGTCGATGTGCGGGCTGCCGATCGGGATCAAGGATCTCTTTTGCACCAAGGGTGTTCCGTCGCAGGCCGCTTCCCGCATTCTGGAAGGCTTCAAGCCGGAATATGAATCCACCGTCAGCCAGAACCTGGCGGATGCCGGGGCGGTGATGCTGGGCAAGCTGAACATGGACGAATTTGCCATGGGCTCGTCGAATGAGACATCTGTCTATGGCAACGCGATCAGCCCCTGGCGGCGCGGGAATGACGACACGCCGCTGACGCCGGGCGGATCTTCGGGTGGCTCGGCTGCGGCTGTGGCGGCGGATCTGTGTCTGGCGGCCACCGGCACCGATACGGGCGGGTCGATCCGCCAACCTGCGGCCTTCACCGGGATCACCGGCATCAAGCCGACCTATGGGCGCTGTTCGCGTTGGGGGATCGTGGCTTTTGCGTCCTCGCTGGATCAGGCGGGGCCGATGACCAAATCGGTGCGTGATGCGGCGATCATGCTGGAGGCGATGTGTTCGCATGATCCGAAGGATTCCACATCCGCCGATCTGCCCGTGCCGGATTTCGAAGCGGCGCTGACAGGTGATATCAAGGGCAAGACCATCGGCATTCCGCGCGAATACCGCATGGACGGTATGCCCGATGAGATCGAGGCGCTGTGGGCCGAGGGGCGCAAGATGATGGAAGATGCGGGGGCGAAGATCGTCGATATCTCGCTTCCCCATACGAAATACGCGCTGCCTGCCTATTATGTGATTGCACCTGCTGAGGCGTCGTCGAACCTCGCCCGTTATGATGGGGTGCGCTATGGCCATCGCGCCAAGCTGTCCCAAGGCGATGGCATCACAGAGATGTATGAAAAGACCCGTGCCGAAGGCTTCGGGGCCGAGGTGCAGCGCCGTGTGATGGTGGGCACCTATGTGCTGTCGGCGGGGTTCTATGACGCCTATTACAACCGGGCGCGCAAAGTGCGGGCGCTGATCAAGAAGGACTTTGATGATGTCTTTGCGCAAGGTGTCGATGCGATCCTGACGCCTGCGACGCCCTCGGCCTCTTTCGGGTTGGGAGAGATGACGGACGCGGATCCGGTGCAGATGTATCTGAACGACGTCTTCACCGTGACGGTGAACCTGGCCGGTCTGCCCGGCGTCAGCGTGCCTGCGGGCGTGGACAAGCAGGGCCTGCCCCTTGGTTTGCAGCTGATCGGCCGGCCCTGGGAAGAGGGCGATCTGCTGAATTCTGCCTTTGCGTTGGAGCGTGCGGCCGGATTTGTGGCAAAACCTGCAAAATGGTGGTAAAAGCGGTCCAAACAAAAGACCGTAAGGCAGGACAGCAGAGCTATGCGAATTGCATTCACAGCGTTGGCGCTGATTACCCTTGGTGCATGTGCACAAGTCCCGGACAGTGCCGCGGGCGTCGGATTTAACAATTCTCTGGACGATCAGCGGGCGCGGCAGGCGGTTCTGGCGCAGCAGGCTCCGGTGTCAACACCCGTGCCTGCCGGCGCGATTTCGGCCGAGAGCACTCAGCGTGCGCCCGTGCCGCTGCAGGTGGCACGGCCCGCCACCACGGCGGTGCCCGCGCCAGCGCCCGTTTCGACCGCGCAGGCCTTGCCAGCCGCGCAGCTGAACCAGCAGGACACGATCGTAGAGGCCGCGGCCGCCCTGGAACTGCGTCAGGCCAATTCCGGTGTTGAACCGCTTCAGGCCAGCCCGTCGAACCCGGCGCCGCAGATCATCAGCAATCCCGGCATTTCGGACGAGAATGATTTCCAGGCAGTCTCGGCCCGGGAATCGATCCAGAGCGATGCAGAGCGGATCGCCCAGAACCGCCAGCAATATCAGGTGGTGCAGCCCACGGCCGTGCCCACGCGCAATGGCGTCTCGCAGCCCAATATCGTGCAATATGCGCTTGAGACCCGTCATCCCAGGGGCACGCAGATCTATACGCGGGTGGGGTTGAACCTGGCGCAGCGCTCGGCGCGGAACTGTGCGCAATTCGCCTCCGCCGATCTGGCGCAGATCGAGTTTCTGGCCAATGGCGGGCCGCGGCGTGACCGCAATGCACTGGACCCAGATGGCGATGGATATGCCTGCAGCTGGGATCCGGCACCGTTCCGGGCCGCGGTGCAGAACTGACCAACACTGCGGTGATCTGGCACCCAAGCCCGAATTTCGGGCCCCGCCGGGATGGGCTGACGCCGCAGTTTGTGGTCTTGCATTACACCGCAATGGAGGGCGCCGAGGCGGCGCTTGAACGGTTGTGCGACCCGGAAGCGGAAGTGTCGGCGCATTATCTGATTGGTCGCGATGGCACCTGCTGGCAGATGGTCGAGGAGGACCAGCGCGCCTGGCATGCAGGTGTGGGGTCGTGGATGGGTGTGGAGGATATCAACTCCCGCTCCATCGGGATCGAGCTGGACAATCGCGGGTCGGAACCTTTTGGAGAACCGCTGATGGCCGCGTTAGAGGGGCTTTTGCGCGGGATCCTTGCGCGCTGGGATCTGCCGGCGGAGGCGGTGATCGGGCATTCCGATATGGCACCTGGGCGCAAATGTGATCCGGGGCCGCGGTTTGACTGGGCGCGGCTGGTCCGGCAGGGGTTGGCCGCATCTGCACCGGATGGGGATGCGGTCAGCGATGTGGAAGAGGCATTGCGCGCGGCGGGCTATACAGCCGATGCAAGCCCAGAGGCGCGTTTGACCGCCTTCCGGATGCGCTTTGCGCAAGCGTCGGCAGGACCCGTGACAGAGGCCGAACGGCGTATCCTGGGCGGGCTGGCGGCAAGATCTTCTGCAACCATTTTGCGGGGTTGAGGTTTTTCTGCAAAAAATCCGGATCTTGACGGGATGGGAGGGGCGATACTACCTCCATATTGCGCGGAAGGCTGGATGGCCGCGGCGTGTTGTGCCCAGAATACCAAGGGTACCGCTTTGGGGACATTTTCCTTTTGGAAAATACCCTGTCGCGGCCTGGCGTGTATTCCGGGGAAAACACGCCGAGGAAAGTCCGGACTCCCTGAAGCAACGGTGCCGGGTAACACCCGGGCGGGGCAACCCGACGGAAAGCGCCACAGAAAACAAACCGCCCCGGCGTGCCGGGGTCAGGGTGAAACGGTGGGGTAAGAGCCCACCGCGCGACTGGCAACAGGAGCGGCACGGCAAGCCCCACCGGGAGCAATGCCAAATAGGACCCCCGCGCGGGCTGGTCCCTTCGGGGATACCGCCGCTAGGCCTGCTTCAGCCGAGAGGGGTCGGGTCGGCAGCTAGAGGGGCCGGGGCAACCCGGTCTTGAGAGGAATGGTCATCCATCGGCCTTCGGGCCGGGGACAGAATCCGGCTTACAGGCCTTCCGCGCATATCTTTCGGGCCTGCTGACCATCGCCACGTCACCGCTGGGGGATGGGCCGGGATGGGCATTCGCGCGCTGATTTTGCAATAACGGCGGGATGCCCGCGAAAGCGGGTTGACTCGGAAGGCAAGGCGGGTAAAAGCGGGCGCTCATAAGGAATTCCCCGAAAGGCTGCGCCTTTTGGATGCAGGAGACTAGACCATGGCGAAGCCGACGACCATCAAGATCCGTCTGAACTCGACCGCTGGCACGGGCCACTTCTATGTGACCAAGAAAAACGCGCGTACCATGACTGAAAAGATGTCGGTCCGCAAATATGATCCCGTGGCCCGCAAGCATGTCGAGTATAAGGAAGGCAAAATCAAGTAAGCCTGTCCTGACGGCAGAGATTGAAAGGCCACGCATTTGCGTGGCCTTTTTCTTTTCGGGTTATGGAAGGCCCTGATCGCATGACCGAATCTGATCCGACAAAGGCCGGTTTTCGTTTGCGCCGCGCGCTGGCGTCCGATCTGGCGGCGGTGGACGCGCTTTTGGCGCGCAGCTATCCGAAATTGCTGAAGGCGGATTACCCGCCATCGGTCCTGGTGACGGCACTGCCGCTTATCAGCCGGGCGCAATCCGCTCTTTTGAGCTCCGGTACCTATTACGTGGTCGAAGATGCCGACGGCAGCGTGATCGGGGCTGGCGGCTGGACACCTGACAAAGCCAAACGCGCCCTGGGTCATATCCGCCACCTGGTGAGCGACGACCGGCAGCTGCGCCGGGGCATTGCGCGGGCCATCGTGGCCCATGTGCTGGCAGAGGCGCGCGGGCGCGGGATCATGCAGATGGAATGCTGGTCGACCCGCACCGCCGTGCCGTTCTATACGGCGATGGGGTTTCGCGCGTTGGGTCCGATTGATGTGCCGCTGGCACCCGGCATCAGCTTTCCCTGCATAAGGATGCAGCAGGCGCTGGAGTGAGGCGCGCATGAAAAAGGCCGGCTCTGATCAGAGCCGGCCCTTGAATGTCCGAAAGAACGGAAGTGTTACTCGCGGTTGCCGAAGAGCGACAGCAGCATCATGAACATGTTGATGAAGTTCAGATACAGGCTCAGCGCGCCCATGATGCCCGCTTTGGCCAGCCACTCCTGATCGCCATGCGCGGCATGGGCGATGTAGGTGTTCTTGATGTTCTGCGTGTCATAGGCAGTCAGACCGGCAAAGATCAGAACGCCCAGAACCGACACGGCAAACATCAGGGCCGAAGACATGATGAACAGGTTGATGATCGAGGCCGCGATCAGGCCGATCACGCCCATGATCAGGAACGACCCCCAGCCGGAGATGTCTTTCTTGGTGGTATAGCCCCAGAGCGACAGGCCGGCGAAGGCGATCGCGGTGATCAGAAAGACCTGCGCGATGGAGATGCCGGTGAACGCTTGGAAGATCCACGAGATCGACAGGCCCATCACGGCAGCGAACACATAGAAGAAGGTTTGTGCGCCGGCAGCCGACAGACGGTTGATCGCAGCGCTGAACGCAAAGACCATGATCAGCGGCGCGAACATGACGATCCAGCCCAGGATATTCGGGGCCAGCGTCACCGGATCGCGGAAGATCGACAGCAGCTCGGGGCTTGAGCCAACGGCCCAGGCCACGGCGAAGGTCATAAGCATGCCTACGGACATTGTGCCGTAGACCTTGTTCATATGCGCACGCAGCCCCTCATCAATCTGGGCAGTGCGTGCGCCAGCACTTGTCCGGATTGTGTCGAATTCAGCCATCTAGGTCTCCATAAAACGACGTTTGACATGCTGCCGGAGGATACCGGCAGCTCTCGTGTGCAAATATCGGAAAGGGAGTCATCTTTTTCAAGTATTTCCGTCAGGAATTTCGGCAAAATCCGCGGAAACTGGCTGCGCCCGCTGTCCCAGGGTCAGGAAAGCGGGCGCTGCGGGGTCTTTTGGGGGGCGCTTCAGTCGCGCCAGGTGGCGGGCACATCCCAGACCGGGCGTGCGGCTTCGGCGTCCGCTTCGCGCCGGGTCAGGCCGATATCGGCCAGCGCGCGGTCGTCGAGAGATTTCAGCTGGCGGCGGGTCCGCCACAGGTCGAGGAGCGACACGAGGCCAATCCGTTTCCGGGCAGGAGCGTGGAAGCGGGCGGTGTGGGTGTTGATATAGGTCATCTTCTTTGTCCTTTCGTCAAATCGTGATGGCGTTTCGGCGTCTGATCAATTGCCTTGATGTATATGGGAAGATGTGGTCATATTGAAAACGAATGTTTGTGAGGCGATAGATCAAGGATTGTGATATATGCGAAATCTCGACATCACCACGCTCAGATCCTTCGTGGCGGTCGCCGATAGCGGCGGTGTCACGCGCGCGGCGGGGTTCCTGCATTTGACGCAATCGGCCGTGTCGATGCAGCTGAAACGGTTGGAGGAAAGCCTGAACCTTGAATTGCTGGACCGCAGCGGGCGCGGTGTGACCCTGACCGCAGCGGGAGAGCAATTGCTGGGCTATGCGCGCCGTATTCTGGAGCTGAATGACGAGGCCTGGGGCCGGTTGACGGCCAAGGAATATGAAGGCGAGATCACGCTGGGCGTGCCCCATGACATTATCTACCCGGCCATTCCGCAGGTGCTGCGCCGCTTTGCCACGGATTTCCCGCGTATGCAGGTCAAGCTGATCTCGTCCCCCACGCGGGCCCTGCGCGAGATGTTCGGGCGTGGCCAATGCGACGTGATCATCACGACCGAGGATCAGGCCGGCCCCGGAGGGGAGGTTCTGGTGCGTCTGCCGCTGGTCTGGATCGGCGCAACCGATGGCACTGCGTGGAAGCGCGATCCACTGCCCGTGGCCTTTTGTTCGAATTGTATCTTCCGGCCCGATGTGCTGCGCCGGCTGGACGGGGCGGACATGCCCTGGGAGATGGTTGTGGAATCCGATATCGACAATGCGGTGGAGGCGGTGGTGAGCGCCGATCTGGCGGTGACAGCCGTGATCAAGGGATCATTCCCGCGTCAGACCGGGATGGTTGATCATGGCGGAACGCTGCCTGATCCGGGCGAGACGCGGATCATCATGTATGGCGACCGCGCCGACAACCCGGTGATCACCGCACTGTGCGGACTGGTGCGCAGCACCTATCGCAATGTGACCAAGACCCCGGAGCACGCGCAGCTATCGGCCTGAGGCCCGGCGGCGGGCAGGCCGCCGCCGCAGGGGTCAGGGTGTAATGATGACCTTGCCTGTGGATTTGCGTGCGCGCAGAAGCTCCATACCCTGTTCCACCTCGCTCAGCGGCAGGGTGTGGCTGATATGCGGATGCAGTTTGCCTTCAAGATACCAGCCGGTGAGGGTTTTCAGACTGTCGATGATCACATTGGGTTTGAACGCCATGTATCCGCCCCAGTAGAACCCTTCGATGCTCAGGTTCTTCACCAGAAGATGGTTGGCGGGAATGGTGGGGATATCGCCACTGGCAAAGCCGATGACGATAAGGCGCGCTTCAGGGTTGCAGGCGCGGAAAGCGGCCTTGAAGGCGTCACCACCTACCGGGTCATAGACCACATCCGCCCCGCCAAGCGCCTTGATCGCACCGCGCAGATCGTCGGTTTCGGCGTCGATCACGTGATCGGCCCCGGCCTTGCGCGCGACCTCAAGCTTGTCGGCACCGCGGGCCACGGCGATCACGGTGGCGCCCATCAGCTTGCCGATTTCCACCGCCGTCAGCCCGACGCCGCCGGCAGCGCCCAGCACCAGCAGTGTTTCGCCCGGCTGAAGGCGCGCGCGATAATCCAGCGCGACGTGGCTGGTGCCATAGGCGATCTGGAAGGCGGCGGCGTGTTCGAAGCTCATCGCGTCGGGCAGTTTGACCACCCGTGCCGCGTCATACACGCCCTGTTCTGCAAGACCGCCCGCGCCGCCAAAAACGGCTACGCGGTCACCCACTTTCAGGTGTGAAACCGATTCTCCCACCGCGTTGACTTCGCCTGAAACTTCCATTCCGAGGGTGAACGGGGCCTCTGGTGTGTCCTGATATGTGCCCGATTGCATCAAAAGATCAGCAAAGTTCAGACCGCAGGCGCGGATCGAAATGCGGACCTGATGTTGACCTGGTTCGGGGACGGCTATGTCGGTGAGGGCCGGCGCGTCTCCGGCGGTGGCGATATGATAAGCAAGCATGTTATTTTCCCTGTTTCACGGGCAATTAGCGGGTAAAGCCGCCCTGGAGTCAAACCGCGAAATCGGGGGTGACGTGGCGAAAATTCCGCACGGATTCGAAAAAAATGCTACAAAATGACTTGGGGTAAAATTAGGCATGCGCGTTAACGCATTGTTAACCAGTTGCACGAAACACTCGCTAGTGGTGAATCATAATCCTTGTGCTCAACTGCAAAGTAAGACTACTGTTTTGCAAGGTCATTGCCGTTTTTGTTAGAGTGTGCTGTGGCCACAGTGTAAGAGTGTGAATGGAAGCGCATATCTGCATTAAGTGAAGCTCACAGCGGATCGGTTTCGAAGACATGCTTGTGACGGAGGTAAAGAATGGCTCACCCTGTTGACGTCCACGTGGGCAAGCGTGTGCGACATAGGCGCTGGTTAATTGGCATGACACAACAACAACTGGCTGAAAAAGTCGGGATCAAGTTCCAGCAAATCCAGAAGTACGAGACCGGTGCCAACCGGATCAGTGCATCGCGCCTTTGGGATATTGCCGATGCGCTTGATGTTCAGGTCAGCTTCTTTTTCGAGGGGCTTGAGGGAGAAAATGCTTCAGGCAGCACCGAAAACAAAAGCGTGCCCGCGGATCTGTTGGGCGACAAGGAAGCGCTTGATCTGGTCCGGTCGTATTACGCTATTCCCGAAAACCAGCGCAAACGCCTGTTTGAACTTGCCCGTGTGCTCAGCGACGTCGCCTGAAGAGGGCGGTCTCTGATCGGGCAGAATACCCCTGTGGCTTGCGTCATCCCGCGAAGGGTGGCACATCCGCATGTATGAATGCCCCTCGTCTTTCAGATCTTGATGTTGCCCACGCCATGGCGGACGCTGCGCGCGCGGCAATCCTGCCGTTTTTTCGCGCGTCTTCCCTGATCTCGGACAACAAGGATGAGACCGGGTTCGATCCGGTCACTCAGGCCGATCGCGCGGCGGAAACCGCCATGCGCGATATTCTGGCGCTGCACCGGCCCCAGGATGGCATCTGGGGGGAGGAATTCGGTCAGCAAAGCGGGTCGAGCGCGCGGACATGGGTTCTGGACCCGATCGACGGAACGCGCGGATTCATCAGCGGCACGCCCACCTGGGGGGTGCTGATCGCGCTGAGCGACGGTGAGGGCGCACCGCATCTGGGCGTCGTTGATCAGCCTTATATCGGAGAGCGCTTCTGGGGCAGTGCAGAGGGCGCGTTTTGTGCCGGGCCTTGCGGAACATCTCCCATTCGCACCCGTGCCGCCCGCAATCTGGGAGAGGCGGTTTTGTTCACCACCTTCCCGGAAGTGGGCGAGGCGCGTGACAGGCAGGGATTCGACGCAGTGGCGGCGCAGGTGAGGCTGGTGCGCTATGGTATGGATTGTTATGCCTATGCGCTTCTGGCGGCGGGGCAGATTGACCTGGTGATCGAGGCGGGTCTGAACGCCTATGACATCCAGGCGCCCATGGCCGTGATCGAGGCCGCAGGCGGGATTGTCACAGACTGGCAGGGCGGGGCCGCGCATCTTGGCGGCCAGGTTTTGGCTGCGGCCAATGAAAGCGTGCACGAGGCCGCGCTGAAGCTATTGCGCCCCTTTTCGGCATGAACCTCGCGTCGCGATGTGTTGCGCGGCAAACAGTCTGACGGGGGCACCATGGCGCATGTTCTGATCCAAAACGCGCAGGTGATTCTGACCATGAACGACGCGCGCGACGAGCTGTCGGATGCCGATATCCGCATGCGCGACGGGGTGATTGCCGAAATCGGCCATGGGCTTGAGGTGAATGGTGCCGAGGTTGTCGCCGGAGCCGGGATCGTTGTCACACCGGGGCTCGTGAACACGCATCACCATCTTTACCAGACACTGACGCGGGCGGTTCCCGGCGGGCAGGATGCGCTGCTCTTCGGCTGGCTGCAGACGCTGTATCCGATCTGGGCGCGGTTTGGTCCCGAAGAGATGTTCACCTCAGCCCAGATTGGTCTGGCAGAGCTGGCGCTGTCGGGCTGCACGATGAGCTCGGATCACCTGTATCTTTACCCCAATGGCGCGCGGCTGGACGACACGATTGCTGCCGCGCAGGAGGTTGGCCTGCGCTTTCACCCCACGCGCGGGGCGATGAGCATTGGCGAAAGCGACGGTGGCCTGCCGCCCAATGCGCTGGTGGAGCGGGAAGACACCATTCTGGACGACATGATCCGGGTGATTGACGCCTTTCACGACCCGAAAGAGGGCGCAATGGTCCGCGTGGGCGTGGCGCCCTGTTCGCCCTTTTCGGTCAGTCGGGAGCTGATGCGCGATGCGGCCCTTCTGGCGCGCGACAAAGGGGTGATGATGCACACCCATCTGGCCGAGAATGACGAGGATATCGCCTATTCTCTGGCGCAGTTCGGCTGCCGTCCGGGGCAGTATGCCGATGACCTGGGATGGACCGGGCCGGATGTGTGGCATGCCCATTGCGTCAAGCTGGATGGGCGCGAGATTGACCTCTTTGCCAAAAGCGGTACGGGCGTGGCGCATTGCCCCTGTTCGAACTGCCGGCTGGGCAGTGGCATTGCGCCTTTGCGGGCGATGCGGGATGCGGGCGTGCCGGTTGGGCTGGGGGTGGACGGATCGGCCAGCAATGATGCCGGTAATCTGGTGGCCGAGGCGCGGCAGGCCATGCTGTTGCAGCGTGTGGCACGCGGGGCGGACGCGATGAGCGCGCGCGAGGCGCTGGAGATCGCCACGCGCGGCGGGGCCGAGGTACTGGGTCGGCCGGATTGCGGACAGATCGCGCCGGGCAAGCGGGCGGATCTGGCGCTTTGGGATGTGCGCGGTTTGGAAAGGGCGGGCAGTTGGGATCCTGCTGCGCTGTTGCTGGCTGGGCCCACCCGGGTGCGCCATCTTTTTGTCGAAGGGCGGCAGATCGTGCGGGACGGCCAGATCACGACGCTGGATCTGCCGCGCGTGATCGAACGGCAGAACGTATTGGCGCGGCGGCTCGGAAACTGACACAGTTTCCGGCCGGTTTCCGACGCGGAAACCAGGGGTGCATGAGAAACCGCGTCGGTTTCTCAGCCGGTTTTTGCGTCAAAAACCGGCTGGCCCGCGATCCAGACCTGCGCGATGGCGCGGTCATCGCCCATCATGATCGTGGGAAAGACAGCCTCCCACAGATCATCGGCGCGCGCGCTGCGTTGCGCGATGGCAGGAGTTGAGGCGAGGTCGATCGCGATCACATCTGCCTCCATCCCCGGAGCAAGATTGCCGATCCGGCCGCCCAGCTTCAGCGCTTGTGCGGACCCTGCGGTGGCCAGCCACAACAGCTGCGAGGGATGCAGTACCGTGCCATTCAACTGGCCCACCTCATAGGCTGAAGCCATCGTGCGCAGCATCGAAAAGGACGACCCGCCGCCGGTATCCGTGGCAAGCCCAACGCGGATACCTTTTGCCACCAGCCCGCCCATATCGAACAACCCCGATCCGATGAAGGTGTTCGAGGTCGGGCAATGCACCACCGCCGCGCCGGTTTCGTGCAGGCGGTCGATTTCGCGGGGCTCAAGATGGATGGCGTGACCGAAAAGACCGTTTTCGCCCAGAAGGCCATGGGCCTCATAGGTATCCAGGTAATCGCGGGCATCGGGATAAAGCTCTTTCACCCAGGCGATTTCGTCGGTCTGTTCGCTTAGATGGGTCTGCATCAGGCAATCGGGATGCTCCGACCAGAGCGCGCCCAGCGCCTCAAGTTGTTCGGGCGTCGATGTGGGCGAAAACCGTGGCGTGATGGCATAGCCCAGCCGATCCACGCCCTGCCAGCGGGCAATCAGGGCGGCGCTTTGATCATGGGCGGTCTGCGCGGTGTCGCGCAGCCCTTCGGGCGCGTTGCGGTCCATGCAGGTTTTGCCGGCAATCACGCGCTGGCCCCTGGTCTGCGCCTCGGCAAAGAACGCGTCCACGCTTTCGGGGTGGATCGTGCAATAGGAACAGACGGTGGTGGTGCCGGCCTGTGTGGTCAGGTCCAGATATCGCGCGGCGATCTGCGCGGCATAGGCCGGATCGGCAAAGCGCATCTCTTCGGGGAAGGTATAGGTGTTCAGCCAGTCGATCAGCCGTTTGCCCCAGCTGGCGATGATCGCGGTCTGGGGATAATGCACATGGGCATCGACAAATCCCGCGAGGATCAGCTGACCGGAATGATCGGCGATCTGCGCATCGGGGGCCTGGGCGCGCAGGTCGGCCAGCGGGCCGATCGCGGCGATGATGCCGTCTTCGATCAGAAGCGCCTCATGGATCTTTGTGGCGTCTTCCGGCGTTGCATCAATGGGGGATCGAACAAAGGACAGAACCTGCCCGGTGATAATCGTTGCCATGCGCGTCCCTTGCGATCCTGTTTTTTCAGCGCCTTCGCTTGCGTCAAGGCGCGCAACAGATTAGCCCGGCGGCACGGTCCGGTAAATCGGGGCATTATCATTGTTTTCAAGCAGCTCTTTCTTCTAGCTTGGGCAGGGAGGGCCGTACGCAGAAGGGGGCAGGCATGAGCGCAGATGACATCGTGACAGAACCCGAAGCGGCGCGGGACGAGGATGCCTATGCGCTGGACCGCAAGGCGATCAGTGCAATCCTCAACGCGGTGGAAGAGGGCGATCAGGTCACCCTGACCGAGCTGATGGAACCGCTTCATGCCGCCGATATCGCGGACATGCTGGAGCAGATCACCAGCTATGATCGTGCGCGGCTGATCCGGCTTTATGACCGCGAGTTTGACGGGGAAATCCTGTCGGAACTGGATGAAAGCATCCGGGAAGAGGTCATTTCGATCCTCACGCCCGAAGTTCTTGCCGAAGCTGTGCGGGAGCTGGAAAGCGACGATGTGGTCGATCTGGTCGAAGACCTGGATGAACCGCAACAGGAAGCGATCCTTGATGCGCTTGAGGATGCCGACCGCGTCGCGGTCGAGCAGGCGCTGTCTTATCCGGAGTATTCCGCGGGCCGTCTGATGCAGCGCGAGGTGGTGATCGCACCCGAACACTGGACGGTGGGGCAGGCGATCGACCATCTGCGCAGCTCGGACAGCCTGCCCGAGCAGTTCTATCACATCGTTCTGGTCGATCCGCGGTTTCACCCGGTGGGCAATGTCACGCTGGGCAAGCTGATGCGCTCGCGCCGGGACGTGCCGCTGGCGGATCTGACCGAACCGGTGTTCCAGATTATCCCCGTCACCCAGGACGAGGGCGATGTGGCCTATGCGTTCAACCAGTATCACCTGATTTCGGCCCCCGTGGTCGACGCCGAAGGGCGGTTGGTTGGCGTGATCACCATCGACGATGCCATGATCGTGCTGGATGAAGAGCACGAGGAGGACATCCTGCGCCTTGCCGGTGTGGGGGAGGAAAGTTCGCTCTCCGACCGCGTGATCGACACCACAAAGCGGCGCTTTCCGTGGCTCTTCGTCAACCTGATCACGGCGATTGTCGCGTCAATGGTCATTGCTCAGTTCGAGGCGGCGATTGCCCAGATCGTGGCGCTTGCGGTGCTGATGCCGATTGTCGCCTCCATGGGCGGGAATGCGGGGACGCAATCGCTGACGGTGGCGGTGCGGGCGATTGCCACGCGCGACCTGACCGGGTCGAACGTCTGGCGCGTGATCCGGCGGGAAGTTCTGGTGGGCCTGATCAACGGGCTGATCTTCGCCGTTGTGATGGGGATTGTGGGGCTGATCTGGTTCGGCTCGCCCGCGCTGGGCTATGTGATCGCGGCGGCCATGGTCATCAACCTGGTGGTCGCGGGCTTCGCGGGCACGGTGATCCCGGTGATTTTGGAGCGTTTCGGGGTCGACCCGGCTTTGGCCTCGGGCGCGTTTGTGACCACGGTGACCGATGTGGTGGGCTTTTTCGCCTTCCTGGGTCTGGCGGTTGTGGTCCTGCTGTGAGCGATCTGGCCCAGGTGAAGGCCGACGCGCGCAAGGCGGCCTTTGCGCGCCGCAAGACGGCCCATGCCGCGGCGGGGCCGGGGGCTTCGGCGCTATTGTCCGAAGTGCTGGCGGGCTATCGCGGGATGCCTTTGTCGGGATATATGCCCATCCGGACCGAGATTGACCCGCTTCCCGCCATGGCCGAGGCGGCGGCCCATGGCCCGGTGGGCGTGCCAGTCATCCAAGGTGCGGGGCAGCCCCTGCTGTTTTCGCGATGGGAGCCGGATGCACCCATGAAAGAAGGCCCCTTTGGCGCGCTGATCCCGGCGCGGGATGATTTTTTCGAACCTGAAATCGTGATTGTCCCGCTGGTGGCGTTCGACGGGCAGGGCGGCAGGCTGGGCTATGGCGGCGGGTTTTATGACCGCACGCTTGAGCTGCTGCGCGCAAGGCGCGCCACGCTGGCGATTGGCTTTGCCTTTGCCGCTCAAGAGGCCGAGGCGCTGCCGCTGGAACCGACCGATCAGCCGCTGGACATGATCGTGACAGAACGCGATGTGCGCCAGTTTGCGCGCCGCTGAGCCCTAAGCCGTCCCGATATCGACCCGCGCGATGGAGACGGATTTGACCACGGCATAGACCGTGTCGCCGGGGGTGATCGCCAGCGCCTCGGCCGACCTGCGGGTGATACGGGCGAGCAGCTTGTCCTCGCCCGCGCTCAGCTGCACGACGACACCCGGCCCTGTGCCTTCCCGCAGAGAAATCACCGTCGCTTTCAGGATATTCAGTGCCGACAACCCTTCCGGCGCGGTGTTCGACAGGATCACGTCCTGCGCCAGAATGCGCACCCGCGTGGCGGTGCCTTCTTCCGTTTCCATCCGGGGCAGAAACAGCCGGCCGCCCGAGGCCTCAAGTTCGGTGAGCCCGTCGGGATGGTGGCGTTTGACGCGGGCGGGCAGGACGGCGCCTGCCTCCCGCACGCCGATCTGGCGCACCATGTCGGGATCCGACAGGATCGCCTCGGCCGGGCCTGCGCGGGCGACGCGGCCCTCTTCCAGAACGACCATCGTGGTCGCAAGGCGCGCGACTTCGGCGACGGAGTGGCTGACATAGAGGATCGGAAGCGCCACCTGATCGCGCAGCCGTTCCAGATAGGGTAGGATTTCCGCCTTTCGCGCGCCATCCAGCGCGGCCAGCGGTTCGTCCATCAGCAACAGACGCGGACGCGACAGAAGAGCGCGCCCGATCGCCACGCGCTGACGTTCGCCCCCGGACAGACCCGAAGGCACGCGGTCAAGAAGCGGCGCGATGCCCAGAAGCGCTGCCACTTCGGCGGTGGAGGGGCCCTTGGCACCAGAAGGCGCAAAGCGCTGGCCGTATTCCAGGTTCTGCCGGACAGAGAGATGCGGGAAAAGCCGCGCTTCCTGGAAAACATATCCCATGCGCCGTTTGTGCACCGGAACGAAGATCTGGCTGTCGGTGTCGTTGAGCGTCTCATCTCCCATCACGATCCGCGCGCGCTGGGGTTTCAGCAGGCCCGCGACCGAGTTGATCGCCGTGGTCTTGCCCGAGCCGGAGCGGCCGAAAAGCACCGTGATCCCCTCGGGGGCGTCGAAAGACAAATCCAGCGCGAAGTCGGGGAAGCGGTGTGACAGCGAGACGGAGAGCGTCATGGCGATCCCTCCCGACCTGTTGCGCGGCGCTGGGCGCGGCGGGCCAGCAGTTCGGAGGCCAGAAGGGCCGCCATCGCGATGACGATGGAGATTGCCACCAGCCGCAACGCGCCGCTTTCGCCGCCCGGTACCTGCAAAAAGGCATAGATTGCCGAAGGGACCGTCTGGGTCTGACCGGGGATGTTCGACACGAAGGTGATGGTGGCGCCGAATTCCCCGATGGCCTTGGCGAATGCCAGAACAGCGCCCGCAATCAGGCCGGGGGTGATCAGCGGCAGGGTAACCGTGGAAAAGACCTGCAGGCGCGACGCGCCAAGGGTGGCGGCGGCTTCTTCCAGCTTTGGATCGACCGCTTCGATGGCCAGCCGAATGGCGCGCACCATCAGCGGGAAGGCCATGATGGCGGCCGCCAGTGCCGCGCCGGTCCAGCGAAAGGCCAGCACAATGCCGAAAGTCTGTTCCAGGAACGCCCCGACCGCGCCGCGCCGTCCGAAGATCAGAAGCAACAGATAGCCGGTGACCACCGGGGGCAGGATCAGCGGCAGATGAACGGCCATGTTCAGCAGCTGTTTGCCGCGAAATTCCCACCGGGCAAGCGCATAGGCCACGAAAACGCCAAAGGGCAGGCTGAGAAGCGTGGCCCAGAAGGACACTTGCAGCGACAGGACCACGGCCTGCCATTCTTCGGCGCCCAGCCAGTTGGTCATTGTGCAGGCCCCTGCAGGAAGCCGTGAGCGGTAAGAATGTCTTGTGCCGCCGGGGAGGTCAGGAAGGCCAGCAGGTCGGGCGCCTTTGCGTGCGTGCTGTCGCTGACCAGTGCCAAGGGATAAAGGATCGGCGGATGCGTTTCCGGGTCAAAACGGGCCACAATCTGCACGTCGGTTTCCTGCGCGGCATCGGTGGCATAGACAATGCCAAGCGGGGCCTCGCCCAGTGCGACAAGCCGCAACGCGGCGCGCACGTTGTCGGTTTGCGCAACCGAAGGCGCAAGCGCGTCCCAAAGACCAAGGTTTTGCAGCGCTGCCTTGCCATAGATCCCGGCAGGCACCGCATCCACCAGCGCCATGGCCAGCCTGCCATCGGGGCCAAGCGCGGCCCGGAACGCCTGCGCCGTCAGATCGAGCGGCTGCGCCTGCCTGCCGATAACCACAAGGCGATTGCCGGCAAGCACCCGACGGCTGTTGGCCCGGACCAGCCCCTGATCCTGCAGCACATCCATCCACATCAGATTGGCCGAGATGAACAGATCCGCAGGCGCCCCCTGCTGGATCTGTCGGGCCAAGGCCGAACTGCCCGCGTATGAGACGGCCACGGACTGGCCCGTAGTGGCCTCGAAAACCCCGACGGCCTGGTCCAGCGCGTTCTTCAGGCTTGCCGCGGCAAAGATCACCACATCGCGCGCCTGCACCGCCCCTGCGGCCAGAAGCAGAAAGCCTGTCAAAAGAAGGGTATAGAGGCGTGTTGTCATCTTGGCCCGATAAGACAGGCGAAGGCCCGTCAGTGCAAGCGCCACCCTGTCACGGAGAGATGAATTGCACACCCGGAATGCGCTGGATGTCGAAGACATCTTCGTCATAGATCTCGGTGATCTCATCGACCAGCTCTTCGGTCCAGCCGGGGATGTCCAGTTCTTCCTCGATCTCTTCTTCCAGGGCGAATTTGTCCAGGAAAGCCGCGATAACCCGGCGTTTCTGCATCTCGGTCAGGTTGCGGTGCTCGTGCAGATAGGCGCGGAAGCGCTTCATGCCTTCCGCGCTCATGATCGTTTTCAGCAGGTCGAAACCGCCCGTGATCTTCTCCCCGTGTTCCAGGCCGGCCATTTCGCGGATGATCTGCGCCCAAAGCAGGGGCGTGTCTTCGTTGCACCACACGGTGATGGGCACATCCGGTGCGGCCTCGCGGATGGCTTCGATCATCTCGGACCAGCGCAGGCTTCTCGGATCATTGCCGCCCAGAATCTCGGGCATTTCGCGTTCGGGCGATTTTTCCTTGACCAGCGGCAAGAAGGTGGCGGGGTTTCGGATGGCGATGAACATCTCCAACTCGTCCGTCGGGAACAGCTGGCGCAGCCCGGCCATGCGTTCGGGTGCCGCCGGATAAAGCACGCCGTTGCGCACAGCAGCGTTGGCGACGCCGAAAAAATGCGCGTTCGACAGGATCATGCGGTCGGCATCTTCGTCATCCAGAATCGCATCCATAAGCACGTCGCGCGCGCCAGGATCGGGGGACGCGGATTGCATCGCGCGCAAGGTGGAACGCAAAAGCTGGCGGTATTTCCCGGGGCCGGGAACGGCGATGCCGCGTTTCGAGAAGTCATCCTTGTTGCGCAACAGGCACCGCATCAGCCGATCATCGTCGGTAAAATGCGCGCCTGTATGAAAAATGATCTCCATCGTTCGGGGTCATCTCCGCCTTCTATGCTGATCTTTGGCCTAGCGCTTTGCCCGAACTCAGTCAAATCGCTTTCGGCTGATGGCTTTTTCTGTCTTGCAGTAGCGCGGTCTTGCGGGTAATCCCCGCGGCGGAGCCCCTATAGCTCAGCTGGTAGAGCAACTGATTTGTAATCAGTAGGTCCGCGGTTCGAGTCCGTGTGGGGGCACCATTCTTTTCAAAGACTTGCTGGTTTCGCGAGCGTTTCCATTGGGCAGCGGGTAAGCGCAGGGTAAGCGTACGCGCTGCAGAGTTCCGAATTTTGTTGCCATTTTTTCTGCTGTGCCCCAGCCTTGGGTAAAACGAGGAGGAGAGCATGGGCCACATTCGGCTGGGGACTTTACCGCAGTCCAAAAAGTGGCGTGAGGTCGTTGCCCTTCTCAACTCAGACGCCCCGCTGGAGCAGATCGCACAGGCAGCGGCAGACGCCTCAGAGAGGGATCTGAAGCGGGCGTCCGACGATCCGGTTTTTCAACACGTCTCGAATCTTCTGGTAACCCTTCCGTTACAAGCACGTTCTCCATCCTTCTTGGAATTTGTTGCAGGCCTCGGCCTGAGTGAGGAGAACCTGACATCCGTCACGGGCCTGCTTGCAGGGCTAAACTCGTCGATAGATGCTCAGGCGTATGAACTTGGCCGCGCGTCTGATGCTGGGGATATTGCAAAAGCCGCGTTGTTGGAGACCTTGTCTGTCCAGCTTAACGACCGTTTGCCCTCCCTCTTTGATCCAACGCCAGCAGAAGTCCGTCGAGCATTAGCAGGATTTTCCAGTGGTCCGGGCTTTGCAGTCCTTGCGCGAGATTTCTTTGCGCGTCTGACATATCGATCGCTCGACTATTACCTCAGCAGGGAACTGGCAAACCACACTGGCGCCGGGAAGCGATTTGCGTCAGATGCCGAGAGAGTTGCGTTCCAGCAGGCGCTCAGACAACACGCATTTGAAGCGTCGCGCATCGTCCAGGAGTTTGCGGGCGGGTGGTATGGCAAGACCGTTTGGAATGAGCAGTCGCTTGATCAGGACGCGATAAACAAATTCACTCGGTACGCCTTCACCAAGATGCGGAGGGAACTGGGGCGTCGCCGTGCCGCCTGAATACAGAGTCCGTTGTCTGGCACCTGTGACCCGCAGCGGCGGCGATCAGGTCCTAAGGTTTGATCTGAATGGGGAAGAGCGCGCCATCTCACTAAAGATCTCGCAGCTCACGCAGCGAATGGTCGCCGGTTTGCCCGATCGCACATTGGACCTGCTGGAACTTGCCGCCCTTGTCTATGCAGTTGATTCATCAGTAAGCAGGGGCGGGCCTGCGCTGCAGAAAATGGGTGCGCAATGGCATAGACGGTTCCGCATCGAGATGGCCGTTCGAGACTTGGCGTTCTGGGAACAATCTGATGTCTCAGCGGCATTGGAAGCACTGCTGGCGTTCCTGAGCGGCGACACGTTCACATTCACATTCGGTGTGAGGAAGCATTCAGACGCAGAGCGGAACCGGTTCTTTAAGTTCGGTGAGGAGTCGGCTTGGTCTGCAGACCGTGTCCTGATGTTTTCGGGTGGCTTGGATTCGTATGCCGGGGCGCTAGAGGAAACCGTGCGCCAGGGTTTTAGCGTTGCGTTGGTGAGCCATGCATCGTCGACCAAGATTGAGCGCGTTCAAAAGGACTTGCTAGCTGCGCTGCGCGCGAAGCTGAATCCCGACTTGTTCCGGCATGTCCCGGTGCGGATGCAAATGGTCGGTGGTGTCAAAGAGGGAACCCACAGAAGCAGATCCTTTTTGTTCGCCACCCTTGGCGCTGTCACTGCATTTGGATTTGGTCAGGAGCGAGTATCTTTCTACGAAAACGGTGTGGTCAGTTTGAATTTGCCGCCCGTTGGCAACGTGCAAGGTACACGGGCAACACGCACGACGCATCCCAAGTCACTGCTGTTGATGAGCCAGTTTCTGGGTCTCGTGTTTGAAAACGGTATGCGGATCGACAACCCATTCTTCTGGCACACGAAAACAGAGGTTGTGGAGAAGGTTGCTCAGTTGGAAATGGCTGAGCAAATCCGCCATACACGGAGTTGTGCCGACGTGCACAACCAGACCAATTTAAACCCTCATTGTGGAAGGTGCTCACAATGCGTCGATCGACGCTTTGCGGTTCTGGCGGCAGGTCTTGAGACCCAAGATCCCAAAGAGGCTTATGCTGTTGAACTGCTCGATGGTTTGCGCAAATCCGTTATCGATAAAGAAACAGCGCTGTCCTATGTGCGTGCCGCGCAGCAATATGTGCATGCAACGCCAGACCTGCTGCAACAACGCTATCCCGAAGTCTTTCAGGCGGTTGAATGCTTCAATGAACCTGCGCCCACCGCGCTTTCGAGGATAGCGGGCTTGTTGAAGCGTCATGGCCAGTCGGTCATCAGTGTGATGAATCACACGCTGGATCATCAAGCAGCGGATGCATTCCCGGTGGGTAGCCTGCCGTGGATGTATGGGGAGGAAAAACGCCAGGCGGCCTTTAGCGCGGGCGCAGACATGCCCACTATCAGCCTGCAAACATCGGACCAAACCCATACGATCGTCTTTGATGATGAGCGGCAAACCGCAACAGTTGCGGATGTAGTGGATATTCCAAAGGGAGCAAATTTCAATCTGCTCCGGGAATTGGCGACCGAGCATCTTTGTGCAGCGGGTCAGGGCATAGATCCACTCGACTATCCCACTATCGCCGCTCCGGACTTGTCAGACCGCTTGGGTCTGGCATCTGACGAAGCACTGCGTCAGCGCGTCAATCGCGCGCGCAAGGCGCTTGGTCGGTTGTTTGAAGCCGCGGGCCTGGATGCCGACCAAGGTGCGGGACTTATCGAAAACATCCCTTGGCATGGGTACCGACTAAACCCGACCTTGGTCACTGTCAGGATCAAGTCTGCTACTCTATGATATCGTCGTCGTCACCGTCCAAGGGAAGGGGGCCGCGTTTGCGAAAACGCTCGATTAGCTCCATTTGCCGTCCTGGTGCCACAGATCCGTAAGAATTGAAGGTGGTCAAAACATTGTTGTGCCCAAGATTTTGTGACCAGGCTTTGTAATCTTCCGGTGAGCGGCAGTGCTCCCGCGACAACTCCGCAAGCGTGTCCCTGACGCGGTGGGGCGAGAATGGCGGCATGCCCACCGAGACAAATGCCTGTTTGAATATCTTTGCAGCACTTGAAGGGCTTGCCCAAGGTTCCCGCGCAATGCCAAGGGCTTTGAACTGACGACCATGTCCAAATCCGATCTTGGTTTTGGGGAACAAGGGGTCTGCATCAGAAAACAGATGCACGGTTTTCAATTCGTGAATCCAATCCTTGACGACTTTTTCGATTTCGGCGCCAACGGGGAAGAAACTGGTCGTGAAAGACTTGCTGAACTTGGTGTTCACCGTGGTTCCATCGAACTGCACACAAGAATTATGTAGATCAACATGACCAAGGCGCAGACTAATGGCCGCGCCCTCACGCGATCCACTGAGAAACAGGAAAGCGACGAGCGCGCGATCCCGTTTTTGGATAGCTGTTTCACTCGGCATTCGATCCAATAGGCTGCGGGCCTGTTCCAGAGAAGGATGGGGTTTCCATAGATTTGATCTACGCTGAGCCTCAGATTTTCGATCCGGGGTCAGATAGGCGACTTCCGAGTGAGAGATCTTGGATTTGTATCCCGGTTGGTCAGCCAGCCATGAGAAGAACGCTTTCACTTCGCGTAGCGTACTGGCGATGGTTGCAGCGCTCAAAGGTGCGCCCGATCGTTCGTTCTTCTGTGAAGCCAGGTGGCGCTTGAACGACCGCGCGCGCTCCGGGTGGAAAGCTCGAAAATCCTTACCGTCCAAGAACCGCTCGTAGGTCGAAATCGCAGCCGCTGCCTTGTCAATTGACGCCTCGGAGAACCCTTTCGCGTCCTTCAGCCAGACGAGGTATTTCCGTTTGATGCGCAGGTTATTTGGATTGCGTTTTGACATCGCACTCACGCTCCTGTTCGAAGGGTACATTTGAGGGGGTATCTTCAGGGGACACTAATCTTGGGTCCGCCCTCTGAATTGTGACCTCGATTTTCGCTCGGATCGCTTCCAAAGATGAGCGCCTGATCACTTTGTGCATCAAGCATCCGCAACTGGGGCAGAGAGCGGTCAACATGCCCGACGTTGGTGTTTGATGAACGTAGTCTGCCAGTTTGCCGTCTGGTTCCCGCGGTTCTTTGCAACTGAGGCAAAAGCACTGATGCAGCTCAAGTTTGCGGCGGCGTTTCCGCTTGCGATGTCCGAGAAACGCTTTCAGATCCCCTCCGTCGATCAACCACGGCCTCTGTGTTTTGTCGGCGAGCAGACCATGGTGGGAGATCCAACGCCGAACGGTTTGTTTGTGAACACCCAGGACATCCGCCGCCTCAGCTGGTGTATAAATGTTGTGGGTTTTGATCCGAGAGGGAGAGGGTCGCTTTGCCATTACAGGCCCTCCTTGGTCAGAGGGCCGCATGTATTTTGGCACAGCCGGTCCGCTTCATAAGCGGCTATGTCGTTCTCGTCATAAAGAACGCGTGCTCCGATTTTTAGAAACTTTGGCCCTTTGCCGAGCCAACGCCATTGTTCCAGTGTCCTTGGTGACAGGTGCCAGCGCTCTGCCAACTGCTGTTGTGTGATTTTCGCCATGACTGCCTCAACTGCTCGCTGCGGTACGAGGAGCTTCGTCCCGCTTCTGGCGAATAATCTGAGCGTCAGAAGGCCGAAAGTATGTGGTCACGCATCGGTAAGGCGTGACATTTCTGGCGGATAAGTTGTTGAAAAATATAGGGTTGAGGTCGGTAGCTGTGAACTGTCAGGAAACAAACGTGACAGGCCGTGACTTGGCAATTGAGAATCAGCCTTTTTGCTGTGGCACGGAGTTGCCTTCATCTCAGTTGAAGCAATCCCCTGATGATAATCGTGGACTCCGTTTGACCTCGTCGGTTCACTCCAATACGGCCGCGGCTGGTGGTTAGTCATCAACAAGGCTGTTCAATCAGAGCCTGCCAACACGCGAGCCACGCTGTGCAAGCGAAGCTTTTCAGCACAAGTGACAGTGGTCGACGGTGAGCAAGTGGCCGGGTCGTGCCTCGTTGCTATTTATGTCTTCTCTGTCTGCGAGGCACCAATATCATCCAGTTCTGTTGGCTTTGAGTGATGGTATATGTGCAGATCGCGTTGAGGGTAGGGGATCGAGATGCCCGCTTCGTCGAATTTTTCTTTCATTTGTTGTGTGAGATCCCAGAAAACTGTCCAGTAATCGGATGTCTTTGCCCAAGGTCGACAGATAAAGTTAACTGAATTGTCAGCCAGAGCATGAACACGAATGACCGGTTCTGGCTCCCCCAGAACGAGTGGATGTGCTTTCACCGTTCGAGTGATAACCTCCAATGCTTCTGGAATGGAGTCCTCATAAGAAATACCAAAGACGAGATCGACGCGTCGAGTCGCGCTCGCCGTCACGTTCGTGATGACGTTACCCCAGACGTTGCGGTTCGGGATGATGATCACTTGGTTGTCCGGAGTCACAACCTTGGTGGCAACAATACTAACCGACTTTACCGTTCCCGAAACGCCTCCGACATCCACGTAGTCACCTTCGTCGAAAGGCCTGTTGATCATTATCATAAGACCACTGGCAAGGTTTCCGAGCGTATCCTGGAATGCGAATGCAAGAATAAAGGAAGCGCCCCCAATCAGAGCAAAGACGGGAGAGATGTCGATGCCGAGTGCCGATAGAACGATGAGCAGACCGATTGCAAGGACAAGCCAATAAACAACTGTGGCAAGAAACACCTGCAAGAGTTTTGATAGATTTGGTATGCGACTCATCAGACGGCGAGATGTCCGTCTTGAGAGACGCGCGACAACCATAAGGCCGAGCAAAGCCCCGACAATCACCGCGATATTGAGGCCTACTGCGATTCCTCCTTCGCGATGAGTGGCCCACCGAAGCGCCTCGGCGACAAGAGTTTCCACATCCGTATTTCGGGTCTCGTCAACGATCACAGACGAGCGATAGGCGCGATACTCGGAAATGAGGTCTGGGTCTCCTCCCTTCCTTTCCCAAGACGAGACGACGCGGCTATACTTATCGAACAGCTGACCTCTTTTGATTGTCAACTCGGTTAGGTTTGATCTCACAGCGTCCTCAACGGCGCCATCGGTGCGTGCAATCGCGATTTGCGCAGCCATTACGCCCTCGGTCGCATTACGAACGATCTCCAACCACTTTGCAGCGAGTTTCTCGAGCTCACCTTTCGTCAAAGGGATGAGGCGAATGTCCAGTTCGTTTAACGGGATATCCGGATCCAGCAATTCTGCAGGAAGGCCTGTTTCAGTGTCTCGGGCGGCGTCACTCAACGCACTATCAGTCACGCTTTCTGCAATACGCTGCGTCAGCACTTCGGCCGTTGCCTCTTGCGCATGAGTCGTTGGAGCGAGCAGGAAAGAAAAAATCAATGCAGTTAGCAGAGCTATAAAGGGACTTTCCCTAATGACGAGAACGGCAGTCTTGAAATTGCAAGTGGCATGCATGGAAGTTTCCAGTTGTCCGAATGTCCGCGTGTTGAGTTTAGGCAAGTGAAGGATGCCGATTTCGCCTGATTTCTATTTGTTGCCTCGACGGCGGACAGAAATCACGCAAGACGCGTGCTGGGGATGAAGTGCGGGGAGATCGCGGCCTAGGACATCTACGGCTCCGATATGGCGCAGTGCGCCGCTTACTGCGACCTGGCCATCGACATAGCTGCGGCGCTTGCCGTGGCCGCTGGCGATGCAGTGCCAGTCCTTGCCTCCGTCGGATGCTCGGAAGCGGGGTGTGGCATGCGCCGGCTGCCGGCCTGTTGTGTTGGTAACAAGCGCTTGACCAACAGAAGTGGTCCGATGTTCCCGACTATGGATGATTCCAGAGGTAGGCTGGACTTGAGAGTGCGGGGTAGCCACCGTCAATTGTGGGATTTGAATTGGGCGAGCCTGAGGCCGGGGCTGGGGAACCTGGTTGGGCACGGGATAGGGTTTAGCAAGCGGTTTTGGACGCGGTACTATCACCGGCTGCGCTTGGGCCGTTGCCTGCGGCACGCGGTTCGGTACCTGCAAAGGAACGGCATTGGGTTGCGCGACGGGAACTGCGCCGTATCCCCCGAACGTGAGCCTCTGACCTGCAGGGATAATAATTGTCGGCGGTAAGGGGCCATATCCCGAAACGGTGGTCTGCGGGTTCGGCACGACAATGATCGTCGGCAATCCGTAGCCCGTGAAGGAAGGCCTCGGGAGTGTCTGCAGCGAAGGCACCGGCGATGTGCCGGTGAAGGTCGTCGGCGGGCTCGGTACAATCGTGACGGTGGGCGGCGTACCACCGGTGAAACTCGGTGTCGGGAGAGTTTGGATTGGCGGGACGGGACCCGTTCCGGTCAAAACTGTCCGGGGAAGTGGTTGTACATAAACAGGTTGTGGGGATGTGCCGGTGATCGTTGGTCCGGGCTGTCCTTGAATGGCTGGAACTGGGCTCGTTCCCGTAACGACCTGTCCCGCATCGGGCGTGACGACTATGGTCGCCGGCACACCGCCTGGTGAAGGCTGTTGGCCCGTGCCGCTTGGCAGTTCGTTAGCAAGCGGAACAGTCGCCGGCACTCCCACGTTTGGTTGTAAGCTGGTGCTTCCACCGCAATTGGCTGCTTGATGGGAGTTGCCGACCCCGTTGCACCACCCCAAGTGCAAACCCGTCGACCATGACGCAGATGGTAATCCGCATAGCAAGACTATCGCGAGCAAGGGGGTCAGTATCCGGTTTGGACTCTGCATTTTGTCACCAGCTTTTTGTTAATCCAAGGTAGAAGGCGGAATCGCCCGCGTCGGTCGACACTCCATCAGTGAGAGGGGCGGCGACGTAGCTGCGGATGAACAATCCGTTCGGTAATTCCGCGTCCATGCCAATTCCGAGCGAGGCCAGAGTGATATCGTCAATTTCTGTGGCTGACGGGGAGTTGTTTCTTACATAACCAATATCGACAAAGCCGAACGGCCGGAACCGATGCAACAATCCTGATGAGGGAAAGATGTCGCGCCCGACTTCCAGCGTGGCTGAAACGCCAATGTCGCCCTGTACCTCGGCGAAAAGGAAGCCGCGATCGTCATTACGGCCGCCGAGATGGAATTCCTCAATTCCTGGCAGGCGGTCTTGCGTGTATTGCGCCCAAAACTCGGCGCGGACCGCGCTGTTTGGACCGAACCACGAGACGGGCCTCTCTAAGCCCGCACCGACACGCAAGTGGAAAAAGCTGCTGTCGCCGTCGTCGAAGACTAGCGAGCCATTGTCGCGTTCGCCGACCGATAGGTTGATGGCGTATTCGAATGCGCCTCCGTGTGGTAAAGCCTTGCCATAAATCCAAGATGCGCCAATAACGTTGACGTCGCTTTCAAAGGATAGTCCGTTGACATCCACATCGGAGGCCGATCTTCGTAGTTCGAAGGTGCCATAGCCATACGTGTCGACATCGCGCACAAAAGGAAAGCCTAAAGCAAGTATCGCCGTGTTTCCACGAATATCGGTCGCGGCAAGCGTTCCGCTTGCGTCACGTCGCGCCGTGACACCGCCGAAATAGGCTTCGCCAAAAGCGCCGGATCCGCCGATTGGCGCCCTGTAGGTAAGTGCGCCCCAAACCGTATCGCCATTCTGTTCCGAGGAACCTGACAGCTCAAGGCGCAGCATGTCACCGGGAGTGAAGGCGCTCAGAAACTGTTGCCCAAAGGTAAGAACAGCTTCGTCGCCGAACCCACGCGATGGATGATCCAAGGTGAGGTAGCCCCAGGACCGATCCTCCGGCGTCGCCAGAATGCGCACCCGTGCAGTTTGAGCGCCCGGTGGATAGTCGATTTCTGCGACAGCGGAAATGGACTCGATGTCCTCGACCAGCATAATCGCGCGCTCAAATGCTTTTTGGGTAACAGCTCGTTGACCGATCACAGGCTCCATGTAGGACTGGATCAGGGCAAAAGTGCGGGCGTCGACACCCTCAATGGATATTTGGCCGATTTCACCTTCATCTACGATCAGCGTCCGGCCGTCTTCAGCCACGAACACTTCGGCAAGAAAGTATCCATCTTCGTGGTAGAGAAGCTCCAGCGTCGCAGCCAGATCATCGACTCGAACGGCTCCAGTCCGCTGCGCAACTATCTGCGCCGCAAAGGCGAGTATTTCGCTTGGCTCATAGACTGTTGTGCCCATCAACCGATATTCTGTCGTTGGTCGCGCCGCAGCTGGAAGGCTCGCCAAGACGATAAGTAAAGCTGCAATAACGCTTTTTGCGATTTGTTTTGGTTTCAAAAAATGCACGATTTCTTCCTAGCTTCTCGGCGAGCTGACAGTCAGGCCCAGTGTATCTTTGCTGTGGCCCCAATGTGCCTAATTTTCTTGAGAGATCGACGATCGGTAAGTCGGCAGAGCTGTTGCGTAGAACGTCCATCGCTCGCATAATGCAAATGACCCTGCACGCTATCGAGTGCAAGCCTTGTCGTCATCAGCCGATTTTCCCTTTTGATCGAGTAACATGATTTTGTTCTCCGCTATGAACGCGAGTGCCCATTCAGGATTAGCGTCATATTCTGCAAATTATCACGACTTTTGTCGTTTGCTTTCTAGACCATCAGCTGGAAACGCCCTCTGGAAAAGAGCGGAAATATGCGTTTTGGTGGTTCTTGTTCCCGTCACTGATGTTTGTCGAACGCGGCAGGCGATCTTAGGATCGGTGGAAAGGTGGGTTGACGGATTTTGTTAGTCCGCCACTGCGATACAGTGGCGCCGCGTTGATCAGGTTTTTCGTTCGGATAGCTTTGACAAATTCGCTCGCTGACGCTCTATAATTGGGCAAAAAAAAGACAATGCCGGAAAAAAACGTTGTTGCGATCAGATCACCGTTCTCGGAGATCGGTTCATTTCATCTAGTAAACATAACACGTTTGAATGTCTTCTGTTCGGTCAAGGTCGCTGTTCGAAGCAGTTTTGCAACCTCAAACTATTTGAACAAACGCTTCGCGAACGAAGCTGCCGCTCACGGATGTGCCTTCCCCTACTGCCACCTCGATCCGCACTTGGTTTTCTGTTTCTCAATCATGCGCGCGGTCCTATGCTTTTTTGCCGGCTGTGGGCCGTTCCGCCAGCCTACTATGACCAGAGGAGGTAAACACATGAGGAATATTGCGGCTGCACTGCTAGTTACGCTTTGCGTACCGAGCACAAGCTTTGCTGATCCGGCCACGGAGTGCGGTGGGAGCAGCCAGGTTGAGATCGGCAGTTGCGTCGCCGAGACGCTTCAGCGGGTGAATGCGACGATCGACATTTACATTGGCTTCGCGAAGCGTGCGGCGGAAGAATTGGACAATGCAACTGGCCGAGCTGAGACTGCCCCCGCACTCGATGCGGCACAGGCGGCTTGGAAAGAGTATCGGGACGCGCATTGCGACTATGTCGGATCGACTTTTGGCGGCGGTTCCGGAACCGGCATTGGAATCGACTCTTGCAAGATCGAACTCGGCCGGGACCGCGCGCAGGACTTAATGCGATACGCGCAATGAGCGCGGTACCGACAGTGGCTCACAGAGTGTCCAAGGCAAATTTATCGGAAGTATAGTTTGTACATGCAAAAAACCGACAATCCGTTTAATCCTGATGGTCCGGGCACTTTCATTGAGTGCAGGCACAATGGGCGGCAGGCGGGGTCATTTCGATTGTGGATGACATGCACATCTTTATCAAAGCGTTGGTTAGCGGTGGCCTTTTCCAATCTCCGGATACGCTTGCTGAGATTCAGGACACAGTGCCGATCAGTAATCCGGCATTGCAAGGTCAGGGGCTCGGCTGGGCGCTGAAGGGTCAGGGTCTCTTATCGCCTCATCACCAATGGGGCATTCGACCTGGAAAAAATTAAAGCCGACTTCTGGGGACGGTTGCCTATGAAGCAAGTTGCCAACGAATCAATGAAAGCTAATCGCACGACATGGGACTATGTCGTCGATCAAAAGGCGGGATCAGGATACATCAGGTCTTAGAGTCCCGGCAGCTCAGTGCGATGCTAGTATCGGCTCGAAGGGTAACATCACCAAAACTGGGTTTGCAGTGTTCGAGCAAGTCTGAGTAGGTGATCAGAAAGTTGTCCAGTCGTGCCGAGGTAATAAACACGACTGGACAGGATGCTCGTCGGCAAGGCCGACGAATTTCTACAAGTGACATCAGCAGTCCTCGGCCGGCAGCATGTCTACGCTGGAATAGCGCCCGTCTGACGTCGTAATACGTGCGCATGCTCCAGTGTCCCGATTGAACCAGAAAGTTGTCAGGCCTTCGCTTCGGATCGGCTCATAGCCGAGCGCCCGAAGACCGCCTTCCGCTTGACCCGCCCGCGCTCCCTGGAATGCCGTCACATCAGTCGAGCTGCCAACTGCGGGCGTTCCCTGAGCGGCTGCCGAGCTCGAGGTATCTTCCACACAGCCCGACAATGCAGTGACCGTGATCAACAGACCGGAAAAGGTTAGAGGTGCTTTCATGAGCAACTTCTCCTGTTTGGTTGATGTAGTCTTTAGAGCTCATGAGGGATTTGCTCTGCTGGATTTGTCTGGTCAGTTCGCTGCTTTTCGGATCAGTCGAACGATCAAGATCAGAATGACCGCTCCCACGATGGCGGCTAGAAAGCCGCCGATCGCACTACCCAGGGAAACACCCATCAGCGGTAGAACCCGTCCGGCCAGGATCGATCCCCCGATGCCGATAAGTATATCCATCCACAATCCCGACCCGCTGCCCTTCACGATGAGACTGGCCAGCCATCCCACAATGGCACCGATGATGATGAGAATGAGCAGACCTATGACGCCACCGATCGCCGCGCCGACAAGTTGGGCCGTCTCGTCCTGAGCCCATGCGGGGCCGACAAACGTTGTCATCAGGATCATTGCGCTGAGTATTTGGTTTTTCATTTTCTCACTCCTAGCAATCCTCGGCGGGTACCATGATGATCTCCGAGAAGACGCCGTCTGATGTTGTAATCTTCGCACAGGCACCAACCTCGCGGTTGAACCAGAAAGTTGTGAGACCTTCGCTGCGGATCGCTTCAAAGCCCAAAGCACGCAAGCCGCCCTCTGCCTGCCCCCCGCGTGCGCCCACAAAGGCAGACAGGTCAGTTGGGCTTCCGACCGGTGAAACAGTCTCAGAGTTTGCGCCGTCCAATGCCCCGCCTCCATCATCCGCCGCCGTCGTATCTTCACCCGACGCCGCTGCATTGATTTGCTCTGCCGTGGCGTTGCTTCCGTCGTTTGACACAAGGCAGCGCCATTCCCCGCCATTTGCATCCTGCAGCATCACCAGAGAGTTGGCTTCGGAGAACTCCGTTCCGGTTACTGTCCCGCCAACCGCACCATTTGTCGCCCGCACCGCATCTATGCAAGCATCAATTGCGTCCTGGCTGACCTCCGAGATGTTTACACCGGCTCCACCCGTGTCGGAGGCGCCATCCATCGCTCCTCCTCCGTCATCCGCCGTCGCAGTGTTCTCTGTCGATGCACCATCCATTGCGCCGCCTCCGTCATCCGCCGTTGCGGTGTTTTCCGCCGGCGCTGCGGATTGTGAGCTTTCAGTGGTGACGGATGTGGCAGTGTCCGAACTGGTGTCTTCCTCTTCGTTGCAAGCAGTAAGAGCAAGCGCGAGCAGTACAACAGTAAGCATCTGTTTCATATCAAAACCCTCAAAATGTGACGTATCAATGCGTAAGGAGCGTCTCGTTCGAGTTATCCGGCCGAAGGTTGCGCGTCCCGCCGAAAGGGCGAGACGCTTGGGTTGCTTATTGTCAGTTCGCAAACTCACTGAACACAGTCACACTGCCGTCGCTTTCCAGCCGACAGCTCAAGCGCTGACCGCCAGCGTCAAGAACTAGCAGTGGCCCTCCGCCTGTCCGAAGACGGTCAAGAATGTTGATATCCATGGCAGGGAAGTCGGCATACACAGCTGCCTGGTCAATACAGGGCGCGGTCATCGCATTGAATTGTGCCTCTGTACCACTCAGCCCGTCATTGGCTGGTTGGCTTGTCTCAACGCAAGCAGCGAGTGCTCCAAGAGCTGCAGTGAGTGCGGTTAACTTAACGATTTTGTTCATATTTGATGTCCTTTTAGTGGTTGTAGTTTTCTGGGGTAGAACCCAGTTGCTGAGTAAACGGCGGTTTAGTTCACTCCGAAGATGACGTTAAAATCGATCGATTGACCACCGCGGTTAACCACCTCGATGACGTGATCCCCAGACTGCCAGAGTTGGCCTCGATACTCCCTGTTTGCATTGATGAGTTCGAGTAGAAAACTGCCGTCAGGATTGAAAATCTCATACTCCAGCCGCCCGCGCCTGGGAGCAACGCGGACATACAGGTTTTGCCCATTTCGAGCGCCCAAGACATAGCGCACCGATGCGCCTGGCGCGACCGTCCCGGTCAGTTCCGTACCGGTCGATCCGGAAGGAAACTGCACGCGCACCGTTTGGGTTCCACCGGCTTCCGCATTTCCGGAGCCTGAGGCGCGAAGGAAATCGGTGTGGTTCCTGCCATCGACAAAAAACTCCGACATAGTGGTGCTGCCCTTCGGAAAGGCACAGGCGATATAGGCGGCGCGGGCTTCCAAATAGATATCGCCTCCGACGGTTTCTGTGCCATCGACGCGTGCGCCGTTGTAGTGCATTGCCGTTCTTGCATTTCGAACGCCGAAATATTCGCGCGCCGTTGCGCCACACTCGTCAATATAGAATCCGACGCCTTGCGCTGATGTGACCGTTGGCAGCGCGACAGCGAAGGCCAGCGTAGCTGCTGTACTCAGTAATAAACACTTCATGGTTTGGCTCCTTTTCTTCATTTTGGCCGTTTTCGGATTTGAGACGCATTCCCGGTGTCCCAGGATTTGCATTCTGTTTTAAGGAATAGCGAACTCAAACGCTCCCCGCTCGTTTGCGCAGCTTCCGTCCGGTTCTCTTGTTGGATCCGCAAAGAACTGCGTCATGATTTTGTGCGCACACGCGTCAATGGCACCCTGCACATGGTCTCCATATGCGAAGGTCACCATATAGGCGTTCGGAAGCGCCTCAGCGATTGGCGCAGCTGTCATCTCCGGCGTGACGGGATCGAAGCCGCCATTCAGGATCAGAACCGGCAAATTGCTGATGACCGGTTCATCTGTCTCGGCCGGCAGCGTGGGAAGATCCATATGCGCGCACATCGTGATGTATTCATTGGCATCGAGCGTCACGTAGTCGGTAACGAGATCGCCGAAACGCAAGTTGTCGAGGGTGAAGGCTTCGTCCAAGGACGAGGTCGGATCTTCGGAACAGATCACTGAAAAATGCATTAGGAACGCTAGGCTTGTCTCGGATTGAGCCGGGATCGGCGCAACGAAGAAACCCGGGGCGGTGTCGTTGGGACTGTCGTTTAGGATCGACCGGACGATCAGCGGGACGAAGCGAAGCTGCGTCACATCGTAGAGAGCGTCATAGATCGCCAGCGAGAACTGCTCGGCATCGACGGAGAAGGTGACGCCCTCCACCGAATACGCGTAGGGCGCTTCCTGCAACTGGGTGTGGACCGCCCTCAGGTCGTCCTCGAACTCGGGAAAGGCCGCGTTGCAGGCCTCGTCAGCGGAACACATCGCGACAAGGTAGGCCAGCGCGCGTTCGAAGCGGGCGTCGAGACCCGCTTCGAAGCTGGTATAGGTTGTCGTCAGCGCCCCATCGAGCACGACGGCGGAGAGGCGATCCGGATATTCGCGCATCAGATGCTGGCCAAGCATCGTGCCGTAGGACTCGCCATAGTAAATGATCTGATCGTATCCGAGGATCCCACGGACGCTGTCCACATCGGCGGCGTTCTCGAGGCTGTTATAGGCGGCAAGGTTCACGCTCGCGGCGACCGCCTCATCGAAGCACGCCTTCAATCGCTCCAGTTTGTCCCGTTCAAGATCCGCCCAGCTTGCGTAGACCCCTGAGATATAGTTGTCCGAGAGGTCATTGAGCCCAAAGCATCCGAGAAAGGGCTCGGAATGGGCGGTGCCTCGCTGTGCGAAAAAGACGAGATCATGATTGGCAAGCAATCGGCCGTAGTAACCGTCACTGTCATTCAAGGCCCCGATCTCGAGCAGCGTGAACGGCGTCCCGCCGGGCCCGCCGGCGCCGAAAAAGATCGGGTCGCGTGGCTCCTCTGACGTCGATTTCAAGCGAATGACACCCAGCGATATCGTGTTCTCGGAACGCCGGTCATGGAATTCGGGAACGATCACGTTCCCGCAGTCGAATGCCACATCCTCGGGCATGTCGAAAAAGCAGGTCTCCAGTGGTTCATATCGCGGGAGAACTACTTCGTCGGTAGCCGCTGAGTTGGCGAACGCCGCCGCGAAGATCGCAGCTGAAAGTGCAGTACCTGAAAGCCTCATTATATTTGCCTCTTTCCAAATCATTCTGGCAACGGCGAGTCCGGCTCCACGAACCGGGTTCTCGCTGCTTCAATGCAGGCGGTGTTCAGCGGGGTATTCGGCGAAAGGACGAAAGACTGGACAAGTGCCTTCCCGCAGTCATTGAAGATGCCGGCGACATGCCCCGTATGGGGTATGGTCACGACCGTTACGTTGCTCAGCGTTTCCGCCGCGCGAAGCCCCCATTCCGCCGGGGTCGCGGTGTCCAGGGCCCCGTTCACGACGAGCGTTGGAATGTCGCTGACCACGCCCGGAGGGGCCGGTTCATAGGCCTCGGCTGCCAGGCCCAGCTGTTCGCAACTGATCTGGTAGCTCGGCACCCATTTGGCCAACTCTCCGATCAGTTGCGGGGCCTCGAAGTCGGCGTAGGCTTCGAACGCAACATCATTGAAGAAGCTGTATGAGATGTCATTGCAGCGGATGATGCGGTGCGTGATCGAGTCTAGAATGGTCCGCCCGCGCAGGAATGCGGTTCGGGTCAGGTCGGCGAAAACGGCCGAGAGTTCGCCCTCGGACAAAAGGTCGATGAGCGCGACCATTTCGGCCTGCAGGGAGGGAATGATGACCGCCTGCTGAATGAAGCTGCGCAAGCCTTCGCGCGTGCGCTGATCGCGATGGATTAGAAGCGGTTCGAGATTGGTCATTGCGAGGTTGGCGACCGATCCCCCGGCGGCGTCGAGATAGCCTTCGAGGAGCGCTTCTAAGAGTTCAGTTCGATTTGTCGCCTTCAGGAGGGCTTCGCGTATGATCGCGGCCCCGCCGAGAATGAGCGAAATGTCTTCCTCGATCGCGTCGAACTGGTCCGAAATTGTTGCCAGCCGGGCATTCGCTTCAGCGAGAGCGCCTTCGTGTGCCAGTAACGCCGCCTGGACTTGCGCTTCCGGCAGGACGACTTCTGCCCGCGACGCCGCCTGCGCCAAATCGAATACAGCGAATTCCCCGCGCTCAAGCTCTGCGATCAATCGCGGCAGGAACGGGATCATGTTCTTCTGCAGCGTGATCGAAGACAGCAGGATCCCAGAGAGGTCTTGAACGGTGACCTCTGTCCCGTCATCTCGCAACAGAGAATCCGCTTCGAGGCTGGCCAGAAGGTCTACCGTGCGTTGGCGAATATCCGCGTAGCTTGCTGCACAGTCCGGGTCGGCCTCGCAATTGGCGAAGACGCGCAGGATCACATAGGCGTTCAGGAACCCCATCTCGTAGAACTCCGCGTTCCACGGGGCCACACCGTCGATCACGGCGACACGCAGAGGCGGCAGCTCGGCCTCGCCGGCTGTCTCGTAGTGGTCGAGGATCGACAGCGTGACCATGCTGCCGTAGGAACCGCCGAACAGGTTGTAGGCGGGATAGCCCAGATGCCGCATCAGCGCGATCGTGTCGCGGACGGTGCTCTGGGTGTTGTATTGCGTGATGTCGATCCTCTGATCTTCGAGATATGGAACGCAGCTTCGGTAGTCCACGACCTCCGCAGATGCGGCCACGACATCATAAACTGCTTGGGGGTCGGAACCGGCACCGATGTCCAGCGCTTCGAACCGGGCTTCGACCGCATCGAGGTCGTCCTCGTAGGTCTCGGGGCGTGCGATCCGGACATTGATGGGACACAGCAATTCGTTGCTGTGCGCCGTGCCGCGCTGGTCGAAGACGATGATGTCGCGGTTCTGGCGCAGTCCGGCGGTGCCGCCGCTGATCTGCGACAGGGAATTCAGGGCCGAGCCACCCGGCCCACCCTGAAAATAGATTACCGGATCTTCGAATGGCGCAAGGTTCGTGCTCTTAAGCACAACGTACGAGATCTGGATCATCCGTCCGTCCGGCGCATCCCAGTTCTCGGGAACCTCGACTTGACCACACGAGAAGGTCCCGCCAAGGGTTTCTCCGTCGGGGACCGGGATGGCGCAGTCCGATGCGGCATCCTGTGCCGGTGCCGCAAGAGGTGATAGAAGCGCTACAGTGCAAATAGCAATCAAGGTTGCGGTGAAGGGCTTTTTCATCCAGGCGATCTCCAACTCGCTCAATCGCTGTGTCGTTAAAGAGCTAGAACTGGAACGCAACGCTCAACCCAACAGTGAGGGGATCGAACTCTACACCCGACCAATCCAACCCCGGTGCTGGAGGTGCCACTACGACCGGTGCGGCGGAGGCCGGCGTATTGAGGCTCTCGCCATAAGTGGGCCCACAAGGGAGTATTGTTGCTGCCGCCAAGCAGAACTTCTTTATCATCTCAGACTTCACCTTTTCATTTAAAACTGGCTAATCGTTTCTGTTCAAATGCTGATCCAATGGGAGCCGTTTCGTGTCGTACTTGGGCGTCCTTTCATGCTTACATGGTTGGCGAGCCAAGAGCTCTTGCAAAGGGCGAAAATATGCATTTCCCGTTTAATTTAGCGCGTTGAGACAGCCGCGGAGTTGCTCTGGATAAAGCTTGGCTTGTGAGCTAGCCGCGCCGATTAACCCTTAACCTTACTGTATGGCTGTGGTTGAGAAATTGACTGAAGCTCTGCGCGCCTCACCACGCAGGCACAGCCCCTTTCGTCCACCGCCTGGTCAAGTGGTTTCAGAGCGCTGTTAGAGGTTGTGTTACTTCAGACCGCCTGTGAAAGTGAATCGATTGTTAAACCGATTGTTTCGCAACGAATAAGTCATATATTGAGAACGAAATGGAAGCAGAGTTCATCAGACTGGTCCGCCGTCGCACGGGGATTACTCAAACAGGTCTCGCAGCATGGTTGGACGTCGACCAGGGCACGGTCAGCCGCTGGGAGCGTGGAGTGTCTAGGCCCAGGCCCTCAACACTGGCCGCTATGCGCACTCTATTGATCCAAGACGAAGAGCGGCGGGTTCGTGATCGAAGCATCGCTATGGTCAGAAACAATCTCCTACCAGCAACTCTCATGGGCCCTGGGTTACACCTCAAGGAGTTCTCCAGTTTTGCGGTCGCTCACTACAATCAGAGAAGCGGAACGGATTTGCGCCGTCTCGTTGGCTCATCACTTGAGACGCAAGCGAGCCGCAGTGGATACCCGCAGCTTTGGGACTGTGTCTTGCGATCGGGGCTTCTCGAGGGAGAGGCGATTATATTTACGTTTGCCATCAACTCTCGCGGAAAGGGGCATGTGACAGTGTGTGAACCGTTCTTCGAAGACGGCGCGATTGCCGGTTTCTTGAACTACGTGACCCGCTACTTCGATTTTCCTGAGAATAAAGAGCGTACGCTTGAATTTGCACAGTTCGTGCCAGCCAGCGATCCGACCCAGAATAGGGTGTTGTATCGTGGTCAGCGGGCGGAATTCTGCGAACAGTCATTGATGTTGTGCTGACAACATCCGCACGCAGCTTCCCGCGATCTTGTCTAACGAAAGTTCTGCATAAGCAGCATTTATGAAAGGATCCCGTCCAAAGGTGGATGCCGCCACACTGGCAATCCGTCCGGTCTGCGTCTTGCTCTTTCGTCGCGAACGCAACCGAGTTTTTTGGCTAGGCGGATGGAGCGCTCGTTGCCTTCCTTGATGTAAGACACTGGCCGTTGAAGGCCTAAGGACTCGCAGGCCCAGCGACGTGCAGCTTCAGCCGCCTCGTAGGCGTATCCCTTACCTTCGAATTCTGGATCCCAGATTTGCCATCCGATTTCTGGCTCGGGCGCATCTGGCGGAAAGAATGGACCAGCAATTCCTATCACTTTGTTGGGCCTTACCCGAAGGTCACACGCCAAGAGACCGTACCCACGTATCTCCCAGTGACCAATCCACATTGCGAAGGTGCGCCAAGCTTTGCCTTCCGAGTATGGACCTCCTGAAGGGATAGAGCGGTCAGAGCCGGCATACATATTGAACTGCTGCCAATCTTCAGCTGCCAGCCTTCGCAGGGTGAGCCGCTCTGTTGTTATTGGTTTTTGCATTGCTCAGCCTCTGCTTTTCCAAGATCACTGGCGGCTTCTGTCAATTGGCGGCCGCATGTTTTCTCATGAAAGCACGAGATGTAGCTAGATGATGCTCAATCCGCACAAGGACACTGGCCGAATGCAGCTTTCTGTAACACATGGGGGCCAAGCCGCGTTCGTAACTTTTACGAAATTATTGGAAAAGTTGGACCCGTCAAACAAAGGTGAAAAACTTCGTTCCTTTTGCGGAGCGCCTCCAGCACTTTGAAGCAAACCGAGAAACCTCTGCTCTGGAAAAACATGAATGTTATTCAAATGGTCAAACCATTCGATGACTCCCAAATTTCACGCGTCAGTGGCAGATCGAATAAAACGGCGAGTTTGTAAAAACCAAGTATGCTACAATACTTAGCTGATCACGCAGAACGCATATTTTCGCCCTTCTCTGTTCGAGAGTTTACGATAACGTTTTAACTCGCGTTCTTAACTTCACATTTTCTGAAGCTGATCCCAACGCTGTTTCGAGTGGAAAGTAGGGTAGCTGCGAGAGAAAATGCATCGTTGAAGCGCTCGGTGAAGTGTTCTGCGTGCGCAGTCTGATTGCTTTTGGGGCCCGGTTCCACATACAACTTTTCAGAAAGTCGCGCGGTATTGGAGGAAGTTATGCGAAATTTGGTTGCGGGGCTTGTTGCGGGCTCATTGTTTTTCGGCTCAGCGTTGCCCAGTGCTGCGATGTCAGACGAAGAAAAGGCCGCTTTGGCCGCGGCTGCGATCTTGGGTATTGCGGCTCTCTCACACCATAAAAATCACTACCAGGAAGGTTACCGGCCGCAAGGTGAAAACGAGACGGCAATGTTCGAGGCTGGATACCGTGACGGTCTGCACAACGAGCAGTTCGATACTGGCTACGGCACCCGTGCCTATAGCGAAGGCTATGCGGCTGGACATAAAGAGCGTGAGAACCGTCTGGCGCACAAGCGACACAATGTTCGCGAGGTCAGGGTGCCATCGGCAGCGATTGCCGGTTGCAGAGATGAAGTTGCATCCAGCTTTGGCGTCAGGTCACGGGATGTACACATTATCAAGGCCGGCCAAGAGGGGTCCGACAACTACTATATTGAGATGTCTTCGGGCCACCGCCACGTAATTTGCGGTACGAACTCGCGAGGCCAAGTCTTCAATTTGCGCAACGGTAGATTGTAGCCAGACTTGAACAGCAGACCATGTGGCGCGGGTTTGTATCCCGCGTCGCACGAGTTCGAGCGAAAATGACAGTAAATTTTGGTGGGGCGCGTACCTCTCAGAGGTGCTGGATTTGGTGAAAGAACTCAACCTCATTAAAAAAGCGCCACGGTGGTTGGTCTGGTATCTGAGCTACAATTTTGAGGGAAAAACGGAGCGCCAGAAACGTCGGCAGTTTGCGATAAATTTTACCTGCCTGATCGGTGGAACGATCTCTCCCTTGTTTGGCCTCTATTACCTGACGCATGACTTATCGCTATGGTATGCAACCATTGTCGCGGTTGCGCTTGGATTAGGTGCATACGCATTGCCCCTGGTCAGCCGATTTGGGGATACTCCGTTCGTTTTCGCGACTACTGTTCTACTGTGTGGTAGCTGTATCGCCCTGACGTTGTTGCTTGGGGCCCGAAGCGGTATTTTCATGTACATCCTTATCATCACGACGATGATGATTATTTATGTGGGGTCGGAACGCGTGGCCCTTCTTTTATTCTCGACGCTAGTCAGCATTGCCAGCATCACCCTTTGTTTCTTTTTGCCCAGCGACGGATGGTTGACAGCTGCGAACACTCCTCCCTTGCATACAGTTCTTTTGATATCATCGGTCCCAGTGCCGATTTTGATGATCGCAGGAGTAATGTTTGCGAGTTTTCGTAGAATGGAGCGCGCGGAGGACGCCTTGGAGGCAGAATATACGCGCTCGGAGGCCTTGCTTTATAATCTCCTTCCGGAAGACATCGCGGCACGGTTAAAAATCGAACCGTATCGCACTATCGCTGACAGCTTGCCCCAGGTGGCGATCCTTTTTGCAGACGTAGTGGATTTCACGCCTCGCGCCGCTTCTTTGCCTCCGGAAGAAATCGTGGGCTTTCTGAACCGTATCTTTCGGTCCTTCGATCAACTTGCAGCAAAGCATGGGCTGGAGAAGATCAAGACCATTGGAGACGCCTATATGGTGGCCGCAGGAATGCCAAACCCGGTGGGCGACCCTGTGCATCGGGTCGCAGAAATGGCTTTGGACATGCAGCGGACAGCTGAGAAGATGGCGTCTGACCTCCCGGGGGGGCTGCAGGTGCGGATTGGGCTCCATGCTGGGCCGGCAGTGGCGGGCGTCATAGGGAACCGGAAGCTGTTTTACGATGTTTGGGGAGAGACCGTAAACACTGCCAGCCGGATGGAAAGCCATGGGGAACCAGGACGTATTCAGGTGACGGCATCGGCCAAGAAAGAACTGGAAGAGGACTACGACTTTCAGCTCAGAGGTATGGTGAAAGTAAAGGGTATGGGTGATGTTGAGACATGGTGGCTCACAGGCAGGCGAGCTGAAACCAGGATACGGAAAAATGATTAGCAGCGCAGCGGGTCAATTGGCTCGATTGAACGGCCTCTTCGCGGGCGAAACAAAGGGTCCACCGGGCGTTGTAGGTTCCATTTCATCTGGCAGTCTGCAAAAGTCCGACGGCAAAAAAAGAACAATCGAGTTTTGGTGGTTTGATCGGCTGAAACGTTGCTTATTATGAAAATGACAGAATTCGGCTGCGTGCCCCGGCGTGGAACAATAGGACTTGGCCGATCCGAGCTGGCTACGACCAGCCTTGGCTATCTCGACCATTTGGCTTGCGTAACTTATCCGCGTTGCAATGCTTCCGGAAATCAAGAAAGATCGAAACAACTTAAAGGGAGGCGTTTGTGAGAAAAACGTTTATTTGCTTTGCTCTGAGTTTTGCCGCAACCATCGCGCAGGCCGATGTGACGTCCCGATCTGGCGGCCCATCAGAGAGCGAAATGCTCGCACGAAATGTTGACGGGGCGCCCGATGGGATGACATTTTTCCGCCCGGTTCTTTCAGGTGTTTTGTATCGGAGCGGGTTCAAGGGCGGCGACAAGGCGCGTTCCGGCCTATCGAATGGGCAGCGCAGCGAACTATGCGATGCCGGGTTCGAAACCGCGTTCTATGCCGATTTCGGGAAGAACACCGAATATGGAAGCACCAGTTGCGGTAGCAATGCGCTTGACTACAAATCGGCGCGCTCTTCGCGGCCTTCGGCTGTAATGGAGGCCGTTTATCAGACCATAAAGAACCCTGAGAAGGGACCAGTATTGGTGCATTGCATGTGGGGCGTGCACGCTTCAGGTGCGCTGTCGGCGATGGCGCTAGTGCAATTCTGTGGCTGGTCCGAAGATCGCGCCAAGTCCTATTGGAACGAGGCCCGAAACGGCGCCCCTTGCGCCAATGGTTGTGATGCTTGGATCGATGCGAAGTTCGAACGTTTCCGCGTCAACCCGGATTTGCAGATCACTGACGCGGAACGCGCAGCGATCTGTCCCAAGTGAACCGGATTGAAACGATGAAGCCATTCCGATTTATTCTTCTCGTGCTGGCCTCGACCGCAGGTTCGCCTCTGCTGGCCAGCGATGCGGTCGAGGGCAATGTAACAGAGTTCACCAGTCCCCAAGGCGTCATAGAGCGTTGCGTGCGGATCGCCGCCATTCCCGGCGGAGAATATTCAAAGGGCGATCTGAAAGATGAGGCCAGCTATTGCGGGATTGACCTCTACGCGTCCAACGTGGCCCTCTGCCCGAAGACTTGGAGTACCAGCCCGGGCATGATGGTCTACGATATTTCTGGTGGGCCCTATTCGAATGACCGTGCAGAGTTCGAACGGAATGCCTGCAAAGAAGGTAAGTCGGCCGGCCGGCTTTCTGAGGGCGATCTGGCAAAGTTTAAGGTGACGATGAACGCGAAGGGAACAAGCGGTACCTTCTCGGCCTCGCCTCTACTTTATTACCACTTCTCTCGGTATTTCGATATGACGGTCAAGGTCCCAGTGTCGGTCTGGCGCACGATGGATGTGGCCATGCACGCCTCGGAAGTGGCGCGCCCGGGGCTGGCAATTTCGGGCCACAACCGCTCGGCCCGCATGAACCATGCGGGGTGGCAGCATCTGGTCGATGCCGAGGTCAACCCGTCATCCTACAGTCCAATGGACGATATCTTTACCGCAGACCGCAAGCAGATCTACGGCGTGCTGACGTCGAGCCCGGGTCACCGCTACGGCTCCGAGATCAACGGCACGCGGCGGTCGGGCTGGGGCAAGGGGCAGAATTTCGACTTTCAGGAAACACCCGCCTTCCTGGCCTTGCGCCGAGATGCACCGCTGGTCGAGGCGATCGACGCCGGGTTGCGCGAGGCACGCAAGGACGGTCAGATCAACCGCGACCTGGGCCCGGATGTCCCTCGCGAGCAGATGGCGTACTGGATGCGCGAGATCTCGGAGATCGTGCTGTTGGATTTTATCTTCAGCCAGCAGGATCGCGTCGGGAACATCGACTTCACGCCGTATTACTACTGGATCGAAAACGGTAAACTTGCGCATAAAAAAGCCAAACATCATGAACCCGGCGACAGTTCGGTTCCCGCGGGAGCGATGCTGTTGCGGCGCACCAACCTGAACGACAACGATGCCGGCGGACGCGTGGCCTATGCGAATTTCGCCAAATCGACGCAGATGCTGGAAAAGCTGCGCCATTTCGATGGTAAGGTCTATGCGCGCCTGATCGCGCTTGACCGCGATCTCCAGAACAGCGGACCCATCTATCAGTGGCTCGCGTCGAGCCTTGGCCTAAAGGAGGCCGAGGTCGCGCAAGTGGTGAAGAATACTCGTCTGGCGACAGCTATTCTGCAAGATAGCTGCACTGCAGGGAAACTGCACTTTGACCTGAACCCTAAACAGTTCTTCGTTTCGGGCGATGTCACGCCGGAAGAGATTTCTTGTGATGGCACCTAGGCTCGCGCTGGTCCTTTTGTGCTGGGCGCTGAGCTTCGCTCATGCCAAGGCAGAGGCGATCAGGGTTGTGGTCATCTCGGACCTGAATGGGTCCTATGGATCCACAGAGTATTCCGCAGATGTGCACAGGGCCGTCAAGGCCATCATCGCGATGAAACCCGACTTGGTGATTTCAACCGGTGATATGGTGGCAGGCCAGCGCCGCCCACATTTGAGCGAAAAAGAGGTCAAGTCCATGTGGACCGCCTTCCACGCGGCTGTAACGGACCCTTTGAGCGAAGCGGGCATTCCGCTTGCGGTCACGCCCGGCAACCATGACGGATCGGCCTATTCCGGCTTTGAGATGGAACGGCGCATCTATTCCGCTGAGTGGCGTGCGCGCCGGCCCGATCTTCGCTTTGTAGGTCCTGACACATACCCGTTCTTTTACGCTTTCGATTTTGGATCTGCCCGCTTTGTGTCGCTTGACGCGACCACCGTGGGGCGGCTCGATCCCGATCAGATGCAGGCGCTGGAAACCGCATTCGAAGATGCCGGCCCCGCCAGGATCGTCTTCAGCCACCTTCCGCTTTGGCCTTTCGCAGTCCGTCGCGAGACTGAGATCATCGGGGACCCGGGACTTGAGGTTCTGCTTGAGCGCCAAGCAGTGGACCTGCACCTGTCAGGGCACCATCACGCCTATTATCCCGGCCATCTCGACCGGTTCGCCGTGATCTCGCAGGCCGAGCTCGGCGGCGGGTCGCGCCGGCTAATCGGATCTCAGATCAGGCCGCCTCGCGCCTTCACGCTTCTGGAGATCGACGACGAAGGTTCAATCCGCGCCACGGCCTTTCAGGCGCCCGATTTTCGCGAACCCATCGATATCACTAAGCTGCCTAAAAGTCTGAACGTCGGTGACCGGGTGATACGACGGATTGATACCGTTCAATCCGGTGCGGTAGAGATGCTCCGATAAAACAAGTCCATGCAGCAGACGAGATCCACATGATCCGATCTTCCATTCCCCTTATCCTTGCCGCGCTTGCCTTGGCGGTCGCGCCGGCGGCCGGCTTCGCACAGATGGAGGACGCCTCGATTTTGCTGCCTACGGATATCTCGATCCACGATGTGGGATGGGGTCAATTGGGCGATCTGGACGAAATCAGGGAATTCGTGTTGGCCGTCGTGGAAACGATTGTCTTTGTTTCCGCTTTCGCCTTCCACCCCCGGGCGAATGCGCTGAGAACCGATGCGCGCGGTTGGGTTGTGCAGTCAAGCATGTTTCTGTTCGGGCTGATCGGCATGCTGATCGGCTTCCTTGTTGTGCATCACGGGTTTCTGATCGGGTTTGTCGTATTCGGTATCGGTGGGCTTTTCCGGTTCCGGATGGAGTCGAGTTCTCTGATGGATGGCGCGATCTTGATCCTTGTCACGCTGATCGGGCTGTCGGTGGGTATGAACCTGCCGGTCATGGCCCTCATTGCCACTGGAGCCGCGTGGATCACGATATGGTTCATCACGACGCGCACTGTTTCGGTTCTCGAGCTGAAATTCGAAGACGAAGATATGCTCAGTGGCGCGATGACACGTCTGCGCGCGGCGCTGGCGGATGAGGACTTTCGCATCGTCGATGTCAAGAAAACCGATTTCAAACCGGTGATCGAGATCGTGCTGTCGCACCGCAAGCCCGATGCCGGACAAATCATACCCGGCATTATGGAAGAGCTTGGGAAATCCGGATACGGACCGAAAGGCTGGTATGTGGTCTAGGAGCCTGCTTGCAGTTGGCTTGTTCTTTGCCGCGTCCGTCTGGGCCGAAGCCGGAGCTGGTCGGCTGGAACCCGTAGCGACCCTGTCTCTCTACAAACCGGATACTGGGCTGACAGAGCCGTCGGGCCTGGCCGTTGACCCCTCCGGCACGGCCTTTTGGATCGTGAGTGACAACACTGAGGTTATCTTCCGCCTCGCCTTCGACGGCGCGCTTGACCGGTTCACGGGCGTCGATCCCCGGCTGACGGACCTCGAAGGGATCACGGTCGATGTCCGCCACAACCGTCTTCTTGCGGTCTCTGAACGCCGGTCGAGCATCCTGTCGGTGGATTTGCGACCGCCGCACCGCATCGCCGAATTTCCTTTGAAAGACCTTGCGGCTCAGCCCCATGCGCGCAAACTGCTTTCAGACCGCCAAAATGGTCTTGAAGGTATCGCGGTCGATCCGAATTCCGGTCTTGTTTATGTGCTCAAAGAGGCCAAGCCGCGGCTGCTGATTACTCTTTCTCCCACGCTTGACAAGCTGATTGCAATCAAGGCTCTCGACGGTCTGTTTAAAGGCAGCCCGGCGTCTGAGGTGGATGCATCGGGTCTGGCTTTAGATACCCATCGGGGTGGGCTCTGGATCGTCAGTGATACAGGCAAGTCTGCGCATTTTCTGCCCTTTGATGAAGGTCAGGTGAAGTTTTTTGAACTCACCTACCGGGCTGAAGGCTCGACGTACCGCCTCGATAATCCGGAGGGAATTGCGCTTTCGGCCAATGGCGCATCCCTCTACGTGCTGTCGGATAATGGACGCAAATCGCGGCTGGTTCAGTATGCTATTCCGAAGTTTGATTAAGCCTCTTAGGAGTTGTGTTCTTGCGGCTTCGCAAGACTGCGCTATCTTTACTTGACGTGAGACGGAGTACTTTTTCGGCGCCTGACCGACTGGGCGAATTGGAGCGTCGCTAATCAAAATGGATCGAACGCTTATAAAGGACTTGCGTAGGCGACTTGGCCTGACCCAACGGCAACTGGCTGACAGCCTTAACGTGGATCAGGCAACGGTTAGCCGATGGGAACGCGGCGTTGAATCCCCGCGCCCGGCCCGCCGGGCAAAATTACAGCGTCTTTTGATGCGAGACGAAAGCCGCCGGGCGACCCAGCGCAGCCTTGCATTCCTGCGTCACGATTATTTACCTTCGACCTTGCTCGACGACCAGTTGCGGCTCGTTGACATCTCTGCATCGGGTCGTCGCCATTTCGAGCAACGGGGGCAGGACCCGGACGCGCTTCTTGGGATGAGTCTTGAGCGCTACGCCAATCGAGCCGGGCGGCCCGAACTTTACGAGCAACTGATCGCCTCCGGGATGATTGATGGTTCCGCCTTGCTGTTTCGCTTCGTCCAGAATGTGCGCGGCCGTGGTCACGCAACGGTGTATGAACCGATATTCGAAGACGGGATCCTGAGCGGAATGCTCAATTATGTCACAGCTTATTTCGATCTTGGCGACAGTGATAGTGAAACGCTGGAACTGATCGAAGTCGTGCAAGCCGATGACCCTATGCAGGCCCAGATTTTGCATCGCGGCCCCGGCGCAGAATCGGCCCTGCGCCACATTCGCTCAGCGTGACTGCCAGTTTCCGGCAAACGCATATTTTCGCCCTTCGCAATGCTCCAGCGCACGTTGATATTTGCTTTAGGTAGAAGGAAGCCAGATGATTCCTTTGGGTTGTGCGACGGGGCCGAACAGGGCAACGAATGCCATTCCGGAGTGAGAACCATCCGATAGTAATGAGATCGATATGCGAGACCTGCCACTAAGCTATATCAAGACCAGCGGGGCGGCGGGGTTTGGGCTGATGTTTGCCATTCTGGCGGTCACTCCGTTATCGGCTGGGGAATGGCAGATCACCACCTTGAATGGAGGCGCTGCATTGCAGTCGCCAAGCGTGACATTTTCCGCCGATGGCGCGCTGTTAGGCACCACCGGGTGCAATAGATTTTCGGGTCACGCGCGGACAGAAGACGGACAGCTTTTCAGTGCCGGGCCGCTTGCCACAACCCGCATGGCTTGCGGGGGGCAAGAGTTGACTGCGCAGGACGATACAATAATCAGTCTGTTCTCGGGCCAGCTGTCGATTGCCTTCGATCCCCTGACCTCGACCCTCACATTGTCGCACGGTGCTGATGAGATGACACTGGTACGGGTTGATTCCGGTATGTCGCACTATCCGGAAACACATGCCGGATTGGAACCTCCGATGGGCGAAACGCCCTATATGACGCCGTCTGGACAGCAGCCTGAGGTGCCGATCAGGGCGGCCCCCGCGGCGGACGCCAGCCAGGTTGGCCGTGTAATGGTCGGCACGGTTCTTCGGAACGATGACTGCACGGAGGTGGCAGGTCTGAGCTGGTGCGAGGTTTCGACTGTAGACGGGCGAATTACCGGCTGGGCCGAGCATCGTTTTCTTGAACAAGCAGACAGCGCGCTACGCGCGGGCCAGCAGATTTTTGATGTAGCCGGACGGCTTCCCTGTGCCAAGGGCGTCGGCGCTCCGATGTCGACTTGTGCCTTCGGCGCAGCCCGCGATGCCGGCGGTAGCGCGACGGTGTCAGTGATGCGGGCCGACGGCACCGACAGGGGTCTGTTCTTTACCGATGGGGTCTTCATCAGTGCGACCACAAGCCAGGTAGACGGTGGATTTCAGCAGCAGGCAACGCGCGAGGGTGATCTGACCCTCATCCGTGTCGGCGACGAACGCTACGAGGTTCCGGATGCGATCATTTTCGGGGGCTGAACGGGTAATGCTTAAAACGTGCAAGGATCAAGACACATGAAACGAACCGCACTTCTTGCTTCGATAACTTGCGGGTTGCTTGCGGTCGGATCGGCAGTCCATGCGGAGATGCCAATCTTTTCGGCGACGTGCCTCTCCAACAATGTCGATGCCGACCGAACAGGCACTGTCCGGATCAACGGGATGCCGATGGAGGTGAAGGAATTCAATCCGAACTACTACGAGGCCACGATGGAAAGCCTGACCATCAGTATCAGCCATGCCGGCGGTGGGCGCGATCTGATCGTCAGCTTCACTGGCTCGGGCGGCGCAAATGGCGTCTGCCAGGTTCTTTCGTCCGCCGCCGCGCCCGTTGCCGATACCAGTACGGGTCCGACGCAATGGCGGATCAGCGTGAACGGGTCGCTCAACATCCGCCAGTCTCCATCGACATCGGCGCAGGTCATGGCCCGACTGCCGGACGGAATGATAGTCGAGAACCGAGGGTGCGTGGAAAGCGGCGGGCGTACCTGGTGCGAGGTTGCCGACGGCGATGCAAGCGGTTGGGCCGCACGCGAGTTCCTGGTTGCCGCTGGGGGCGAGAACGCCAATTCAGATGATGGTGGCGGCGCCATGGCGGGGTCTGGAAGCTCGGAAGAGCGTGTGCGCTTCGCCGCTGGCACGACTGGGGCGGAGTATTCCGGCAATCTGATGCCTGGCGACTCCAAGCGCTATGTTCTCGGCGCATCGAACGGTCAAAACCTCTATTTCCGGCTCGCTGCGAATGGGCCCAGCATGTTCTACCAGATATTCAACCCCGACGGCTCTTTCCTGCTAGATCAGACTAACGCTGACCAGGAGTATCGGGGGCAGCTCTGGCAGTCGGGAGATCATTTGGTCGAGGTAATAAACCGAGGTAACGGGGCCCAATCCTACAACGTCATTTTCGGAATTCAGTAAGCAGGTCACAAGTTGAAAGGACAGTCATGACATCCGCAATCAAGGCTCTGATCACCATAGCCGCGCTCAGCACGCTGGCTGCGTGTGTGGAAACCTCGGGCGGTGGAAGCGCCTCTCAGATGCCGGTCGCTCCAAACAGCCCGCCGTTCATCACAACAATGTCGGGCTCAGTTTCGCAGGCCTCGATCAATGCCTGCCGCAATACGCTTGCCGCGCAGACCGTGGGAGGTGTGACTGTCGTGGGTGGCGAGACCTCGGAAGCGGCGACAGCGATCTACATGCGCGTGGGTCAGAACGGTGCGCCTTGGCGCTGCCTTGTTGGTGCCGACGGCAGCAATCCGTCGGTCATGTTCATGGGCAGCGAAGGGACGCTTTGAACCGGTGGTGCGAGGCCGCGGGCTCGCGCCACCGTCGCGATACGCGATCCCAAGATAGCTGAGCGCACGCGGGTAGAAGGAGCAAAGACTTGGAAGACACGGTTGGGACAGTCATGGGCGGGGTGGCTGGACTTATCATCATCATGGTGATCGGGGCCATCGTCGGGTGGATCGGCAGTCTTATTGTCAAGGGGACGGGGTCGGGGCTTTTTGCCGATATCGGGATCGGTATCGGCGGCGCTCTGGTCGCGGGCTACCTCTTTCCAGCGATCGGCCTGCCGGTTCATGGACTCTTGGGAGCGGTCCTCGGCGCGGTCACCCTGCTGGTGGCCATCAAGCTAATCCGTCGCGTCTGAGTTATTACCCGAAATGAGGAACATTTTTCCAATGCGGCAACTTCAAAAACTATTGGAAGCGATTGTGCTCTCGCTACTTGCTGGCGTGTCTTGGGTGGGCCCCGGCGCCGCACAGTCCACGGATTTCATGCTTAATGAGTGTTCGAGTGCCGGACAAACCTATTTCCGCGATTTCAACGCTCGCACCGATATGCGCTATAACGGGCAGCGCACCGACGGCACGCATGCCATCAATGGCCGGATCTACCTTGAAACGCGGTACGAGGATTTTGCCTGCTCCTACGAACGTGGCGGTCGTCGGATGGTGGAATTCTTCGCTGAAGGCCGGGTGCGGAACGCATACCTGCCGGATGCCGGGACCCCAAGTGAAGGCAGCGTCGTGCAAGTCACCGGGCTTAGCGCGGGCGACAGGCTTAACCTGCGCGCCGGGCCAGGCACGAGCTATGCACGTGTTGGGGCGCTGTCGAATGGCTCATCAGTTCGCAATCTTGGCTGCCGAATGCAGGGGAGCACGCGGTGGTGCCAAGTCGAGCTGATGACCAACCGTCGCGAACGCGGCTGGGTGGCAGGGCGCTATCTCACACTTGCAGGCGCGGCGCCGCCGCCTGCGTCCGGGCCGCTTGTCCGCGTAACCGGTGTTCCGACCAATGATGTGTTGAACGTGCGCGCCGGCCCCGGAACGAGCTACCGTATCGTTGGCGCCCTAGGGAACGGTGCGCAGGTTCGGGAACTGGGCTGTGAGATGCAGGGCGCTGCCCGCTGGTGCCAAATCGAGATGCTGACTGACATGCGGGAACGCGGCTGGGTCAACGCCCGCTATCTGTTGCGCGAGGGTGGGCAGGCGACCCAATTGCCCAGTGCCTCGCGCATGCAGCGGATTCGCTTTCAGCCGGGCGCTTCGGGCACCGAATTCACCGACGATCTGGGCCCAGGCGCGACCGTCACATACCTATTAGGTGCGCGTAACGGCCAATTACTTACCGTCGAATTGATAGGCGCCGGCCCGAATGTTTACTACCGCATCTTCAATCCTGACGGCAGCGAGCTTCTTGGGGCGGTGAACGCGGCCCAAGTCTATCGCGGTCAGCTTTGGCAATCCGGAGATCACAAGATCGAGGTTACGAACCGCGGATCGCGCGTGCAGCCCTATTCGGCCCTGATCAGTGCGCGCTGAACGACTCCATCAAATTACCCCAAACTGGCGAAGGAAAAAGGGACATGACAATGAAATCCAGCTTAACTTTGATGACAGGCGCCGTAGCGCTTTTGGCTCTGGCTGGCTGCGTTGAGGATACTGGTAGCAGCTCACAAAGCATGCCGAGCGTTGGCAGTTCCACCGATCTGACCGCTTTCGAGGGTGCTCGCGCGGGCCAGGCGGAGATGGGCATTCGCTCTCTAGGCTATGAGGCGATCCGCAGCGCCGGGCTGACGACCTACTGGTTCAACCGTGACACCGGGGCCTGTGCGGCGATTACCACGGCAGATGGCCGCTACAGTAATGTAACGATGCTGCCTGCCGAAGACTGCTGACGAAAGGCTTTGACCGCCAGTGTTGTGCAGAGCTGTCATATGGGTCGTCGGGGCACTCTACCTCGTTGCCCTCGCGATGCTCCTGATCGGGACCTACGGGCTCTTCGGTCAGGAGCAAGACCCTCTATCGGGGGTGTTCCTGCTGCCGCTTGGACTGCCTTGGGTGCTTCTGCTCGATGGGTTGCCCGAGCCGCTTTTGCCCTGGTCCGCCATTCTTGCGCCGCTATTGAACCTGGCGATACTGATCTTGCTCTGCCGCCGTTTTGCCCGCGGCTGACCAGATCCGGTCCAATACAAAGGAGGTCTTAATGACTTTTGATATTCCCCATATGATCGTGACCGCGGTGATCATGTTTGCCGTGCTCTGGGGCCTGGACCGGACATCGCTTCTAGGCTCAATGTCGAAAGGCAGGTAGACAATGGTGAAGTTCGTTGTCCTCTTCGTGGCACTCCTCGTGCTGAACCTTTTATGGCCCTATGGGTCAGGTCAGTAGGCAATTTCAGAAAGGGTTTTCAAATGGGTAAGGCTGTTCTCTCTGTCGTTTTCCTGATCATCGGCCTGATCATAGGTCTTTTGGGCAGCGGCTTTGTCGGTGGCGCTGCGATGGGTGTCGGCGTCGCGACTGGTGCATCATCAGGCATCTGTATGACACTACAGGCCGCTCAAGAGGAAGGGTTGATCAATGATGAACAGGTTGATCAGGTTTTGAATCGCGCGGCCGCAAATTTTGCGGAGCTCTCAGGCGACGCAGCCCCTAGCGAGGTCGTTGGCGCAGCAAGTGATTGCGCCTCGGTCCTGGAGAAGCTGCGCAAAGCGCAGTGAAAAACGCATCTGAACGAGCTGAAAAACCGCGACTAGTCTGGCTTGATGGCGCGCGCAGTTTTGCCCTCTTGGCAATGATCGTGTTCCACACGGCGCGCGACATGGAAATATTTGGTTATCTCGAACCGGGAACGACCCTTCACGGCGGATGGGCTATCTTTGCCCGTCTTATTGCAGGGTCGTTCCTGTTTTTGTCCGGTATCAGCCTCATCGTTGCGCATGGGCAGCATTTCCGCCTGCGGTCTTGGCTGAAGCGCCTGTCTTTGATTGTCGCTGCTGCAGCATTGGTCTCTGCTGTGACCGCCGTCGTCTTCCCCGAACGTTTCGTGTATTTCGGTATTTTGCATGTAATTGCAGTGTCGAATGTGATCGGGGTCATACTGCTGAGGCTACCGGCAATGGGCCTTGCAAGTTTAGCTGCATTCGTACTTGTCGTGAGCAGTTTGCCGAACTCTCATTTGTTCAGTACCGCCTGGCTCTCCTGGACTGGCCTCAGTGCGTCTGTGCGTCCATCGCTAGATTTCTTACCTCTTTTCCCTTGGCTGGCACCACTTCTTGTAGGAATGGCTGTATCAAAGTGCCTGACATTCAAAAGTGCTTTCCAGATTTCGCAGAATGAAAGATTGAGCTACCTGATCACGTGGCCCGGGCGCCACAGCCTTTCGATCTACCTTGTGCATCAACCCATCCTTATTGGCTCGATCTGGCTTGTTTCTAAGGTAGTGGTGTAGGATCCCTATACCGATCGAGATCATACTCGTTCAGCCTAATTCTCCGCGTCGTTGTCTTTTATTTTCTTGCCTATAACCTCTGCAGCCTGCCGTAGAGGATCATCTGCCAAGTGCGCATATCGTTGCGTCGTCGACGGGTTAGTGTGGCCCAGTAGGCGACCGACGATTGGCAAGCTCAAACCACTGGAGACGAGATGGGAGGCGTGGGTGTGGCGATTGTCATGTATTCGGTAGTCCTCAAGGCCTGCCGCTTTGGTCACAACGCGCCAAAATGCCTTTAGGTCTTTGTACGGATGCTCGGGCGACCGGCTTGGGAAAAGCCATATACTTTGTTCAGCTCTTTCTTCTTTCATTCGGGTCACTAGCTCGCACGCAGCAGAAGATAGCGGTAAATGCTCGCGGCGCTTTTGTTTCGTGTGGTGGGACGGCTTCGTCCACACGCCGCGCTCTATGTCGAAGTCTGTCCATGTTGCAGTCAGTACCTCGCCGATGCGCGCGCCTGTCAAGAGTTGTAAGCGGATGGCATCGGCTGCGACTTGGTTGGAATGCTCAGCGAGTGCAGCCAACAATCTGCTCAGCTCATCATCCGATAGCCAACGATCCCGCTTCTCTTCTGGGAATTTCTCAACACCGCGAGCCGGGTTGTCAGGGCGCATGCCCCAACGCACAGACAGTTCGAACATTTTTGACAGTAGGGCCAACGTGCGATTGGCCTGGTAGGGTGTTTTCCGCATTTGGTTGTGGAGTTTTTGAACGTCTTGATGAGCGACTTCAACAACACGAAGCTTCCCTAGCTTGGGTAAAATGTATCCATCCAACATAGACTGATCATTTCGAACGCTGCCTCGTCGTTTCTTTGGAATGGCGTGTTCCGTCATATACAGCCTGGCCAGTTCGGAAACGTTTGGCGAACGTCGAACCGCTTGCGCATTTGCTACGGGGTCTTCCCCCCGGATCACGTCGGCAAGGAGCGACCGTGCCATGTCTCGCGCTACTTGCAGGGACATTGTAGGGCCGTATTGCCCCAGTGTTTTTCGCTTTGAGCGTCCGGTCTGTCTGTTCCGGTATTGAACCACGAAGCTCTTCACACCAGTGGACTTCACGCGCAAGCCAAAACCGGGAAGACCTTCGTCCCAGTATACCGTGTCCCGTTCACTAGCGGCTATTTCATCAATGCGTGATTTGGTTAGACGTGCGATGGGCATAGTTCGGATCGAGATTGAATAGGTAAGCACGAGGTAAGCGCCAGGTAAGCAAGAACGCTCGAATTCTTTAGTGCTTGGTCGAAGTCCAAACTCACTTGCGGTTCCCAAAATGTCAATAAAATATGGTTAATCAGAGATATATCGAACTCGATAGAAAGTGTGCCCGTAAGATTTGTAATCAGTAGGTCCGCGGTTCGAGTCCGTGTGGGGGCACCACCTTTCCCAATACAGCAAAGCGGGAGAGCTGCGCGGATTGCGTCAGTTCCGCGCCGGAGCGGGGCCCAGCGACTCGCGCCACTGGATCGTCGTGGCAAGCTCGATACTGGGGCCCGGATCGTCGCCTGCGCGCAAGCTGAGAAGCTTTTGGGCGGCGCGGCGGCCCATTTCGCGGTGCGGCACATGCACGGTGGTCAGAGCAGGGGTCACGATCTCTGCCAGTTCGATATCGTCGAACCCGGTGATCGACACGTCTTCGGGCACGCGCAGGCCCATCTTGCGCGCCATCATCAGCGCGCCTGCCGCGAACACGTCGTTGCCGCACAGAACCGCCGTAGGGCGGGGGGTGCAGGCCATCAGGCGGGCGAAGGCCTGGGCGCCGTTGTCGATGGCATAGGTAGTCTCCTCGACCGCCAGGCTGTCGGGATTGATCCCATGGTCGCGCGCAGCGTCGCAGATGCCTTCGAACCGGCCGCGGGCACGGTCATTGCCTTCGCGTTCCGCGGTGATCACGCCCAGATGGCGATGGCCCATTTCCAGCACTTCGTCGGCCAGCGCTTTCATGGCCTGACGGTTGTCAAAGCCGATGGAGGGCCGTGTATTCGTGCGGTCGAACACCCAGGCCACCACATAGGGGATCTTGCGCTTGTCGAGGAACGCATAGGTTTTCGGTGTGCGGTCCTGACCGATCAGCAACAGCGCATCCGCGCCCCGCGCGACGAGGGAACGGATCTGTTCCTCTTCCTGCTGGGGGCTGTAGGAGGAGCTGGCGACCAGAAGCGTCACGCCGTTTTCGCCCAGTTCATCCTGAAAGGCCTGCAGGCCGCGTGCAAAGATCGCGTTTTCCATGGTGGGAATGATCGCGCCGAAAGTATTGGTGCGTTTGGCCGCCAACGCGCGCGCACCAAAATTCGGGGCATATCCCAGATCGCTGACCGCACGCATGACCCTTTCACGGGTCGTCGCGCTGACCTGAGAGGGCGTGTTCAGGCAGCGCGATACCGTGGCCGTGGATACCCCCGAACGCGCCGCCACATCTTCCAGTGTCGGCACCGAGGATCCCATATTTTCCTGGCCATGGGGCACGGGCATTGTCCTTGGTCGTGGTCGATTGAGGGCATTCCCCATCGGAGGTGCGCCGTCAATGACCAATATTCAGACATATAATGTAAGCGCTTGCAATGTAAAATGTAAGCGCTTACATTCAAGTGAGTCGTTGGCAGGGAGGAGGCCTGATCATGATGCTTGCAATCGCGGCGGTATTGTTTTCCGTCTATGTGGCAGATGTGGTCCTTGGAGCCCTGGCCAGCACATCTTTTCTTACAGATGTCCAGGAAATGTTGATGCTTTTCGCAGCAACGATCGCCTTCGTGGCGGCCATTCTTGTTCGTGAGAAACAATCCAAGCAATAAACAACTGCTCAATAGGGAGGAGCATATGCAACGGAAAGATAACGAGCTGGCGTCTGAAGAGCGCCGGAACTTTCTGAAACTGGCATCCACGGCCGGCTTTACCGCGGCCGTCGTCGCAGGGGCCGGGGGCATGCTGTGGTCGACGGAAGCGGCCGCACAGACGGCACAAGAGGAGCGCGCACGTCAGGAGGCCGCCGAGTACACTATGACATTGGCAACGGCCTATGTTCTGGGGGCCTCGCGCAGCTATCCGATTATGCAGCTGGACCTGAAGGAAAACATCCAGAACGCCACAAACGGCAAGGTCTATGTGAAACTGGCGCCCGGCGGTCAGCTGGGCGCAGGCGGTGCGCTGGTTCAGGCGGTGCAGGCGGGCACGATCCAGTGCGCGCAGCACTCGCTGTCGAACTTCGCACCCTTTGCCAGCGCCGCGGACCTGATCAACCTGCCGTATTTCTGCGGTTCCAACCAGCGTTTCACCAACCTGGTGACATCGGATGCCTGGAAATCGGAAGTGCACCCCAAGGTTGAAGCATCGGGCTTCAAACCGCTGTTCTATATCAATATCGACCCGCGCGTCGTTGCCATGCGCAAAGGCGGATCGGGCCCGGTTCTGTCGCCTGCAGACCTGGCGGGTGTGAAGTTCCGCGTGCCCGGCTCGAAGATGCTGCAGCAATACTATCGCATGGTTGGTGCCAACCCGACGCCGGTGGCCTGGGGTGAAACACCTTCGGCGATCAAACAGGGTGTGGCCGATGCGCTGGATCCGTCCGTGGGCGCGCTTTACGTCTTTGGCTTCAAAGACATTCTGAGTCACGTGACCTTCACCCAGGCGGTGCCGGACAGTCAGGTCTATTCGATGAACCTTGAGTGGTTCAACAGCCTGCCCGGCGACGTGCAGGAAGGCATCGAATGGGCCGGTGAGATGACCTCGCACCAGAACCTGGCCAAAGTGCCGTCGGCGCGGTCTTACGCCATGGCCGAGCTGGCGAAAGCCGGTGTCGAATTCCATTCGCTGAGCGAAGATCAGCTGGCCGAATGGAAAGCGACCGGCGGCTATCAGCTGTCTGACTGGGATCAGTTCAAGGTCGAACTGGCCGGGTCCATGGACACATTCGCCAAGCTGGAAGAAGCGGCTGGTACGATGGGCAAATACTACGTCCACGACGCGTAAATCACGCCAATGCTGTCGGCGCATTCCGCGCCGACAGCTGACTTATTCACAAAAGACGCTGACGCTAGCGCCTGAACCGGTGGAAACACCGCGTGTCGGGACGGGAGGATTTTATGTCACGCTTTCTGAATGCACTGAACCAGAACGCCGAGAGGTGGGCGCTTTTGGTTTTTTACGTGATGCTCGTTGCGACGATGTTCATCGAAGTGGTGCGGCGTGAGCTGCTGTCCTATTCGTCCATCTGGGGCGAAGAGATCGTCCGGTATTCGTTTATCTATCTTGTCTGGATCGGCGCCGCGTCGGCGGTGAAGGAACGCGGGCACATCCGCATCGACGTGATCATGCAATATGTGGGCCCGCGGACCAAGGCGGTCCTGTATCTGTTTGGCGATTTCATCATGGTCATCGTGTCGGTGATCGCGCTTTATTATTCCTATGAGACGGTCCATGTGGCGGCCAAGTTCGGGTCGGTCACGGATGGTCTGCGGATCAGCCGCGTCTGGTTCCTGCTGGCGGTGCCCATCGGCTTTGCGCTGGTTCTGTTCCGTCTTGTTCAATCCATCATCCGCGACATCGGTGATCTTCGTGCGGGCCGTCCCGTCTACGAAGGCGACAAGCTGTTCGACTAAGGAGCTCACGCAATGCTTTGGAACCAACTTGACCAAACCGTGATCCTTGGATGGGACTTCTACGGCTCTGTCATTGTATTTGTCGTGCTGGTTGCGCTGGCGGTGCCTGTCTGGGCTTCCATCGGTGCGGCGGCGATCCTCATGCTGGTCTGGTCTGGCGCTCTGCCGCTGAGCCTGGTGGGGGAAAAACTGTTCACCGGCATCGACTTTTTTGCCCTGACCGCTGTGCCGCTCTTCATCCTGACCGGTGACGTTCTGGTGCGCACCGGCCTCAGTCGAAAATTCCTGGACGTTGCCGAAGCGCTGACGCAATTCGCCAAGGGCGGCTTCGGATCGGCCACGGTGCTGGTCTGCGGGATGTTCGCGGCGATCTCGGGCTCGGACGCGGCGGGGGCTGCGGCGGTGGGCCGGATGACCATCGACCGGCTGGTTGAAAGCGGATATCCGCGCCCCTATGCCTGTGCGCTGGTGGCGGCGGGGGCCTGTACCGGCATCCTGATCCCGCCGTCGATCGCCTATATCATCATTGGCCTTGTGCTGGGGATATCGGCATCGACCCTGTTCCTGGCAGCGCTTGTTCCGGGGATCGCGATCCTGCTGTCGATCCTGGCCACCAATATCATCATGAACCGGCTTTATGGCTGGGAGGGTGGCGGAAACGTCTCCATGGGCGAGTATTTCAGCCGCCTGTGGGCCACGCTGAAATCCGGCTGGTATGCCTTCCTCGTGCCCGGCATCATCTTCTATGGCATCTTCTCGGGTCGTCTGACGCCGACCGAGGCGGGGGCCGTGGCCGTGGTCGTGACCATCATCATGGGCTTCATCATCGGCACGCTGAAATTATCGGATTTCCCGGCCATGCTGGTCAGTTCGGCCAAGGTGAACGGTGTGATCGTGCCGATCATCGCCTTTTCGGCCCCACTGGCCGAAGCGCTCGCGATCATCGGTGTGCCGCAGGGCTTTGTCGCCGCCGCCACCTCGGTCAGCGATGAGCCGGTCATCATCATCCTGATGATGGTCTGTATCCTGATCGCGGCGGGCTGTGTGATGGAAACCACGCCCAACATCGTGATCCTGGCGCCGATCCTGAAGCCTCTGGCCGACAATATCGGCATGAACGAGATCCAGTTCTGTATCATGATGATCACCGCGCTGGGTGTGGGCTTCATTACGCCGCCGCTGGGTTTGAACCTGTTCGTCGTGTCCGGTTTGACGGGGGAATCGATCCTCAAGATCGCATACCGCGCCATTCCGTTCGTGTTCTTCATGCTCATCGTGACGCTGTTCATCGCGTATGTGCCAGCGATCTCGACGACATTCCTTCCTGAGATCTACCAATAAGGTAACTGTTATGGCGAGAGACTATCTGAAAAAGGCCAAGCTGCACGCGCGCAGCGATGCTTCTGAAACGCGCGAGATCGTGCGCGGTATTCTGGATGATATCGAGGCGGGCGGAGACGAGGCGGCGCTGAAATATGCCGCGAAGTTCGACCAGTACGAGGGCGACATCCTGCTGACGCCCGAGGCGATCGAGGCCGCGAAGGCCCTGGTGCCGGAAAAGCTGCGCCGGGACATCGAGTTCAGCCACGCCAACGTCAAGAAATTCGCCGAAGCGCAGAAAGCCACCGTGTCGGATTTCGAGGTGGAGGTCGTGCCGGGCCTGATCGCGGGCCAGAAGGCGATCCCGGTGCATGCGGCGGGCTGTTATGTGCCCGGCGGCCGCTACAGCCATATCGCAAGTGCGATCATGACGGTGACCACGGCCAAGGTGGCTGGGTGCAAGAACATCGTGGCCTGTTCGCCGCCGCGCCCCGGCGTGGGGATTGCGCCTGCGATCATCTATGCCGCGCATGTTTGCGGTGCGGACAAGATCCTCGCCATGGGCGGCGTGCAGGGTGTGGCCGCGATGACCTTTGGTCTGTTTGGTCTGCCCAAAGCCAACATCCTTGTGGGCCCCGGCAACCAGTTTGTGGCCGAAGCCAAGCGGATGCTCTTTGGCCGCGTGGGCATCGACATGATCGCCGGGCCGACCGATAGCCTGATTTTAGCCGACAGCACGGCTGACCCGATGGTGGTGGCAGCCGACCTCGTCGGTCAGGCCGAGCATGGGTACAACTCGCCCGTGTGGCTGGTCACCGATGACCGCGCGCTGGCCGAGGAAGTGATGCGCCTTGTGCCGCTTTTGATCGACGATCTGCCAGAGGTGAACCGCGACAACGCCACTGCGGCCTGGCGCGACTATGCCGAAGTAATCGTCTGCGGCGACCGTGAGGAAATGGCCGCCTGCTCCGACGATTACGCGCCCGAGCACCTGACGGTGCAAGCTGCGGATCTGGATTGGTGGCTGAACCGGCTCTCCTGCTATGGCTCGCTTTTCCTTGGGGAAGAAACCACCGTGGCCTTTGGCGACAAGGCGTCGGGCACCAACCACGTGCTGCCCACATCCGGTGCGGCCAGCTATACCGGTGGTCTGAGTGTGCATAAGTACATGAAGATCGTCACCTGGCAGCGCGCCACTCGCGAAGGGGCCAAGCCTGTGGCGGAGGCCACCGCGCGGATTGCCCGTCTGGAAGGGATGGAAGGCCATGCACGCACGGCTGATATCCGTCTGAAGAAGTACTTCCCGGATGAAACTTTCGACCTGACGGCAGATGGCTGACACCGCACATATCCCTGACCTGTTCAGCCTGACAGGCCGCGTGGCCTGCGTGACCGGGGCCAGTTCTGGCCTTGGTCGGCAGGCGGCGTGCGCTTTGAGCGGGGCAGGGGCGCGTGTGGTGGGCGTCGCCCGCAGGCGGGAGGCTTTGGATGGGCTGTGCGCTGAATTGGGCGACAGCTGCGCGGCTGTGGATGCCGATGTGGCGGATCGCGATGGTTTGGCGGAGACAGTACGCCGGATTTCCGAACCCTTCGGTGCGCCGGATATCCTGATCAATGCAGCCGGTCTCAATACCCGCGAGGCAGCGGATGATGTTACCAATGACGGCTGGGACGCCACATTGGCCATCAACCTCAGCGCGCCGTTTTTCCTGGCCCAAGCCATGGTGCCTGCCATGCGCGCGAAATGCTGGGGGCGGATCGTGAATTTTGCCTCTCTCCAGTCCTTCCGCGCGTTTCCCGGCGGCATCGCTTATGGCGCAACCAAAGGCGGCGTGGCGCAGATGACCCGCGCCATGGCCGAAGCGTGGTCGCGGGACGGGATCACCGCCAACGCGATCGGGCCGGGGTTTTTCCCCACCGAGTTGACGGCAGCGGTCTTCAATGACGAGGAACGCGCCGCCCGCAACGCGGCGCAAACCTGCATCGGGCGCAATGGGCGGCCCGAAGATATGGACGGCCCGCTTCTCTTTTTCTGTTCGGACGCGTCCGGCTATGTGACGGGTCAGATCCTGATGGTGGACGGGGGGTTCACAGCCAAATGAAGGCGCTTGTCTATACCGGTGTGGAAGCGATGGAATATCGCGATGCGCCCGATCCTCAGGCCTCTGGCGGAGAGGTCATGATCCGCGTGGAAAGCGTAGGCATCTGCGGGTCGGACATGCATGCCTATCTGGGCCATGACGACCGCAGGCCAGCCCCCCTGATCCTGGGCCATGAAGCCGCGGGCGTGATCACCGAAGGGCCCCGCGCCGGTGAACGGGTGACGATCAACCCGCTGGTGACTTGCGGGGCGTGCCCTGCCTGCACCTCCGGCCGCGAGAACCTGTGCCCCACACGCCAGATAATCTCCATGCCGCCGCGCGAAGGGGCCTTTGCGCAATATGTGACGATGCCGGAAACCAATCTGGTCACAGTACCAGACGCGATCAGCCTGGACGTTGCTTCATTGGCAGAACCGCTCTCGGTCAGCTGGCATTCGGTGCGTCTGGGCCTTGCTGCCCTGCATCCTGCCGATGAACGGCGCGCCGTGGTGCTTGGCGGGGGCGCGATTGGGCTGGCGGCGGCACTCGCGCTCAAAGCTATGGGTTGCAGTGACGTGACGATTGCCGAGCCGAACCCTGTGCGCCGCGCCTACCTGAATGACCGCTGCGGTGTGATGGCTGTCGAAAAGGCCCACACCGCCGCCCCGCTGGTGATCGACGCAGTAGGATTTGCCGCCACGCGCGCCACAGCCTCCGCCCTGGCCACGCCCGGTGGCGTGATCGTGCATATCGGTCTGGGCGAGGACACAGGTGGCCTTGACGTGCGGCGCATGACGCTGCAGGAGATCACCTTTATCGGCACCTATACCTATACCGCGCAGGATTTCCGTGACTGCGCGCAAGCCATGTTCGACGGACGGCTGGGACCGCTTGACTGGGCCGAAAACCGCGCCCTTTCAGACGGCTCTGCCGCCTTCGCCGACATCCGTTCGGGACGCACCGCCGCCCCGAAGATCATTTTGAAACCGCATGCCTAAGGAGAAAACCAAATGGCTGAAATCCCTCACCTTCTCGTCCATGAACACGATGATAACGTGGGTGTGGTCGTCGTCGAGGGGCTGACCGCCGGCACAGATATGCTGTGCTGTGTCACGCACGACAACTCCACCTTCCGTCTGACATCGGGCGCCGATGTGCCGATCGGTCACAAGATCGCGCTCAAAGACCTCAAGGCGGGCGATACCGCGATCAAGTACGGCGAAGATATCGGCAAGATCATCGCCGACATCCCCAAGGGCGCGCATGTGCACACCCATAACTGCAAAACGAAACGCTGGTAAGGAGCACCGCAATGGCATCGAAATATTCCAACATGACGGTCAAAGCCTACCGTCGCGAGAATGGCCGCGTGGGCGTGCGCAATCACGTCGTGATCCTGCCGGTCGACGACATCTCGAACGCTGCTTGTGAGGCGGTGGCCAACAACGTCAAAGGCACTCTGGCGATCCCGCACGCCTATGGCCGTCTGCAGTTCGGCGAAGATCTGGAATTGCATTTCCGCACGATGATCGGCACCGGGTCGAACCCGAACGTGCATTCGGTCGTGGTGATCGGGATCGAACCTGGCTGGACCAAGCGCATCGCCGATGGCATCCGCGAAACCGGCAAGGAAGTGGCCGAGTTTTCCATCGAACAGAATGGTGACTTTGAAACCATCCGCCGTGCCTCCTGGGCGGCGAAGGATTTCGTACACAAGGCCACCGAAGTGCAGCGGGAAGAGTGCAATATCTCTGAGCTGTGGGTCTCGACCAAATGCGGTGAGAGCGACACCACCACCGGTCTGGGCTCCTGCCCGACAGTCGGCAACATGTATGACAAGCTGCTGCCCGAAGGCATCACCGGCTTCTTTGGTGAGACATCGGAAATCACCGGGGCCGAGCATATCTGCCAGAAACGCGCCATCAATGAAGAGGTGGGCGAGCGTTGGTACAAGATGTGGAAAGCCTATCAGGATGACGTGATCTTTGCGCACCAAACCGATGACCTGTCTGACAGCCAGCCCACCAAAGGCAATATCGAAGGCGGTCTGACCACGATCGAGGAAAAAGCGCTGGGCAACCTCGAAAAGATCGGGCGCACCTCGCAATATATCGACATCCTTGATCCGGCCGAACAGCCCAAATCGGGCAATGGTCTTTATTTCATGGACAGCTCCTCGGCCGCGGCTGAATGCGTCACGCTGATGGCGGCGGGCGGTGCGGTGATCCACACCTTCCCCACCGGTCAGGGCAACGTGGTGGGCAACCCCATCGTGCCGGTGATCAAGATCACCGCGAACCCGCGCACCGTGCGGACGATGGCTGAGCACGTGGATGTGGACGTCTCCGGCATCCTGCGCCGCGAGATGACGATTGATGAGGCAGGCGATGCGCTGATCGAGATGATCTGCCGGACCGCCAATGGCCGCAACACCGCTGCCGAAGCGTTGGGTCACCGGGAATTCTCGATGACCAAGCTCTATCGCAGCGCGTAAGTCACACGGCGGGCGGCCCTTCGGGGTTGCCCGCTTTCGCCCATGTCGCAGGAAAAAGAAAACATATCGCTTGAGGCCGCCCGTGCGTTGATGCGCCGGGCGTTTGAAGCGGCTGGCGTGCCGGAAGCCAGCGCGCGGTCGGTGGCCGATGCCCTGGTCGCGGCTGAGGCCGAAGGGCAGGTCGGCCACGGGTTTTCGCGCCTGTCGGACTACGTGGCCCAGGTGCAAAGCGGCAAGGTGAACGGATCGGCTGTGCCCACGGCACAGAAAACAGGCGCGTCTGCGGTGACGGTGGATGCGCAGCACGGCTTTGCCTATCCGGCGATGGATCTGGCTATTGAAACCGGCGTCGCCATGGCGCAGGAGACAGGTTGCGCCGCGATGTCGATTACGCGGTCCCATCATTGCGGCGCGCTCTCGATCCAGGTGGACAAGATCGCCCAGGCTGGGCTGATCGGCTTGATGGTCGCCAACGCGCCCGCCGCGATTGCGCCCTGGGGATCAAATGTGCCGCTTTACGGCACCAACCCCATCGCCTTTTCCGCCCCCCGCAAAGATGGCCCGCCACTGGTCATCGACCTGTCACTGTCGCGCGTGGCACGCGGCAAGGTGATGAACGCCAAGAAAACGGGCCAACCCATCCCCGAAGGCTGGGCGCTTGATTCCGAGGGCAACCCCACGACCGATCCCGACGCAGCGCTTGCCGGCTCCATGATCGCAATTGGGGAGGCGAAGGGGACAGCCCTTGCCCTAATGGTCGAAATCCTTGCCGCCGCGCTGACCGGGGCGCAATTCAGCTCCGAGATGTCGTCCTACTTCAGCGCAGATGGCCCGCCCCCCGGTTCGGGTCAATTCCTGCTCGCGATCAAACCGGGCGACGGGCCGGGTTTTGCTGCCCGGATCGAAGCTCTGCTCGGTCAGATCGCAGCGCTGGAGGGCGCACGGATCCCCGGCACCCGCCGGATCGCCGCGCTGGAGCATGCCCGCGCCCATGGCATCGACGTACCGGTGCAATATCTGCACATCGCCCGAGAACTGGCCGGAGACGATGGCTGATCCCGCGGCCTCAGGTCCGGAACCGCGCGGGTTTGAGAGACTGGCCGACAGGGCAGGCGATCTCTTCCCGGGCCTTCTGGTTGCCGCCATCATTGCATTGGCGAGCCAATTCGTGGCCGAACACTACGGCGCGCCCGCGATGTTGCTGGCGCTTCTCTTCGGGATCGCGCTGAACTTCCTTGGCAGTGAAACCCGCGCGCGTCCCGGCATTGATTTCGGATCCCGCCAGATCCTGCGTCTGGGCGTGGCCTTTCTGGGCGTGCGGATCACGGCGGATATGCTCGATATCCTGGGCTGGCAGGTCATTGGCCTTGTGGTGGGCGGTGTGGTGCTGACCATCGCCTTCGGCCTGATCTTCTCGCGACTTTTTGGCTTTCGCTATCGCTTTGCGTTCCTGTCGGCAGGGGCTGTGGCGATCTGCGGGGCGTCTGCCGCGATGGCGATCGCCGCGATCCTGCCCAAGGACGAGCGCTCGGAAGAGCGGCTGATCTTTACCGTCGTGGGCGTAACGCTGCTGTCGACGGTGGCGATGATCCTCTACCCCGTTCTGGGCGATGTCATCGGCTTTGATGATCGCACCACCGGCATCTTCATCGGCGCCACGGTCCATGATGTGGCGCAGGTGGTGGGCGCGGGCTATTCCGTCAGTCAGGAGACCGGCGACACCGCCACGCTGGTCAAACTGCTGCGCGTCGTGATGCTGGCCCCCGTGGTTCTGCTGGCAGCCCTTGTCATCCGCGCCTGGGTTGGGGCTGCGGGAGAGGGCGAGAAGCCTCCGCTGGTTCCGGTCTTTGTGCTGGGGTTCATCGGCCTCGCAGCCCTCAGCACCGCAGGCCTTTTGCCTGAGCTTGTCAAAGACACCCTGTCCGAAGCCTCGCGCTGGCTTTTGTTGATGGCCATCGGATCGGTCGGCATGAAAACCATGCCCAAAGACATTCTGAACGTGGGCTTTGCGGCTGCGATGTTCCTTCTGGCAGAAACCGCCTTTCTTGCAGTTTTCATTGTTGTCGGGCTGAACCTTCTGGCCCCATGACCCCCCCATAAGGAGAGAATTATGTATTCAAATATCCTCATCCCCGTGGCGCTGGATCACGAAGATGTCCTGCCGCGCAAGATCGAAACGGCCCGGCATCTGCTGGCCGAAGGTGGGACGATCACCCTTCTGAGCGTGCTGGAAAGCGTGCCGGGTTTTGTCAGCGAATTCGTTGATATGAAGCCGGAAAACCACCTGACGGCCAAGGTGAAAGCCAAGCTGGACGAGGCTGCAGGCGGCGCGGAGAATATCCAGACCGATGTGCAGACAGGCAAAGCCGGTGTGGTGATCGCGCGTTATGCGGCGGAGAAGAAGATGGACATGATCATCGTGGGCTCGCACAGCCCCGGGCTGCAGGACTATTTCCTGGGCTCCACCGCCGCCCGCGTAGCCCGGCGCGCGCCCTGTTCGGTGCTGATCATCCGTTAACCCAGCAGGGCGAGCCAGCCCCAGATCGTGACAATCGATAGGACTGTCGCGATCAGCACCGAAGATGCTGCGACTCGCCGTGCGCGGCCATAAATATTGGCAAAGATATAGGCGTTGAACCCCGGCGCCATGGCCGCGGTCAGCACGGCGGAGCGGAAGAGGTCATCGGGGACATCAAGGCTTGTGCCCATGCCCCAGGCGATGGCGGGATGGATCAGAAGCGAGATCGCGCAGACCATGAAAATAGTGCGCAAATCGCCTTCGGGCCGGTATTGCACCAGCACGCCGCCCAAGGCGAAAAGCGCACCGGGCAAGGCAGCAGCGATGATCAGGCTGAGCGCGTCATCGATGGCGCCCGGCAAGCTCCACCCGGTGATGTTGAAGAGAAAGCCCAAAGCGATGCCCAGGATCAACGTGTTGGAAAACATCGCTTTTCCGACTGCGGTGATCAGCTCGCCGCCGCTTTTGCCGCGGTTGCGCACAATCTCCATTGTGGTGATACCCAGCCCGTAACAGAAGGGCGAATGCAGCGCGACGATGGCGAAGTTGCCCACAAGGTTCTCCGGCCCATAGGCGCGCTCTGTGATCGGCAGGCCCAGAAGGACAGTGTTGGCGAAAAGACAGCAAAAACCGATGGCGACGCTGTCTTCCCAGTCGCGTTTGAAAAGCGTGCGCGCCCCGAGGATCCCCAGCACGAAACAGGCCGCTGACCCGGTGTAGAAAGAGATCAGCAGGCGTGGATTGAAGCTGGCGCCGAGGTCCAGATTGGCGATGGCGGCAAAAAGCAGACAGGGGATCGCGAAGCCCTGGGTGAACTTCATGATCCCGTCGATATGGGCATAGGTGAAAAACCCCGCCCGCGTCGTGGCATAGCCCGCGCCGATCACCAGAAAGACCGGCAGGATTACGTCGATCAGTGCTTGCAGCATCGGGTGATCCGCTCTGCGGCTGGCTTGGGTGTGGGGTATTTAGAGCCAGAAAGAAGCAGGAGGGGCCTCACAGATCGACCGTGATGACCATGCCGTCATAGGCGGGGGTGATGTGATCGGCGGTTTCGTTGTGCACGGTCGCGTAGTCGAGGTCGATATGCATATTGGTCAGGACCGCGCGTTTTGGGGCCACCTGGTCGATCCAGCCAAGGGTTTTTTCCAGATGCGCATGGGTCGGGTGGGGCGTGCGGCGCAGGGCGTCGACGATCCAGACATCGAGGTTTTCGAGCGCGGGCCAGGCATCATCGGGGATCTCGGCCACGTCGGGCAGATAGGCGACGTCTCCGATGCGGAAGCCAAGGCTTTCAATGGAGCCGTGGTCGACCTCGAACGGGGTGAAGGGGATGGGGCCGCCGGGGCCGTCCACCTGGAACGGACCCGAGATGGTTTTCATGTCGAGGATCGGCGGGTAGGGGGAGCCTTCGGGTTGGACGAAGGCATAGCCGAACCGGGAAAACAGCGCGTTTTGCGTGTCGCCATCGGCCCAGACGGGCAGGCGGGCGCGCATGTTGAAGACGATCATCCGCAGATCGTCGATGCCGTGCACATGATCGGCATGGGAATGGGTGTAGACCACGCCATCGAGCCGCCCGGTGCCCGTGTCCAGAAGCTGGCTGCGCAGGTCGGGGGAGGTGTCGATGAGGACCGTAGTGGTGCCATCCGGCCCATCGCGTTCCACCAGCATCGAACAGCGGCGGCGGCGGTTTTTGGGGTTTTCGGGATCGCAATCGCCCCAATGGCCGCCCAGGCGCGGTACCCCGCCCGATGAGCCGCAGCCAAGGATGGTAAAGCGCATCTGACCGCTCATGCCGCAGCCTGCCATTGGGTGACTTTGGTGAAGAGCCGGTCGAAATTGGCCTGCGTTTGCGCGGCGAAGGCAGGGTAGTCCATGCCGAAGACCTCGGCCCCCACGCGGGCGGTGTGGGCGACATACGCCGGCTCGTTGCGCTTGCCGCGATGGGGCGGCGGTGCGAGGTAAGGCGCGTCGGTTTCCACGAGGATCCGGTCGACCGGGGCGGCAGCGAAGATATCGCGCAGTTCCTGGGAGCGGGGGAAGGCGGCGATCCCGGACATCGAGAGGTAAAACCCCAGATCAAGCGCGGCCTTGGCCAGTGCGGCGGTCGAGGAAAAGCAGTGCATGACGCAGGTATAGGCGCCGTTTCTATATTCTTCGGAGAGGATCTGGGCCATGTCGTCATCGGCGTCGCGGGCGTGGATGATCAGGGGCAGGCCGGTTTCCCGCGCCGCGGCGATGTGGATACGCAGCGAGGTTTGCTGCACCTGCGCGCTCTCGGCGGTGTAGTGGTAATCGAGTCCCGTCTCGCCAATGCCCACCATTTTGGGGTGACGGGCAAGGGCAATCAATTCATCTACTGTCGCCAGAGGCTCATCAGCGGCGCTCATCGGGTGGGTCCCGGCGGCGTAAAACACCGGCGCGTGGGCCTCGGCCAAAGCACGGACCTGCGGTTCCAGCCGCAGCCGCGTGCAGATCGTGACCATGCGCGTAACGCCAGCCTCGGCCGCGCGGGCGATGACGTCGTCCATCTGCCCGTCGAAATCGGGGAAATCGAGGTGGCAGTGACTGTCGGTGATCTGGGGTGTTGGGCTCATGTCGGTGCGAGTTGTGCCGTCTTTGCGATACTGAAAACCGTATCTAGGACAAGGGCGGCAGGGTCAAGGTTGACCGCCAGACCATGGCGCGCACGGGACGAGATATGTGCCGCCGTATCCGCCCAGGCGCGCGCGGCGCGCGCATCGGGAGCGAGACGGGCGAAGGTGTCGCCTTCTCCGGGGGCTGCATCGGGCAGGGGCTGGCCTGCCGCACCGGCGCGGGCCAGGCGTGTCAGCGCCAGGTCCAGCAGATCAAACAGCAGCGCCAGCCGGTCCGCATTGCGCGGGCCCGCGACGCTGTCGGCCAGCGCGCGGGCGCGGGCGCGGTCGAATTGGGGCAGCGTGGCCAGCAGCGTGACCAGATCGGCATAAAGCGTCAGACCGTCCAGATGGATGAGCCGCAGCGCGGTGCCCACCGATCCGCCCGAAAGCTGGGCCAGCGCCTGCGCTTCGGCCCCTTCCACGGGCGCGCTGCCTGCCTGTTCCAGCGCGGCGGCCATATCGGCGGGCGACAGAGCATTCAGGCGCAGCGTCCGGCAGCGGGAGCGGATCGTGGGCAGCAGGCGCGAGGGCTGGTGTGCGATCAGCAAAAGCGTGGTGTTGGCGGGCGGTTCTTCCAGCATTTTCAGAAGCGCGTTGGCGGCTTGGGTGTTCATTTCGTCCGCCGCATCTACGATCACCACGCGTCGCCCGCCATCAGTGGCCGACAGGCCAAAGAAGCTATTCAGCGCGCGGATATCCTCGGCCCGGATCATGTCTGACAGCCGGCCTGTATCGGTGAGCGACCGGGTGACCGTTTTCAGACCCGGTTCTGCCCCCGCGCGGATGCGGCGGGCCACGGGGTGTTCCGGGTCGATCTGCAGCGTACCGGGCGGGGGCGGGGCGCCGAACATGTCGTCATCCTGCACCACGGGCGTCGCCAGCAGGAAGCGCGCGATGCGATAGGCCAGCGTGGCCTTGCCCACGCCCTTGGGCCCGGTCAGCATCCAGCCGTGATGCATCCGGCCCGACGCGAAGGCGCGCAGGAATTCTGCCTCGGCCGCTGCCTGTCCGATCAAGCGTTCGGTGTCGCGCGGATGGGGCGCGCCTGCGGTCTGGTCGGGGCTTGGGCCGTCTGGATCGGGTGTGCTCATGATGTGGGTGTAGCAGGCCGCGCGCCGGGATCAAACCGCCAGCTGCGCCTCGGCAACGGCGCGGACATCGGCGGCGACGGTCTCCATATCGCGTGCGCCGTCGATCACGTGGAAACGGTCGGGAAATTCGCGGGCCAGATCAAGGAACCCGGCGCGCATCCGTTCCTGTAGATCTGCGCCGAAGTCTTCGAACCGTTCTTCGGTGCCCTTGCGCGACAGGGCGCGGTTCAGGCCAAGGTTCGGGTCCATGTCGATCAGGATCGTCACATCGGGTTCGCGCCCGATCATCAGCTTGTGCAACTGGTCGACAATCCCGCGCAGATCGCCGCGGCTGAGACCCTGATACATGCGCGTGCTGTCAGCGAAGCGGTCGCAGATCACGATTTTGCCCGCCGCAAGCGCCGGTTCGATGACCCGCTCCAGATGGTCGCGACGGGCAGCGGTGAACAGCAGGATTTCCGTTTCTGCCGACCAGCGGTCGGGATCGCCTTCCAGCACCAGCGACCGGATCTCTTCCGCGCCGGGCGATCCGCCGGGTTCGCGCGTCAGGATCGCGTCATGGCCGGACGCCACAAGCGCTTCATGCAGCAAACGGGCCTGGGTGGATTTCCCGGACCCGTCGATGCCTTCGAATGTGATGAACAGACCTTTCCGGCTCACATCGTGGTCTCTGGGCCGTTGACGATCTTGTCCAGCAGCTTGGTCGCTGCAGTGGTTACGCGCACCATGAACCCGCCCGGACCCACCGCGCTTTCGGCCACCAGCGGCACGCGCACTTCCGGCAGGCCTTCGGGTGAAAAGACCAGTTCGCCCAGTTGCTGACCGGCTTCGACCGGGGCCTGCACCGGGCCGCGATAGACGACTTCGGCCTCGATCTTGTCGCCGCCCAGAACCGGCACGAGGGTGGTGATATCCTCGGCCACGACCAAACCTACCGACGGCTGGGCTCCCATCCAGACCTCGGCGCTGGCGAGGCGGGTCCCGGCACTGACAAGTTGCGCTTGGGTAAATTGACGAAACGACCAGTTAACGATGGCCTCGGCCTCCTCTGCCCGGGCGCTGGCGGTATCAAGCCCCGAGATCACGAAGATCACCCGCCGGTCACCCTGTTTGGCCGATCCCACAAGGCCATAGCCGGCCTCTTGGGTGTGGCCGGTCTTCAGGCCGTCGGCACCGATCCCAAGACCCAGAAGCGGGTTGCGGTTGGTGGTGTTCTGCGGCGCGCGCCCGTCAAAGGCAAACTCGCGTTCGTTGAACAGCGGATAGAATTCCGGGAAATCCTCAATCAAGCGTTCGGCCAGAATGGCCAGGTCGCGCATCGACATGCGGTGGCCGGCGGCGGGCCAGCCGGAGGAATTCATGAAGGTCGAATTTTCCATTCCCAGCTGTGCGGCGCGCTGGGTCATCATGCGGGCGAACCCGGCCTCCGTCCCGTCGGGGCTGAGTGCCTCGGCAATCACGACGCAGGCGTCATTGCCCGACATCACAATGATACCGCGGATCAGGTCTTCGACGCGCACGCGGTCAGTGGTGTCCAGAAACATGGTCGAGCCGCCAAATGACATGGCGTGTTCCGACACCGGCAGTTGTTCATCCAGAGACAGACGGCCATCGCGCACCGCCTCGAACGCCATGTAAAGCGTCATCAGCTTGGACATCGACGCGGGCGGCAAAGGTTCGGTCGCGTTTTTCGACAAAAGTACCGTGCCTGTCGTCTGATCCACCACATAGGCCGAGGTCGCGCGCGTCTCAAACGCGGCGGCGGGCAGGGCGAGGGCGCAGGCCAGAAGGGCCGCGCCGATCAGACAGGAAAGCGCCGGCAGGGGCTGTCTCATAGTCAGGCTCCGTTACTTAGTTCGTGACCGCATAGGCGTCCGAGAAGCCCACCTCTTTGATCTTGCGCATGAGCGAAGCGCGCTCGGACGAGGACCGCGCGGGGCCGACGACAACGCGCCAGAACGGCTTGCCGTTTGCCGATTGCGCATAGACCGTGGGCACCATGCCCGCGCTGCGCATCATGTCGGCGGTGCGGTTGGCGTTTGCCTCCACGCTGAAGATCCCGATCTGCACATAAGGCTTCGACAGCGGCGATGCCACCCGGGTTGGCGCAGGCGCGGGTGAGGGAGCGGCGGCGGGCGCAGGGGCAGGGACCGCGGCCGGGCTTTCCAGCGCGGCGGTTTGCACGGCACTTTCCACCGGCGGCGTCGCGCCTACGGTCGATGCGGCGGTTGCCTCTGCCACGGTGCCTTCATCCAGGGCGGCCCCGGCCGCCGTGATGGGATCAAGCGGCTCTGCAGTGATCTCTTCGGCGCTTTGCACCATGTCCACGTCTTCGGGCGGCAGGGCGTCCGGCACTTCTTCGCGGCGCAGCGCGGTCACGTTCAGCTCAACCGGCGCTCCGGCCAGCATGCCAAGAGCGGCGGCTGCATCCGACGATGTCTGCAGGCGCGGACCCGGAATGTCGCGTTCGCGGCGGAACAGCGCACCGATGACGAATTTGCCGTTGGCGGAATTGCGGATGATAACGCGCTCGGGCTCGGCCACATCGGGATGCGCGACCCAGACACCGCCCAGCGACGGGCGCCCGTCCCAAAGGCCCGCTTCGGTGACCTGAAAGACCTCGGGCGCCTCGACATCGCGTTCAATCAGCCGTGTGGCGGCGGGCGCTGCTGCCGAGGAAACCTCGTTCACATCCTGTTGTTTCGGTTGGAGAAAACTCAAACCCTCCGGCATGTCTTCGCATCCCGCCAAAAGCAGCAGGGCCAGACCCAGCCCTGTGGCGCGAGTGGTCAGTCTGTGCCCCACGCGATCATGTGTCATAAGCGTTGCCCCTTGCCTGTTACCGCGGCGTATTCATACGCTCTGCGCCCCGCCTGGACCTTGGATTGCGGGGATACTGCCTAATTGTTTTGTGGCAGAATAGCCTTTGCAGGGCGTCATGGGAAGCGTCCGCGTGGCGGATCGGCAAGTTTCCCCAATCTGGCCTGGGGTTTTCCCCTTGCCTGGGCCGGTGGCTGCCCCTAAACCCGTGCCGCGGATGACCGGCAACCGGGGAGGTGGCAGAGTGGTCGAATGCGGCGGTCTTGAAAACCGTTGGGCGTGAGAGCGTCCCCAGGGTTCGAATCCCTGTCTCCCCGCCAGCCCTGTGCGCCTGCACCGCCGCACATTTCCCTGGACAGAATAGGGCACGCAGGCGCTGTCAGCGTTCTTGTGGTTGCAGGCAGCAGATACACGCGCGCCATGTTTGAGGTGCTTTGCAGGGCGTCGTTGAACATCGCATGCCGTTAACCCATTTCCGGTAATCCGGGGCAGGGATCGGGCATCACATTCGCTGTCATTCGCCACCATGCCGCCGCCACCTCACGTGCGGTGTCCTGAGAAACCTTTGCCCGGAAACTCGGAAATAGTTGGAACAATCCGCCGTGCCGCGCGTTTTGCCAATGAACCATAACCAAAGGAGGTTCCGTTATGAATTGGGACGAAATCAAAGGCAATTGGCGTGAATTTTCCGGCAAGCTGCGCCAGAAATACGGCGAGCTGACCGATGACGAGGTCGAGCAGGCGAAAGGCAGCCGCGACAAGCTGCTGGGCCTGATCCAGCAGAAATACGGTAAGACCAAAGAAGAGGCCGAGCGCGAGCTTGACAAGCTGGCCGCCTAAAAAGCCCCAAAAAACAAAAAAGCACCGGCCTTCTGGCCGGTGTTTTTTTGCCTTTTGGCAAGATCTTAATGTGGCGGAGACGTTTCCATGTCCGGCTCATCGGACAGGCCGTTCACAGCCCGACCGCGCAGATCACCGCCCACGCGTTCCGTTCCAAGTCAATTGCGCAAGGCGTCGATCAGCTCGTCTTTTGTCATGTCCGATCGCCCCTCGATCTCAAGCTCTCGGGCGCGCTTCATCAAGTCATCTTTTGTCCATTCCTCATAAGGCGGCGCTTTGCCACCCTTTTCAGAGGGCGACATCCCGTCATCCGCCTGAGCGTTGGCGATCGCAGCCGCCTTGCCTTTGTCATACCCCTTGTCGCGAAGTGCTTCATAGGTCTCGTCATCTTTCACCGATGGTCCATGGTCTTTCGTCATGTGAACGCTCCTTTTCGCCCATCAACGCAGATCCGGCCGCACAAGTTCCCTCCGAGCTGTGCACCACAGGCCGATCGGGTGCCGCAGTATGGCCGTGGATCTGCAGCGGCTGAGGGCAAAGAAGCGACCACAAGCGACGCAAGGGCAAACATCTGCCGCGAAACCGGGGGCCGATATGACCGCGCACAAAAAAAGGGCGGCTGATCCGCCGCCCTTTCCTTTTATTTTGAGGCCTTGTCAGAACAAGGTGACTGTCACGCGGCCACCCGCGTCACGCACGCCGCTTGAGGTGGCTTTGGTTTTCAGCTCGGCCAGGCTGGTGTCCAGCATGATGCGGTTCTCCATCAGCGTCACGTTGCCCGGCTGTACGGCCACCACCAGCGTGTCTGCTGGAATGGCGCTTTCATCGGCCAGTTCCACCACCAGCTCGGGGTTCCCGTTTTCGCTGGTGTCCACGTTGGTGATCACACCGATAACGTCGCCGGCGATCGTCGACATCACTTCGCCGCGCGAGTTGGCCAGCGCGATGAAAGTGTCGCTCGACATGGCGATCGACTTGTCGTCGAACTCGGCCATACCGTTGTTGATGCGGGTTGCATCTTTTTCCCAGTGCCATTGAGTATCGGCAAGGGCGACGCCCGGGATCAGCAGTGCGGCTGCGGTTACGGTGTTCAGAATACTCTTACGTGTCATTGACAGGCTCCTTTCGTTTGTCTGTCTTGCACCAACAACGCCTCGGTCGCCCTCAGGTTTCATGCAAAAGCAACAAACCTCAGGATTCTTGCCTCACGATGTCTTGAGCCGCCAGAAAGGCGATGGCGCTGGTCAGCTTGTCTCAGCACCTGAGCCGGACATCTCCGACAGCGGGATTTCAAACTCCACCTCGCCATAAGACAGATGCTCGCGCAAACCGTCATAGCTGCGCAGAAGGTGAAGCATTGCGTGGTTTTCCGCATGCACAATCCCGGTCAGCACCTCGATCCCGTTGCGGCGTGCATGGGCGGCCAGCGCGTCAATCAACAGGCGTCCCGCGCCCTGGCCCTGGAAGTCATCCACAACTGTAACGGCGGCCTCTGCGCGCCTGCCCCCGGGGCTGAGCCTGACAAAGCGCGCCAGCCCCACGGGAAGGAAGAACGTCCCGTTCTCCTCGGCCAGGGCGCCGATGGCCACGTGATCCTGATCCTTGTCATTTATGATTTGCGCGATTTCCGTTTCGCTCAGATGCGCGCGCGTCGACATGAAGCGCAAAAAAACCGAGCGGTCTGACAAATGCGCAAACCCGTCCTCTATCAGCTCCCGGTCTCCCCGCCGGATCTCTCGCAAGATAACGGTGCGTCCAGAGGCCAGAATGCCTCTGCACGGCAGCCGGCATCCAACGGCGCTGCACAAGGGCAGTCCAGCGGCGGGCCCATCGCTTTCACTGCTGCTGTCGGACTTGCCGGCCACGGCTCATGCCTTTTCCCAAACGGATACACGCGTCACTGCTCCGGCGTATCGGCCATCAACATGAGCAGGGCCGCCCCGAACTCGTTCATTGTATAGGGTGGAGGTAGAAAAACCCAGGTTTTCATCGGGTCAGCGACAATCCGTTCATGCAGCGCCAGAACCCGGACAATTGATACCGATTGCGCGAAATTGCCCAGTTCATCAGACGTCGCGTTCAGGATGGCGATATGGCGATGACCTTCATGTGCCGACAGCTGCTGCTGCGCATCTTGCAGCGTGGACACCAGGGTGATCGTCATCTCTTCCACCAGCTCTGCCAAGATGTCGGCAATATCCTCGGCGATCACCGCGTTGCGTTCCAAAACCGTAAATCTCCAACTCATGAAGCCTCCGTCGCCCAATAAAATTGGGCCTTTTGCGCGTTTTTTCCGGTCCGCGATGCAACGATTGGCGCGTTCACGCATTAAACTGTGACATAGGAATCGTAAGGGAAATCAGATGGCGACCGATTGCACCAATTGCCCGCTGCGCCGGAAAGAGGCGTTCGTCGACATGTCCGATGACGAAGCGCAATACATGAAGCGCTTCAAGGTCGGAGAGCTGAAAGTGGAGGCCGACACACCGATCCTGAGCGAAGGATCGAACGCACCACAGCTCTACACCGTTCTGCGTGGCATGGGCGTGCGGTACAAATTGACCAGGGACGGACGGCGCCAGGTGATCAATTTCGTGTTCCCGGGCGATTTCCTGGGGCTGCAGGCCGGTGTGATGAAAGAGATGGGGCATTCGGTCGACTCCGTCACCCCGATGACACTGTGCGTGTTCGATCGCAGCAAGATCTGGCAGCTGTTCCGGGACAAACCCGAACGTGCGTTTGATCTGACCTGGCTTGCCTCGGTCGAAGAGCATTTTCTGGGCGAAAGCCTGCTGACCATCGGACAGCGCGACGCGATGGGCGCGATCAGCTGGGCCTTGGCGCGCATTGCACAGCGCGGACATGCGCTGGATCTGATCACGAACGGCGCCATGCCCTTCCGGTTTCGCCAGCAGGATCTGGCGGATGCTTTGGGTCTGTCGCTGGTCCATACCAACAAGACCCTGCGCCGCCTGCGCGAACAACAGATCGTCACGTGGTCCGAAGGCCGGTTGCATATCCATGACCCCGAAAAGCTGGGCGAAATGGGCGGCGTGGACATCTTCACTCCCGTGGCACGCCCGCTGATCTGAACCCTGCAGCGCTTGCGTTCTGCTTTCGGGTCAATAGGCTGCAAGGGCCGAAAGGGATATCAGGTTCGAAAGAGGCGTCATGGCGCGCAAACGCAATCCGCACATGGAACGGGAAATCGACCGAAATCTCAAACGTGCCTTTGATGAGGTGGCAAGCGAACCCTTGCCAGAGCGGTTCACGAACCTGCTGGAACAGCTCCGCGCACAGGACGCATCAGAGACGGACGATACCGACCAGGACGGAGCGAGGGACGTCACCTGACCGGCGCAACAACGTTTTCGCCCGGGCCCGCCTCGAAAGGAAAGAGGCCTGCGCGGTCTTGATCGAGGCCAAGACGATATCCTGCCAGTCTCTGCCGCACCTTGCGCGGCCCTGATCTTCGTTGAAATCGGGCCGTCTTTACGCTCGACCCGTCATCACTCCGTATCGTCGGATGTGGCGAAAATCTCTCGCAACGCCTCTGCGGCATCGGCGGTGGCGACGAAAAACAGATGATCGCCCGCGCGCAGCGTCACGTCCGTATCGGCAAATGTTTCCGTGTCCTCTCCCGAATACGCCACCGCGCGCGCATCCTCAGGCAGGTCAAGCTTGCCGATTGCCGTGCCGTCCAGGGACTGCGGGACTGCATGATTGACAAAGCGCAGCTCGCGATGCAGCGCCATTTCCGTCTCAACCTGGCTGTCGTCCACCAACGCGGAATAGATGGACCGCGCAACGCTTTCATGCGGGGCAATCACGTCGCTTAGGTCCAGCTCCTCTGCGACCGACAACAATTCGGTCCTGACGATCTGCGGGATCACGCGCTTGTATCCCACAGACCGGCCCACAACTGCGGCCAGGACGTTCACATCATCCGCATTGGTCAGCACGACCAGCGCATCCGACCCGTCGCCATAAGCATCGCGCAGGGTTGAAGGCAGCGTGCCATCGCCGCAGATCATCGCGCAATCCAGGTCATCCGACAGCGCATCCAGCCTGTCGCGATCCTGATCGATCAGAACCACCTCGTGGCCCGCGTCGATGAACTGGCGCACGGTGGCCACGCCAAAGCGCGACGCGCCAAGTACGGAAATATGCATCGTCTACCTCCTTGATATCCAGGTCGAGGGCAGCACCAGCGCAATCAGCGCGAAGAATTCCAGCCGCCCCAAAAGCATTGCCGCAATGGCCATCACTTTCAGCCAGTCTGCCAGATCAGGTCCGATCACCCCGGCCGAATGACCAACGGCCGACAATGCCGAAACCGCATCGAACAACGCCGCCATCGCCGGGTAACCGCCCGCATAAAGCGCGGCCCAGAAGATCAGGGCCGCCGCAAGATAGATCGCCAGAAGTGCGGCTGAAAACAGGATCGCCTCGGCATCTGCGCGCCGCGCGCCGATTTTCAGATGCGACACCGCCCGGTCGGGCAGACGCAGGCGCAGGAAAATCAGCGCCACCATGCGCATCAGCATGGTCACCCGCGCGGTCTTGATCCCCCCGGTGGTCGAACCGACATCGCCGCCGAACATCATCGCGACGATCAGCACAAGGATCAGCGGGCTTGCCGGCAGAATCGGCGCGCTGGAAAACCCCGCCGTGGTCTGCGCGCTAAGCTGGTTCAGCACGCCGGCGATCATGGCCCGCGGCTCCCAACCGTTCAGCAGTATATGTCCCAGCCCGTAAATCAGACCACCCCCCAGCAGAATGCCCAGCGTCGCAAGTACCGTGCCGCGCCTGAGCGCCTCGCGCAGGCCCAGTTTCCAGGCCACGGGGTAAAACAGAAGCGACACCGCGGTCGCCACGCTCAGCATTATTGCAAAGATCTGCGCAGCCAGAGAATAATCTGCAAGGCTGTTATCACGCGGGCTGAACCCACCGGTAGAGACCGCCGACAGCGCCACCATCGGCCCTTCCCACCAGCCCGGAAAAAGCGGGATGGACAGGGCGACGCCAAAACCCGTCAAGGCACCGTATCCCATCAGGATCAGCCGTGCCTTTGCCCGTGCCGACGCAGCATAATCCGTGCCGCTCACCGATTGTTCGCCCAGCACCCGGGCCGCACGTCCGGCATCCATCAACAGCGCAACACCCGCCACCGCGACCACCACACCGCCGCACCATTGCAGCCAAGAGCGCAACAGATGCCCCGCAATGGGCCAGCTTTCGGCGGATGTGGCCACGCTCAGACCTGTCGTCGTGATGCCCGACACGGCCTCGAACAGCGCATCCAGCGGGGAAAGCCCCAGCACGATAAAGCCGGGGATTGCCAGAACTGCCGACAGCACAAAGATCAGCGCAAGGCTTGCCACAGCCTCGATCCGGCGCAGGGCGATGTCCCTGTTTACGCCTTTCAGCGCCAGGCCCATGGCGATCGCAAACGCGGCCGGTAACAGCAGGCTGATTGCCAGGGGAAACTGCCGCTCGGCCAGTGCCGCGACACCGGGCACGGCAACGGGCAGCGCCACAACCGGCGCGTGGCGGCCAAGCGTCTCGGCCACCACCGGGACACGCGCACGCACGGCGGCCGCGGCCTGTCCACGCCGCGCGAATTCGGGGCTCCGTCCACTCATGGGCGACCGGGTCCGGGGAAAGCGGCTGAGACAGCCGGATCTGTGTTCATGGCTGCGCAACGCATGCCGCAGCGATTTGTTCCCCTTATCATGCCTCTGGGCGCGAAATTCCAACGTGTTCACCGTTTGAAAAGGGTTCGCACCTAATGTCCGCCACCAGGATCGCGAGCGGGATCCGTTCTTGGGAACAGGTGGATATGGGCATGACGGACATGAACCAACAGGCGCAAACAAAAAGCGCCATCCTTGAAAATCTTTCTATGCCGGTACTGATACGCGCGGGCTATGGCCTTTTGATCGCGCTTATCCTGGCATCACTTCTGGGCAGTTTCTATTCTCTCTCCCGGATCGGGCATGAGCTTGGGACGTTCAAGGACTCCTCCAACAATTCCGAAATCATCGCCGCAGTCGCCGAAGACCTGTTTGAAGCGCGGCTGGCCGCGGCAGAGTACGGATTGACAGCGGATCCCGGTATCGGGGTGGTGGTCGAATCCAACCTGAACGAGATACTGCAGGAACCCGGTCTGGCCGATGCCTTGTCCGGGGTAAGCCAGGGCCGCCTGCTGCAAGAGCAGATCTTGACCGGCACCGAACAATTGCAGGCCAGTTTCAACGCATTGGTCGCACAGACAAGGTCGCTGGCCGGCATGTCGGATCAACTCGAAGCACAAAGCTTTGAAACAGTCGCCTTGCTTGAGCAGGCGGCCGAACAATCCCTGTCTGCGGGCAAGACGATCCTTGCGCAGCGGGCCAATGCCGCGCTGAAAGAGGTGCAACTTGGCAAGTTCAAATCCTACCGTTTCGTAACCACCGGCAACCCAAGCCTGCTTGCCGAAGCGGCCACCCATTTCGAGCAGGCACAGGAACAGCTTGAGCTTTTCTCACTTGAAGTGTTTCACGATGTGGCGCGCGATACAGCGACCACGATTGTGGATCTGGTCTCGCAGATGCAAGCCGCCCTGCCCAGGTTGGAAGAGGCGTATGAAACCCGCAAAGAACTGATCGACATCGGGCTGGGCGCGAACGGCCTGGCGCTACAGGACACGATTGAAGCAATCCTGGATGATCTTTTGGACAAACAAAGCGCAGCCGGTCTGTATGCTGTCGATACAGCCGAACTCACCCAGTCCGCCTCATTGCTGGCGGGCGTGGTGATTGCCCTGATTGCAGCACTTGTTGCTGTCGTTGTCACTCGCGTCGTGACCGCACGGATCCGGGGCCTGGCCGACAGAACCGACGCGCTGGTCAATGGTGATCTGGAGATCGACATTCCCGGTCAGGACCGGTCGGATGAAACCGGCAGGCTTGCCCGCGCCCTGGTCGTGTTCAGAAACAACCGGCGGGAAGCCGTGCTTCAGGAAGAACGGGAAGCCCAGGCTCAGAAGGATCGCGAAGCGGTCGTCACCGCGCTTTCCGATGGGTTGGCCCGGATGTCGAACGGTGATCTGGACGTGCGCATGACCCAGACACTCGCCCCGGATTTTGAGACGCTGCGCTATGATTTCAACGCCACCGCCGAACAGCTGTCGCAAGCCTTTTCTGATATCGTGGAGCAAACCGCGAGCATTCAGGACGGTGCGGCGAACCTGACCTCTGCCGCCGATGATCTGGCCCGCCGCACTGAAGGTCAGGCCGCAGCACTGGAGGAAACCGCGGCCACGATCGTACAGCTGACCCAAAGCGTGGGCGAAACCGCGACGGGCACCGACAAGGCCAATGACTTCGTGAAGACCACCCGTGCCTCTGCCGAGAATAGCCTGACGGTCGTTGCCTCTACGCTGGAGTCGATCAAGAAAATCCAGGCGACGTCGAACGAGGTGTCGCAGATCATCGGCGTGATCGACGATATCGCCTTCCAGACCAACCTTCTGGCCCTGAACGCGGGCGTGGAGGCCGCGCGCGCCGGTGCGGCTGGGCAGGGCTTTGCCGTTGTCGCCTCCGAAGTACGCGCGCTGGCGCAACGCTCCAGCACCGCCGCGAAAGAGATCAAACAGCTGATCGAAACCTCGGTCAGTCAGGTGAATGAAGGCGTGGTCAAGGCCGATGAAACCGGCGAGGCGCTCAACAAGATCGTCGGCATGGTGGGCGAAATCAGCGATCTGATGGCCACCATCTCGGCTGAAACGTTGTCGCAATCCGAAGGATTGAAGGAAATCAACGCGGCCGTGTCTCACCTCGATACTGTGACGCAACAGAACGCGGCCATGGTGGAGGAGACGACCGCCGCCAGCCACGAGCTGACCCATAACGCCCGGGCGCTGAATAAAATCACCGGCGCCTTCAAGGTCGGAAACAGCGGGTCTGCCGGACGCGTCGATTTTTCATCGGAAACCGCGCTGGACGAGGATTGGATCGCCGCACAGCACGCCGGTTAAAGCTTTGACCCCCAGCCGCATGGTGAAAACAGTCACCTGCTGTATGGCTGGAAATCTGCGCAGCGGCCTCAGCGGGCCGCTGCTTTGACCTGGAAACCTTGGGGCGGACCTTGTGTTCGGGCGGGTCGCACAGGGACGCAGCCTGGATTGACGATTGGGCCAAGCTTGACCTGCGGCCCATCGCACCCGGACAATGTTCGGCCTTGTTTTGATCGTCGGTGTCGCGGCAAGGGCGGCTTGGTTTGTGGCGCGAGTCTTTCTGAAGGTGTTTGAAAGATCACAACTCATCCGGGCATGCTTTGGGTGACGGCACGCATTGTCCGAACGCCTCCTCTCAGGCATCCGTCGTATCTGAACGGCCTACAGATCAGCCCAGGGCGTAACCCGCGCCGCGCACCGTGCGCAGCGGATCGTCGCCACCATGTTTGCACAGGGCTTTCCGCAACCGTCCGATATGTACATCCACCGTGCGGGTGTCGACATAGATGTCGCGCCCCCAGACACGGTCCAGCAGCTGTTCGCGGCTCCAGACCCGGCCGGGTTTCTCCATGAAGGTGCTCAGCAGCCGGAACTCCGTCGGCCCCAGTTTCAGGTCCTGACCGCCGCGCGTCACGCGATGGGTTTCACTGTCCAGCACGATATCATCGAATTCCAGCCGCTCCCCCACGGTAGAGGGCCGTGCGCGGCGCAGTTGCGTCCGCACCCGCGCCATCAACTCGATCACCGAATAAGGTTTGACGACGTAATCATCCGCCCCGGTTTCCAGGCCGCGCACCCGGTCAACCTCTTCCGACCGGGCCGAGAGCATGATCACCGGAATGCGCCGCAATTCGGGGCGCATCTTGATCCGGCGGCAGACCTCGATCCCAGACACGCCGGGCAGCATCCAATCCAGCACGATCACGTCGGGGGCCTGCTCTTCAACCTGCAGAAGGGCCTCGTCACCATCGGCGGCCTTGATGACGCGAAACCCCTCGGCTTCCAGATTGTACGAGAGCACCTCGCGCTGGGCGAGTTCATCTTCAATAACCAGAACGGTCGGTTGGTCCACCGCCATCATACACCTGTTTCTGCCGTGGCCAGAGGCGTGGTGTCCCCCTTGGGCCGGTCATCATCGGGCGTCTGCCCCGTCACCATATAGATCGTCTGTTCCGCAATTGTCGTCGCATGATCGCCCGCGCGTTCGATGTTCTTGGCGATGAAATGCAGATGCATCCCGGTGGCGATGTTGCGGTGATCTTCCATCATATGGGTCAGCAGGGCGCGAAACAGCATGTTGTACATCTGGTCCGCCTCGCGGTCGCGTTCAAATACATCGCCCGCCAGATCGGTATCATGCTGAATATAGGCATCGAGCGCATCCGAAATCATCCGGATCACGAACTGCGTCATCTGCCGCAGCGATCCGATGGATCCGTTGATCTTGCTGCTGCCCGCCAGAACCGGCGTGCGTTTCGAGATGTTCTTGGCATAATCGCCGATCCGTTCAAGGCTGCCGCTGATCGCCATCACACTCAGTACCAGCCGCAAGTCAATCGCCGTGGGCGCGCG
>NZ_JXYH01000010.1 GCF_001262635.1 Aestuariivita boseongensis
TGCGCGAGGAAAGCCAGCGCCTGCAATCGGCCATCGACGCGATCCGCCAGGCCTATCTGACCCAGCAGCAGCGCGGCGCGATCAGTGGCGACACGAATTCGGTCGCCAAAAAGCTGGAAGAGATCGCCGAGACCACCAAGAAAACCGAAACCGCGCTGGCCACCTTCTCGACCATCCGGCGCGAGATGCGCAGCCACCCGGCGCCGCAGCCCGAACCGGCAGGCCCGCTGGAAGATCAGGGGCGGCTTGAGCTTGGCACCCCCGCCGAAGAGCTGTCCCCACCGCTGGAAACCAGCGATTTCATCCGCGCGCTGAATTTCCCCGAAACCGCCGAGGATGAGGCCGGCTTCACCGCCCTGCGCCGCGCATTGAAAGACCGCAACACCTCGCAAATGATCCAGGCCGCGCAGGACGTGCTGACACTGCTCAGCCAGGACGGCATCTATATGGACGATCTGCGCCCCGACATGGCCCGCCCGGAAGTCTGGCGCGCCTTCGCCACAGGCACCCGTGGCCGCGCTGTGGCCGGGCTGGGGGGCATCCGCGACCGCTCGTCGCTCGCGCTGACATCGGGGCGGATGAAACAGGATCCGATCTTCCGCGACGCCGCGCATCACTTCCTGCGCAAGTTCGACCGCATGCTGGCCGAGTTCGAGAAGACAGCAACCGATGCCGATATCCAGGCGCTTGGCGAAACCCGCACCGCGCGCGCCTTCATGCTGCTGGGCCGCGTGGCGGGCACGTTCGACTAAGCCCCGCCTGCCCCGGACCTGATCCGGGGCCTCCCCTTCGCGAACAGAGATCCCGGGTCAAGCCCGGGATGGGGCGGGCCCACATCAGACAGACCAAATAGTGTACGGGTTGTGCATGGGCCGTGCTCACTCTGTGCACACGTCATTCGGCGGCCTCACCCCTTCAGATCGTCGTGATCCGCCGCCACCGCCAACAGCATGTCCCGCATCAGATCAGGATCAGCGGCATGCACCCGGCTCCATGTCGCGATGAAGGGTGTTTCCGACGGATTATCCAGAAACACCTGCCCCGCCCGCATGATATTTTCTGCAAAAAGTTCAATGCTTTGCTCTTCCTTGTGGCGGTCGATACTCAGCCCGTTCATCGCCGCATCATTGTAATAGCTTTCCAGCAAATCGAGCGCAGTCCGGTAATAAGTGGCCTTCAGCGTGCGGAAAATATGGGTGGTAAACACCGTCCCATCCGCCGCCAATTTACGAAAAATCGCCTTACAAATATCCGTAGACATCCGGTTCAACCCGGTGGTCGCATCCTCCGCGCTCAGCTCCTGATGCTTGTGATCATAAGCGTCAGCAATCTCGACCTGGCAGACGGATTTCGGCGCCAGATTGCGCCAGGCTTCGGACAGCACACCGATCTCCAACCCCCAATCCGACGGGATCCGCAGATCGGGTAACATACTGGTCCGCATGGCAAATTCGCCGGATAGAGGATACCGGAACGACCGCAGGTAATCGATGTAATCGCGATCCCCAATCACCTTCTTCAACGCGATCAGCAAGGGGCTCACCAGCAACCGCGTCACCCGCCCGTTCATCGACCCATTGCCGATGCGCGGGTAATACCCTTTGGCCAGCTGATAGGGGAAATTCGGGTTCGCCACTGGATAGACCAACCGCGTCAGCATCTCGCGCTTGTAGGTGGTGATGTCGCAATCATGGATCGCCACCACGGCACTGTCCTGACACGCCATCAGATAGCCCAAACAGGTCCAGACGTTCTTGCCCTTGCCGGGCTCTGACGGATACAGCCCCATCTTTTCCAACCGCGCGCCAATCTCTTTCTGGCGGGGGCTGTCATTCCAGATCACCACGTGCTCCTGCGGCAGGCGCGAGAAATACTCGACCGCATGCGCAAACTGATCGCGGTCAGCCCTGTCCAGCCCGATGATGATGCGATGCAGATAGGGGACTTGGGCCAACTCCTTGACAATATTGTCCAAAGCCGGCGCCTCAAGCTCGGAATAAAGCGAGGGCAGGATCAGTGTGATCTTGCGGAACTGGGCAAAAGTGCTGACCGTATGCTCCATCAACTGAGGTGTCCCAGACCGCAGATTGTGCAGCGTCGCGATGTTTCCGTTCTGATGAAAATCCGCCAACTGGCGTCCCCCTTCTTAGTCTGTGACACCCAGCTCGGTAAGCAGGTCACCCAGCGCGGCGTTCCACCCCGCAGGCCCGGACAGTGCAGCCCGCAAGACCCGCGCCCCGCCATCCTCGGCCACCTCCACAGGATGTCCCTGCGCATTCGGCAAGACAATGGCGTAATCCGCCGCGCGCAGCATGTCCGCATCGTTCGGCGCATCCCCCAGCGAAATAGTCACCGACCGGCTCATTTCCGCTGTGATATGTGCCATCTGATCTGCCTTGGTGGCCCCAAAGCTCAGCGTCAGAAACCGGCCACCGTGCCTGGCGGTAATACCCTGGTAAGAAAGTTGTGCCAGAAATGCGTCGCGTTCGGTATCACTCCCGGTCCAGATCCCCGGCTCGGAAAATGCGCGCCGTGCCGCTAGCAGTGCCTGGTCCAGTGGCAGGCCCGTCACCTCGCTGATGCGCGCGGGTTCCATGTCGCCAAACCCTTCAAAGCATATGCGCAGGGGTGGATCCACCTTGTCCAACGCTTTGCGCAGGTCGGAATAGGGGCCTGCGATCTCATCTCCGGTCTCGCCCGGCGCAACCACACCCGCCCCGTTTTCGCAGATCAACGGGCAGGTCTCAAATCCCAGCTCGCGCCGCAGCGGAACCATCTCTGCCGCCGTTTTGGAACTGGCCAACACCAGAGGAATTCCCGCCCTGCGCAACCGGTCGAGCGTTGGTAATGCGGGCGCATAGTCATAGCTGGAATGGTCCAGCAATGTCCCGTCGAGATCGGTAAAAACGATCACGTCAGCGGCAGGATCAGAGAGGGCAGCATTTGCGGACACGCCTCGGGTGTGACGGCTTTTGCCTAGAATTTGAACATCTGAGCCGTCAATTTCCGCTTAAATGACAAGCAAAGTGCAAACTTCGCCCAATTATTAAGCACACAGCCGCCCCGTCTTTGGGTTCTCAAATATCCCGGGGAGCGCGAGGGGCAGCGCCCCTCGCAAGGCATCGCTTGCCAAGCGCAATCCGTCCGTGCAGCCTGACCCACACCCGACACAAGCAAAAGGCACCGCAACCATGAGCAGCTTCGACGAGGATCTCTTTCTGAAAGGGCTGGAAAAACGCAAAGCCACCCTGGGTGCCGAATATGTCGAAAACAGCCTGGCCAATGCCGATGATTTCACCCGACCCTTTCAGGAGGCGATGACAGCCTGGTGCTGGGGATTTGGCTGGGGTGACGATGTGATCGACGCCAAAACGCGCTCGATGATGAACCTGTCGATGATCGGCGCTTTGGGCAAAATGACCGAATGGGAATTGCACTGCCAGGGCGCGCTCAACAACGGCGTCACCGCCGAGGAAATCCGCGCGATCATCCACGTGATCGCGATCTATTGCGGCGTGCCGCAGGGCCTTGAATGCTTCCGCGCCGCGCGCAAAGTGCTGGAGGCTGAGGGCCGCCTCTAGGCCCGCTCAATCAAATTCGAAGCGCTGCGCCATATCCAGCATGCGCGCCGAAAAGCCCCATTCGTTGTCGTACCAGCCAAAGACGCGCAGTTGCTTGTCACCCACCTGCTTGGTCTCTGGCAGGGCCAAAATCACCGATTCAGGCCGCGCCCGCAGGTCCGACGACACATTGGGCCAGTCCGTCCAGCCCATCACTGGCGACGCCTCCGCCATTGCCCTCAGTGCCCCGACTACATCCTCCGGCAAGCTGCGCGCCTGCAACACAATATCCACCGCCGACACGCTCGCTGTCGGCACCCGCACCGCCGCCCCGGTGATCCGGCCCGCCAGATGGGGCAGCACATCGTCAATCAGCTGGGTCGCGCTTGTTGTGGTGGGCACCATCGACAATGCCCCCGCCCGGCTGCGCGCCAGATCATCGCGCGGCGCGTCGATCATCGGCTGGCTGCCGGTATAGCAATGGATCGTCGTCATATGCGCCGTCTCGATTCCCCAGGCGTCATCCATCGCCTTGATCAGCGGGGCCAGCGCATTGGTGGTGCATGATGCATTCGACACGATGCGATGCCCCGCCATCACCTCTTCATTCGCGCCCAGAACGGCGGTGACATCCGCTGCCGGGGACGGGCCAGAGATCAGAACCGCCTTCGCCCCTCGGTCCAACCCGCGCTCGGCCCAGTCGCGCGTCTTGGCCTTGCCGGTGCATTCCAACAGCAGATCCACCCCAGTGAGATCGACCATCAGGTCGGGCGAACGGCTGAAGGGGATGCGCGCACCGTTCAACACCAGAACATCGCCCTCCACATCGATCTGCCCGGGAAAGGGCCCGAAGACGGAATCAAACCGCAGCAGATAGGCCAGCGTCTCCAACGGCGCGATATCGTTCAGATGGGCAACCCGAAACGGGCTGTCCGCCCCCTGCATCGCGATCTGACGCAGGATCGTGCGGCCGATCCGGCCCAGCCCGTTGATGGCCAGCGTGATGGTGTCAGGCATAAATTCGACCTTCCGACAGAAAACGGGCAGACCCAATGCTAGGTCTGCCCGCTCCGATCTATGTCACGCTGCCCGCCGGGGCCAGCGCCAGTTTCTGCTCGCTTAGAAGTCCACCTTCGAGGCGACGCCTTTCGCCTGCGCCAGATCCACGGCCACACGCGCAACCGCTAGATCCTGCAGGCCAACGCCAGTGCCGTCAAAGACGGTGATCTCATCCGCGCTGGTCCGCCCTGCATGATCGCCGTTAATGACCGCGCCGATCTCGGTGATCTGACCCTCGGTCAGGGAACCGTCGGCAATCGCATGCTGCGCCTCGCCAATGGTGATCGACTGCGCGATCTCGTCGGTGAAGACGGTGGCACGGGCGAGGATGGGTGCATCGATCTCTTGCTTGCCCTTGGTGTCGGTGCCCATGGCCGCGATATGCGTGCCGGGTTTGACATGCGCATCCAACAGGGACGGCGCGAAGGACGAGGTGATCGAAATGATGACATCCGATTGCGCGCCCAACTCTTCCAGCGACACGGCCTCGAACGGCAGACCCAGCTCTGTCGCGGTGTCTTCCAGACGCGAGAGCATCTCGGGGTGGTAGTTCCAGCCCACGACCTTTTCGAAATTGCGCTGAGCGACAGCCGCGCGCATCTGGAAGGCCGATTGATGGCCCGCGCCGATCATGCCCAGCACCTTGGCGTCTTCGCGCGCCAGATGCTTGATCGACACGGCCGAAGCCGCAGCGGTGCGCAAAGCGGTCAGCAGGTTGCCACCTACCAGAGCCTTCACCTTGCCGGTATCGGCATCGAACAGGATCACGGTAGATTGGTGGTTGGTGAGACCCTTCGCCTCGTTCCCCGGCCAATAGCCGCCCGATTTCAGACCCAGCGCAAGGCTGTCGCGATCAAAGCCTGATTTGAAGCCGTAAAGCGCATCAGCATGGCCGATGGATTCGCGGATCACCGGGAAGTTATAGGCCGATTTGCGCGACATGGCGGCAAAGGTAGCCTCGACCGCGTCGAAGGCGATTTGCGGGGTGATAAGCCCCGCGATTTCGCCTTCGGGCACGATGGTGACGGCGCTGTCGGTCATGGCTCCGTCCAGTCCCATCAGTAGGCCCGCCCACGTGCCGAGACCGGCCAGACGGCTTCCACCTTGCCGTTCCGCACGCCGACATACCAGTCATGCACGTTGCAGGTCGGGTCGCAGTGGCCGGGCACCAGTTTCAGCTTGTCGTTCACCTTCAGAACGCCATCGGGGTCAGAGACCACGCCATGCTCGTCCGAGCATTTGACGTATTCCACGTCCGTCCGGCCATAGATCACCGGCAGGCCGCTATCGACGGATTGCGCCTTGAGGCCTGCGTCCACGATGGCTTTGTCGGCCTTCGCGTGGCTCATCACAGAGGCCAGCAGGAACAGCGCGTTTTCCCATTCGCCCTGGTCGATGCGCTTGCCGTCTTTGTCGAGGATGCGGCCATAGTCGGCATCCATGAAGGCATACGATCCACACTGCAGCTCGTTATACACACCCGAGTTCGACTCGAAGTAGTAAGAGCCCGTGCCGCCGCCGCCGACGATGTCACACTCCAGACCGTCCGCTTTCAGCGTGTCGACCGCGTCTTTCACCATGGCCACGGCGATGTCGATCTTGGCTTTGCGATCGTCATAGCTGTCCATGTGCTGCATCGCGCCCTGATAGGCTTGGATGCCGGCGAATTTCAGCCCTTCGGCTGCATCGATCGCCTTGGCGATTTCCACAACTTCCGGCGTGGTGGTCACACCGCAGCGGCCCGCGCCGCAGTCGATCTCCACCAGGCATTCGATTTCCGTGCCGTGCTTTTGCGCGGCTGCCGACAGATCGGCCACATTGGCCAGATCATCCACACAGCAGATGGTGCGTGCACCCAGTTTCGGCATGCGCGCCAGACGGTCGATCTTGGCCGGGTCGCGGACTTGGTTCGACACCAGCACGTCCTTGATGCCGCCGCGGGCGAAGACTTCGGCCTCGGACACCTTCTGGCAGCAGACGCCACAGGCTCCGCCCAGTTCGACCTGCAGCTTGGCCACATCAACCGATTTGTGCATCTTGCCGTGCACCCGGTGGCGCATGCCGTGGGCCTTGGCGTAGTCGCCCATTTTCTTGATGTTCCGCTCCAGCGAGTCCAGGTCGAGGACCAGCGCGGGTGTCTGGATGTCTGCCTCATCCATGCCCGGCAGTGCTGGGATGTCATAGCCGACTTCGTATTCGTCGAGGTTGGTCATATCTTTCATTTCTATCGCTCCCAATGTTTTAGGGGTGTGTCGGGCTGAAGCCCGGCCTACGGAATATGCGGTAGGGCGGGCTTCAGCCCGCCATCCACGGAAGTTTCGCCAGATCGACATTGCCGCCGGTGATGATCACGCCCACACGCTTGCCTGCGAAACGCTCCTTGTTCTTCAGGATCGTCGCCAATGGCACGGCGCAGCTGGGCTCCATTACGATCTTCATCCGCTGCCAGGTCAGTTTCATGGCGTCGATGATTTCCTGTTCCGAGGCGGTCAGGATGTCGGTCACGTGGTTCGACACGAAATGCCAGGTCAGCTCCTTCAGCGGCACTTTCAGACCATCGGCAATCGTCTGCGGCGCATCATCGGCGATGATGTGACCCGCCTTGAAGCTGCGATAGGCGTCGTCAGCCTGTTCGGGCTCGGACGCGATGATCTCAACTTCGGGCGCCATGTTCGACAGCGTCAGGCAGGTGCCCGAGATCATGCCGCCGCCACCAATGGGGGCCACCATCATGTCAACGCCGCCCGTCTGCTCCATGAACTCACGGCTACATGTCCCCTGCCCGGCGATCACGCGCGGGTCGTTATAGGGGTGCACGAATTCCGCGCCTGTCTTGGCCTGCACGTCAGCGAACACCTCTTCGCGTGAGCTGGTGGACGGCTCACATTCCGTGATGATCCCGCCATATCCACGAACGGCGGCTTTCTTGGCCTCCGGTGCCGTGCGCGGCATCACGACGTGGCACGGAATGCCCCGCCGCCCTGCGGCATAGCTTAAGCTGAGCGCGTGGTTGCCCGAGGAATGGGTCGCCACGCCACGTTCAGCCATCTCATCCGACAGACCGAACACCGCGTTCGATGCGCCACGGACCTTGAAGGCACCCGCTTTCTGGAAGTTCTCACACTTAAAGAACAGCTCGGCGCCTACTAGGTCGTTGAAATAGGACGAGGTCAGGACCGGCGTGCAATGAATAAACGGTTTGATCCGCTCATGCGCGTCCAGCATGTCCTGGAAGGTGGGGATGGTGGAAGGTGTCATGTCTTTCATTGTGCTGCCATCCTCTGGCTCGTGTTTCCGTGACGATAGATTTCCTGTGCCGCGGCCACGCCTGATCCCAACTGGATCGGCAGGCCCAGATCAGCCATCACCATTTCAGCCGTGGCAATGCCCGACAGCGCCATAGCGTCTGTCAGCGATCCCAGGTGACCGATGCGGAACACCTTGCCCGCCACGTCGCCTAGGCCGGTGCCGAACGCCATGCCGTATTCCTGCGCGGCGCGCGCAACGATGTCAGAGGCGTTGAACCCCTCGGGCGTACGAATGGCCGTAACAGTGTTCGAATAAAGATCCGGGCTGACCGCGCAGGGTTTCATGCCCCAGGCAAAGGTCGCGGCGCGCACACCTTCGGCGATGCGGGCATGGCGCGCAAACACATTGTCCAGACCTTCGCCCAACAACATCTCGGTTGCCAACTTCAGGCCATTCATCAGGCCCACGGCAGGTGTGTAGGGGTAAGCATTGGCCGCATAGCCGTTGCGCATGTCGTCAATCGACCAGAAGGTGCGCGGCAGGCTGTTGGTTTTCGACGCGGCCACCGCCTTTTCGGAAAAGCCCACGATGGCCAGACCGGCAGGCAGCATAAAGCCCTTCTGAGAGCCGGTCACCGCCACGTCCACGCCCCAGTCGTCAAACTGGAAATCCATCGACCCGATGGAGCTCACGCCGTCCACCAGCAAAAGCGCGCCATGACCCGCCGCATCCATCGCGCGGCGCAAACCGCCCACGTCAGACACAACACCAGTGGCGGTTTCGTTATGCGTGGCCAGAACAGCCTTGATCTCACCAGCGGTATCGTCGCGCAGGATCTCTTCGAAGGTGGCCACAGGCAGACCCTCGCCCCAGGTGACATCCACCTGACGCACCTTCAGGCCAAAGCGCTGGCACATGTCGATCCATTTGTGGCTGAACATCCCGTTGCGCGCCGCCAAAACGGTATCGCCCGGGTTCAGCGTGTTGCTCAGCGCCGTTTCCCAGCCGCCAGTGCCCGACGCGGGAAAGATGAAAGTTTCACCCTTGGTTTGCTTCATGACCGCGCGCACACCGTCCAAAGCGGGGTGCAGAATGGTGGCAAACAGCGGCGACCGGTGGTCGATCGTCGGCATGTCGCACGCCTTGCGGATCACTTCGGGAATATTGGTCGGGCCTGGAATAAAAACCGGGTTCTGAAAACTCATCGCGTCCTCCGTCGCTTGGGTTGACGCTTTATGAGGGCATCCTGCCGCGCGCTCAATTTTTTTGAAAAAGTTTTTCAAAACCGGGAAAGATTAAAAAATGTCTTGATTACAGTGCCTTATATTTTTCATAATATGAAAAACTTTTTCATAAAGGAATCGCAATGGCGGAAGAGCCCCCTCAGATCGCAGAATCGCGCCGTGCCCGGGGCCGTCCGCGCGACTGGCATGACAAGACCGCGCAGAACACGATCAAGTCGCTGGACCGCGCGCTGGAAGTCCTTGAAACCCTGTCGGACATGGGCGGCGCGACCCTGTCGGAACTCGCAGCCGAAGCCGACCAATCCCCTGCCACCGTCTACCGCGTGCTGATCACGCTGGAAGGCCGCGGCATGGTCGAATTCAACCCCACCGAACAGCTTTGGAATATTGGCGCGCGCGCCTTCCTGATCGGATCCCGCTTTCTGCGGCGGACCAATCTGGTTGAACGGGCGCGCCCCATCCTGCGTCAGTTGATGGAGGCCACAGGCGAAACCGCCAATCTGGGGATGGAGCGCGCGGGACAGGTTCTGTTTCTCAGCCAGGTCGAGACCCATGCCTCCATCCGTGCGTTCTTTCCTCCCGGCACGCTCTCGCCCATGCATTCTTCAGGCATTGGCAAGGCGTTGATGGCGCAGCTCAGCGATGCGCGGCTGGATGGCATAATTGCCGAACATGGGCTGGATCAATTCACGCCTCACACGCTGACCGATCCTGACATGCTGAAAGCCGATCTGGCCGCCACGCGCGACCGCGGATATTCCATCGATGCAGAAGAACGGAACGAAGGCATGCGCTGCGTCGCGGCCCCCGTCTTTGATGCCTATGGCGATGTGGTGGCCGGCATTTCCGTCTCTGGCCCGTCCAGCCGGATTGTCGATCACATGATCGCGGGCTTCGGCGAACAAGTCTCCCAAGCGGCAGCTGACCTGTCGCGGGCCATCGGTGCGGATCGGCCATGAATTAGATAACCCCAAGGGCTTGCCAAGCGGGGCTTTTTCCGGCCCCATCCCAGACAGGACGAGGGGGGCATCATGGCCAAGGCAAAGAATATCCTGTTCATCATGTTCGATCAGCTGCGCTGGGATTACCTCAGCTGCTATGGCCATCCCCATCTGGAAACGCCCCATATCGACCGGCTCGCGGCGATGGGTGTCCGCTTTACCCGCGCTTACATCCAGTCGCCCATCTGCGGCGCCTCGCGCATGTCGACCTATACCGGGCGCTATGTGCATTCCCATGGCGCGTCGTGGAACAACATCCCGCTGAAAGTGGGGGAAATGACGATGGGCGATCATTTGCGCCGCGCAGGCATGGATTGCTGGCTGGTAGGCAAGACCCATATGGCGGCTGACGCCGAAGGTATGGCGCGTCTGGGGCTGGAGCCTGACAGCATCATCGGCGCCCGCGTGGCGGAATGCGGCTTTGACGTCTTTGAGCGTGACGACGGCATGCTGCCCGAAGGGCCGGATGGATCCTATGACCCCGATGGCGCGAAGGAATACAATAAATACCTGCAATCCAAGGGCTATGACAGCGACAACCCCTGGCATGACTTTGCCAATTCCGCCCTCGATGACGATGGCAATGTCCTGTCGGGCTGGTTCCTCAAAAACTCACCCATGGCCGCCAATATCGAGGAATCCGACAGCGAGACCCCCTATATGACCCGCCGCGGCATGGAGTTCATCGAACAGGCAGGCGACGCCCCCTGGTGCCTGCACCTCAGCTATATCAAGCCGCACTGGCCTTACATCGTGCCCGAGCCCTATTGTGATATGTACGGGCCCAATCAGGTGCTCCCGCCGGTACGCGCGCAAGCCGAATTCGACAATGCCCACCCGGTCCTCAAGGCCTTCATGACCACCAAGATCGGCGAAAGCTTCTCCCAGCAACATGTGCGCGAGGCGGTGATCCCCGCCTATATGGGGCTGATCAAGCAATGCGATGATCAGATGGGTGTCCTCTTCGACTGGCTGGAGAAAACCGGCCGGATGGAGGACACCATGATCGTGCTGACCTCCGATCACGGGGACTACCTTGGCGATCACTGGATGGGCGAAAAGACCTTCTTCCACGACACCTCAACCAAGGTGCCACTGATCATCTACGATCCCTCGGAACAGGCCGACGCCACACGCGGAACGACCTGCGACGCGCTGGTGGAATCCATCGACCTGGCCCCAACCTTTGTCGAGCTGGCCGGTGCAAAGCCCGCCGATCACATCCTTGAAGGCGAAAGCCTGATGCCCATCCTGCACGGCTCAGCCAGAGCCACGAAACGCGACTATGTGATCTGCGAATACGATTACTCCGGATCGCCTCTGTCACCCAAACTGAACGTGGATGTGCGCGATGCGGTGATGTTCATGATCGCCACGGAAGAGTGGAAACTGATCCATTGCGAAGGCGGCTACCGGCCCATCCTGTTTGACCTGAGAAATGACCCCGATGAGCTGACCGACCTCGGCGACAGCCCGGATCATCAACCCATCATCGACCAGATGTATGACAAGCTTTTTGCCTGGGCGCGCCGCCCCTCCCAGCGCACCACTCGGTCCAAGGACCAGCTGATCGCAATGCGCGGGAAGTCGGGCCGCAAGGGGATCGTGCTGGGTGTCTATGACGAAGATGACGCCAGCCCTGAGACCACCGTGAAATACCGTGGCCGCAAGGCCCCCCATTGGACCAACCGTCACGGCAACCCCGTCCGCACCTCCGACGACTGATCCTGCCGACCGGGCGCGTTCCCTGCTTCTTTCTGGCTCCAAATACCCCCGGGGGTTTGGGGGCAGCGCCCCCAAGCGGCCTCACCCCTCGGCGTGATGGCAGGCCACGCGGGTGGTGCCGACATACCGCAGCTCGGGTCGCTTCTGTTTACAAACGTCCGTCGCCAGCGGGCAGCGTGGGTGGAACGCACATCCAGTGGGCGGGTTGATCGGATCGGGGATTTCGCCCTTGGGCGGTTCGACCTCTCGCCCGATCTGATCCATGCGCGGGGCGGCGGCCAACAGCATCTGAGTGTAGGGATGCTTGGGCGTGGTAAACAGCGCATCGGGATCCGCCTCTTCCACCAGACGACCCAGATAGAGCACGCCGATGACATCCGCCATGTGCCGCACAACGGTCAGATCATGGCTGATGAACAGATAGGTCAGGCCCAGATCATCCTTCAGATCCGACATCAGGTTCAGCACCTGCGCCTGTACCGACACATCCAGCGCCGAGGTCGGCTCGTCACACACAATCAGCTTGGGGTTCGACGCCAGTGCGCGGGCGACACCGATCCGTTGCCGCTGTCCGCCGGAAAACTCATGCGGAAATTTCTGCGCGTCTTCGGCGGCAAGGCCCACCTGCTCCAACAATTTGGCGGCCAGCCCCGTCGCATCGCCACCGCGCGCGACCACCGGTTCGGTGATGATATCGCCCACCCGCCAGCGCGGATTGAGCGAGGCATAGGGGTCCTGAAAGATCATCTGAATATCAGACCGGATCTGATCCACGGTCTTGGCATCGCTCTCCGCCGCCAGGTTCACGCCGCGGATCTCAACCTCTCCCTCCGAGGGGCGCAGCAGCCCAACCAGCATCTTCCCGATGGTGGATTTGCCCGACCCGCTTTCGCCGACCAGCGCATAGACGGTGTTTTCCTCGACCTCGAAAGACACATCCGACACTGCCGTCAGCAAACGTTTGGGTTCATTCTCCAACACCCGGTTCAGCCAAGGCTTAGACACATCGAAGACCCGCGTCAGGTTGCGGATGGAAACAAGCGTGCTCATGCGCTCACCTCCTGGCTCACCGGGAACCAGCAGGCAGCGCGTCCTCCGGTGGCGTCCAGCGTGGGCCCGGGATTCTGGCGGCATTCCGCGTCGGCCTTGGGGCAGCGCGGGTGAAAAGCGCAGCCATCGGGCAGGCTTCCCAGGCGTGGCATCGATCCAGGGATTTGCCGCAGCCGTTCCTTGCCGGCGGAGGCCATGGGCATCGATCCCACCAGCCCGTCTGTATAGGGGTGGCGCGGGGCGTTAAGCACCTGTTCAACCGGCCCAAGCTCGGCCAGACGTCCGGCATACATCACCGCCACGCGGTCGGCGGCTTCGGCGATCACACCCATGTCGTGGGTCACCAAAATGACCGAGGTGCCGCGTTCCCGGCAAAGCCGCTTCAGAAGCGCAATGATCTGCGCCTGCACCGACACATCCAAGGCCGTTGTCGGTTCGTCCGCAATGACCAGCGACGGCTCGGCACAAAGCGCCAGCGCAATCACTACCCTCTGCCGCATACCACCCGAGAATTCATGCGGGTATGATCCCAGCCGTTCGGCGGCGGCGGGAATGCCCACCTCTTCCAGCGCCTGCAAGGCGCGTTTGCGCGCCTCGGCCCGGGACACGGGCAGGTGTTCGAGGATGGTTTCCTCAAGCTGGTCGCCGATGCGCAAAAGCGGGTTCAGCGAGGTCAGCGGATCCTGAAAGATCATGCCGATCTCCTTGCCCCGCACCTTGCGCATCTGGTCTGCGCGCAGGTTGTCGATGCGTTTGCCTTTCAGCCAGATCTCGCCCCCCGCGATATGGGCGGGACGGTCCAGCAGGCCGATCACCGCGTTACCGGTCATGGATTTGCCCGCGCCAGATTCCCCCACAACGCCCAGGATCTCTCCCGGTGCGATGTCATAGGACACATCGTCGACAGGCCGCAGCACGGCGCGGCGGGTGGGGATTTCAACAACAAGGTTTTTGACGGAAAGAACAGGATCGGTCATCTGAGCCTCGGGTTCAGGGCGTCGCGCAGCCAGTCGCCCAGCAGGTTCACCGACAGGGCAAGCGCAAGAAGGGTGGCCGCCGGGAACAGCAGGATCCACCACTCCCCTGAGAAGAGGAAACCCTGACCAATGCGGATCAGCGTGCCCAGCGACGGCTGCGTGGGTGGCGCGCCGACGCCAAGGAAGCTGAGCGTCGCCTCGGCGATGATCGCCAGCGCGAGGGAGATCGTGGCAATCACCAGCACAGGCGACAAAACGTTGGGCAGGATGTGTTTCAGCATGATCGCCGGGCCGGTGCGCCCGATCATCTTGGCCGCCTGCACATATTCCTTGTTCTTTTCCACCAGGGTGGCACCGCGCACGACGCGCGCGAACTGCACCCAGTCGGACAGGCCAATGGCCACGATCAGGACCCAGATCGCCATCTGGTCGCGGTATTCCACCGGCGTGAAGCCCTTGGCCACACCAAAGATCAGCATGGCCACAAGGATCGACGGGAAGGTCAGCTGGATATCGGCGATCCGCATGATCAGCGTCTCGATCCAGCCGCCGACATAGCCCGCGATCAGCCCCAAAAGCACACCGAGCACCATCGCGAACAGCACCGCCGCAAAGCCCACGAACAGCGAAATGCGCATGCCGTAAAGGATAGTGGAGAACACGTCCCGGCCTTGGTCATCAGTACCCAGCAGGAACGTGTCACCAGTAAACGCATTGGGCGTCGAGGGCGGCGTGAAACCGTTCATCAGGTTCAATGACGCCGGGTTGAATGGGTCATAAGGCGCAATCAGCGGAGCTAAGAGAGCCGCCAGCACAAGCAGAGCCACCACCGCGAAAGAGATGATGGCCACCGGGGACCGGCGGAACATATAGAAGAAGTCCGACGAAAAGAATTCACCCAGACGGGAGCGGCGCGGGGCCTGGGCCCGGCCCTTGATATCAACCAGTTCGTCGGTCATCAGTGCCTCCCATCCACGCGCAGGCGCGGGTCGATTGCAAAGTAAAGCAGGTCAACGATCAGGTTGATCGCCACGAACATCACCGAAATCAGCATCAGGTAGGCCGCCATCACCGGGATATCGACGAACTGCACCGCGTTGATGAACAAAAGCCCCACACCCGGCCATTGGAACACCGTCTCGGTGATGATCGCAAAGGCGATGATGGAGCCCAGCTGCAGGCCCGTCACCGTGATCACCGGCACCAGCGTGTTCTTGATCGCATGGCGGAAATTCACCGCGCGTTCGCGCAGGCCGCGGGCACGGGCGAAGCGGATGTAATCCTGCCGCAGCACCTCCAGCATTTCCGAGCGCACCAACCGCATGATCAGCGTCATCTGATAAAGACCCAGCGTGATCGACGGCAGGATCAGCGCCATTAGTCCCGACTTGGTCAGAAATCCGGTGGACCACCAGCCCACATCAACCACGTCTCCCCTGCCGAAACTGGGCAGCATGTCCAATTCCACCGAAAAGACATAGATCAGCAATATGCCGATCAGGAAGGTCGGAAGGGAAACCCCGATCAGTGACAGCGTCATGATGGCGTTGGCCGCCACCCCGTTTCGTCGGATCGCGGTGAAGACGCCCAAAATAATCCCAAGCGTGATCGCGAACAGCCCCGAAACCGCAGCCAGCTCCAGCGTGGCAGGGGCGCGTTCGGCGATGATATCGGCCACAGGGCGGCCCTGCCTGTACGACACGCCGAAATTGCCCTGAACCGCGCCTTGCAGAAACTTGAAATACTGCACCGGGAAGGGCTGATCCAAACCCAGCTGCGTGCGCAGTCGGTCGATATCGGCCTGCGTGCGTTCCTGCCCCAGCATGTTGTCGACCGGGTCGCCGACAAAACGGAACATGGAAAACGCCACCAGACCCACGACAAGCAGGACCAGAAGCGACTGGAAAACACGCCTGAGAACAAAGGCCAGCATGGCACACCCACCCCTTGATGATGGCGGCTCTTTTGCGTTACCGAGACCCGCCGGTCAAGGGCGGCAGGTCCAGTTCATCACTTGACCTGCGGGGAACTGCAGTGACCCTGCCTGGGATTTCATCAACCAGGGGAGATTGCGGGAGGGACACTGGGCTCACGACATCTTGGCATGGGAATTTCCGCGCCGTTCAGGCCTGCTTCAGTATCGAAGCTGCCGACGCTTGAGTTGATCCAGCGTGTATTTCCCCGCCACCGGCCCCGCCAGACCCGGCACATATCGCGGATCCCAGGGCAGGCATTTCGGTCCGCAGATCAACCGCACCTCGCCCGTGCGGCCATTAATATACCAGAACCGCCCACCGGGGGTCGAGATATAGCCGCTGGTTCCCGTGGTCATGTCCGCCAGCACATCAAGGACCGAGGGCACCTCGTTATCGAAACGCTCCAGAAAGGCGCCATGGGTGTGGAAGGTGGCCACCACCCGCGTCCCGGCGGGCGCATTGGGATAGCGGCAGCGTGCGCGCGACCCGCGGGCGGCAGGGCTAACGACAAGACGGCCCGCCTGGTCTTTGCCGATCACTCCGCAAAATTCACGGTTGCCCCGGATCGACTCTGCCTGCAGCGCGCGCAGCGTCTGGCGGGCCAGGTCCAGCTCGACCCGCGATTGGGCCTGGGCCGGGGCAGCCAGGGCAAGGGCAACAAAAAGGGTCAGATAGCGCCAGATCATGTTGCCAAGGCTACGCCTTGCGGAAGGGGGCGACAAGCAGCAAGAGCCATCTACGCGCAATCGTGAGGGGATGCACCGGGGGCAGAACGAAAGCGCCCCGGCGGGGTATACCGACCGGGGCGCGCGCTTGGCTTTTGCCAGGGGCAGATCAGCCGCCCATGGTGAAGTATTTGAACTTGGCCGTGTCGTCAGGCGCGACGATGGTGCCCACGTTCGACTTCATGCCCCAGTTCAGCACCTGGTGGTGGATCGGGATATACAGCTGATCTTCCTGAACGGTTTGCCAGATGGTGTTGATCATCTCGTTCCGCTTGGGCAGGTCGGTTTCCGATGCCAGCGCCACGATCATCGCATCCAGCTCCGGGTTGGAGTAGCGTGTGCCGTTCCACGAGCCGTACTTCTCACCCTTGGTGTGGACCAGGAAGTTGAAGATATATTCGGAATCGTAGGTCGGAACGCCCCAGCCCAGCATGTAGAAATCCGTTTCCAGATTGTTGATCAGCGGGAAGTGCTGCGCCTTGGGCTTGGCATCCAGGTTCACGGTCACGCCGATCTGCGCCAGCATGCCAACAGCCGCCTGACAGATCGCTTCATCGTTGATGTAGCGGTCATTCGGGCAATCCAGCTGGATCGAGAAGCCGTTGCCATAGCCCGCTTCTTCCATCAGCGCCTTGGCCGCTTCGATATCGGTGGTGGACGAGCTGTCCATCGCCTCGTTCCAGCCGTTCACGAAGGGCGGTGCGATCATGCCAGCCGGGGCCGACTGGCCGCGCATCACGACCTGTTGGATCGCGTCGCGGTTAATCGCCATCGACATGGCCTTGCGCACGCGCACATCGGCCAGCGGGTTGGCGCCTTCGACATTGTCATTGGCCAGATCCGCGTCGCCCATGTTCATCCCAAAGAAGATCACGCGGTTCTGCGGCGCGGTGCGCACGTCCAGACCATCGGCTGCGGCAACGCGCTGAAGGTCCTGCACCGGCACGTCCTGGATGAAGTCGACCTCACCCGACAGAAGGGCTGCGACACGGGTCGCCGCGTTCTGGATGGGCGTGTATTCGATCCGGGTCACTTCCAGGGGGAATTCATCCTTGCCCCAGTAGTTCTCGTTGATCTCAAGCACGGTGCGCACGTCAGGCTCGCGGCTGATCAGCTTGTAGGGGCCGGTGCCGTTGGCGTTCTTGGCGGCATAGGTGTCTTCACCACCCTCGTAATCCTGCACCTTCACGGCATTGTTCGCCTCGGCCCAGCCTTTGTCCATGATGAACATGTTGGTCAGGTTGTTGGGCATGATCGGGTTCGGACCATCGGTGACGATCTCGACCGTATACTTGTCAGGCGCGCGCACCTCGGTGACCGAGGCCAGCAGCTCCTTATAGTCGCTGTCAGGCGTCATCGCGCGGTTCAGCGAGAAGACGACGTCTTCGCTGTCGAACTCGGCGCCGTCATGGAAGGTGACGCCTTCGCGCAGTTTGAAGGTCCAGACATTGGGGTCAGATTCCGACGGACCCCATTCCGTGGCCAGTGCCGGCACGATGGCGCCGGTCATGTCGCGCATCACCAGAGGCTCCATGATCTGATGTCCCAGAGCCGAAGTGGGCCCTTCGTTCTGGGCATGCGGATCCAGTGTCAGCGCGTCACCGGCACGCGCCCATTTCAGCGTCTCGGCCTGAACGGCGGGTGCGACAAGCGCCATCGCCGTGGCTGCATAAAGCAGTGTTCTGATCATTTTCGTGATCTCCCCGTTTTGGTTTTTGTGGGATGCATCTTACTGCGTCACCTGCGCGTAAGAAAGACGAATGCGTCGCGCTTTTTCAACCGATTGGTCAAAACATGACGCATGGTCAGGCGATTTTTCGGGGGATCTGCCGCAGGAATCAGCGTTCTTTCGCGCTGCCATCCTGCTTGATCACGTTGAAAAGCGCCGCTTGTGAGCGTGTGCCATCAATCTCGAACCGGGGGCCGACTGGCACGGCGCCCAGTTCCAGCCGACGCAACCAGCGGGACCAGACCGCGGGCACAATGCCGATCACATGGGTGGCGCCCTGCACGCGCGCGGCGCTGGCGAAGTTTTCCATCAGCACGGTCTGAACCGCCAAACGGCGTTCGGCAGGCACTGCATCGGTTATAAACAGCCGCGTCGCCTCGAGTATACGGTCCTCCACCGGGGCTTCGAAGAACAGCACATCGGTGGGAATGCCTTCCAGCAGACCCAGTTGCGCATCGCGCAGCATATAACTGTGCATGCCGACCTTGGCCGTTGTGGGGGACAGGCGGACGCCGCCCAGGATCTCTCCGTATTCATGGATCACGACCCAGCGCGCATAGGGCGTGTCGTATTGGTCGAACTCCATCCCGTCAGAAATCGGCAGGTTCCATTTCAGACGATCGACAAACACCTCTTTGCGAGCGCGCATGAACGCACCCCACAAATCGCCATAGCGGTGCATATTGGCAAAGGACAGGACCGTGGCGCGCACATGCGTGGCCGCGTTCCGATCAACCGGCTCGGATACAATCCGAAGCTTGGAGCGCACGGTATGCTTCGCCGCCTGAACGGCGGTCGGTTTTTCGGCCGGCTCCAATTCCGGAAATATGGACGACGACGGCACAGCCGTCCCCGCCATCCGCGTGATCTGCATCCCTTGCCTCGGGTTGTTGTCTTTTTAACAACCATAAGCCGAATAGCAGGGTGCACGTCCACCGTCGCCTTGCCGCAATGTTGACAAAAAATTAACCAAATCGAAACATGTTGCGGGCGGGGCACACAGACAAAAAAATTCTGATGCCAATGCGCGTCAGTCGCGTTCGATTTGCGTTAACCTTTCGCTATTCAACGTCAAGTAGAACCCGTTTTCCGATGAAAATTGAGGCGTTTGCCAGGAAAACTTGACCCAAGGGCAAGGCTTTCAAACCGACTCATCACTCTGCCGCATCAAGAAAAACTTTAGTCGGATCGAAGATATCGAATTCGATGAAGAAGGTCGTCCCCTGCCCCAGGCGGCTGATGTAATCGATCTCGCCCTTGTGACGTTCCACAATCTGCTTGGTGATGTTCATCCCCAGACCGGTGCCGCCCTTGCGCCGCTGATCCGAGTTGTCAACCTGCGTGAACTTGCCAAACACCTTGTCCTTGGCGTCTTCGGGAATGCCGATACCGCTGTCCTTGACGCAGATGCGTACCTTCTGGCCCACATGTTCGCCAAAGACACGCACCGCGCCCCCTTCATGCGAGAATTTGAGACCGTTCGAGATAACATTAGCCATCACCTGCATCAGCCGCGCCTCGTCCCCTTCGATCTGAACATCGGGGATCGGCGGGTTTGCAATCAGTTCAATGCCCAGGCTATCCGCATAGCCCTGGTTGGCCTCGATCGCGTCCTGAATCAGCTGGGTGACGCTGAGCGGTTCGAAGCGATAGACCATCTCGCCCGCCTCGATCTTCTGCAGATCCAGCAGATCGTTGATCAGATCCGCAAGACGTTTGGAGTTCTTGCCAGCGATCTCGACCATGGGGCGCATGGTTTCGGGAACGTCGCCCAGCGCGCCTGAATTCAGCAGGTCGAGCGACCCCTTGATCGAGGTCAGCGGCGTGCGCAGCTCGTGGCTCACGGTCGAGATGAATTTCGATTTCACTTCATAGGCGGCCTTGGTGCGCTGGTGTTCTTCCTGCAGCTCTTCCAGTTGGCGGATGCCCTGACGGTAAAGACGCAGGAACGCGAACGAACAGTCCACGATGAAATAGACCACGAAGATCACGGTGAAGAAATGCAGCCAGGCCTGGGAATCCAGCGGCGGGTTATACCGCCAGATGTCGATCAGGGAGATGGCGAAGAAGGTCGTGAAATAGATCGCCAGCCGCAGCACAAGGGCCGGCATAAGCTGGTGATTGTTCATCGCGGCAAAGACGCCCGCGGCAAACAGGAAAAACAGCGGGGTGAAGTGACCGCCGGATTCCTGTTCCAGTGAAATTGTGAACACAAAGGCACTGATGGCACCGGCGCTGAGCGCGGTGTTCACCATGATCCACATCAGGAATTCGCGTGCGCGGCGCGGGTCGTGATCCTTCCAGGCCTGCACCCGGCGGGCCAGCGACAAATCGAAAATGTCAGTCAGCAGAACGATGCCGTAGCACAGCAGCGGCATGACAGGGTCGAAATAGAAAATCGACAGCAAGGTAGCCGCCAGGAAAATCACCTGCCGCTGCCAAAGCAGCTTTGTGGTGATGCCGACGTAATCCTTCAGCTGGCGCTCAAGACGGTCCAGCTTGAACCACGCGCTTTCTTCTTCTTGTGTGTTTAGATCCGCAACGCTCATTTTTCTGCGCCGCCTCCACTGTCAGTCCTGCTCGCAGACAGTATGGCGGGCCAAATTGCGGATAAATTGTCCACAGTTTGTTATTAATAGGGCAGTGATTACCGCGATTGTCGCCCGAAATTGGGTTCCAATGGCCCGTCTTCGCGCATCACATCCTTCAAAAGCCGGGAATAGACACGGCGTTCGACGCGTTTTTCTTCTGTGCTGCGCGACTGGTTCGACAGGATCCGGCGCGACATATCCGGCCCGAGAGAGGCGCTTTCGGCCCGCTCCTCGGCGCTGGCGATGGCCGCGCCCAGCGCGTCCAGCGCTTCCACCTTGGAATTCGATCGCAGAACGGCGGTATCGCCGACCGATGCGTTCAGGGCCACTTTGGCCAATGCGTCCGGTTTGTTTGCATAGATCTCGCGATTGAGAACCAATTCGAAACTGTCGGGCAGCACGTCATAGCGACCGATGCGGATGCATAGGAAAATACCGTTCCCACGATAGGAGATCATGTGCCCATCCTGGCGCGTCAGTTCCGAGATTGACTTGCCAACCGTTTCCATCGCGGCCTGAAACTCTTCGGGTTCAAGCGCATCATGCAGGTGTTTCACATTGTTGACCTTGATCGCGACGACCGAAGATTTCGAGGTCAGGCTCTGCGAAATCTGCATCACATAGTTTTCGTATTCGTCCTGTCCCAGAAACCGCGTGACGTTGCGCAGTTGCAAAGCCTCGGACAAATCGCGCGTTCCCGAGGCACGCTTGGACACATTGCGCGAGGCTTGGCGCACGGCGGATGCAACCCGACTACGCAGGTCGATCAGGTCGAACGGTTTGGTAACGTAATCGGTTGCCCCTGCGCGGAACGCATCCGAGATATAAGAGCGTTGTGACATCGCCGTCACCACGATCAGCGGCGTATCGGTGTAATCGGGCAGCTTGCGGATTTCGCGGCACAGCTCGATCCCGTTCATCTCGGGCATCTGGATATCAATCAGCGCGGCCTGGAACATCTCGGGATGGTCCATCAGGATCTCAAGACCCTCGGCCGCGGACATAGCGGTGAAGACGTCGTAATTTTCCAGCGTGCTCAGGGCGGCTTCTAACACCTCGAGAATGCTGGGATCGTCATCAACGGCCAAGATCTTCATTTTCGTCTCCAGAACGCTCACTAGGAACTGCTGAAAGCCCGCCTCGGAAGGGCCAACGGTTGGTGCTTCCATCCCGTGCTAGTTTCGAAATGAGCCGTTAAAGAGGCAGCCCCATGTCGCCGATTTGACATTTTGTGCCTTGGCGCTTGCGAAACACCGGTATTTTCAATCAGATACCGCGAAGAGCGATGACAAGGAGCATGATGATGGAGATTTTCCCCGCCGGCCGCCCGACGACTTCAGTTCCACCGGAATGGTTCACCGGAACCGTCTGGCAGGATCCCATCATGGTCGCGCCCGATCCGGCGCGGATGCGCGCCTTGAAAGTGACGTTCTGCCCGGGCGCACGCACCGCATGGCACACGCACCCGCTGGGACAGACGTTATATGTTGTCTCGGGCGTGGGGCGGATCGGCGCCCGCGATGGCGAGGTGCGTGTGATCAGGGCAGGCGATACAGTCTGGATTCCCCCCGGAGAAGAACACTGGCACGGCGCGGGGCCAGACACGATGATGTCACATATCGCGATTCAGGAAATGCTGGACGGGTCGGTCGCGGACTGGCTGGAACATGTATCCGACGACGATTATCTGACCGCGCCTGCCGGCTGAGCCCGGCAAAAAATGGCCTGACGGGGCCGCGCGCCCAATAATGCCCACAGTTTGTCCGACGAGGACCACGATATCATCACAATTCTGGTGATGGTGGTCCTTGGGTCGGTGCGTCGCCTTTCAGCGCACCGTAAAACAAGAGGGCAAAGAGGCGCGCATGCAGAACCAAGCCATGCATCACGAGGACGAGATCGCAGAAGAACTTCTGCCAGGGACGTCTTTGCTGCACGGTCAATACGTGATCGAGCGGTATCTCGTGCGCGGAGGGTTCGGCATCACCTATCTGGCGCGCGACAGCTTGGAACGGCGGGTCGTCGTCAAGGAATGTTATCCCAACGCGATCTGTTTCCGGAAGAACGGTCAGGTCGTGGCCCGCAGCCGTGATCAGCTGGCTCAGTTCGAATCAATCACCCGCCACTTCCTGCGGGAAGCGCGCCGTCTGTCCCGGCTGAAACATCCCAATATCGTGGGTGTTCATCAGGTGTTTGAGGAAAACAACACCGCCTATATGGCGCTGGATTATCTGGACGGCATCGACCTTCTGATGGTGATCGAAGAAGAGCCGCACCGCCTCAAGCCCAAGCTGATCCGCAGCCTGCTGACGCAATCGCTACGCGCCATCGACTATATCCATGAACGTGGCATTCTGCACCGCGATATCTCGCCCGATAACTTCCTGCTGGATTGGGACGACAATCTCACGCTGATCGATTTCGGCGCCGCGCGCGAACATGTGACCAAGGCGCATCGCGCGCTGTCTGCGCTTCTGGCGGTGAAAGACGGGTATTCCCCGCAGGAATTCTATCTCCCCGGTGTGGGCCAGACCGAGGCCAGCGATCTCTATGCGCTGGGGGCCACCTTCTATCACGTGATTACGGGTGAGGCGCCGCCGCACAGCCAGGAACGCCTGGCCGCCAGTGCCAGCGAAACCGGGGATACCTATGTGCCGCTGGTTGGCCGTGTGGACGGCTTTGACGATGTTTTCCTGGGTATGATTGACCAGGCATTGGCCGTCTTCCCGGAAGGCCGCCCCCAATCGGCCGCGGAATGGCTGGACGTGATCGAAGACCGCGCGCCCCGCGCCGCGAAGGCCCCCGCCCCGCGCGAAGAGGCCCCCGGCCCTTCGCTGGACGAAGAACCGATGACGCGGGAACTGTCACGCTTGGTGCAGGACACCAACCGCGATCTGGAACAGGGCAAGCCCGGCGATCTGAAGCGCGTGCACCGCAACATGACCCATGTGTCCAACCCGCTAAGCCCGGTGATCCCGGTCAAGAAAGAAGAAAAGCGACCCGAGATCCCCGTCGATATCTTCGGCAACCCGATCGAGGACGTGGACAAATGGATGCGCGAACAGGAACGCGCATTAGCCCGGCAAGCCAAGGCAGAAGCCGCCGCACTTGCTGCTGACGCGCCAAAAGGCAAGCAACGCTTCCTGAAATCTCTGATCTCCCGGCTGGTGCCGGGGCAATCTGATCCCAAACGCTCTGTTACGAACTGATCTGGGGAAATGTTATGAAGTTCATTCGCGATATCATTGCCGAACGCTCGGAAGGCAAAACACAGGCAGAGCCGCGCGCCAATGCGTCGGTGCGGCCCGAGCCCGTGACCACCCCGGAACCGACGCGCAGGGACCGCACGATGACGCGCCTGTCCGACAGCGCGTATCTGGACGGGGATGACGTTTTCAAACGCCTGTTGGGCGAGGACGCCGCCAAAGCACTGGCCGAAGACGATGACCCGATGCCGGTGCAGGACGAAGACCACGCGCTGGATTTCGAAGACGACAGCGACAACCTGTTCGGAGAGATCGAAGAGGATGGCGAAGACCTGGGTTCCGACGATTTCGACGAAAGCGATTTCCTGAGCCGTCATCGCTCCACCTTGCAGGAGATGGAAGAGGAAGAGGACGCGCCCATCGAAGACAGCTTTGGCGATCCCGAGCCGCAGCCAGAGCCCGAACCGGCCCCCCCTCCTATGGCGCGCCCCCGCAGGCTTTACGACGCCGCCCCGCCTGTTGAGGCCCCGGCAGATCCCGAACCCGCGCCCAGCGCCTTTCCGGCGATGCAGGGGCGTGGCGCGCAGAAGGACATGGGCGAAGAAGACATCCAGGCGATGATCGCCGTGCCTGCCCCCGCCTCTGGCCGGTCGGGCCGTGGCGCGGGCCGGGTCAAGACGCGCCTGCTGGGTTTCGGCACCGAAGAAGCGCCGATGAAAGATCCCTTCGCCAGCGCCGCCCCGACCGACGGCGCGCCCGCCCCGCAAACCACCTTCCCGGTGGGCTGGCTGGTGGTCACCGGCGGCCCGGGCCGCGGCGCGTCCTTCGCGCTGCACAGCGGTGTGTCGCAGATCGGCCGCGGCGACGATCAGGCCGTACGGCTTGATTTCGGCGATACCAGCATTTCGCGGTCGAACCACGCCGCCATCGCCTATGACGAGGAACAGGGCGGCTTTTATCTGGGTCATGGCGGCAAGGCCAACATGGTGCGCCTGAATGACCGCCCAGTCCTGAGCACGGAAGAAATCACCACAGGCGCCGTCATCCGTATCGGCGAGACGACACTGCGCTTTGTGGCGCTCTGCGACGACACCTTCTCCTGGGCGCAAGAAGGTCTCTGATCGATGACGGAGATGCCGAAACTCACCTATGATGTGGCCACTGCGCTTGCGCAGGGTCAGCGTGACAGCCAGGAAGACGCGGTGATCGCCGACTTCCCGCTGGATGGTGATATCGGGTTTGCGGTTCTGGCCGATGGCATGGGCGGACACGCCGCCGGTGACGTGGCCAGCAAGATCGTCGTGACCGAAGTCTTCAGCGAACTGAAACTCCAAAGCGGAGAGGCCGGGCGTTTCGAAGCCAACATGCCTGCAATCCTGGCGCAGGCCGCAAGCGTGGCCAATGAATGCGTCCGCCTGCACGCCCAGCACAATCCCGGCAGCCACGGCATGGGCGCGACACTGGTGGCCCCGGTTCTGCTTGGCGACAAGATGTTCTGGGTCTCGGTTGGGGATTCACCGCTTTATCTGTTCCGCGATGGCGAGCTGATGCAGCTGAATGAAGATCATTCGCTGGCGGGCCAGATCGACCTTCTTGTGCGCAAGGGTCTGATGGATCAGCAGACGGCGGAAAACCATCCCGACCGGCATTGCCTGACCTCGGTCCTGATCGGAGACGAGATCGCGCGCATCGACTGCCCGAAAAAGCCCCTGACACTGCGCCCCGGCGATATCGTTGTCGTGGCCAGCGATGGGCTGCAATTCCTTGAGAACTCCGAAATCGAAGGGCTGATCCAGGAAAAGGCCGGTGACAGCAGCGCCGAGATCGCCCGCAGCCTGATCAGCGCGCTTGAGGCACTGGACGATCCGCACCAGGACAACGTGTCGATCTGCGTGATCAAGGCCGATACCGGCCAAACGCAGAAAGCCCCGGTGCATATCACGCCCGACGCCGAAGAAACGATCAGCAACCTGTTCCTTGAGGAAGAGGCCATCGCCGCCGAAGACGAGGTCGCCGAAGAGCCGCAGATTGCCGCCACGGCCTCCACACGGTCAGGCAACAAGATCACCGTGATCGCACGTAAGACTTTGGGGGGTCTGTCGATGCTGTATCATTTCAAACGCCCCTCAGAGAGGTCGGCATGAGCCAGACTCACGCCACCGAGGCGGTCTTGAACCAACTGTCCCTGGTGCTTGACTCCGATCGCTTCCCGGACGAGGCGAAGGCGCTGGGCGCGCGCCTGCTCGACCGGTTACGCTCGCCCGTGCAGATCGTGGTGCTGGGCAAGCCGCAAAGCGGCAAGTCGCGGCTGATCAATATGCTGCTGGGCCACGCGATCTATCCCCAGATCGCCGATCTGGACACCTGCGAAATCGTTTATGGCGAAGCGCCGCGCGTCTTCGTGATCCGCGAAGACGACACCATCCAACACTGGACCGCCGGCCCCGACGTTCCCTTTCCCGATGATACGGTGATGGTCCGGGTCGAATTGCCGCTGCCTGTCCTGAACAAGTTCAACCTGACCGAAGTGACGCTCAGCGGCACATCGGCAGCGCAGCGCGATATGGCGACGTGGGCCTGCGACCGCGCCGATGTGGCGCTCTGGTGCACGCAAAGTTTCGACGCCATCGAACGCGCGCTTTGGGCTCCGGCCCGCGACGCGCTGAAGGATCACAGCTTTCTGGTCATCACCAAAGCAGATCAGCTGTTGATGAAGGGCGTCCTGCAGGATCACATCGCCTCGCTTGAAGAGATCGTCGCCCAGGAATTTCACAGCCTCTATTCCGTGGCCACGATCCAGGCGATTTCCGCCCGCACCGGCCCCGAAATCCCCGACTCCGAAGTCTGGAGCGCCAGCGGCGGTCACGCCCTGCACGAAGCGGTGCTGAAACTGGTCGACACCGGCCGCCGCGCCGATACCGACAACGCGCTTTTGTTCCTGAGCCGGTATTCGGCGGTCGTGTCGCAGATCGAACGCATGCGCGGAGAAACCCGCGAGACGCAGGATGAGACCGTGCGCAAGATCTCGGTCATCCCGGAGACGGCCGAAGCCATGGGCAAGGCCCAGCGCAATCGCGAAGTCTTTGTAGAGGCGCTGGATTATCTGCAGGACCGCGCCGAAAAGCTGATCAGCAGCCTGGATTCCCCCGGCAATGACAGCACCGATGCGATCCTTGAACATTGCCTGGATACGGCCAATCAGCTCAGCACGCTGTTGCAGGATTTCGATCAGTCCGATCCATCCCTGGCCGAACTGCAGGAAGAGGTCATGGAAAGCGCCGATATGATGGTGCTTTTGCAGCTGGAAAAATCGGAAGACGCGGTCTCGGACGCGGTGACGCTGCTGTTGCAACTCAAGAAAGAAGTCGCAGAGAAAACAGCAGGCTAAAATTCAGCAAACTGTCCTTTATCGTCGGATGATGGCCCCAAATTCACCACATTTTTCATCCAGTTTTGACGCAGAAAAAAATCATCGCGCGCATGCCTGTGCAGACAGGTCGGTCTTTGGCGCGGTGTAAGTTGGGGTAAGAAGAATGGGCACAGAAAACACGCCTGCAACCGAACTGCGGATCGAGCGCCGCACAGACATTACCCGCGCAGGGCTTGAGACGCTGGACGCGTTCTCGGAAGAGATGGCGCGCCTGGATCAGGCGCTGGTCGATCTGGCCGAGCAGGGCGACAACGCGCTCAAGCGCAGCGTCGACCGGATGCGCGCCGAACTGCGCGGCTTTGAACCCAGCGTGACGCTTCTGGGCCAGGTCAAGGCCGGCAAGACAGCGCTGGTCAATGCGATGGCCGGCTGGTCGGATCTGTTGCCGTCGGATGTGAACCCCTGGACATCCGTTGTCACATCGCTCCACCTCACGCCACACAAGCAGGACACCGCCGCGCGGGCCGAGTTCAAATTCTTCGGCTCGGGCGAATGGGACCGGCTAATGCAGAAAGGCGGCCGTCTGGGTGAGATGGCCGACCGTGCCGGTGCCGCGGGCGAAGTGCAGAAAATCCGCGAACAGATTGAAGAGATGCGCGAGAAATCCCGCGCCCGTCTGGGCCGGAAATTCGAGCTGCTGTTGGGCCAGTCCCACGAATACGGCTATTTCGACAAGAACCTGATCGAACGTTACATCTGCCTGGGCGATCTGTTCGACGACGAACCCGACGCCGCCGATCAGGGCCGATTTGCCGATATCACCAAATCCGCCGATCTGTATCTGCAGGCCCCCGACCTGCCGGTGCCCCTGTGCCTGCGCGACACACCAGGTGTGAACGACACCTTCATGATGCGCGAACAGGTCACCATTCAGGCCATCCGCGACAGCCGCCTGTGCGTACTGGTCTTGTCGGCCCATCAGGCGCTCAGCTCGGTGGACATGGCGGTGATCCGTCTGATCTCGAACCTCAATACCCGCGATGTGATCATCTTCGTGAACCGCATCGACGAACTGCCCGACCCCGCCGCCCAGATCGACGAAATCCGCGCCTCGATCCGCGAAACGCTCAAGGCGCAAAACGGCCCTGAAGATTGCGAGATCGTCTTCGGCTCGGCCTATTGGGCGGGCAAGGTGCTGGCCAATGACATCGAAAACATGGCCCCCGACAGCGCTGACGCGCTTCTGAACTGGGCGTCGAAGATGATGGAACCCGGCGATGACCAGTCGCCCGCCAAGATGGTCTGGGAATTGTCAGGCCTGCCCGCGCTGTATCGCGCGATCGGCACCCGCGTGGTGAATGGCCAGGGCAAGGAAATCCTGTCGAAAACCGCGCGCAATGCCATGAATTTGGCAGGCAGCCTGAAGATTTCCGAGGCGATCACAGTCTCGGCCGAGGGCGATATGCCGGCTCAGGTCGACAAGCACGCCATTGCCGAAGCGCTCGACACCATTGCAAAGCGCAACATGTCCAGCCTGCGCGCGGAAATGGCGGGAATCGTGAAATCCTATCACGCGCGGTCGGACCGCGCGCATGGTAACTTCCTTGATCGCGCCACCCATTCGCTGATCAAGCATCTGGAAACCCATGGGGAAGAACCCACCTGGTCCTATGACCCGACCGGTCTGCGGATGCTGTTGCGCTCGGCCTATACCGTGTTCGGCAACCAGACGCGCAGCGCGGCCCAGCGTCAGTACGACGCGACCGCGACCGAGATCGCCCAGCTTTACGGCACATCTTTCGGCGGCGTGATCAACGGGTTCGGCATCGAAGCCCCTACCGCCCCCGAAGTGAACCCACCCGTCGGCCTGGGCCAGACCATCGCGCTGGATTTCAAGGATGGCTGGTGGTCCAGCTGGTGGAGACGCACACGCGGCTACAAGGCCTTCGCCGAAAGCTTCCGCGCCATGATCAAGGGCGAGACCGACACCATTCTGGCCGAGCTGAAATATGATCAGGCCGAGGTTCTGCAGCAGGCCGTCATCGCCACGTTGACGCAATTCATCGACGAACAGCGCGCGCTGATGCTGGAACTGGCCGACAAGGCCCAGCACGGCACCGACGCCTTCGACGCGGCCCTGTCGGCAGATGACCTCGCCCATCGCCGCGCCGCGCTGGAGGACACCATGCGCACGCTGTCGACCTGTGCGGCCTGAGGATAAGGCAAAGACATGACCGATATGACCGACGACATGCCAAAGCACGAAGACGAAGACGAAAACCGCCTGCCCCGGGTGGCGCTGATGGGCGAGTTCAGCGCGGGCAAAAGCACGCTGACGAACCTTCTGCTGGCTGCCGATCCCCTGCCCGTCAAGATCACCGCGACCCGCCTGCCGCCGGTTTGGATCACCCTTGGTGAAGGTGCCGGCCTGCGCGAAGACAAGGAAGGTCAGGTCCACCCGCTGGGCCCCGATGGCCTGAACGGGGTCGAGATGGAAGACACCCGTCTGATCCAGCTGCAGATGCAATCGGATATCCTGCATATCTGCGATCTGGTCGACATGCCCGGTATCTCGGACCCGAACATGGACAGTTCGGTCTGGTCGGGCGTGATCAACCAGGCCGATCTGGTGATCTGGTGCACCCACGCCACCCAGGCCTGGCGCCAGTCCGAGGCCGCCGCCTTTGACGGGTTGCCCGAACATCTGCAGAAGAACGCGATCCTGCTGATCACACGCTTTGACAAGCTGCACTCTGAACGCGACCGCAAGCGCGTGCTGGCCCGCGTCAAGGCCGAAACCAAGGGCCGGTTCCGTGCGATCTTCCCGGTGTCGCTGCTGGATGCGCTGGCCTCGGGCAAGGATCGCGCGAAATGGGATCGCAGCGGGGCCGAGCCGTTCCTCAAGGCGCTTCTGGAACTGCTGACCAACCCCGATGCCGTTCTGGCCCCCGACGAACCAGCCCAGGAAACGCCGGAACCGCCCAAAGCCGAAGTGCGCCCGATCACGCCCGTCCGACCCATGCGCGTGAAAGCGGCGGGGCAGACCACCCCGCGACCCGGCAGACCGCAACCCTCGGGACGGCACGGTGCGGTGGGCCATGGATAAACCCGTCATGCGCAGATCAAGGCAGATACAAGCATGAGCGTCATCGACGAACTGGACAAACTGCGCGCAACGCTTCCCGGATGCACCCTTGTCGCCTTTGGCGATCTGGGTGCTCGTATCGTTTTATGCGCCAGTGCGTCAGAGAAGCGCCCGCAAGAGGAACTGGACGCGCTTTGCAAGGCCGCGTCGCTGTCGCTGGATGGTCCTGCCTCTGGTCAGATCGCGCCTGCCTTAGGCGGCGGCAAGCTGGCGCAGGTCGTCGCCGTCGGCTCGGGCGAAATCAAGGTTTTCCTGCGCTCGCATCTGGATGATTGCGACGCGCTGTTCTGCACCTTCACCGACCAGACCGATATCCGCGAAATGGTTGCCGCGGGCCGGTCGACGCTGCACAGGATCTCGACACTGCAATGACATCGGTTCTTGCCACATATCCAACTGACGCGGCACAGAACTGCGATGCGCGCACACTTGCCCGCCTGCAAAGGCTGGGCCAGCGCGTGCGTCTGAACGGATTGGGGCACCGCAAATTGTCGGAAAGCGATACGCGCGCGCTGACCACGGCGCTTCTGCGCGACATCGACGAAACAATCCTTCCGCGTCATGTGCGGGTGACCACCAATGCCGGCCAGCGCTTTGCCCTGGATATCGCCGGGCGCCGGCTATTGCGGCTGGTCGTGCAGGGCAGTGGCGGATCGGTCGGTCAGCCCGATGACCCGATCGAGGCCGCCAAGATCCTGGCCGGAGAACTGAAACGCGCCCTTCTGCGCGCGACCGAAGTCACCCTTCAAAGCGCACGGATGGACAGCACCCAGGACCGCAGCGATGTGGGCTGTTCGGCCGCGGCGCTTGCGGCGGCGATGGGCCTGGATCTTGAGGCGCTGGCGGGCGAAAGCCTGTCCGACAAGGTCACACGCGCGCTGGCCCGGCATGCCAGTGCCACGCTGGTTCTGGATGGCCACGGGCACGAAGCCCAGGCCCTGGGCGACGGGGGGCTGACCGACCGCCTGCGCGACGTGGCTGAAGATCACCTGCCGGATATCATACAGGCCATGCAGCAGACGCTGGGCCGCAGCCAGAAAAGCGGCTGTATGAGCTTTGGAGCCGACGGCGAAACAGGTGCGCATCTGCTATGCGCCTTTTGTGACCGGAACCGCTTTCTGGCTTATGTCGACGCCCGCCGCATCAACGCCCTGCTCCCGGTCATCCAGGACATCTTCGCGCAGTAACGCCGCGCCCGCGCGCGACGCATATTCTCATCAGCACTGCCCATAAACGAAAACGTCCCGGCGCAAAGGCCGGGACGTGTCGTTTAACAGGTCGGTCAAGAAAACGCGCGCGCGTCACGTCCCGTTGCTGCGCAGCCGTGGTTCGTCGCGCAAAAGATCGTCCAGCACCGTTTCATAGGCGCGGCGCTCCAGATGTGCGTGGGCCGTGCTGCGCGACCGATGCATCACCACATGCGACGGGAGGCTCATCACGTCGGTCTCGCTCACCACGCGGTTTTCCACGTTGTCGACCGCCTTGTTCAGCGCATAAAGCGATCCGTATTTCGTGATCGCCCGCATCGACGCGGCCTCGCCAACGATCAGCTTCACGTCTTGCCGTTCGGCATGGCGGGACATGATCGTTGCGGCGATCTGGTTCAGATGCAGCTCAGCGCCGGGATGCAGCGGTCCGTTGCGACGGTGGCTGATCGACAGGAACACCCCGTTCCCGCGGTAACACACCATATATCCGTCCTTGCGCACCAGCCGCGAAATGGCCGCTGCCACATCATGCAACACCGCGCGGAACGCCGATGACGACAGCTTTGCATAAAGCGCTTCGGCATTGGCGATCTTCACCGCCGTCGCGAAAGAGTTGAACAGCTTGCCTTGTGACAGCTGGATCACGTAATTCTCGAACTCCGCATAGCCCAGCACGTTGTCCACATCGTCAATGGCAATCGGGTCTTCCAGGTTGAAGTGCAGGTTCGTCTCAAGCTCGTCCTTCAGGGCCTTCGCCACCTCGATCGAGGATTTTGCGCGGCCCTGTTCCTCGATCAGCATTGAGGCCGTGCCCAGACGTGAGCGCAGCTCAAGCAGGTCGAAGGGTTTGGTCAGGTAATCCGTCGCCCCGGCCGCGAAAGCGCGGTCGATGTAATCGCGATCCGACATGGCGGTCAGCATGATGATCGGGGTCTTGCGGTATTCCGTGATTTTGCGCAGCTCGGCACAGAAGGTGATGCCGTTCACATCCGGCATCTGAATATCCAAAAGCAGGCAGTCAAACGGCTTTTCCTGCCGCTCCAGCGTCTGAATCGCGTCGTCCACAGACGAAGCCGTGGTCACATCATACGTGCCCAATGCGTTCAGCGCCGTTTTCAGAAGTTCCAGGATGCTGGGTTCGTCATCAACGGCAAGCACCCGTGTCTTCTTTTTCACATGGTTGGCCATTTTTTTTGGCACCTGTTTTCCTACTCTCACAGAGTATGAATATTGAACTAAATTCTGACTAAAATGCGGGACAATCATGTCAGCGCGGTGGAAAAACGCATTTATCCACGCCCAATTTCTGACATGTTCTGCCCGAAAATCCGTGCTACAGCGCCAGATCCTCAACCGCGGCGCGGATCGCCTGACGGAAATGCCGCACCGGCATTTTGAGGTCTTCATCGGCCCGGGTCATTATGCCCACGGGCCCGGCGGTCAGGCTGGTATCAAAGGGGAGTTTGCGCAGGATTTTCGTCTGCAGATCCGCCGCGACCACCCCTTCCGAGATCACCCAGATCACATCGTTCGACCGCGCCAGTTCCCGTCCGAAAGCGCCGGACACCGTTTCGATCCGGTTGGGCACGCGGGCAATGCCGCCCGCCATCAAAAGCCTGTCCACAAGCGGCCGGATCGCCGATCCTTCCGCAGGATAGACCACCGGCCAATGCACGATATCACCAAGCCGCGCGCCCTCTCCCAGCGGGTGATCAGGGTGCACGACGAAGGCCACCTTTTCGCTGTAAAGCTGCACGAAGGACACGCCCTTCATCGACGGCGGCGGGCCCATTCGACCCACCACCAGATCCAGCGATCCCTGCCGCAGCCGGTCCATCAGAAACCCGTGCGGGCCTTCTTCGAAATTCAGCGTCGCATCCGGCAGCAGGGCACCGAATTTCTGGCTGGCCAGCGGCAACACCCGCGCCGCAACCGACGGCAGCGCCCCTATGGCGATCTGCGCAGGTCCGCCATCGCGCATCCGCGTCAGCCCGGTCAGACCCTGCTCAAGCGCGCCCAGCGCCGTGGTGGCCGATTGCAGAAACACCTCGCCCGCCTGTGTCATCCGCACCCCGCCCCGGTCACGCTGCATCAGCGGCATCTCGACCACCTCCTCCAGCTCTTTCAGTGTCTTGGATATGGCGGGCTGTGTCAGGTTCAGAATCTCGGAGGCGCGCTTCAGCGATTTCTGCCGCGCGATCTCGACGAAGGCCTGCAGATGTCTGATCTTGATCCGGCGATCCATTTGGCCCTCATACTTTCCTGTATCGACAGCTAACCGCATTCAATTTTCATTTTCCATACCGTTTTTCATCAGCAATAGTGCGGAACTGTCGCAAGAGAAGGAGGACAGGATGCGCACGCAAGTCGCCATCATTGGTGGGGGGCCATCGGGCCTGCTTCTGGGCCAGCTTCTGCACCGCAAGGGCATCGACACGGTTATCCTTGAACGCAAAACCAAGGACTATGTTCTGGGCCGCATCCGTGCAGGGATCCTTGAAACCGGCATGGTGCAACTGATGCGCGAAGCGGGCGTGGGCGAACGGATGGACAAGGAATGCTTTATCCACGATGGCACGCTGATTTCCTATGGCGATGATCTTTTTGGCATCAATTTCAAGGAACACACCGACACCTCGGTCGTGGTCTATGGCCAGACCGAAGTGACCCGCGATCTTTATGCCGCACGCGAAGCGGCGGGCGCACCCATCATCTATAACACCGAAGGCGTTACCATCCGCGATGCCGATGGCGACGCGCCATATGTCACCTACACCGTCGACGGCACCGAACACCGGATCGACTGCGACTTCATCGCAGGCTGCGACGGCTTCCATGGCGTCAGCCGCCAGACCATCCCCCTGTCGGTGCGGCGCGAATATGAAAAGGTCTATCCCTTCGGCTGGCTGGGCATCCTGTCCGAGACACCCCCCGTGAACGACGAACTGATTTATGCCAGTTCCGACCGCGGTTTTGCGCTTTGTTCAATGCGCAACGCGAACCTCAGCCGCTATTACATCCAGTGTTCGCTGTCAGACAGCCCCGACGACTGGACCGATGACGCCTTTTGGACTGAACTGAAACGCCGCATCCCAGCCTCGCAGGCCGAGGCGCTCATTACCGGCCCCTCCATCGAAAAATCCATTGCGCCCCTGCGCAGTTTCGTCACCGAACCCATGCGCTGGGGTCGGCTGTTCCTGTGCGGAGACGCCGCCCATATCGTGCCGCCCACCGGCGCGAAGGGTCTGAACACGGCAGCCTCGGACGTGCATTATCTTTATCACGGGCTGGTGCAGCACTATCAGGACAACGACGATGACGGGATCGAGCGGTATTCCGAACGGGCACTGGCGCGGGTCTGGAAGGCCGAACGGTTCAGCTGGTGGTTCACCAATCTGATGCACCGCTACCCGGACCAGTCCGAATTCGATCTGAAAATGCAGCAGGCCGAGATTTCCTTTCTGCGCGACAATCGCGACGCTCAGGCGGTCATGGCGCAAAACTATGTTGGCCTGCCATATTGAAAGCGCGTTGAGGCCGATCGAGCACCGAAAGGGCTTGGCCACGGAAGGCTGCAAGGGATTCCCCGCGCCCGTTGCATCAAACGCCTGCGGGAAGTTCACCGGGCCAAGCCCGTTCGAACGGGCTTGATCAAGCGGCTTCGAAGCCGCTTGGCCCCACCCGACCGATGCACAGAATCGGTGCGCGGGTTGTGCACAGCGGTTTTGGCCGTCAGAACCCCAGATCCTTGACCGCCTCCATCGACACATGGGTCGAACTGCTGCCCACGAACGGCAGCGCCGAAATCTTCTCTCCCAACACTTGCCTGTAAGCCTTGATATCCGTCGTGCGCACCTTCAGCAGGTAATCGAACGCCCCGGCGATCATGTGGCATTCCTCGATCTCCGGCACCTGCTGCACTGCCCGGTTGAAGGCCTGCAAAGCCACCTCTGTCGTATCGGTCAGTTCTACTTCCACAAAGGCCACGTGATCCTGCCCCAGCTTCGCCGGGTTCAGCACCGCTCGAAAGCCGGTTATATACCCTTCCGCCTGCAACCTGCGCACCCGCGCCTGCGTCGGTGTCTTTGACAAGCCGATCATCCGCGCAAGGTCGGTGATGGGCATCCGCCCATCCCGACTGAGGCTTTCCAGGATGGCGATATCAAAATAGTCAAGTTGGCTGATTTCTGAGGATTTAAGTTTCATATAACGTTCAAGATGATCCAAAATAGGGAAATTTACCTGAAATCTAGAGCAACATGGACACATTGCCTAGAAGGAATCTGTTAGGCTCACCTGGTATCATCACAGGTGCGCCCCATGCAAAATCTCGACCAGATTCGTTCCTCCATCCGCGAAGCAACCCTAAAACCGGATGATGACATCCTCGCTCAACTGATGCAGGACGCGCCGATCAGCGACGATGTCAGAACGGCCGCCAAATCCCGCGCCACCAAGCTGGTGAGCGATATTCGCAAGGGCGACGATCCCGGCCTGATGGAGGTGTTTCTGGCCGAATACGGCCTGTCGACCGACGAAGGCGTGGCGCTGATGTGCCTGGCCGAGGCACTCTTGCGCGTGCCCGACACTGACACCATTGATGCCCTGATCGAAGACAAGATCGCGCCCTCCCATTGGGGCGAACATCTGGGCAAATCCTCCTCCCCGCTGGTCAACGCCTCCACCTGGGCGCTGATGCTCACGGGCAAGGTTTTGCAGGATGGTCAAGGGGTTGCGTCCGTTCTGCGCGGCGCCGTCAAGCGTTTGGGCGAACCCGTAATCCGCACCGCCGTGGCCCGCGCCATGAAGGAGCTGGGCGCGCAGTTCGTGCTGGGCGAAACCATTGGCGAAGCCGTCAAACGCGGCCGCAAGAAAGAGGCGCAGGGCTACACCTTTTCCTACGACATGCTGGGCGAAGCCGCCCTGACCGCGGCGGACGCGCAGGAGTTCTATGACGCCTATGCCGACGCGATCAAACGCCTAACGGCCGAATGCAAACACAGCGATATCTGCAACAATCCGGGTATCTCGATCAAGCTCTCCGCGCTCCACCCCCGCTACGAGATGGGTCAGAAAACCCGCGTGATGGCCGAACTGGTGGACCGCACCCTGACCCTCGCCCGCATGGCCAAGGATGCGCGCATGGGCCTGAACATCGACGCGGAAGAGGCCGACCGGCTGGACCTGTCGCTGGACGTGATCGAAGCGGTGCTCAGCGATCCGTCACTGGCCGGCTGGGACGGGTTCGGCGTTGTGGTGCAGGCCTATGGCAAACGCGCTGCGCCAGTGCTGGACTGGCTTCATACGCTGGCCGAACAGCTGGATCGCAAGATTATGGTGCGGCTGGTCAAAGGCGCTTATTGGGACACTGAAATCAAGCGCGCGCAGGTTGAAGGTTTGCATGGTTTCCCTGTCTTCAGCCAGAAAGCCGCGACGGATATCTCCTACCTGTCCTGCGCGCAGAAACTGCTGGGCATGACCGACCGGATCTATCCCCAGTTCGCCACGCACAATGCCCATTCCGTGGCTGCCATCATCGAAATGGCCGAGGATCCCACCGCCTTTGAATTCCAGCGCCTGCACGGCATGGGCGAAGCGCTGCATGACCGGGTTCTGGCCGCGAATGCCACACGGTGCCGGATCTATGCCCCTGTTGGCGCGCATCGGGATCTGCTGGCTTATCTGGTACGGCGGCTGTTGGAAAACGGCGCGAACAGCTCTTTTGTGAACCAGATCGTGGATGAAACCGTTCCTCCCGAGATCGTGGCCGCCGACCCGTTCGACACCTATCGCAAAGGGCAAAGCCCGGTAACGGCACCTGCCGATCTTTACGCGCCAGAGCGCGTGAATTCCAAAGGCTGGGATCTGCACGACCCCGTCGATCTGGCAGAGGTCGAGGACGCGCGCACCCCTTGGCGCACCCATCGCTGGGCGGCAGGTCCGATGATCGCGGGCAAGGCAGAGGGGGCGGAACAGCAAACCGTCCTGAACCCCTGCAACCCGCAAGATCAGGTGGGCACGCTGACCCTGTCGTCACCGGCAGATGTCGACGCAGCCCTTGACGCGGCCCGCCCGTGGCAGGCCAGCGCAGCAGAACGCGCGGTGGTTTTGACCAAAGCTTCCGACCTTTATGAAGCAAACTTCGGGGAGATCTTCGCCCTGCTGACGCGGGAGGCGGGCAAGACCCCACTGGATGCCATTGCGGAACTGCGCGAAGCCGTTGATTTCCTGCGCTATTACGCGGCGCAAGGGGAACGGTTGGAGATGCCCGCGCGCGGTGTCTTCGCCTGCATCTCTCCCTGGAACTTCCCGCTGGCCATCTTCACCGGCCAGATCGCGGCGGCGCTGGCTGCGGGCAATGGCGTTCTGGCCAAACCGGCCGAGCCCACGGGCCTGATCGCTGCCCTTGGCATTCGGCTGCTTCATGAGGCAGGCGTGCCGCAAGAGGTGTTGCAGCTGCTGCCCGGCCACGGGTCTGTCGTTGGCGCCAGGATCACGTCCGACCCGCGCATTGCGGGGGTGTGCTTCACAGGCTCAACCGCCACCGCGCAGCGCATCAATCGCGCCATGGCGAAATCGGTTGCGCCCACGGCCCCGCTAATCGCCGAAACCGGAGGCCTGAATGCGATGATCGTGGACAGCACCGCGCTGCCGGAACAGGCGGTGAAGGATATCGTCACATCGGCCTTCCAGTCCGCCGGCCAGCGTTGCTCGGCCCTGCGCATGCTGTATCTGCAAGAGGATATCGCCGAGGATTTCCTGACCATGCTGTACGGTGCCATGGATGAGCTGACGCTGGGCGATCCATGGGCGCTGAACACCGATATCGGGCCGGTGATCAACGACGCCGCCCGCGCCGGTATCGCCGCGCATATCGACGCCGCGCGTCAGGACGGGCGCGTGCTGAAAGAACTGTCTGTGCCCGATCACGGCACCTTCATTGCACCCACGGTGATCCGAGTGAACGGCATTGCCGATCTGAAGCGCGAGATCTTCGGTCCGGTCATGCATGTGGCCACCTATGCCGCTGAGGATCTGGACAAAGTCGTCGATCAGATCAACGCCACAGGCTTTGGGCTGACCTTCGGGATGCATTCGCGCATTGACGACCGGATTGATCAGGTCACCCGCCGGTTGCGGGCAGGCAACATGTATATCAACCGCAACCAGATCGGCGCCATCGTCGGCTCTCAACCCTTTGGCGGTGAAGGGATGTCCGGCACGGGCCCCAAGGCAGGCGGGCCGTCTTATGTGCCGCGCTTCACCCTGCCAGAGCGCGTGATGCTGCCCACGGAAGAGGCCGAGCTGGCCGATGTAGACGCGGTTCAAACTGCGATTGACCGGATGGTGCGGCTGCATCACCCGTTGAAGACCGTCTCCCTTCCCGGGCCGACGGGGGAATCGAACCGCCTGTCGGAATTCGGGCGCGGTGTGGTTCTCTGCCTGGGCCCCACGGCAGAGCTGGCTCGCCAGCAAATGGCGATTGCGGCAGATAACGGCTGTGTTGCCGTCGGTGTTGCGCCGGGGCTTAGCGGACCGGATTGTGTTGATGGGGTACTCAACCCGCAGGCGCTGGCCGGGTTGCACGGGTTTGACGCGGTCGCCTGTGAGGCTGAAGACGACGTCCTGCAAGCCATGCGCATCGCCCTGGCAGGACGGTCGGGCAAGCTGATCCCGCTGGTTGCGGAAACGGACATGCCCGCGCGACTGCGGATCGAACGGCATATCTGCGTGGACACGACGGCAGCCGGCGGCAACGCAAGCCTTCTGGCCGAGGTCAGCTGATCAGCTTGGCCTTTGCGGGCAATCGGGCTATCTGACGCGGCGAAACTGATCAGACCGCGACCGGAGCCGCTATGACCTTGCACCAACCCGACCTTGCCACGCGCCAGGAACTGCCCGATGCCCTGCGGGTGCTGGTCAGGGAAATCCCGCGCGCGGGTTGGGCTGAGCATCAGAATTATTCCCAGCTGATCGACTTCTGGCTGAACCGGCACATGATGTTCCGCCAGTTGCTTGAGCAGCTGACTCAGGATTCCCAGGCCGCGCTGGATCGCAGCATGGACCCGCGCACATACAAGGCGCGGCTGCATCGGTTCGGCGGGCTGCTAATCAATGAATTGCACGGCCACCACATGATCGAGGATATGCATTACTTCCCCAGCATGGCGAAGCTGGACAGCCGCGTTTCGGCAGGCTTCGACATTCTGGACAGCGACCACCACGCGATGGATGCGCAATTGCAGCGGCTGGCGCAGGGGGCAAACGACGCGCTGCAGGCGGGCGATGACGCGGCGGTGCGTGAAGGCGCCGGTCAGTTCAGCAAGACCCTGTCAGACTTTGCCCCGCTGCTGAACCGGCATCTTCTGGACGAGGAAGAACTGGTCGTGCCTGTGCTTCTGAAATACGCCCCGGCCGAGTTCCGCTGAACCCGTCGCGCTCAGTAATCCTTTTCGAAGAATATCCCGAGGCTGGTCGAGCTGTCAGACCGCGCCGTGCCCCGTGCGGTTAGATTCGGGGTGATCGTCAGGTTCAGGTTGATCTCGGATTCGCCTTCGGTGGTGCGGGAGACGTCGGAATAGATATTCTCGCTGATATACTTGCCCGCGCGTACCGATGTTTCACCCGTCTCGGTCGTGGAAACGTCCAGATCATCAAGACCCAGCCCCTCGCGAAGTTGGCTGACCGCACCCGGCCCGCGACCTGACAGCTGGGCAAGGGCATCGGCGATCTTCAACGCTTGGAGAGGGGAAATCTCGGATACATCGCGCCCAAACAGGAACCGCGAGAGGATCTCGTCCTGGGGCAGTTCCGGAGAGGACGTCAGGACAAGTTCGGGTGCCGATATCGGCCCTTCGATCACAAAGCGTACATCGGTTTCCCCGGCGGATGCTTCGGCCACGATGCGCATATAGGGGTCAAGATCGCCTTGCGGTTCGATAAAGCCTTTGGTCAGATCCAGACGCTGACCCAGAATGCTGAGCCGGCCCCGGATCAGTTCGAACCGGCCCGTCGGAATAACGGCGTTGGTGGTCCCTGCGACACGGAGGCTGCCACCCATTTCAGCATCAAGCCCCCGCCCCCGAATGAAGATGCGCGCAGGCGCTGACACGAGCACGTCCAGCCCGTAAGGCCGCGTCGCTCCGCCACCATTGCCGCCGGTTTCGATCAATCCGGCGCGCGCGCGCGTGTTTCGGACGGCAGCGGGTTCATTGCGGTGCACCAACCCCGGCAAGGCTGCGGATGCGGGACCAGATGTACTGGGCACCTGAATACCGACTTCGTCAAAGGTGATCTGGCCTGCGATCCGCGCGCCACCCGTAAGTGGACCGTCCACCGTCAGTTGGCCATTCGCGGTCGTCTCAAGCAGGCCAGGTTCAACCACGACCATGTTCTCGATCAGGATCGACAGTTCGCCGGGGAACGGGTCGCTGATCGTGACCGGACCAGACAGGCGGATCACACCTCCCGAAGAGACCGCAAGGGCGGCATCGACAGAGGCGCGGCCCGAAGACAGGCCGACCGTGCCGTCAATACTGCTGAAAGCCAGTTTCTGTGCTGGCAGCGACAAGGTCGCACCGTTGATGCGCGCCGTACCGCTGAGCGATGTCAGCGCAAGCGGGCCACGCAGGGCCATGTCGAATTGCACCGGGCCGTCAATGATGTTGGGCGCGATCTGCCGGTTGATCAGTGCCAGGGGCGCGACGCCGGTGGCTGCCAGATCAGCGGTGGCGGCATCCTGCGCCAACGTGCCGTCCAGCGCCACCTGCATGCCTCCGGGGCCGGTCAGATCGGTGTCGATGGCCCAGCCTTGGCTGCTTTGGCCCAAAGTCCCTTCTGCGGCGACCGCCCCCGGCAGGCTGGCGACGATCACGCCAAGGTCCGGCAATGACAGGCTGTAGGCTAACGAGGTGTCATCGCCCATCAGCGTGCCATTCGCACTGGCCGAGATGCGCGGCGCGGCAAGGTCGAAAAGATCCAGAGTGATCGTGCCATCCGCCTCGCGCGCAGCCTCAAGCGAGACGTCAGCGCGACCTGCCAGAAGGGTGTCCGCCTCGGCAATCCCGGTTTGCAGATCGGTAATGCGCCCGGTCAGGCTCAGGCTGCCCGATTGCGTCTCAATCTGCCCCTGGCCTTCGGCCGACAGGTTCACCGCCCCGGAAAGAGGCCTGTCCAGCAGCCAAGCGTAGGTCGACACATCGTCGGATTGCAGGTCGATCCGGTACCGCGTTGTCTCGCTGTCTAGTGGCGTCTCAAGCGTGGCGTCCAGACGTGTGTTGCCCGGTGCATTGGCAGACACATCAGCATTCAGGCGCGCGCCACTTTGTTCGAACGTCGCCTCGACCCGGCCTTCGCCCTGCATGTCCTGGTGGATTAGCGAGGCATCCAGAATGCGCGCAGTGATTTGCCCGGAGGAGGACGAACCCGTGATCGCAGCCTTGCCGGTGATGCCGGCCTGCGGCGTGCCGATATCGAAACTGTCCAAGTAAGTACCGTCCCCGTCGCGACGGGCCGCGACGCTGAGCGCGCCTTCCCCTCCGATCAAAGGATCGACCTGAGGAACGCCCACTGCCAGATCTTGGGACAAACCGGTGACCTGCAGATCGAACGCGCCATCCAAGGGTACCACATCGCCAACTACATCGACCTGCACGCCACCTTCGATCGGTTGACCTGCCAACGCGGCGAAGCGGCTTATGTCGTTCGCCTGCAATGTCAGATCGCTGGTGATGATAGGGCTATCGCTGCCATCGGGCAGACGCAGGCTCAGATCGCCCCGCAGGCCATAATCATCGCCCCTCAGGTTCAGATCGGTGATGCGGAAGGGTTCATCCTCGATCAAGGCAAAGTCGAACGAGGCGTTCAGATCCCGCCCCACGGCGCGGTTCAGATCGGCATCCCCCAGATCCAGCGTGACCAGCGACATGACCACATCGCCCAGTACGCGGCCAACCGCATCGCCTTCGCCTGCCGCGATCGTTCCGCGCCCGTTCATGCGCGCCGCCCCAAGGGAAAATCCGTCGCGCGTCACGTTCTCGGCCAAAAGCGAAAGGTCCCAGATGTCGCCCTGATCCGCATCGAAGGCGAAATTCAACCGGGCCCCGTCCAGCCGCGTGGCAGGCCCCGGAATCGACAGCAGCACGCTGTCTCCTTCAACCGGCGCAATGCGGGCGGTCAGGTTGATCTCTTGCGGCCAGGCTTCGGGGCCAAGGGAAATCTGGCCGTTCAGATCGAAAGCCGCCGCATCAAGGATCAGCGTGTTGATCTCCAGCCCGCCCTGATCGGATCTGAGCGTATCCAGCTCAAGCCGCAGGTCCTCGCCGAAAAAGCTGCGATAATCGGGCTGAAGCAGCGGGCGGATATCGCCCGACAGGTTCGCGCGCAGGAACTGTTCGGTCGTACCGCTTTCCGTCTGGCTTGAACCGGTAACGACACGCCCCGCCAGCCGATCCGCACCGTCGGTCGCCAGGGCGATATCCGCCGTGAAATCACTGAGTGGTCCCTGCCCCGTGACGCTCAGATCCAATGAAGGGCGCTCCGGGATACCTGCCATCGTGGCGATCAGACCGTCGCGCGCCTCGGACACGTTCAAGGACAAAGACAGGATATCCGTGCTGTTGGCATAGTCACCCGTCAGTTCGAAAGCACCCCTTTTGCCGTCGGTGCGCGCAATCAACAGATTGGCCGCCCCTTCCCCGCCGGCAAGCGAAGCGGATCCGGTGATGGACACCTCGGCCGCTTCGCCGAAGACCGCCTCTCCGATGGTGACCGTTTCGATCCCCAGCTCTCCGATCTGGATCGAGACGGGAAGCTCCGGCAAGGAGAACGCCGTGGCCTGCGGCGGCGGCAGCTTGGGAAGCTGGAAACCGGCCGGTTCCTCCTCTTCGGTGGAGGGCAGACGCGAGATGGTCAGCCCTTCGGCTGTCAGCTTGTCCACCTCAAGCCGTCCGCGCAGCAAGGCCGCGCGACGCCAGTCAAGCTGTGCGTCGGTCAGCGTCAGCCACACGCCATCGGCATCTGCAATGGTCAGCGTTTCCATCGTCGCTGATGAGCTGAGCGCACCTGCAAAGCCTTCGATCCGCACATCCCGTCCGGCACCCGAAAGGCTGTCTTCCAGCAGGGCCTGCAGGTATCCGCGGTCATCAACCTCCTCCGCATTGCCTTGCGCGGACAGAGGCAACGGGCTCAGGCAGACAAGCAGGGTTATGATGCGGGCAAATCTCAAAACGCCTGTCCTATCCCGATGTACAGTTGAACGCCATCGCCCGTATTGCCACTGACCGGGGCCGCGATATCGACACGCAGGGGGCCGATGCCTGTGTTGTACCGCACACCAAATCCAGCGCCCGCATGCCATTCACCCGTACCATCCAGAAAACTGCCCGACCCCACATAACCTGCATCGACAAAGATCACACCGCCAAGCGTTTCCGTGAAACCGGTGCGCAGCTCAACCATGGTGCCCAGGAAACTGCGCCCGCCAATGGTCAGGTTGGGCGGAAGATCCACGCCCAGCGATTGATAGGGCTGACCACGCACCGTGCCGCCTCCACCAGACAGAAACAGCATATCGGGATGCGTTTCCGTCAGGTCCGAACCAATAATTGACCCCCATTGCACACGCCCTGCCAGAACAAACCGCCCATCGCCAAAGCTGCGATAGGCCCGCGCATCAGCCGTCAGCCGCAAGCCCGAGGCAGTGTCGGAAAGTCCCAGATAAGGCGTCGCAGTGGCGCGCAGAAACGTGCCTCCGGTCGCGTTCAGCGGATCATCGCGTTTGTCCCAGGTCGCGATGTTGGGAAATTCGATCAACGTATAGTCGATGGGCCCAAGTGCTGACCGGGTTTTCGAGCGGAAGAAGGCGACGCCTGTTTCGGCCTCAAACCCGTCCATGGGATACCACGTCACACCTACGCCCAGTTCGAACGTGTCGGATCGGAAGGTGGGTTCATCCAGGCTTTCCAACTCGCCCAACACGAAAAGCGTGGTGTCCGAGCGCAGGGCAGATGGAAACTCCAGCCGCGCACCCAGTTTGAAATCCATCCCGTTCCCGTCCTGCGCGGCGATCTGGTTGATCTCGCCTTCAACACGCAGGTGTTCGGCTCCACCCAGAAGGTTCCGGTGCAACCAGAAGCCCGAGAGGCTGAGCCCTTCTAAGGACGACAGTTCGGCACCAAAGCCAAACCGGCGCGGAGCACGGTCAATAACGGTCAGCTCGATATCCATGGTGCCATCGGGCTGCGCGGGCCCTTCACGCAGGGACACCGACGAAAACGTTCCCGTGCGGCGCATCCGAGTTGTCACGGCGTCCAACGCTTCGGGGGAAAAGACCTCTCCGCTGGGCAGATCGGCGATGCGGGCGATGCGATTGGGACGCACTGCGCTTTCGCCCTTTATGATGAGATCGCCAAACCGCAGACGCGGTCCGGGAATGATGGTCAGATCGGCCGACAGGGTTTTCGCATTGTGATCCGCCACAATGCGCTGCGGCCCCTGTTCGGCCTTTGCATGACCGGCCTCGCGCCAGCCCACGATGGCGGATTGGCTGGCTTGCCGAATGACGGTCGCCAGCGCTGGCTGTCCTTGTGCAAACCCTTCCGGCGCAGCGTCGCCCGGTGCCAGCGGAGCAATGCGCGTCTGGCCAAAGCGGAAGGGCGGACCGGGGTCGACAATAATGGCAACCCGGGTGATTTCGGCCGGCAGGGACAGCAGCGACAGCGACGCGGCTTCGCGCCCGTTCACCTGAATGCGCACCACGCCGCTGTAATGACCATAGGCGTAAAGCGTCTCAACAAGCCGCCGGTAATCGGCCAAGGCCGCGGACACCAGATCAGAGGGCGCGGTTTCGCCTTCGGCGATTGCAGAGGCCAGAAGCGAGGTCGCACGCAAATCGTCCCGCAAGTCTTCATTTTGTGAAGGCACATTGAACGACAAGGCAGGCGCAGCGCTGGGCGCACCCGCGCCAAGCACCCAGGCAGTAATGCAGGTCAGCACTAACGACAGCAGACCGGATCGGCCCATGAACCTACTTCCCCCAAAAGTTCCGGCGCATAGGCCAGACTCTGCCCCGTGCGGGAAAGCAGGTGCAACCAGTTTCCCGCAGATCGCGCCGCCTATGCCCAATGCGGCGCTTTCTTGCCTGAACGATCAGCCCTGAGGCACCAGGGCCAACGCGCGAATGGGTGATCCGGTTCCCTGTTCGATTTTCAGAGGCGCCGCCATCAGGATCGCACCCTTTGGCGGCAACTGATCCAGATTGGCAAGGCTTGCCAGACCGAAGCAATTGTCGCGGTGCAGATAGTTATGCGCGGGGTAAGGCGGGCTCATCTTTCCGGCCATGCCCGCATCGGTGCCGATGCATTGGCTGCCCCAGCCGACGATACCTTTGGACAAAAGGTAATCCATGCATTCGGTTGTTGGGCCGGGCGAGTGCGAGCCGTCCTCATGCGGGCTGGGATCGTCGTTCAGAAACAGCTCCTCATCATGGGCGCGCTTGTCCCAATCGGTACGCATGACAACCCATTCGCCGGGGTTGATTTCGCCGTGTTCGGCCTCCCACGCCTTGACGTGTTCGGCCGTCAGCAGGAAATCGGGGTCTTCGGCGCTTTCCTTCGAGCAGTCGATCACATTCACCGGCGCGATCAGGCGTTGCACGTCCAGCGTGTCGGTATAGCCGTCTTCGAAATCCTTGCCGGTGATCCAGTGATGGGGCGCGTCGAAATGGGTGCCCGAATGTTCGCCCAGTTTCAGCCAGTTCCAGGCAAAGAACGGACCATCGGCGTCATATTCGCTTATGCGGTGGATTTCGACCTTGGGCGTGTTTTTCGCAAAATCCTCGGGCAAACGCAGGATCGGCGTATCGGGGCCCAGAGGTGCGGTGCAATCAACTATCTTCACCTGACCGCTCAGCAACATGGCGCCCAGCCCGCCAAGAAGGTCTTGAGGGGTCATTTGGATGCCTTTCACAGGGGTTTGCGGGCCTTTACCGGCAAAGCGGCGCTTGCGGCGGTTCAGCGTTTCTTCGGTGATGTCGAAGACCGCGTCGATGGTTTCTTCGCGCGTGACATTACCGGGCGACAGGCGCACCAGCGGGCCACGGAAATCAACGGAAAATCCTTCGACCCCCAGCGCCCCTACTGTGGCGGCAGCCTCGGGTTTGTCGGGAAAGCGCAGCATGACAGATCCGCCGCGCTTGTCCGCATCGCGGGGCGAATGGAGCGGCAAATCCAATGCATCAGCGCGTGCGATGATCCGGTCGACCAGCTTGCGGTTCCAGGCGGCCAGCTCTGCGTGATCTTGCTCCGCATGCCAGGCAAGCGCCGGCAGAGAGGCAATGGCAGGCACCGATCCCGGCGTTCCGCTGTCAAATCGGCGGATATCGGGCGCATATTCGAACTTGTCCAGATCCCAGCTGAACGGATTGTTTTGCGAAAACCATCCGCGTCCTTCTGGTTCCAGCTCCAGCACCAACGATTTGTCGACATACAGAATGCCTGCACCAGGTGTCCCGCACATCCATTTCAGCGAGGTGGACAGAACAAAATCAACCTTGGGGTTTTGGGCGTCAAACGGGATCAGCCCGGCGGCCTGCGTAATGTCCACGCCGATCAGGCTGCCCATCTTGCGGCCATGCGCCACAAGCGGTTCAAGATCCACGCGTGCCGACGCAGTGGAGGTCACCCAGGTGATCAGGGCCAGACCCACATCCGGGCCCCAATGTTCAAGATATTGGTCCTGTTCGACCCAGGATTTCCCCTCTGACAGGGGCACGGTGTCAAGCGTGAAGCCCATCTTGGGCGCAAGGCCTGTCAGCAGGAAATGCAGGCTGGGAAAACAGTCGCCAGCCACCAGTACGCGCTTGCCCCGCAGCATACCTTCAGGCAGCGACCGCATCAGCTTGTGCAAGCCGTCCGTCACGCTTTCGCAGGTGGTCGTCGATCCCTTGGGTACGTTGATGATGCGCCGCCAGTAATCAATGAAATCCTGCCGTTTCAGCAGAACATAGCCCCATTGCTTGTCATTGGGCGCGGCCCAGACCTCGGCAAACTCGGCCATCGCGGCGGCCATTTCCTCCTCTTTGCCGGGATACATCCCGATGGAGTGATAGAGAAAATAGCCAGCATGTTTGGTGTTGGTCAGCATGTTCCCTCCCGGAGGTGCAGCGCACAAGTTAGGTGAGGTTGCCATGGTCGTCCATGGGGATTTCCGCCGCGGTCTTGAATGTCGTTCCCCTGAACAAGAACACCCCGGACAAATGCCGGGGTGTCTGTAACGCTTTGAAAAGATCGCTTTAGCGGTAGCGCACTGTCTCGAACTGGCCGTCCTTCACGATGACCTGACGATAGTTGCCCGCCGATTCACCAGGGCCGATCAGCTCGACCGCCGATGCGCCAACATAGTCGATGTCGCCGCCGTCTTTCAGGATCTGCAGCGCTTTGGCCAATTCACCGGGATAGATCTTTTCACCCGGGGCGTTGGCCACGTCAAAGACATGATCCTTCAGCGCCTGGCTGTCGGATGACCCTGCCGCCTGCATGGCCAACATGATCAGCGCCGCCGCGTCATAGCTTTCCGGCGTGAACGGCGATGTGCCGTCAAAGCCCGCCGCTTCAGCCATCTTGGCATAGATGTCGGTGCCCGGGCTGTCGGTGCCCGCGACCTGTCCGAAGGAGCCATTCAGCGCATCGCCGATGGTCAGGATGTTGTCGCCGATCATGCCGCCGGGCAGAACAAAGCGATCCCATGCGCCAGTATCCAGCGCGCCTTCGATGATGCCGCGGCCGCCCTGATCCAGATATCCGGCAACCACAAGAATGTCACCGCCTGCGGCGGCAAGGGTCGCAACCTCGGCGGAATAGTCAGCCTTGCCGTCTTCGTGGCTAAGGTTCACGGTCACCTCGCCACCGGCTGCCTCGAACGCGGTGCGGAAGCTGTCGGCCAGACCTTTGCCATAGTCGTTGTTGGTATAGGTCAGCGCGACGGATTTGATGCCTTCTTCCATCAGGATATCGGTCATCACCTGACCTTCCCGCGCGTCAGACGGGGCGGTACGGAAGAAGAGACCGTTGTCTTCGGCCGCCGACAGACCCGGCGATGTGGCCGAGGGCGAAATCATCACGATGCCGTTGGCAACCGCCACGTTCTGCAGGATGGCGCCCGTCACACCCGAACAATCGGCACCGACAATCGCGTTCACGCGGTCAGCCGTGACCAGCCGCTCCGCTGCCGCTGTCGCCGCGGCGGAATCGATGCAGGTGGAGTCACCGCGAACCGACACGACCGAAGCGCCATCCAGCAGAAGTCCGCTATCGGAGACCTCTTTCATCGCCAATTCGGCACCCGAGGCCATGGGTTGGGTCAACGATTCAATCGGCCCGGTGAAGCCGAAAATGATACCCAGTTTGATTTCCTCGGCCATGGCCGAAGGCGCAAGCAGCGCGGCAACGGCGCTGGCAGCCAATAGTTTTTTCATGTGAACCTCCCGGTTTTTTTGCTTATTCAAACAGCTTAGGCAAAGCGCGGGCATAGTAAAGCGCCCTGACGCGGGAGAGACGCGAAATGCGACTTGCTGCGAAACCTGGCGTCAGGCCCGACTATTTGCCGGGCTTTTCCGAGCCCGATCAGCCGTCGTCTTGCACCGGCGTCTGTTCCGAAGCGTCTGTCCCGGATTCGGATAGTGGCGACGGGCGCGGTGCAGGTCTGCGCGCACGCGCTTCGCGTTCTTCCCTTTCGGTCGCATGGGTGTGGATGCTGCGGATGCTCCATTCCACCGCATCTTTCATCACACTGCCCAGCGCCTCATCAAAGGCGGTCGCCACGTCATTGGGATTGTCGCTGAGTGATGGGTAAAATTCTTCGAATGATCGTGAGCCGATGATCCGGTCCTCACGGGCATCAATCAGCTTGATGTTCAGACGCACCTGAATCTGCAGCGGCGCATCAGGCCCTACGTCAGCGGGAACAACCGCCTGAAATTCGCGGATATCGGTCGCGATATAGTAATCGGCGCGCAGACCGATACCCGAACTGCCCACCGCAGGCACACGATTGGAATTCTCGAAACTTTCAATAAGCAGCGATTGCACGATCAGCGGCGCGCGATCCACCCAGCGGGCCACAGGCAGATATTGAACGCGCAGAGCCGTGGGTTGCACGGCAATCTGGTCGGTGCTGACCGCAGCGGTCGCGGTGGGTTCTTCCACGACAATCTGTTGGGTCAATCGGGGCAGATTGGACGAAAACGTGCTTTTCGGCGTCAGCGCATAAAGCTCGTTCGGTGTGGCCACCGATTGCAGACGGGTCAGACCGGCACAAGCGCTTAGCCCGCTGACAAGCGCGGTGCATACGGCCAGGCGGATCAGGGTCTGGATCATCTGCGGAACTCCGAATTGGTGGTGCCCAGAAGGAAACGGGCGGGATCCCTTTCCACCCGATCAACCAGACGGTCAAGACCCGACACAAGCAGGCGCGCCTCTTCTGTCAGGCGCAGGAATTCCGGCAGGCCAAGCCCAAGGAAATCCGAAACCTGACGACGGTTTTCCAGAACCAGATCCTCCAGAGTGCCCAGGAAGGACGAGGCCGAAAGTGACGCTTCGCGGATCTCTTCCGCAACGCGGTCGATATCTTCGGACGCGCCGGCGACAGTGTCGGAGAATGCTGTCACTGCCCCGCGCAGATCAGTGATGATCCCGTCAAGTTCGGTATCGATAATCTCGTTCACCGATCCGAATGCTTCCTGCGCGGTGTCCAATGTCTCTTCGGCGGCGACCATGGCTCCGTCGATGGCGGTCAATGTTTCATTGGCATTGGCAAAGGTTTGGGAGGCATCCAGCAGCGTTTGATTTCCTGTCTCGGCAAAGGTTTCGAAACTGGCCACAGCGGTGGACACGTCTGTGCCGAACTGGTCAATCACCTTGTTGGCTGTATCTGCCACTTCACGGATATCCTCCACGATGCGGGGCAGGTCGTTGTCGGTAAAGGCAGTGACCCTTTCGAACGTATCGCCTGCGGTATCCAGTGTTTCGGTGGCGGTGTTCAACGTGGTTTCCGCCACATCCGCCAGATCCTCCAAACGGTTAGAGAAGGCGGCAACCTCTTGCGCGGCGGTGCTGAGATCATTTGAAAGCGTTTCGAAATTCGTCAGCGCCGTGTCCAGCCGTTCGGTTGCGTCTGCGGTGTTTTGCAGAATGTCCGAAATGGCAGTGCGGTTTTCTTCATTGAAGACCTCGTTGATATCTTCAAGAAGCGAAACCGCTTTTTCCAGCACCACGGGCGCCCCTTCGAAAACCGATTGCAAGGCCGAGCGTTCCGACGGGATCACCGACCCTTCCGGCAACGGGGTCGAGGTGTCCGATCCGCCCGACAGCGCCACATAGCTGACGCCGGTGACACCCTGCGCCTGCAATTGCGCCACGGTTTCGGTATTAACAGGGGTATTCGCGCCCACCTCGATCCGCACGCGCACCAAGGCGTTGCTGCCCTCGTCAAGCTCAAGATTGACGACCTGTCCCACCGGCAGCCCGTTATAGCGCACATCGCCCGCCGCACTCAGCCCCGCAACATCGGGAAAAAGGATGTCGTAATAGGCATACTGGCGATCAATCTCGACCTTGGTCAACCATAGCAACAGCCCGAACCCGCCGATGATGGTCGCCAACGTGAACACGCCGATCAGCAGGTAATTTGCTTTGGTTTCCATCGGTGCGGTTTGCCTTATTGGGACTTTTCTTGCGCGGCACGGGCGCGCGGCCCGGTGAAATATTCCTGGACCCAGGGGTGATCTACGGCTGTCATGTCTTCTATCGGACCTTCTACCAGAACGCGTTTTTCGGCCAAGACCGCAATGCGATCACAAATCGCATAAAGACTGTCCAAGTCATGCGTCACCATGAAAACCGTCAGACCCAATGATCTTTGCAACTCGCCAATCAGGTCATCATAAGCTGCCGCCCCGATCGGGTCGAGACCTGCGGTGGGTTCATCCAGAAACACGATCTCGGGATCCAGCGCCAGCGCGCGCGCAAGCGCCGCACGTTTGCGCATGCCGCCCGACAGTTCCGAAGGCAGCTTGCCACAGGCCAGCGGGGGCAGACCCACAAGGCTGATCTTCAACTCTCCCAAAGCCTTCATCAGCGCGGGGCTGAGTTTCAGGTGCTCGCGCATCGGGGTCATCACGTTCTGAAGCACAGTCAGCGACGAAAACAGCGCCCCGTCCTGAAACGCCACGCCCCAGCGGGTTTCGACATTGCGCCTTTCGGCTTCGGGGCCATTCAGCACGTCAACGCCCAGCACCTCGATCGACCCGGCGGCAGGACGGTTCAACCCGACAATGGTGCGCAGCAGAACCGACTTGCCCGTTCCCGATCCGCCGACGATGCCCAGAACCTCCCCCCGCCAAACGTCGAGGTTCAGGTCATCATGTACAACTTGCGTGCCAAACTGAGTGCGCAGGCCACGCACCCGGATCACAGCTTCGCGTTGCACGTCGCTCTGGGCCTTTTCTGGTGTCAGCGCGCCGTCCATCAGACCCCCACTTCCGAGAAGAAGATGGAAAAGGCGGCATCCAGCGCGATAACTAGAAAGATGGATTGCACCACCGACGAGGTCGTCTGCCGTCCGACGCTTTCGGAGGACCCCTTCACCTGCATCGCACGCCAGCAGGCCACAACGCCGATGACCACGGCGAAAAACGGTGCCTTGATCATACCCACGCCCAGATGCCAGACATCGGTGTTTTCATAAAGCCGGGTTATGAACATGCCGGGGCTGACGCCCAGTTCGATCCAGCTCATCAATGCGCCGCCAAAAATGCCCGCGATATTGGCGATAAACCCAAGCGCAGGCAGCATGATGACCAGCGCAAGCACCCGCGGCAGCACCAGAACGTCAATCGGATCAAGCCCCAGCGTGCGCATCGCGTCGATTTCCTCGCGCACTTTCATCGACCCGATAGAGGCGGTGAAAGCCGAACCGGACCGGCCGGCCACGATGATCGCGGTCAGCAGAATGCCCAATTCCCGAAAGATCGAGATCGCGATCAGATCGACGACGAAAACCTCGGCCCCGAATTGCCGCAACTGCGCCGCCCCCTGAAAGGACAGCACAACACCGATCAGAAAACCCATCAGCGCGACGATTGGCACCGCGTTCAAACCGGTTTCCTGCATCTGGCTGACAAGCGCGGGCATGCGCAACCTGCGCGGTTGCAGGGTCATGCGTAGGAACCGCTGCAGCGTGAGACCCAGAAAGGACAGAAGCGACAGGACCGACAGCCACCCTTGGTATGTACCTTCGCCCAGATCCTCCAACCACTCTTTGACGCCGCGCGGCAGATCCTCCTGCCCCTCGTCTTTGGGCAGGGCTTCGGACACCGTGTCGATCAGTTGCATCTGATCGGGATTGGCGCCGGAGATGTGCACCTCGGTCCCTTCTGCAGCCAACCGCCGCCGCAGCCGGACAACCAGATAGGCACCACCGGTATCGAGCGCCTCAAGCCCGGAGAGATCCAGCGTCAGAGTGGGGCCATCGGCCGAAAGCCCTTGAAAGGCCGCGTCGATCTGGCCCAATGTGTTGGTTACCAGACGCCCGCTGATCCGTGCGGTATAATCCGACAGTGACAGAGAAACGGAAGGCGCGGCCATGGCATCCAATGGGTAAAATGAGCAGACAACGCATCCCATCCCACAAGCGGGGCTGTGTCAAATTCATTTCCCCGGCTGCGACGACGTCTCCGGGCTTTGTCCGCTGCGATGCCCCCGATTGGCAAAACCCCACGAAAAGGAGCGATACTGATGAAAGCCAGCGGCGGCTGCTATTGCGGCGACATAAGATACCAGATTGACGGTCCCGCAGAGGCCGCGTTTCAGTGCCACTGCCGGGAATGTCAGTATTTCAGCGGCGGCGAACCGGCCACCGCCATGGCCTTCGATGAAGGCGATGTCATCTTTACCCGTGGAAACCTCGCGACCTTCGCGCGATCCGATCTGGAAAACCCGGTTCCTCGGTACTTCTGCCCCAGATGCGGAACCCATATCGGCAATTACAGTCCGCGCCGGCCAGACCTGATGATTTTAAAGGTCGGGACGTTGGACGATCCTTCTGTCTTCCGCCCGCAACTTGCGATTTTCCTGTGCGATGCACAGCCCTTCCATCATGTGGAAGACGGGCTACCTGCGTTTCAGAAACGCCCCTGACGGGCCTAAAGCACGGCGATTGAGACAATATGCGGCTGATCGGTTTCATTCTTGCCCTGGGGCTGTGCACCGGATCGGGGGTGGGTGCAGAAGGTCGCCTGCCCGCGCTGGATGTCGTGCAATCCGGCCACAGCCTAACCGACGACATCATGGCGCCACTGACGCAAATGGTGCGTGCGACCCATGTGCGCGGCGGGAAGCTCGACAAGGCGACCCTCCCCGGCAGCCCGATGGACTGGCGGTGGAACAACCCGACCGATCCGGATATCCGCCAGCCCGGCGTTATCGCACAATACGATGTGCTGGTGCTGACCGAACGGGCTCCGCTCAGCCGCACCCTGCCCTGGCACCAGTCACCGGAATGGGCGCTGCGCTGGACGACACATGCCTGGCGAAACGGCGGCCTGCGGACTGTGCTCTACGCCACCTGGGTCGAGATCGACAGCGGCCCCGATGCGGAAAACCTGTATAACGACCCGGACGGCCATATCCCCTTTCGCGACCGGCTGCCGATCGAGATGGCGGGATGGCGAAGTATTCTGGATCACGTGAACGCGAACCTGCCACAAGGGGTACCGAAAGTTTCGATGATTCCCGGCCCGCTGATCATGGCAGCGGCATATGACGACATCGCCGCAGGTAAGGCACCGGGCCTTTCATCCATCTCGGACCTGTTTACGGATCAGATCCACCTAAATGCGCGCGGGGCCTATCTGATCGCACTGGCGCATTATGCGGTCATCTATGGCGCCGACCCACGAGGCCTGCCCCATGGCATCCCCGCGCGCGGGGAACCGGACAAGGCCCAGGCTGCATGGATGCAGGATCTGGTCTGGCGGGTGCTGGAGGCCTATCGCGCCACGCAGTGACGCTTAGCTCACAGCGACATACGCCGTTCCGCGGCCCCGCCGCGCCGCCGGGGTTTTGGCAGTGTCAGATCCAGCGGCGTCAGCGGTTTTTGCAGCGACTGGCGCAACAGGTCGCAGAACACAGCCACCGCCGGATCGGTTTCAACGAAGGGGCGGGCGTAAAGATAAGCCCGGATCGCCTCGAATTCGTAATTCGCCTGACCAGGCAAGCCACCCAGCCACTGCATATAGCCCATGCGCCCCAATTCGAGCGCCCTTTCGGGCGTGTCCGCCCGTACCTGAAGTTGTTGCAAGGTTCTGTGGATCAGCATCGCGCCCTCCGCGCAGCAGGGGCGGTGCGCGGGGAAGTCTGCAACTGTGTCGGGCCTGTCCGGTCCATCCTGTCTGCTCCTTCTCCGGGGCACCCCGCCCGGGTTGAGTTGACTGCGGTGCGAAACACACCGGAGATGGCAGGTCTCCTGACTTGCGGGTCGCTGCTTGCCTGAACCTTCCCAAGCGTTGTGGCGCTCAGTGGTTGCGTTTCAGGATCGCTCGCCGCCTACAGTTGCGGGGGCAGTCGCGGAATTGGGCCAGATGGCCCGCACCGCGTTCCCATTTCAGCCCGGCATATCGTCTTGCCGGACACCATCAGAACAAAGCATTGCTCAGCCCTGCGAGTCGCGCAAGCGCGAAGGCAGGTCGGTCATGCCAAGATGCACAGATTTCGTATTCTTGAAGGGGATGGTGGCGTGGGGGAGACTTGAACTCCCGACCTCTCGATTATGAGTCGAGCGCTCTAACCAGCTGAGCTACCGCGCCATGGGGGCGTGACCTATGCCAGCCCCCGCGACTCGTCAAGCGGGAAATCACCGCTTTGCGCTGCGCACCGTGTCGATCATCAGCTGGACGTTCTCGGGATCGGCATCCGGCGTAATCCCATGGCCCAGATTGAAGATATGCGGCCCGTTGGAAAAGGCCTCAACAATCGCGCGTGTCTCGTCGATCAAGGCCTGACCACCCGTCACCATATGCGAGGATTTTAGGTTGCCTTGCACGCAGCCATCGACCTGCACATGTTCAGCCGCCCATTTCGGGTCAACTGCGCTGTCCAGCGCAACACAATCCACGCCGGTTGCCTTTGCAAAGCCCACATATTTCTCACCGGCTTCGCGCGGGAAGCCGATCACGGGGATACCAGGGTGCTTTTCCTTCAGCGCGGCGGTGATCACGCGGCAGGGCTCAAGCGCGTATTTGTCAAAGGCGTCGCCTTTCAGAGACCCAGCCCAGCTGTCGAAAATCTTCACGACTTCCGCGCCCGCTTCGATCTGCGCCGACAGGTAATCAATCGTGGCCTCGGTCAAACGGTCGATCAGGCTGGCAAACAGCGGCTCGTTCTCGGCCATCAGCTTATGCGCAGGCCCCTGATCCGGAGTGCCGCGACCCGCGATCATATAGGTGGCCACAGTCCACGGCGCACCCGCGAATCCGATCAGCGTGGTTTCTTCGGGCAATTCGCGGCGCAGGATGCGCACGGTTTCATAAATGGGGTTCAGTGTTTCGTGAATATCGTCGCGCGTGCCGATCTTGGCAAAATCGGCCTCGGTCGTGATGGTCGACAGACGCGGGCCTTCGCCGGTGACAAACCATAGATCCGCGCCCAGCGCCTGCGGCACCAGCAGGATATCGGCAAACAGGATCGCCGCATCGAACCCATAGCGGCGGATGGGCTGCAAAGTGACCTCGGCCGCCAGTTCGCTGTTATAGCAAAGCGACAGGAAATCCCCTGCCTGAGCGCGCGTGGCGCGGTATTCCGGCAGGTACCGGCCTGCCTGCCGCATCATCCAGATCGGCGGTGTCTCAAGTGTTTCTCCCGCCAGGGCGCGCAGCAGTGTCTTCGTTTCGGCCATAAGTCCCTCATCAACGTCTGTGCGCTTTTGGTCATGGCTCAGCGTCACTTTGTCAAGACGGGGGCGGTTGTCAGGGCAAATTGACGCGACTAATGATAGGCTTATGACGATTGATTTGCCGACCCCCGATCACCCGCTGAACATTGGCACCAGAGGCTCCCCCCTGGCCTTGGCGCAAGCACATGAGACGCGCCGCCGCCTGAGCGAAGCCTTTGATCTTCCTGAAGAAGCCTTCCGGATCGTGGTGATCAAGGTCACCGGGGATGCCATTCAGGATCGTCCTCTGAAAGAAATCGGCGGCAAGGGCCTGTTCACCCGCGAGATCGAAGAGGACCTACTGTCAGGAAAAATTGACATTGCGGTACATTCGATGAAGGACATGCCGGTCGAGCAACCCGCCGGTTTGCTGCTGGACACCTATCTGCCGCGCGAGGATGTGCGCGATGCATTCATCTCTCCCGACAAGGACGGGATCGCGGCATTGGCTCAGGGCGCGGTTGTGGGTACATCCAGCCTGCGGCGCAAGGCCCAGCTTTTGAACCGCCGACCCGATCTGCAGGTGGTGGAGTTTCGCGGCAACGTGCAAACCCGGCTGCGCAAACTGTCCGAGGGCGTTGCGGAATGCACGTTCCTAGCGATGGCCGGCCTGAACCGGCTGGCGATGGACGAAGTGCCGAAGCACGCGATTTCCCCCGATGATATGCTGCCTGCCGTCGCGCAAGGCGCCATCGGCATCGAACGGCGCGCCGATGACAGCCGCACGGCCACAATGCTGGAGGCGATCCACCACGGCCCAACCGGCCAGCGTCTGGCCGCCGAGCGGGCATTTCTGGCAGAACTCGACGGATCTTGCGAAACGCCCATCGCGGGCCTTGCGGAATTGGAAGGCGGTACACTGAGGCTGCGCGGAGAAGTCCTGCGCCCGGATGGGTCGCAAGCCATTGCCGACGATGCCTCCGCCCCGATCGAGGACGGCCCCGAACTGGGCCGCGCGATGGCGCGCAAATTGTTGGAACAGGCAGGTCCCGGCTTTTTCGACTGGCACAGCTGACCACAAAGTGACGCCGCGCTTTTGTTGACAGACGACGCGTCCGGCTGGACCATGTGTCACGTCAACCTGACGGGAGGCGCGAAATGACACCCGGCAAAGCCTATCTGACCACCGACGAAATCAGACCTCTTGCAGAACGCTCGGACGCGATGGGCGTCTGGCTGATCCTGCATTGCTGGGGCGTGATCGCACTGGCCGTCGCGCTTTTTGCGTGGCTGCCCAACCCGATCACCTTTGTCCTGGCGGTAATGATCATCGGATCGCGCCAACTTGGCCTTGCGATTTTGATGCACGAGGCGGCGCATAACGCCCTGTTCAAGACCCGCGCGGTGAATGAGTTCGTGGGCGAGTGGTTGTGCGGTCGGCCCATTCTGGCAGAACTTTCGGCCTATCGCCACTACCACCTGACTCATCATCGCTTTACCCAGACCGACAAGGATCCTGACCTGGTTCTGTCCTCCAAGTTTCCCACCTCTCATGCCTCGCTGAAGCGGAAGTTCATCCGCGACCTGACCGGCCAGACGGGCTTCAAGCAACTGGCGGGCCAGATCGCGATGTCACTTCGTCTGGCGGGCGATGACGACGCGATCAAGGCGGCGAATTCCGATTTCGCGCAGGCTTTCAAGGCACGGGATCTGTGGAAATCCTTCCCGGTTTTTCTTGGCATCATCGTGCTGATGGGCGTGATTGGCGAATGGTGGTACGGTCTGGCCTTCTGGCTGCTGCCCTTCCTGACCTGGTTCCAACTGGTTCTCCGCGTTCGCAACATCGCGGAACATGGCGCAACGGAGCAATCCGAGAACCCGCTGCAGAATGTGCGCACCACCCATGCGGGCCCCATCGCACGGGCTTTGGTTGCACCCTATTGGGTCAATTATCACCTGGAACATCATATGGTCATGCATGTGCCCTGCTGGAAGCTCAGGCACATGCATGACGCTCTTATTGAAAAAGGTCTTGGTGCTGAAATGAGGGTCGCCCGGTCCTATTGGGATGCCTTGGGCGAAGCGGGCTGGCGATCGGCCTGACGGCGCAATCGCCTGTTTCTGTCACAGCTCAGAAGCGATCGCTGATCTGATCAATGCGGGCCTGCGCCATGCGGAATTTGCGGTCGGTTTCGGCGATCCAGCTCAGGATGTTCCGGACTGTCTCAACCGGATGGGCGCGTTGGGAAGAGGCGTCTTTGCGGGTCATCTTGTGTCATCCTTCCGATGTGGGGTTGTTGGCCCCTTGTCTGAGAATGACTTTGCCAAAGGCGATTGATTCGGGCTGTGAACTGGGTCACAGGGCAGAAGAAAACTTGCGGCCTACAGTTCGTCCAGGTCGGCCATCGCGCGTAAGGCGCTGGAATCCAATATTTTTAAACCACCCTTGGCGTTTTCAACGACACCACGCTTTTTCCATGTCGACAGGGTTTTCGACACAGCCTCACGTGTGGCACCGACGAATTCGGCCAAATCCGTCTGGGACATATCCAGCATCGGCTGGTCGGTTTTCTCATGTTCGGTCAGGTGCAGGATCTTCCGCGCCAGACGGCTAGGCATTGGCAGGAAAACCTGTTCGCTCAGCTGCCTGTTCATCCAGCGCATGCGCTGCCCGGCCAGCTTCACCAGATCGACGGCCAGTTCGGGAGCATGCCGCAATTCCCGCAGCAGATCGGCGTTTCTTACGCTTAGCAGATGCGTCTCACCAACCGCCACAGCCGCAGCCGTCCTCAGACTTGGGTCGAAAAGGGCAATCTCTCCGAACATGTCGCCAGGCCGCAGGATATCGAGGGACAGTTTGCGCCCTTCGCGGGACAGCACGCTCAATTCGATCGCGCCTTCCGTCACCGCATAAAGCGTGTCGCCTTCGTCCCCCTGATCGAACAGGGTTTCCCCGTCTTTCAACGTGACCTCGGTCGCCGCGCGTCCCATCAGGTCGCGCAGGTCCTGGGACGCGTTGGAAAGAAATCCAGAATCCGGAAGCATATGACCACCCACCTGACAGAGCTTACAGCCTAACAGGCCCGGCCCCCTGCGCATATGGTGGATTTTCGTACCTGTCCCGCGGTGGCGGTCAGACCCATTTGGCCAGAGGCGGCAGGCTCATCAGCACAGCATTGGCATCGTGGCCGGTTTCCAGCCCGAACTTGGTGCCTCGGTCATAGACAAGGTTGTATTCCGCATAAAGACCGCGATGGATCAACTGAGCATCCTTGTCAGCATCGCTCCATTCCTGAGCCCGACGCTTTTCGATCAGCGGGACAAAAGCTGGCAGGAAGGCGCGACCGATATCCTGGGTCAGCGCAAAATCCGCCTGCCAATCCTGGGTGCAGTAATCGTCCATGAAAATCCCGCCCACACCCCGCGCGCGGCCCCGATGGGGCACAAAGAAGTACTCATCCGCCCATTCCTTCAGCCGCGGGTAATGTGCGGCACCATGGGGGTCGAGATGCGCTTTCTGCGTTGCATGAAAATGGGCCGTATCCTCGTCATATTCGATGCAGGGGTTCAGATCGGACCCGCCGCCGAACCACCACGCATGGGGCGTCCAGAACATGCGTGTGTTCATATGCACCGCCGGGCAATGGGGGTTTTGCATATGGGCAACAAGGCTGATGCCCGAAGCCCAAAACCGCGGATCGTCCTTCATGCCGGGCAGGCCTTTGCGCGCCATCATCGCGGCCTGCGCCCGTTCGCCCAGCGTGCCATAGACGGTCGAGACATTGACGCCCACCTTCTCGAACACGCGCCCGCCGCGCATCACGCTCATCAATCCGCCGCCAGCATCCGACCCATCGTCAGAGTGCCTTTTGGTCTCGGTCACTTCGAAGCGACCCGGGGCCTGATCCGACAGGGGGCCCTTCGAATGGCTGTCTTCCAGCCCTTCAAACGCAGCCACGATGTCATCGCGCAGCCGGCGGAACCAGGCGGCCGCGGTGGCTTTTTCCGTGTCAAAATGGGCCGTCATATCGCTGTCTCCTTCACTTGACACATAGCCTACCCCCCTTGGGAAACAGGGCCAAGACTTAATGCGCGGGTGCGGCGACCGGATCCAGCAAGGTGCGCCCGCCATCCAGGGTCAGGATCTGGCCGGTCATGAAGCCCGACCCTTCGGACGCCAGATACTGCACCGCGTCGGCCAGTTCCCCGGGCGCTGCGATGCGCGCCAAAGGGGTGTGGCGCTCGATATCCTGACGGAACTCTGAATTCTCGCGCAGCGTGCCCTGGAGTGACGCAGACATCACGGATCCGAAGGCAACTGCGTTCACTCGAATGCGCATCGGAGCCAGTGCCACCGCCATCGACCGCGTCAGCTGGTCCAGAGCCGCTGAACTGACCGAATAGGCCAATAGATCCGGATGCGTGCGCCGCGCCGCGATTGAACTGAGATTGATGATCGAACCCACCTGCCCTTCGGTTTCGCCTTCGGCCTGCTTGACCATCCGCTTGGCGACAAGCTGTGTCAGGCGCAAGGCCGGAACCAGGTTCTGGTTCAGAAGGCTGATGACGGAATCATCATCGGGCGACAACGGATCCGACACCGTGACCTGACGCGCGCCATTGACCAGAATATCGACCTGATCGAAGGCGTCGATTGTGGCAGACAGAAGGTTGGCAATCGTCAGCTTTTCCCGCAGATCACCGGCAAAATAGCGGATGTTGCCTTCATCCGCCTTTTCGCCCAGCTGGTCGATTAGGCCTTTCTCGTCGATATCCGCGAACATCACATTCGCGCCCTTCTCGGCAAAGTGACGGCCGATGGCCAACCCGATGCCATTGGCGGCCCCGGTGACGATGGCGGTCTTTCCTGCAATGGAAAAGGACATGTGCGATCTCCTCAGTCTGGGCGGACACTAGCGGCTTTCAGCGCCGCGGGCGAGAGGGGCGTGCGGCGCGGAACAGCTTGAACCGTGCATCGCCTGCCAACTCGTCACCCTCACGAAAGGCAGCGCGCAACGCGGTTTCATAGGGCAGATGGCGGTTTGCCACCATCCAGAGCGTGCCTTGCGGGCTCAGTATCCGGGCGGCTGCTTCAATAAACGCCTGCCCAAGCGACGCATCTGCGGCCCGAGCGGTATGAAAAGGCGGGTTCATCACCACCGTGTCCACGCAACCCGGTGTGCCCCAGTCCCGCGCGTCGGCCCAATGAAACTGCGCACGCGGATCGGGCAGGTTGATCTGTGCGCAGGCCAGCGCGGTGTGATCGGCTTCGACCACATGAAGCTCCTTGACCGATGCCCGCGTCAGCACTTCGGCAGACAGATATCCCCAGCCCGCCCCCAGATCGGCTACACGGGGGCCCAGCTTTTCCGGCAAAACCTCTGCCAACATGCGGGAGGCCGGATCTATCCCATCGGCCGAAAACACGCCGGGAAGGGTCTGAAACCCGTCCACATGCGTGGGCTGCGCCGCCCAGTCGGACAGATCCGCACCGGACGTGAACCAGAAAATTTTCCCATGCGCCTTGGCGATCGGGGCCGAGACATCCGTGCGCTTGCGCAGGTCCTTCAACAGGCTGTCGACGCCATCGGTCTTGGCCCCGTCAATCACCACCAGCCCGGCCACCTGCGCCGCATCGCAGACCAAAGCCCGCGCTTGCGTTTTCGACCGGGGCAATAAAACCACCGCCGCCGCAAACTCGCCATCAAGCGTCGGGCTGCAGTCATAACCGCGCGCAGACCATGCCGCGTAGTCGGGGTAAAAGGGCTGAACGATGGTCACACGGTCTTTCGGGAGAGCCGACAAATCCGCATCGGCGCGTGGATGCAGCACAACGATGCGTCCATCAGGCAGGCTCAAACCGCCCGTTTCAAAAGCCAGCGATAACCGGGGCGACATGGGGGAGGATCAGTCCTCTTTCTCCATCGTGCACTGCAGGGGGTGCTGATGACGGCGGGCGAAATCCATGACCTGGCCCACTTTGGTTTCGGCAATCTCGTGGCTGAAGACACCGACAACGGCCACGCCTTTCTTGTGGACAGTCAGCATGACTTCGAAGGCCTGCGCGTGGGTCATGCCAAAGAACCGCTCAAGCACATGCACCACGAATTCCATCGGGGTATAGTCGTCGTTCAGCAGCAGCACCTTATACAGCGGCGGGCGTTTGGTCTTTGGGCGCACGTCGGTAATGACCGATGTATCGTCATCGGTGCCATTATCGCCTGCCATGATCCAAGGACCTATCGTCATCTGCATCTACCGTGCCAATGTGCTTTCTCTTCCCTGATGGCCTTATATAACGCCTGTGAAAAATTAGAAAAGACATGGGCGAGAGAATCCGGATGCGCACGCTGACCTGCATTGCCTTCGATGCCGATGACACGCTTTGGCACAACGAGAGGTTTTACCGCCTGACGCAGGAGCGGTTCGCAGACCTGTTGCGCGACTATACCGAGGCCGATCACCTGATGGCCCGCCTGCTGGAAGCCGAGAAGCGCAACATCGGGCAGTACGGCTATGGCATCAAAGGTTTTGTCCTGTCGATGATCGAAACCGCCATCGAGGTGACCGAGGAACGCGTGCCCGCCTCGGTAATCGCCGAACTTCTGGCAGCCGGGCAGGACATGCTGCGCCAACCGATCGAGCTGTTGCCCCATGCCGAAGAGGCGGTGAAGGCGGTGGCAGACACCCACCACGTTCTGCTGATCACCAAGGGCGATCTGCTGGATCAGGAACGCAAACTGGCACAATCCGGTCTGGGCGATTTGTTCGATGGGGTCGAGATCGTCTCGGAGAAAACGCCAGATACCTATGCGCGGATTTTCGATGCCCATGCCGATGGCGCGGAACATGCGATGATGGTGGGCAATTCCATGCGATCCGACGTGGTGCCTGTTGTGGAAATCGGCGGCTGGGGCGTATTCGTCCCCCATGGCCTCGAATGGGAGATCGAAGCCGCACCCGCGCCGCAGGAGGCCCCCCGCTTCCACGAGATCGCCGATCTGGGTGCCCTGCCTGAATTGCTGGACCAGATCGGCTGACCGCGCCCCATTTTTGCCACAATTGCCGGTTTAGTAAGTATCTCTGCCCTAAGTACAAAATGTGGACACAGGGCGCCCAGTGCGCCCCTTAAATCATTGCAAGTTCGAACTTTCTTTTGAACGGACCTTATGTTAGCCTTTTCGCATAAGCAGAAAAACGTCAGCTGAAAAATCAGCGGCATTGAGGCAGATAGAGGCATTGATCGTGCAGGTTCGGCGCATTAGCCCGGCCCGTTTAGGGCTATATGTATTCGCAGCAATCTGGATGTGCATTGTTGTCCCACTTAGCGTGGCGGCAGCCCCTTATGCAGCCATGGTGATGGACGCCCGCACCGGCGAAGTGCTGCACTCGCGCAATGCCGATACGCGGCTGCACCCTGCCTCTCTCACCAAGATGATGACGCTTTATATCGCGTTCGAAGCGGTCAAGAATGGCGAGATCAGCCTGGATACGGAAGTGCGCGTCTCGAAGAAAGCCGCCAGCGAACCGCCGTCCAAACTGGGTCTCAGCCCCGGTCAACGTATCAAGCTGCGCTTTCTGATCCGCGCCGCGGCGGTGAAATCGGCCAATGACGCGGCCACCGCGATTGGCGAGGCGATTTCAGGGTCAGAAGCGGCCTTTGCTCGCCGCATGAACGCGACGGCCAAGGCGCTTGGGATGACGCGCACCACATTCAAGAATGCCCACGGTCTCACGGAATCCGGACATCTGTCGACCGCCCGCGACATGACAATCATGGGCCGCCGGCTGCTTTATGATTATCCGCAGTATTACAACCTCTTTTCCCGCCGCACGACACATGCCGGCATCAAAGAGGTCAGCAACACCAACCGTCGCCTGCTGGCAGCCTATCGCGGCGCGGACGGGATCAAAACCGGTTATACCCGCGCGGCCGGGTTCAACCTTGTCGCGTCTGCCCAGCGCGGAAACGAACGGGTGATTGCCACGGTGTTTGGCGGCAAATCCACCACGTCGCGCAACGCCCGCGTCGCCGAATTGCTTGATCTGGGCTTCCGACGCGCGCCCTCTCGCGCGCCTCTACGCAAACCGGCGCCGCCGGTCTATGCGTCGAACCCTGCGGCATCGGACGGTGCGGCAGGCAAAACGATCCGCGTCAGCGGTGCAGTCCAGAAAAGCCTCAGACCGCAGTTGCGGCCGGGTGAAGCGGAGCCGATCCTTGTAGCGGAAGCCATTGTTGAGACCGCCAAGGCCGAAGAGAAGCTGCTGCGCGAGGAGATCGCCGAAGCGCTTGCTGCCGCAAACCCGGAAGCGACAGACAGCAACGACGCGCCCGACGTGATCGAAACGATCCAGACCGCATCGCTTGAGGCCACCATCCGTCCCGAAGCCCGGCCGAAAACCGTGGTGCAAACCGCCACAACCGTCGCGACAGCAGAAAACCTGCCAGACGACACACAAAGGGAAGTGGTCACGCGCCTGTCAACATCGGGCGGTAAGCACTGGGGGATCAATGTGGGGCGCTATACCAGCCGGTACCAGGCCGAGAAGGTCCTGCTGCGCACGGCCCTGGCCGAGATGTCGTCGCTGGACGGAAGTCTGCGCAAGGTGGTCAAAGGCCCCCGCGGTTTTGACGCGAATTTCCACGGCATGACCCGCGAAAGCGCGGACCTTGCCTGCCGCCGGCTGCAGGCGCGCAATGTCAGCTGTTTCATGATCGGGCCCAGCTAAGGCTTGGGTCAGTCCGGCTTGGGGCGGTCGTCCCACTCGTCGCTGAGGATACGCCTGCTGTCGCCTTCGGGGTCGTCATACTGGTTCGACCGGACCGTATAGATAAACGCAGCCAATCCCACCGCCCCAAGGGTCAGCGAGATCGGGATGAGATATCCAAGCACCTCCATCAGGTCACCTCAGCCGCAATGCGTTCAGTGACACCGTAATGGACGAGGTCGACATCGCCAAGGCGGCGATCAGCGGCGTTGCCAGCCCCGCGACGGCCAAAGGCACGGCGATGATGTTATAGACCGTTGCGATCTGAAAATTCTCGCGGATGCGCTTCACGGCACGTTGCGCGACTGTAAGGCTTTCCGGGATCGGCGACAGATCCGTTCCCAGAAGCACGATGTCCGACGCCACCCGCGCTGCATCCAGCGCAGACGCCGGGGAAATGGAGACATGGGCAGCCGCCAAGGCTGCCGTGTCGTTCAGACCATCGCCCACCATAAGCACATGGCGGCCCTGTTCTGCCAACTTGCGCACCCGGTCGGCCTTGTCGGAAGGCAAGGCCTCGGCCACCCATTTGGCGATGCCAAGCCGTTTAGCCAGCCCCTCCACCGCATGCGGCGTGTCGCCTGAGATCAAAAGCACCTCATAGCCAGCAGCAGTCAAAGCGGCCACGGCTTCTTCCGCGCCCGGGCGCAGCGCGTCCGTAAAGCTGAAGGCACGCGGCGCGTCGCCTTCGATGCCCAGCCAGGCGGTGGTGCCCTGCGCCTCTCCCGCGCCGACCCATGCACCGCGGCCCAACCGCACCCGGCGCCCATTCCAGCTGGCTTGCGTGCCGTATCCGGGTACCTCGGCCACGTCTGTCAGCGCTGCTGGGGTGATCCTCGCCTCGCGCGCGGCGGCAGTCAGCGATTTTGAAAGCGGGTGCGACGACACTTCGGCCAGGGCCAGCGCAACTTCCAGTTCGCGCCGCCCATGGTCGGCAAGGTTCGTCAGTTCCGGCGCACCTGCCGTCAGCGTGCCGGTCTTGTCGAAGACGACCGTGTCGACGGCCGCCAGCCGTTCAAGGGCTGTTGCATCCTTGATCAGCATACCTTTGCGGAAAAGACGTCCCGAGGCCGCCGTCGTCACCGCTGGCACCGCAAGACCCAGGGCGCAGGGGCAAGTGATGATCAGAACAGCCGCTGCGATGTTCAGCGCGGTGCGCATGTCCCATGTGAACATATACCAACCCAGAAAGCTGAGCGCCGACAGGATATGCACCCCCGGTGCATAGAGCTTGGCCGCCTTGTCCGCCAGCGAGGTATAGTTCGACCGCCCCGATTCCGCGATGGCCACCAGATCGGTCATGCGGTGAAGCGAGGTATCCTCGCCCACTGCCGTGGCCTCGATCGTCAGGGGGCCGGTCAGGTTGACCTCACCCGCGCTTACCGCCTGCCCTGCCCCGGCAAAAACCGGAACCGTCTCGCCGGTCAAAAGGGACCGGTCCAGTTCGGACTGTCCGTCAACAACGATGCCATCCACCGGCATGCGACCGCCCGGGCGTACAAGAATACGGTCGCCCACACCGAGCGCCGCAACGGGAACTTCCACCTCGGCTCCGTCTTCTTGACGTAAGGCGCGTGGGACTTCCAGCGCCGCCAGTTCCTCTGCTGCCGATCGCGCTGCGGCACGTGTGCGGTGATCCAGATACCGGCCCGCCAGCAGAAAGAAGGTCAGCGCCATGGCTGCATCAAAATAGGCATGATGCCCAGACAGCGCGGTCTCCCAAAGCGAGGTGACCAGCGCCAAAACAATCGCCAGAACGATGGGTACATCCATGTTCAGCTTGCGCACCCTTAACGCGGACCAGGCATTCCTGAAGAAGGGTTGCGCGGAAAAGGCAATCGCCGGCAGGGTGATCGCCGCGGAAATCCAATGGAACATGTCCCGCGTGGCGTCTTCGGCCCCTGACCAGACGGACACCGACAGCAGCATCACGTTCATCGAGGCAAAACCGGCAACCGCAAGCCGCATCAGCAGATCCCGGCCTGCACGGTCCGTCTGCGTTGCCCGCAAAGCGCCCGGATCAAGCTCATGCGCTTCATACCCGCCCGCTTCGAGCAGGGGGATCAGACCGGCGGCCTGTACATCGGCATCGGCGTCGATCATCGCCCGCTTCAGTGTGAGGTTCACGCGGGCCGAATGAACGCCCGGCTGGCTGTTCAGGATGCGTTCGACGTTCGAGATACAGGCCTGGCAGTGGATGCCGGGCAGTGACAGCGCAATGCGGCCGGGTTTGACCGGTTCCTCTACCGGTTGGGCCGGCGCAGCGACGCAGCCGGGACAGGCCGCAGCCGAAGGGGGCATATGCGCGGTCACTTTCGCCTAACCCCGCACGTGAAGGATGACGCGCTGCGTGAATTCCGTTCCGTCGTCGGCGCGGGCGATCAAACGGATATTCCAGTTGCCCTTGTCCAGATCAGCTGGGGCGACATAAGCCTTGCCGTCAAAAACGAACTCCGGCTCCAGATCGTCTTTCACATGGGTTGCACGGCCAAGTGTGGCCTTCAGATCCGCCACTTCGACCGGCGCGCCGGTCTTGTCAGTGAACGACAGGATCACCTGCCCGTCGCGCGCATCCGCACGCACCGACCAGCCCAGCCGAAGCTGAGCATCGCGCTTGGCGTCGAATTGCTGGGAGGCGACATAGGAGTTCTTGACCTCAAGCCCCGGAAAGGTGCTGACCGCGCTGTAGGCCAGCGCCAGGTTCACCGCGATGATCACACCGAAGGCTCCACCAAAGACCATCAAGGCATGTTTGCCGGTAAACTCGCGCGTTGCCATGGTTCAGTTTCCTTTCCCGAAATACGTGGTGTCGGCATAGTTGCGTTCGCCGTTCGACAGGTCCTCGACCCAGAATCTCAGCTCGGTCCGTTCCGCATTCGCGGGATCCGAGCCCGGAGGGGCGATCACATAGACACGCTGGAGCTCGGCCCCCTGCGCATCCAGATCAACGGTTTCATAAGGTGTGCCTTCCAGCTGCAAGCGCAGCTGCGGATGACCTGTGGCAAACAGACGGAACGTGGTGGGCTGGTTCGTCATGTTGCGCAGCCGCACGTCATAGGTGTTGCGGATCGACCCGTCCGACAGCGTGACAAAGACCGGGTTGCGCACGGGTGCGACCGACATGTCGATATGCGACCGCACGAACAGCGCAAAAACCAGACCAATGCCCACCAGAGACCACAACGTGGTGTAAAGGATCGTGCGGGGTCGCAGGATGTGCTTCCAGATGCTGCGCGGTTTTTCACCAGAACGCTCGCGCGGCTCGTCCGACAGCGCCATATAGTCGACCAGACCCCGTGGCTTTCCGATCTTCGCCATGATGTCATCACAGGCGTCGATGCACAGCGCGCAGGTGATGCACTCCATCTGCTGGCCGTCGCGAATGTCGATGCCCATGGGGCACACATTCACACAGGCCATGCAGTCAATGCAGTCGCCCTGCGGCGTGTCCTCGGTGATTTCCTTTGAGTGCTTCCGGGGTTCCCCCCGCCAGGCGCGATAGCCGACGGTGATGGTATCTTCATCCATCATCGCGGCCTGGATACGCGGCCAGGGGCAGGCATAAATGCAGATCTGCTCACGCGCGAAGCCGCCGAAGAAGAAGGTTGTCGCTGTCAGAATGGCCACGGTCGTATAGGCAATCGGATGGGCGTTCAGCGTCACCAGATCCCGCAGCAATGTGGGTGCATCGGCAAAGTAAAAGACCCAGGCCCCACCTGTGGCAAGCGCGATCAGAAGCCAGACAATCCACTTGCTGGTCATCAGGCGGAACTTGCGAAAATCCATGCTCTTTTGGCGATGCAGTCGCAGGCGGGCGTTACGGTCACCTTCGATCCAACGCTCAACCAGAATAAAAAGGTCGGTCCACACAGTTTGCGGGCAGGCATATCCGCACCACACCCGGCCAAAAGCCGAGGTAAACAGAAACAGCCCAAGCCCGGCCATGATCAGAAGCCCGGCGACGAAATAGAACTCGTGCGGCCAGATCTCGATCCAGAAGAAGTAAAACCGCCGGTTCGCCATATCCAGCAGCACCGCCTGATTGGGCAGATCGGGGCCTCGGTCCCAACGGATCCATGGCGTGATATAATAGATGCCAAGCGTCACCGCCATGATGATCCATTTCAGATTTCTGAACGGACCGGATACGCGTTTGGGAAAAATCGGTTCACGCGCCGCGTAAAGGCTTTGCGGCTGTTCCGAGGTATCGGACAAGGGAATCACTCCGAAGGATGCATCATTTGGGATGTGTTTTCTCATCCCCATCCGCTCGCAACTTTGACATGGGTCAAAAAGCGTATCGGTTATTCATCTTTTGACGTTTGGCTTACTATTTTGAACCAAGCGGCACGGCGTTCCGAACCGGATCGCCGTGGCTCCACGACCTGATCACGGCCGTTGTCTGTAAGCGGGGAAAAAGTAGCGCCGGTTTTCCAGGAAACGCGCGAACAGATCGGAAAACCGGCGCTGAAGCCTTGGGGCAAGTCAGGTTGCCCCAAGGTATGTCATCAGGGATGGTTACTCACCACCGCCCAATTGGTGCACATAGGTGGCGACGGCACGGATCTCGGCCTCGCTCAGGCGTGTCTGCCAGGGCGGCATCACACCAAAGCGGGAGTAGGTGACCGTTTCGATCAACGTGTCGTAATCCCCACCATAGAGCCAGATCGCATCAGCAAGGTTGGGCGCACCCTGATAGATGTCGCCTTCGCCAGCTTCGCCATGGCAGGCCGAGCAATTGTCCAGATAGACTTCCTCGCCCGCTGCTGCGGCTGCCGCATCATTCGGCGTGCCACCCGACAGGGTCTGCACGTAATTGACGGCGGCGATGATTTCACCTTCTTCAAGGATGTCACCGAAGGCCGGCATTTCCGAATAATGCGAATCCTGATCCTCTTCGTTCCGGATGCCGTGGCTGATCGTGTAATGAATGGCTTCGATATCGCCGCCCCACAGCCAGTCGTCGTCCAGAAGGTTGGGATAGCCAACCGCACCCGCAGCCCCCGAGCCATGGCACTGCGCGCACCACGTGCGGAACACGGCCTCACCCGCAGATACGGCGTAACCATAAAGCTCGGCGTCATCTCCGATCGCGGCCAGTTCAACACCGGCCAGACGTTCGTTGATACCGGCATTCTTGGCCTCGAACTCGGCGATCTCCTCGGCGACTTCGGCGCGTGTCGAATAGCCCAGCAGGCCAGCCGTTGCCGAGTTCACCAGCGGCCAGGCCGGATAGGCGATCGTATAGCCGATGCCCCATACGATGGTCGCGTAGAAGACCCAGACCCACCATTTGGGAAGTGGATTGTTGAACTCTTCAATCCCATCCCAGGAGTGACCCGTGGTATCTGGATCTTTGTCGTTTTGCACAGGTTTCTTGCTCATGACTGTGCCTCCTTGGATTGAGCGGGTTTATCGGTATTCCGAAAGATCGAATTCGCCGGATCTTCGTAGGCCTTTGTGCTTCCGGGCCGGAAGACCCAGAAAATCACGCCCACAAAGAACAAGAACATCGCCAAAAGGAACCAGCTGTCTGCGAGTTGGCGCAGGAAGGTATAGGTTTCCATGAACTGACCCTCCCTTACCGGCTTGCATCTGGCGTGAAGGTCGAGAAGTCGACCAAAGTGCCCAGCATCTGCATATAGGCGATCAGCGCATCCGCTTCCGAGACACCCGGCTGACCGTCGAAGTTGCGGACATTTACTGTCTCTTCGCCATAGCGTTCCAGCAGCCCGTCAAAATCACTGTCGGGATCCGCCTGCGCCATAAAGTCAGCCTGCGCATTGGCGACCATGTCTTCGGTGTAAGGCACGCCCACAATCGCCTGCGTTGCCATTACGTCGCCGATATATTCGCCGTCGATCAGAGTGCGTTCCAGGAAGCCATATTTCGGCATCACCGATTCCGGCACAACCGACTGCGGATCCCGCAGGTGGTCCACATGCCAATCGTCCGAATACCGGCCGCCCACACGCGCCAGGTCAGGACCTGTCCGCTTGGAGCCCCACTGGAACGGATGGTCATATTTCGACTCCGCCGCCAGCGAGTAGTGGCCATAGCGTTCGACCTCGTCCCGCATGGGGCGGATCATCTGGCTGTGGCAGACATAGCAACCTTCGCGCAGATACACCTCACGGCCCGCCAGTTCGAGCGGGGTGTAGGGGCGCATGCCCTCTACATCCTCGATCGTGTTCTCCAGGTAGAAGAGCGGTGCGATCTGCACGATGCCCCCGATGGTCACAACCAGAAAGCTGAACACCAGAAGGAGCGTCGCGTTGGTCTCAAGGATCTTGTGTTTGTCCAAAAGTGCCATTGGTCCAGGCCCTCCTTATTCGGCCGGGACGGCTGTGGAGAGGCTTTTCTCCTTGGCAGGAGAAGCCTTCACAGTCATCCAGAGGTTGTAGCACATGATGATGGCACCGGCGAGGAACAGGACCCCACCCAGACCGCGCACCACATACATCGGGAACTTGGCGCTGACGGTGTCGGCGAAGCTGTTCACCAGGAAGCCGTTCGCGTCCACTTCACGCCACATCAGGCCTTCCATGATACCGGTCACCCACATCGAAGCGGCGTAAAGCACGATGCCGATGGTGGCGAGCCAGAAGTGCCAGCTGACCATCGTCAGGCTGTAGAGACGCTCGCGTTTCCACAGAACCGGCACCAGGAAGTAGAGCGCACCAAAGGTGATCATCCCGTTCCAGCCCAGCGCACCGGAATGCACGTGACCGATGGTCCAGTCGGTGTAGTGGCTGAGGCTGTTGACCGCGCGGATCGACATCATCGGGCCTTCGAAGGTCGACATGCCGTAAAAGCCAAGCGAGATCACCATCATCCGGATCACCGGATCGGTGCGCAGCTTGTCCCATGCACCCGAAAGGGTCATCAGACCGTTGATCATGCCACCCCAGGAGGGCATCCACAGCACGACCGAGAACACCATGCCCAGCGTCGATGCCCAGTCAGGCAGCGCTGTGTAATGCAGGTGGTGCGGACCAGCCCAGATATAAAGGAAGATCAGCGCCCAGAAGTGAATGATCGACAGCTTGTAGCTGAAGACGGGGCGTTCGGCCTGTTTCGGGATGAAGTAATACATCATGCCCAGAAAGCCTGCGGTCAGGAAGAAGCCCACAGCGTTGTGGCCATACCACCACTGCACCATGGCATCCTGCACACCGGCCCAGACGATCACGGATTTCGACCCCCAGATGCTGACCGGGATGGTCAGGTTGTTGACCACGTGCAGCATGGCGACCGTGACGATGAACGACAGAAGGAACCAGTTGGCCACATAGATATGCGGCTCTTTTCGCTTGATGATCGTGCCCAGGAACACCGCCAGATAGGCGACCCAGACGATGGTCAACCACAGGTCAACATACCATTCCGGTTCAGCGTATTCCTTGGATTGCGTGCCGCCCAGCAGATATCCGGTTGCCGCCAGCACGATGAAAAGCTGGTAACCCCAGAACACGAACCACGCGAGGTTGCCGCCCCAAAGGCGCGCTGCCGACGTGCGTTGCACGATATAAAGCGAGGACGCGATCAGCGCGTTGCCGCCAAAGGCAAAGATCACCGCAGATGTGTGCAGCGGGCGCAGGCGTCCGAAATTGGCATAGCCTTGAGCCCATTCGAAATTCAGCGCTGGAAACGCCAGTTGGAAGGCGATGATCACGCCCACCAGGAACCCAGCGATGCCCCAGAAGCACGTTGCAATAACGCCCGCGCGAATGACGCCGTCGTTATATTCTCCCGACAGATCCGCCACCGCTTCGGGTTCATCTGTCTGGCGCAATGTCCACAAAAACAGACCACCGGCCACAACCATGATCAGGATCATGTGGACCTGGTAAGCCAAATCACGTGCGAATGAGGCCCCCATCATGGCGAACAATACCACGAGGCCAAGCACGATCAGCTTGATATAATTCAACATTTTTCGTCCCTTCGTCGTGTCCGCGCGATTCGAGTGCCGCGTCGGACGGATTAGACTGATCGTTTGATCGCCGATGCCCCCTGTAAAAACCTTGATCTGAATCAAGCATTTCATCGGTAACTTTTGACGCGCATCAACGAAGGGCGCCTGCGGTGGGGCCTAGAGTTTTTTTCGGAAAGAGCCATCCAAGTGAGGGAGACGTGGACACATGGCCTATAAATCAATCTTGACCATCATCACCGACGCGGCGGTCGCGGAAAGCCCGCTGGCCCATGCCACGGCTCTGGCCGCCGCGCAGGACGCCCATGTCGAAGCGATGTGCCTGGGTGTGGATCGCACACAGACCGGGTATTATTATGCAGGTGCCAACGCACTGATTTTGCAGGAAACCCTGACACGTGCTCACAAAGAAGCGGATGAGCTTCTTGAATTGACCAAGGGCATTCTGTCGAAAAGCAGTGTGCGTTGGGCGGCCGATACCGGCGTGGCGCCCTTTGCCGATCTGGCCCGCCATGTGGCGCTTCACGCGCGGTTCTCGGATCTGGTGATCCTGCCCAAACCCTATGGCGAGAATCGCGGCGCCGAACTGGAACCCGTGGTGGAAGCTGCGCTTTTTGACGCAGACGCCCCGGTTCTGGTGGTGCCCGACGACGCGCAGCCCAATCCGACGCCGGAACAAATCATCGTCGCTTGGAACCAAAGCAAAGAGGCGCTTTCGGCAATACGCGCCGCGATGCCTTTCCTGAAACAGGCGAAACTGGTGCGGATCGTTGTAGTCGACCCCCCGGCGCATGGGCCCGAACGATCCGATCCCGGCGGATTGCTCAGCCAGATGCTGGCGCGGCACGACATCACGTGCGAGATCGACGTTGTGTCGAAAACCCTGCCTCGGGTGTCAGATGTGCTGAACCGTCACGTGACGGACAAGAACGCCGACATGATCGTGATGGGTGCTTATGGCCATTCCCGGTTCCGCGAAGCCATCTTGGGCGGGGCCACACGCAACATGCTGGAACAGGCCAGCGTTCCCGTTTTGATGGCCCACTGATCGGACGTCACAGAAACGAAAAAGGCCCCCGATAGAAGCGGGGGCCTTTTTTTTCGGTTTGACGTGATCAGTTCAGCATGCCGCCGTCACTGTCATCGCCCGCTTCCTCAAGAAGCCGGTCCATATCCGGCACAGTTACGTGGCGTTTGCCTTCCAGAAGAATAACCTTGTCCTTTTTCAGCGCCGAGATCTGGCGACTGACCGTTTCAAGGGTCAGACCAAGGTAATCCGCCATCGCCTCGCGGGTAAGAGGCAGGTCAAAGACCACCTGGCTGTTTCCGGTCTGCATATTCAGCGTGACATCGCGCCGGGCAATGATGGCCAGAAGGCTTGCGATCTTTTCCCGCGCTGTCTTGCGGCCCAGAACAAGCATCCACTCGCGGGCGGCATCCAGCTCGTCCAGAGTCATTTCCAGCAGCCGGTGCGCCACGTGGGGCGTGTCATTCATCAACTCTTCGAATGGCTTTTTGCGGAAACAGCACATCACCAGATCGGTGGTCGCGACCACATCATAGGCTGCGCCATCGCGGCCCGGACGGCCAACGAAATCCGATGGCAGCAACAGGCCGACCATTTGCGTCCGACCATCTTCCATCGTCTGCGTAAGCGATGCGATGCCCGATACGACCGAGCCGACAAAATCCATCTTGTCGCCAGACCACATGACGGTCTGACCGGCCTCAAAGCTTCGATAATATTTGATTTCTTCCAGACGCTCGAGCTCATCGGATTCACACCGGGCACAGACAGCCCTGTGTCGAATAGGGCAGTCCGAGCACTCCTGAGAAAAGGATTGGGTAAGGTTCATGCGCGCTTCCAAACTTGATCTGGGTCAAGGCCCCCGCCCCTCACCACATCTTAAGAGTATTATCATGAAACTGATTTCGCAATTGGCCAAGTTCGGTCTATTTGACGCGCGTGTGCCCAGGTACACGAGCTATCCGACCGCACCGCATTTCGATGATCGTGTGGGTCCTGGTCACTTTGTGGACTGGATCGGCCAGATCCCCGAAGGCGGACAAATCTCGCTTTACGTGCATGTGCCGTTCTGTCGGCGCCTGTGCTGGTTCTGCGCCTGCCGCACGCAGGGCACGCAATCAGATGAACCCGTTGCGGCCTATCTGGAAACGCTCAAGCAGGAACTCGCACTGTTGAAAACGGTGCTTCCAGCTGGCGTCAGCCTTTCGCGGCTGCACTGGGGCGGCGGGACGCCCACGCTTCTGAAACCCGAAATGATGAGCGAGTTGGCCCAAGCCATCGCCGATGTGGCGCCTTTCGCGGAAGGCTATGAATTCTCGGTCGAGATTGATCCGAACGAGATTGACGAGGCACGCGTCGACGCGCTGGCCGCGGCAGGGATGAACCGCGCGTCCATCGGGGTGCAGGATTTCAATGCCGACATTCAGCAAACCATCGGCCGAATCCAAAGCTTTGACGTGACCAAGGCCGCGGCTGACATGCTGCGCGCGCGGGGCATTCGCAGCCTCAACGCAGATATCCTGTTCGGCCTGCCCAGCCAGTCGAAAGAACGGATGACGGAAAGCGTGCAGAAACTTCTCTCGCTGAACCCCGACCGCGTGGCGCTTTATGGCTATGCCCATGTCCCCTGGATGGCGCGGCGCCAGACGATGATCCCGTCTGATGAACTGCCAACCCCGGAAGAACGTCTTGCCCTGTTTGACACGGCACGAAGGCTGTTCATGTGGGACGGGTATCGGGAAATCGGGATTGATCACTTCGCCCGTCCAGATGACGGGCTGAGCACTGCATTGGATGCCGGCAAACTGCGGCGTAATTTCCAAGGATATACCGACGATACATCCGACGTGCTGATCGGCGTAGGAGCGTCGTCCATCTCGAAATTCCCGCAAGGCTTTGCGCAGAACGCGCCTTCAACCGGCAAACATACCGGAGAAATCCGGGCCGGTCAGTTTTCGGTCTCACGTGGGCATGTGTTCCAGGGCGACGACCTGATGCGTGCACGCCTGATCGAAGCGCTGATGTGCGATTTCCGGATCAACACCGCCGAAATCACCGACCGCTTCGGTGTATCGCGCGCAGAGGTCACTGATCTGTTCCAGAAAGCTGAAACAGCCTTTCCCGGCATGATCGAATTGACCGAAGACGGTTTGTTCGTCCCACAGGAGGCGCGGCCCCTGACGCGCATGATCGCGCGCGTGTTCGATGCCTACGATCTAAGTAAGGCGGGCCATTCCTCGGCCATTTGAACCTGGCGGGTGTAGGGATTTTGCGAGGCTCTGCCTCGCGCTCCGGGAGTATTTAGGGCCAGAAAGAAGCAGGGATTATCCAGCAGCGGCCAGCAGGGTGCGGGTGTAATCTGTTTGCGGATTTGAGAAGAGAGCCTCGGCCTCGCCATATTCGATGACGTCGCCCTGTTTCATCACGATCATCCGGTGGCTCATGGCGCGCACGACCTTCAGGTCATGGCTGATGAAGAGGTAGGCCAGCCCGTATTTCTTTTGCAGATCGCGGAGCAGGTCGACGATCTGGACCTGCACGGTCATGTCCAAAGCCGATGTGGGTTCGTCCAGCACCAATAGCCGGGGGCGCAGCACCATGGCGCGCGCAATGGCGATGCGCTGGCGTTGGCCGCCGGAGAATTCGTGGGGGTAGCGATCCATGGCTGCCGGGTCGAGACCGGTTTCCACCATCGCTTCGGCCACGAGTTCGCGGGCGTTGCGGTCGGGGTCGACCTTGTGAATGGCAAGCCCTTCAGAGATGATCTGGAACGCCGTCATCCGTGGGCTGAGCGATCCGAAGGGATCCTGGAAGACGATCTGCATGTCCTTTCGCAGGCGGCGAAGCTCGCGGGTGGACCATTTGCGGATGTCTTGGCCCTGGAAGGTGATCCCGCCTTCCGATCCGATCAGGCGCATGATGGCAAGCGCCAGCGTTGTCTTGCCCGATCCGCTTTCGCCCACGATGCCCAGTGTTTCACCCGCGCGCACCGACAGCGTGGTGTCGTTGACGGCCTTCACATGGCCCACGGTGCGTTTCAGAAACCCCCGCTGGATCGGGAACCAGACCTTGAGGTTCTGGGTGCGCACAATTTCTTCGGCCGTGCCGTTGATGGGTTCGGGCGATCCCACGGCTTCGGCGGCAAGGAGTTTCTGGGTATAGGGGTGCTGCGGGTTGGTGAAAATCTCTTCGGTGGGACCGGTTTCGACAATCTCGCCGTCTTTCATCACGCAGACACGGTCGGCGATGCGGCGCACGACGCCCAGATCGTGGGTGATGAAGAGAAGGCCCATCCCTTCCTGTGCTTTCAGCTCGGCCAACAGTTCCAGGATCTGCGCCTGAATGGTCACGTCGAGCGCGGTTGTGGGTTCATCCGCGATCAGGATGTCGGGCTTGTTGGCCAGCGCCATGGCGATCATCACGCGCTGGCGTTGGCCGCCGGAAAGCTGGTGGGGGTAGGCAGAGAGACGGCTTTCGGCGTCGCGGATGCCCACCTTGTCCAGCAGCTCGATAATCCGGGTGCGGGCGGCGTCATCGACCAGCCCCTGGTGCAAGGCGAGGCTTTCCCGCAACTGCTTTTCGATGGTGTGAAGCGGGTTCAGCGAGGTCATCGGCTCTTGGAAGATGAAGCTGATATCGTTGCCGCGCACCTTGCGGAGCAGGCGTTCCGGGGCGCCGATCATCCCTTGCCCGTCATAGGTGACAGAGCCCGAGACCTGCGCGCTATCGCCCAGCAGGGACACGGTGGAAAGCGCCGTGACCGATTTGCCGGACCCGGATTCGCCCACCAGTGCGACGGTTTCACCCTTGTCGACAGAGAAGGAAACGCCGCGCACAGCTTCGGTAAATTGACCGTCCTGACGGAACGCAACGCGCAGGTCTTTGACGTCCAAAATCGCTGTCATGAGAAGGTCTTTCTGGGGTCGAACGCATCGCGGATGCCTTCGAAGATAAAGACCAGCAAAGACAGCATGATCGCGAAGGTGAAAAAGGCGGTGAAGGCCAGCCATGGCGCTTGCAGGTTTTCCTTGGCCTGAAGCGTCAGTTCGCCCAGCGAGGGGGCCGAGGACGGCAGGCCAAAGCCCAGGAAATCGAGGCTCGCCAGCGTGCCGATCGTGCCCGTGACGATGAAGGGCAGCATGGTGAGCGTCGCCACCATCGCGTTGGGCAGCATGTGGCGGAACATGATGGTCATGTTGCCCACGCCCAGCGCTTTGGCGGCGCGGACGTATTCCAGATTGCGCGCGCGCAGGAATTCGGCGCGCACCACGCCCACAAGGGCCGTCCAACTGAAGATGACCAGAAGGAACACGAGCAGCCAGAAACTTCGCCCCAGGATCGCGAACATGATGATGATCACGTAAAGGAAGGGGGTGGCCGTCCAAATCTCGATAATCCGTTGGAAAATCAGGTCGAGCCAGCCGCCGAAATACCCCTGCACCGCGCCTGCGATGATACCGATGATGGAGGCGGCCGCGGTCACCATGAGTGTGAAGGCCACCGACAATCGGAACCCGTGGATCACCCGCGCAAGCACATCGCGTTTGGTGTCATCGGTGCCCAGCCAGTTCTCACCATTTGGCGGCAAAGGGGCCGCGCCGGGACGGTCCACTGGCGTGTCATAGGAATAGGGGATCAGCGGCCAGAGCATCCAGCCGCGTGTGATCTCTTCACCCTCGACGATCCCATCCTCGGCGTCTTCGATATACCCTTCCGGGTCGTCGAAGCAGAGATCCAGACCACCCGTGGCGATCAGGCATTGCACCTCGGGGTCGCGATAGACGGCCTCGGTCTGGAAATCGCCGCCGAATTCGGTTTCGGGGTAGAAATTCCAGATGGGCGTGTAGAATGCACCTTGGTAGCGGATCAGGATCGGTTTGTCGTAGGCTAGGAATTCCGCGAACAGGCTGAGGCCGAACAGCACGCCAAAGATCCACATTGACCAATAGGCGCGCCTGTTGCGCTTGAAATTGCGCCAGCGGCGCTGGTTCAGGGGGGAAAGTGCCACTTACCCCTCCCGCCGTTCGAAATCGATGCGGGGGTCGACCAGCACATACATCAGGTCCGACAGGATGCCGACGACCAGGCCGATCAGGCCAAAGATAAAGAGCGTACCAAAGACGATGGGGTAATCGCGGGCGACGGCGGCTTCGAAGGCAAGGCGGCCAAGGCCGTCCAGCGAGAAGATCGTCTCGATGATCAGTGAGCCTGAGAAGAACACACCGATGAACACCGCCGGGAAGCCCGCGATCACGATCAGCATGGCGTTGCGGAAGACATGGCCATAAAGCACTTTCTGCTCAGACAAGCCCTTGGCGCGGGCGGTCATGACATAGTGCTTTTTGATCTCATCCAGAAAGCTGTTCTTGGTCAAAAGCGTCAGCGTCGCAAAGGCGGAAATGGTGGAGGCCAGCACCGGCAGCGTGATGTGCCAGAAGTAATCGCCGATCTTGCCAAACAGGCTGAGGTTTTCCCAATTGTCCGAGGTCAGGCCGCGCAAGGGGAAGATCTGATAATAGGAGCCGCCTGCAAAGAGCACGAGCAAAAGGATCGCAAACAGGAACCCAGGGATGGCATAGGCGACGATGATCGCACCGCTGGTCCAGGTGTCGAAACTCGACCCGTCGCGCACCGCCTTACGGATGCCAAGAGGAATCGAGATCAGATAGGCGATCAGCGTGGACCACAGCCCAAGTGAGATCGACACCGGCATCTTTTCGATGATCAGGTCGATCACCCCGATAGACCGGAAGTAACTGTCGCCGAAATCCAGCTGCATGTAGTTCCACAGCATGTTGAAAAACCGCTCAACCGGCGGTTTGTCGAAGCCGAATTCCTTTTCAAGTTGCTCGATGAACTCGGGCGGCAGGCCACGCGCGCCGACATATTGGCTGTCACTTGGCCCGGCTTTTTCGACCCCGGCATCCCCTTGATTGCCCGCAAAGGACCCAAACACGTCCCCTTGCCCTTGCGCCCGTGCGATAGCCTGTTCCACAGGGCCGCCCGGGACGAACTGGGTCAGTGCGAAATTGACCAGCATAATGCCGAACAGCGTGGGAATGATCAGCAGCAGACGCCGCAGAATATAGCCGCCCATGGGGCTCTTACCTCAATGCACCCGCGGCTCTGAGTTCGGCCGCCTTGTCGGCGTTGTACCACCAGAAATCCAGTTGGCCCAGCGCATAGGGGGGCAAAGGGTCGGGATAATCGAACATGTCGTAATAGGCGACCCAATAGCTGTCATTGTACCACAGCGGGATCATGATGAATTCATACCGCAGAGCGCGGTCCAGCGCACGCAGGGTGGTTTGTTCCTCTGCGGTGCTTTCAGACAGCAGCGAGGCCTGGATGATCGCGTCCACCAGGGGGCTGGCCAGACCGGCGGGGTTGAAGACGGAAAACGCCGCCTCGTCCGAGCCATAGCGCTGCATCAATCCGGTGCCGGTGCCCAGGAATGCCGCATAGGCGTCAAAGACCAGATCATAGTCGCGCTCACGTTCACGGAGGGTGTATTGCGAGGGGTCGACCTTTTCCAAAATCGCCTCGACCCCCATCTTTTCAAGGTTTGAGACGAAGTTTTCCATCACAGCGCTCAGCGTGCCTTCCTGTGCGGTGTTGAAGAGGAACGTCAGGCGCAACGGATCGCCAGCGGCGTTGCGGCGTTTGCCGTCATCGCCCACGGCCCAGCCTGCCTCGTCCAAAAGTCGCATCGCCTGACGCAGATTGCGGCGGTCGTTCAGACGCGCGGGGTTCGATGTATGGGGCATCAACGCCGGTTCCGTGAGCAGTTCGGGCGGGACAATATCGCCAAGGGATTGCAGGAACTCCAGCTCGGCGCCTTCCGGCACCCCTTCGGCCATCAGGGGGGTGTCCTGCGTGAAGGATGCGCGTTGCTTGAAGAGCCCGTATTGCAGCGATTCATTCGTCCATTCGAAATTATAGCCCAGCGCGATGGCCTGACGGACGCGCTTGTCCTGCAGGATCTCCCGGCCCAGGTTGAATACGATGCCGGACGGTGTCGGAGGCGTACCGTCAGGCAATTCCGTTTTCACCACAAAGCCATCATTGATCTTGGGGAAATCATAGAGCGTCGCCCACTTCTTGGAATCGCCCTCCTGGCGGAAGGTGTATTCACCGGCTTTGAACGCCTCGAAAGACGCGGTGTCGTCGCCGAAATACTCAACCCGGATGCTGTCGAAATTGTGCCGGCCCTGGTTGATTGGCAGATCCTTGCCCCAATAATCGGGGTTTCGCTTGTAAACGATGCGGCGGTTTACATCGACGGTGTCGACCATGTAAGGCCCCGATCCGGGTGAGGTTTCCAGCCGGCTTTCATCCAACCGCGCTCCGGTTTCTTCAAACCACTTCTTCGACCAAACCGGCACACCGCCCACCTGATCAATCAGACTGCGGCGCGAGATGCCTTCGGTGAAGTAGAACTTGATGCGGTAATCATCCAGCACTTCGGCCTTGGGGATCCGCTTTTTCACCGCCGCCGCGTATGACGGCAAACCCTGCTCCAACAACAGGTTGTGCGAGAACAGAACATCATGCGCCGTCAGCGGCGTGCCATCGGAAAACCGCGCCTCAGGGCGCATGTGAAAGATCACCCAATCCTTGGTGGGCGGGTATTCCAACCGCTCGCACAGCAGGCAGTAGCCTTCGCCATATGTATCGGCCGCCCCATCGCCCAACAGGCTTTCATACATGAACCAGCTCAGCTGCCCGCGACGGCCCTTCACCGTGTAGGGGTTCATCGAATCGAAAGTGCCCAGCGCGGCGAAGGAAATCTCGCCCCCTTTGGGCGCGTCAGGGTTCACGAAATCGAAGTGCTCAAAATCGGGCCCGTATTTCAGATCGCCGTAAAAAGAATAGCCGTGACTGACGATCAGATCATCGCTTGCCGTCTCTTCCGCCTTGGCGGGCAAGCTTAGAAGCAGAACGAAGGAAAGGCAGATAAAGCCGAAACTCAACAAACGGGGATGCGATGCAGGGCGCGCGAGGGCACGGGTTTGGAACATTCGGATCTTCCTGTTGTCAATCTGGATGGCCTCAGGGCCTTATTTTGTTGATGTAAGGTAATCAGCGCACAAGCCAACACTCAAGTTGAGAATCCGTGATCAAACGCCTGTGTGCGGCAATCCTCTGCGTTTTGCAGGCGATTTCTGCTTCCCGCGTTGCTTTGGCGGCGCAACGCACGAAAAAAGGCCGCCGCAAAACGCGACGGCCTTCGAAAAACTGCATGCCGGTCGGATTACCCGCCGATGGTTGCCAGATAGGCAATCAGGTTTGCACGATCTTCGATCTTGCGCATGCCGGCATAGCCCATCGAGGTTCCGGGCGCGTAATCGCGCGGGCTTTCCAGGAAACCACTGAGGTTTTCAGGGGTCCACGCGCCTCCCATAGAGGCAAGCGTATCGGAATAGCCATAGCCATCGACCGTCCCCTTTTCGCGGCCCACAACGCCAAACAGATGCGGCCCGGTGCCGTTTGCGCCGTCTTCCAGCTTGTGGCAGGCGCTGCATTGACGGAACAGGCGTGCACCCTTGTCCGCTTCGGCCGAAGCAAACACAGTGGCAAAATCGACCTCTTCGGTTTCGGCCGTTTCGGTTTCTTCCTCGCCGGTGTCTATCACATAGGCCTGCTCGCCATGCCCATCGACATGGTAAAGTTCTTCCGCGGCCCAGCTGCCCAGCAAAAAGATAAGAAGCGCCCCGAACAAACCGCCGGCCGCCTTGGTGAAGGTCATCGTATCAAGCATGTGTTGCCCGTCCATTTGATCCAGTTCCGCGGCTATCTATTGCTTCCCTCCGGAACTGGCAAGATATAGACACCGCGACCAAACGCCCTTTTCGATCAAATGCGCTGAAGGACCAAGACATGACCAAACGGATCGCCTTTCAGGGAGAGTTGGGTGCCTATTCCCACCAGGCCTGCCGCGAAGCGCGCCCGGATATGGAGGCGCTGCCCTGCCGCACCTTCGAGGACGCCATCGAAGCGGTGCGTTCGGGCGAAGCCGATCTTGGCATGCTGCCCGTTGAAAACTCGACCTATGGCCGCGTCGCCGACATCCACTCGCTGTTGCCGCGCTCGGGCCTGCACATCATCGACGAAGCCTTTGTGCGCGTGCACATCAATCTGCTGGCGGTTCCGGGCACCCCGCTTGACCAGATCGAACAGGCAATGAGCCACACGGTCCTGCTGGGACAGTGCAAGGAATTTCTGGCCAAACACGGCATTCACCGGATCACTGGCGCCGACACGGCAGGATCCGCGCGCCATGTGGCTGAACTGGGCGATCCCAAGATCGCAGCGCTTGCCAGCGAACTGGCCGGAGAGATCTACGGCCTTGATGTGCTGGCCCGCCATATCGAGGATGAGGGCAACAACACCACCCGCTTCCTGATCATGTCCCGCGAGGCCGATCATTCCCGGCGCGGGAATGATGGCATGATCACCTCGTTCGTCTTTCAGGTGCGCAACATTCCGGCAGCGCTTTACAAGGCCATGGGCGGTTTCGCGACCAATGGCGTGAACATGACCAAGCTGGAAAGCTACATGGTGGGCGGCACCTTCACCGCCACGCAGTTCTATGCCGATATCGACGGGCATCCCGACGATCCGGGCGTCAAGCTTGCCCTGGAAGAACTGGATTACTTCACGACCAACGTGGAAATCCTGGGCGTTTATCCCGCCTCACCCGACCGGCACTGACGCCGGCCCCGCACCTTCACGCCATACGTGAGATACGCTCTTCAATGTCGCGGGCATATTCTGCCACGCGCAGTCGAAACCGTTTTGTCAGATTGCTTTTGGCCAGCTTCATCGACTGTACAAAAAGCCGCGCGGGCAATGTGCGGGGTTTGATCTCGAAATCGACGGAAATGCGCGTGCGATTGGGCGACAGCGCCACAAGCTCCAGCGCGAGAGATGTCAAAAGCCCGCCCGACTGCCCCTCGAAAACCATTTCCGTGGGTATCGCGTATCGCGCCAGGGTAACCTGGGTCTTCCGCTCTTTGCCACGAAAGGTGAAGCTGGCCTGCCAGGCCTGGCCGACATGCGGAATGTCGTGATCGCCGATCCGGTGCACATCCGCCCCGCGCCGGATGGCCGAGCGTTCGTAAATCTCGAAATCCGACAGCATGCCAAACACGCTGGCAATCGGCGCTTCGACGTCTTCCTTGCTGGAAAATTTCATGCTGCGTGCCTCGGGGATGCTTTGTGATTTGGCAAAACTGTGCCGTCAATCCAGCCTGTCCGCAAGCCAGTTGCGGATCAAAAAATGCGCGATCGCCCCCTTGCGCGCCGGTTTCAAAACCGGGTGCTGGCCGGCAAAAGCCGTCATCATCTCGTCCCGCGTCACCCAGATCGCATCTTCGATCTCGTTCGGGTCGATCGTGATATCCCGGCTCAGCGCCTCCCCCCCGCACCCGAACATGAGCGAGGCCGGAAACGGCCAGGGCTGGCTTGCCAGATAGCTCACAGCGCCCACTTTGACGCCGGTTTCCTCGAATACTTCGCGCCGCACGGCAGCTTCCAGGGTTTCACCGGGCTCCACGAAACCCGCCAGAAGGGAATACATCCCCTCGGGCCAACCTGGGGACCGGCCCATGAGAACGGATGACCCGTGCGTGATCAGCATGATCACAACCGGATCGGTCCGTGGGAAATGATGCGACTTGCACGCGGGGCAGGTGCGCTGCCATCCCGCCTGCGCCACATCGCTGCGCGTACCACACCGCGCACAGAAACGGTGCGTACTGTGCCAACCGATGATCGCCTTGGCGGTTGCCGCGATTTCTGCCGCCCGCCGATCAAGCCGCGTCATCACCATGCGCAATTCGGCAAAAACATGGTCCTCGGGCAAGTCGGGGTGGCGCTGCTGGCTGGGATCCAGAAAAAGCCCGAGGGACTCGGCATCCAGCTGTTCCGGCTCCCAGGTCGAAAAATCCACAGCAAAAAGAGGCGTTCCATCCTCCTCAAGCCCAATGAAAACCATCGTGTCCCGATTTCCAACCTCGCGCTCAAGAACCGGATGATCCGGTGGCAGCAGGCCCAGACTGTCCTGCCCTTCCCCTTTGAGCAGTGGCTTGCCCCGCCAGACCGGAAGGCACCGCGCGCGCGAATCTTTCAGCATTTTGGCCAAGGCCGCCGCATCGCCACGCAGATGGGCCGCGCGATCCAGTCCGCTGCCCCCGAATGTCACTGTTTCGGCCAGTTTCACCTTCATCCTCCCTGCCTGTTTGGCAGGCATCGCATGCGATTTGCCGCGATACAATGGCAGGCGGTCGAATTACTTCGCGAAGAATTCGCATACCGAACCTTGAATGCAACCTGAAGTTGCTATGTTGTCAGGGGAAGGTTGTTCTTACCCCGCCACGGAGGGCGTTCTGAAACACGATCGTCGGCTTCCCGAAACAACTGCTGTGGGGCAGTCGTCGACACGCAAAGCGGGCCGGTTGCGCATTCTTGCGACTTCGGATCTGCATATGCAGCTGCGCAGTTTCGATTACTTCACGGATAAACCTATCGAAAGCGCCGGCATGACCCGGCTGGCCACCCTGATGCGCGAGACCCGCGAAAAGGCCAAAGCACGCGGCGATGTGGTGATCACCCTCGACAATGGCGACAGCCTGCAGGGCACCCCGCTGGAAGAACAGGCCCTGCGCGACATGGCGGGCCCGCACATCTTCTACCGGGCGCTGAACCTCATGCAGTATGACGCGGCCGGTCTGGGCAATCACGATTTCAACTTCGACCTCGATTCCCTCGAGGCCAGCCTGCGCGATGCCCCCGTGCCGATCCTGTGCACGAATGCGCGGCGCGTCGATGGCGGGCAACTGCCCGTGCATCGCTGGACCGTGCTTGACCGAGAGCTTTGCGGGCATTCCCTGAAAATAGGCGTCTTCTCGGTGTTGCCGCCACAAACGCTGATCTGGGATGCCGATCACCTGACCGGCCACATGACGATTGATGACATCATGTCCTCGGCGCGCGATGCCATCGCGACCCTTCGGTCAGAGGGTTGTGACATCATCATCGCATTGGCCCATACCGGCCTTGGCGAACCGGTCGAAGAAACCGGGCAGGAAAACGCGCTTTGGCCATTGACCCAGATGGGTGGTCTGGATGCGGTTGTGGCCGGTCACACGCATCTGTTACTGCCCGATCCGCATGCACCAGAAGGCTCTGACCTGGCGCGCGGCGTTTTGCATGGCACGCCCGTGGTCATGCCGGGGGCAGGTGGCGGGCATCTTGGCATCATCGATCTGGATCTGGCGCATGACGGCCGCGCGTGGCAGGTCATTGGCAAACAGGCCCAACTGCGCCCGGCCGAAACGGGCGAGGATGCAGCACTTTCTGAAATGACTGCGCCACTGCACCGGGCGACGCGGTCGCATCTGGCGCAAAGCATAGGTCATACCCCTCTGCCGCTTCACAGCTATTTCGGGTTTCTGGCCCCGTCCCCAGCCCTTGCCCTTGTCGCGGCTGCCAAAGCGCATGCGCTCAGCCAATTGGGCGCGCTGCCTGATGGCTTGCCGATCCTGTCCAGTGTTGCCCCGGCCAAGATGGGCGGGCGCGGCGGGCCTGACAATTACGTCAACATTCCCGCCGGGCCGCTCAGCCTGCGCCATGTCTTCGATCTGTGCTTCTTCCCGAACCGGATGGCCGGCGTCATCGTCACCGGCGCGCAACTGGCCGACTGGATCGAGATGTCGGCCGGCCTTTACAACCAGATCACGCCCGGCCAGCCCGATCAGCCCCTTCTGGATCCTGAAAGACCCGCCCATGGCAGCGACATCTTCTACGGTGTGGAATATGAACTAGACCTGTCCCAACCTTCGCGTTTCACCATCTCAGGCGACCTGGTCGACGACAGCCATCGCCGATTGGTACGGCTTGAGTATCAGGGCAAACCTGTTGCCGCCGATGACAGGTTCGCCGTCGCCCTCAGCAGTTACCGGGCCAATGGCGGCGGCAATATCGCAGCCCTCAGATCAGCCGAGAGGATAGAGATACCGCATCTTCTGGTGCGCGATGCGCTGCGGACCTATCTTCAGGACGGGTGCTTCCCCGATTGGGCGCAACAACAGGTCTGCCGGTTCACGCCGCTGGGTCAAACCACTGTCCTGGCCGCCTCCAGCCCCGATGCGCGCGCCCATCTTGACGAGCTGGGTCCGATTTTTGCCGGAGAGCATGGCATAGACAAGCACGGCTTCCTTCAACTGCGCCTGACGCTTTGACCTTTGGGTGATCTTGCGAATCCCGCCGGGTTTCCCTAAATAAACCCCTGAGAGGTTGGCGCGGGCGAGCGCCTCGCCAACCCGGTCAGATCCGGAAGGAAGCAGCCGTAACGAGCCCCGCTTGGGTCGTTGTCCAGCCTCTCACCCTTTCCACCAGGATCAGATGCAAACAGCCTCGCCCAACATGTGCGGCCATATCGCCGCGTTCTGTGGCGCGAACCCCGCAACATGCCCTACCGATGACAAACCGGCATCGGACGGATCCAGCACAACCCGGCTGCAGGCCTCCGCGCCAAAGCTGCGCTCCAGCCGCCATGTGCAGCGCGACGGCATCATGGAATCATCGGCAAAGCTGACAAGACGCACAGGCGCACCGGTCCATTTCGGCTTGGGGATCGTGTCTCCAACGTCCGGCCAGAAAAAGGATTTCGACGTGCACCACTTGCGCCATTCCCAATAGACGCCGGGTGGCAGGTCCTCCCCGAACCCCAGACGCTTGCCGGGCAAATACCCAAGCGCCCCGGCGATCAGCGGGGCATGGCCAAACCAGAACAGCCGCGCCAATCCCTGATAGGGCCAGGGGTGATCGCTGTGGTGCACATAACCGCTTGCAACGGCAAAGACGTGTTCGATGTCGTCAATGTCATCCTGCATGGGAAGCAACATCGCGCCCAGAGAATGCCCCAGCACCCAAAGCGGAACGCCCGGAATCCGATCCCGCAACGCCGCGCGGGCGGCGGGTTGATCGCGCAGCGCCCAGTTCAGCATTGTCGCATGGCTATCACGCACATGTCCCGTGGCCGACGTACCCATGCCGTCATAGTCAAATGTCAGGCACGCGATTTTCTGGTCAGACGCAAGCCACCGGGCAAAGTGGCGATAGAAACGCTGTGGCACACCCGTTGCGCCGTTCAGAACCAGGGCCGCACGCGGAGGCCCCGAAGGAAGAAAAAGAGTGCCGCTCAGTTCAGTTGAACCTGATGGGAAGGTAACAGGCACAACCTGGATCAGGTCGGAGGAATTGGCATCCAGCATGAGCAGATCCTCTGGGTTGCGAGCGGCACTAGACCAATCGGTCCAATCACATCACTAGACCAATCGGTCCAGACCTGTCAATATGGAAACATGACCAGCTCGGACCGCCCCCTTCCCACGAAAGACCGCCTGATACAGGCTGCGGCCCGCCTGTTTCGCCGCTATGGCTATAACGGGGTTGGGCTGAACGACATTCTTGAGGCCGCCAAGGCCCCCAAAGGATCGCTCTATCATCATTTTCCGAACGGCAAGACGGATCTTGCCATCGCCGCAGCGACCTGGGCCTCAGACGGAATGCTGCGCACCATGGCTGCGTCTTTTGAAAATGCCGACAGTTTCGAGGCCGGTTTCGCCACGCTCTGTCACAAGCTGGCCAAGCTGTTCGAACTGTCGGGCCAAAGCGACGGATGCCCCGTCTCGGGCGCGCTATTCGATGGGCCGGAAAACGAAGACTTCCGCAAAACCACCGACCACATCTTCGAAGGCTGGATCTCCGAAGCAGAACACTACGCCATCCGTTTCGGGGATAATCCCGATGACGCAAGGCGCAAGGCTGAACTTCTGTTCATGCTGATCGAAGGCGGCTGGACCATGGCACGCGCGAAACGGTCATCGGACGTATTGCGCCACCTGCCGGAAAAGCTGGCGGCGCTTTGACCCGCCTATAACCGGTTGGTCGAGAAAGTGTCACAAGCCGCGATCCGCGCCTGATCAAAGCCGCGCTCAAACCAGCGGGCGCGCTGCGCGGATGTGCCATGGGTAAAGGTATGCGGCTGCGGCACCCGGCCCGCGCTTCTTTGCAACTGATCGTCGCCGATCATCCGCGCCGCGTTCAGCGCCTCGGCCAGATCCCCGCGCTCCATCAGCCCCTGCACCGATGCGGCCCACACGCCGGACAGGCAATCGGCCTGCAGCTCAAGCCGCACGGTCAGCGCGTTGGCCTGGGATCGCGAGGATTGTCTGCGCAGGTCATGAACCTGCTTCAGGATACCAAGCTGGTTCTGCACGTGATGCGCCACCTCATGCGCCACCACATAGGCCGCCGCGAAGTCACCCCCGGCGCCCAGCCGCTGCGACATCGTCGCGAAGAACTGCGTATCCAGATAGGCTTTCTGATCAGCCGGGCAGTAAAACGGCCCCGTCGCGCCGGACGCCCCGCCACAAGGGCTTTGCGTCGCCCCGCCAAACAGAACCAGAACCGGCGGTTGATAGCTACGACCCAATTCCTCTTCAAACCGCGCGGCCCAGACCTGTTCCGTTGTCGCTAGAACACGCGAAGTAAAGTCGGCAGCCTGCTGATCAGCCTCGCTGAGCGCACGGGGTTCGCCCACCGATCCGGCCTGTTCCTCCAGCAGGGGCACCACGTCGATTCCGGTGAAATATCCGATCGCCAGGATCAGCAGCACCGCGCCCGCACTCAGCCCACCCGCGCGCCCGCCAACGCGCCGCTGACCGCGCCTGTCTTCGATATTGGTGCTTTTTCTGACGCCTCGTAACCGCATGGCGAACCTCCGAACCGGAACACATCTTACCATCCTAAGCGCATCGCGGCGCACCTGACCAGCGATCTTACACGCTCCTTGCTGGACCGCCCCGGCGCGCTCGCATAACCTGCGGGCTCAGCCGAATCTCCGGAGAGACGATGAGCGAGACCGACACAAAAGGGTACAAGGTACTGGCGCGGAAATACCGCCCGGAAACCTTCGCCGATCTCGTAGGTCAGGACGCCATGGTGCGCACCCTGAAAAACGCGTTCGAGGCGGACCGGATCGCTCAGGCCTTCATCATGACAGGCATTCGCGGAACGGGTAAGACGACGACCGCCCGGATCATCGCCAAGGGCATGAACTGCATCGGGCCGGATGGGCAAGGCCAGCCCACGACAGATCCTTGCGGGCAATGCGAGCATTGCGTGGCGATCATGGAAGGCCGCCATGTCGATGTGATGGAGATGGACGCGGCCTCGCGCACCGGCGTTGGCGATATCCGCGAAATCATCGATTCCGTCGCCTATCGCGCGGCCTCCGCCCGCTACAAGATCTACATCATCGACGAAGTCCACATGCTGTCCAACAGCGCCTTCAACGCGCTTTTGAAAACGCTGGAAGAACCTCCAGCGCATGTGAAATTCATTTTCGCCACAACCGAGATCCGCAAAGTCCCAGTGACGGTCCTGTCGCGCTGCCAGCGCTTTGACCTGCGCCGGATCGAACCCGAAGACATGATCGCCCTTCTGCGCCGGATCGCAACCGCCGAAGGCGCGCAGATCACCGACGATGCGCTGGCGCTGATCACCCGCGCGGCGGAAGGGTCGGCACGCGACGCAACCTCGCTTCTGGATCAGGCGATTTCCCATGGCGCGGGCGAAACCACCGCCGATCAGGTTCGCGCGATGCTGGGTCTGGCCGACCGGGGCCGGGTTCTGGATCTGATGGACATGATCCTGAAGGGCGATGCAGCCGCCGCTTTAGGCGAGCTGGGCGCGCAATATGCCGATGGGGCCGATCCCATGGCCGTGCTGCGTGATCTGGCTGAAATCACGCACTGGATTTCCGTGGTCAAGATCACCCCAGACGCGGCCGAAGACCCCACCGTCAGCCCCGATGAGCGTGCCCGCGGCGTCCAGATGGCCGAGGCTTTGCCGATGCGCGTCCTGACCCGCATGTGGCAGATGCTGCTGAAAGCGCTTGAGGAGGTCGCCGCCGCCCCCAACGCCATGATGGCCGCCGAGATGGCGATCATCCGGCTGACCCATGTGGCCGATCTGCCCAGCCCGGAAGAGCTGGTGCGCCGCTTGTCTGATGCGCCGCCGCCTCCCGCACCGGGCCCAGGCCCCGGGACCGCCGTGCAGAACGGCACAAGCTCCGGCGCACAGGCGGTGGCGCGGGCGCAAACCCGTATGGCGGGCAGCCCCAACGCTTCGGGTCAGACCACCGCTCTGGCGCGCGATCTGGATGAGGCGCTGGCGCGCTTTCCCACATTCGAACACGTGGTCGAACTGATCCGCGCCAACCGCGATGGCAAGCTGCTGGTCGATGTGGAAACCGGCCTGCGGCTGGTCAGCTATCAGCCCGGCCGGATCGAGTTTCAACCTGCAGACAACGCCCCCGGCGATCTGGCGCAGCGGCTGGGCCAGCGCCTGCAGATGTGGACGGGAAACCGTTGGGGCGTCTCGGTCGTCTCTTCCGGCGGCGGCAAGACGATTGACGAGGTGCGCAACGCCGAACGCTATGCGCTGGAAGAACAGGCGCGCGCGCACCCGATGGTGCAGGCCGTCCTGTCGGCCTTCCCCAAGGCGCAGATCAAGGATATCCGCACCGCCGCAGACATCGCGGCCGAGGCCCAGACCGAAGCCCTCCCCGAGGTCGAAGACGAATGGGATCCGTTCGAAGAAGACTGATCAACCAAAGGCACAGGCCATCAAACAGCTTCGCATCCTCATCCCCGCATTCCTGCTGATCCCGGGCTCCGCCTGGGCGCAAAGCTGCGCGGATCAGCGCCCGAACTGGATTGCAGGTACAGATGTGACCATGGTGGACGAGGCGATCGCACTCTTTTCCTCCCCGTTTGCATTGGTACTGCTTGTGGCCAGCGCGCTCTGCCTGCGGTTCAAAAGCCAATGGGGCGGCGTCGTCGTCGTGGTGCTCTGGACCGCTCTGATCTCGCTTATCACATTCGCCGACGCGGGGGGGCGTGCCGCCGGCGTGGCCGAAGGTTGTATCGGATCGCCCACCCTGTTTATTGCGATTGTCGCCGCGATCAGCGTGATCGTGATCCTCTATACCGTTCCACGCACCCCCAAAGACGGGGATACCCCCTGACAGCCACGCGGCCCTTGTACGGCCCGCTTGCCCCCCGTATCTAACCATCAACCGATTTTTCAGGAGAGACCACGACATGCTCAAAGGACTTGGCAGCCTCGGCGATATGGCCGGGATGATGAAAAAAGCCCAGGAAATGCAGACCAAGATGGCCGAGATGCAGGAAGAGCTGCACAACATCATGGTCACAGGCGAAGCGGGCGCGGGTCTAGTGAAGGCCACCGCATCGGCGAAAGGGGATCTCAAGGCGCTGGATATCGATCCGTCGATTTTTAATGGCGACGACAAGGAAGTTGTCGAAGACCTGATCCTGGCCGCCATCAAGGATGCGCAGGCGAAAGCCGCCGAACGCGCGCAAGAAGAGATGGGCAAACTGACCGAAGGTCTGGGCCTGCCCAAGGATATGAAGCTTCCGTTCTAAAGAACGGCAGTTTCGGCGCGGTGTAGCGGGTTTGCTGTGCAAACCAGCGGGCCG
>NZ_JXYH01000100.1 GCF_001262635.1 Aestuariivita boseongensis
GATGTCTCAGAAGAGCCCAGAACAGACACTAACCTAGCTTGGAAAATTGATAAACAGCGACATCTAAACGCGAAGATTTGATGAAATAAAGTTGGACTTTCACATCCCTCAGCAGTTGTTCAAAGCTGCCCTTCGACCGGGAGCCACCCTGTCACAAATGCAACAATCCTGCTGGCTAGGCCTGCACCGGGTTCACGATCATAGATCGCCGGGCCAGTTTTGCCTGAATAAAGCCACCGCAGCCGACCATCCTGTCCCAAGACAACGTTGAATGCGTAGTCTGGCGCAAGCGCATCGACCCGCGACACTATTCCATCGGCCAGCGATGCACTCTTAATGATCACGGCAATTTCGGAATTCAGATCTATCGAGCGCGGATCGACGTTAGTCGACCCTGCAAACACGGTCTGCCCATCGATCACGGCAAGTTTCGTATGCATCGTAAGCGGCGTGTCATGCCCCGTTACCAGCGCAGGGGCATCAGAGCGAACCTCAAGGAACTCAACACCCGCGTTCAGCAACATCTCTCGATAGCTTGCGTATCCCCCATGCACATAGGGATGGTTCGTCGATGCAAGCGAATTCGTCGCGACCCTAACCCGGCGCCCCTTGGCGGCCTGATCAGCGAGAGCTGACGCGATCTTCTGTTGCGGCACGAAGTATGGCGTAATCAACAGGATATCGCTCGTCGCACCCCGTAGGGTGTCGTAAAGCTCATCGGCAACCTCTCTGGACCCTTTCCCCGGTGGGGCGCGCAGCTTGTCGGGGTGATCGACGACGACACGCGCGCTGCCGTCATGTCTCGCTGCCTTACCCAACTCAACAGCCTTCAAAAACTCCGAATTGATTGCTCGAGTATATGCTTCGAACTCAGGGGATTCTGATTGCGCGCGAAACCGAGCCACTATTTCCTGCAAGGGTTTTGGGTCGGCCGAAGCGATACGATCTAGCGGTACGGCCCAGCGATCGTTCCAATAGAGATCGAAGGCATCCGACAGTTGATCCGTCACAGCCCCAGCCAGCAGTAGGTCGAAATCCGCGAATTCGTGGTCTGTTCCGATTTGGTAATACTCATCGGCGATGTTGCGCCCGCCCATCACCGCAATAGTTCCATCGACGACCATAGCTTTGTTGTGCATGCGCCGATTTACGCGCTTGAAATCCAAAACAAAGTTCATTGCGAAACTACAGTTTCTCGAAAGAGGGTTAAATGCTCGAATTTCAACATTTGGATGCGCATTTAGTGTGGCAATCTGATCATCTCGAGCTGTCGTAAATACATCGTCGAACAAAAGCCTCACCTTGACCCCGCGTTCGGCAGCTTCGAAAAGTTCGAGCCACACCAACTTGCCGACCGCGTCGGGTTTAATCAGAAATGTCTTGAGATCAATCGAACGCTCGGCCGTTTCGATCAGTTTCAGCCTTGCTCCAAGTGCGTCAATCCCGCTGAGAAGTGGAAAGAAAGCAGTAGTCCCAGAATCGTTGCCTACGACCTGTTCGGCCAATTCTGCAGCAGCAGTACCTTTGCCTGGGAGCGCTGTCGTCATCTCTTTGTCTTGTTCAAAGGGGACGAAGGTGCATCTGGATATAGATGCGAAGTAGAGACCGAGACCAAGCAACAGGAAAGCTGAGACAATTCGGAGAAATCTCAAGAACATTCCGTTGAAGCCGCGGTCACCGGCAAATTAGTGACATGCCTGCATAAGACTTGGCGAGTTTCCTGCATGCTCCGCTATCCATATGGCCAAAGCAAATTGAAGACCGTCATGACTGCAAAAATCGCTATGAACAGCGGCCAACTCCAGCGTGGACCCCCTTCTCTGTGAGAGGTGTAATAGCCAAGCCGTTGCATGGCAATAATTGTCGCGACGATGAGCAGTCCGGCCACAAGAGCATGTGCTAAGTCGAGATGCATTAGCGTTCCTTTTTTTTGCACGATAACGTGCGGGAGTTTTACAACGCATTTGAACTGTCGGGGCAAAGTCTCCGCTGGTCAAGTCAAGGAGAATACGAAGGACCTAGGCAGAATGCATGGAACAAGTGCATCCCAAGCGGTGGCTAGCCAGAGAACCCCCTTCAATTAGCCTAAATTCTCTGCGCGTTTGCTTCTACTTGGTCGCACAGCGCTCACTCGAAAGGCTTAGATGTGCGGCGTTGCAGTGAACGGCGGGATTGTCCGCACAGCAGTCCTTCGCTTATTTCAAAAGAACGTCCGGTGCTGGTGAAAGCCGTCATTAAGAGCCAAAGTTCAAGTTTCCAGCGTTGAAGGTCTGCTTTCCGCTACACAGCGGACAGTCGCTAAAATTCGGTGAATGACTGCATCGAGCCCGAAGAGGACGCTCACCCGTTGAGGCTATGCTGACTGTTCCGCCAGCTGAAGTTTTGTTGGATGTCGGCTTGGGGGTGGCAAAGCGATGCTGGCTTGACACAAAAGCCAAGGATGGTTCAGCTTTCTATTATTTGAGACGGAGTTGGTGTGAGGCGGCTTTCTTTCATTTTTTGCATTGCATGCTTTGGGGCGCAGACTGCGAGTGCGGATCCAGTAACGGATGTTTGCTTGTCTTATGATGCCGCAGAGGTTTGCGAATGCGCCAGCGAGGCGCTCAAGAAAGAAATCGGCTACAAACATTTTGTCCAATACAGCGTCGCGAGCAAAACAGCCCTTGAACACCAGGAGGCGGGTGATGCACTTGCGGTAGCGTGGGATAAGGCGACCAAAAGACACGCGATTGCAGCCGGACTTTCCGACACGGAAGCACTCAACCAAATGAATAAGTTCGGGGCGGCTCACCGCGACGCGATCAAGAAATGTAAAGGTTGATTTCTTAACGCAACTTACTGAAACAAAGTGGAAAAAATCATGCGGTCTTTTCTTATGGTACTACCCTTTGTCGTTCCGACGCTCTGCTGGGCTGGAGACCTGGCAGAGGGTTGGCGCGCTCTTGGCTCGATTAATGCGTCCCTGGGAGATGAAAACCTGAACTTGATGGTTCTGGCTGAACCAGACGGGACGCCCTATGCATTCCAAATCGACGCTGGAGGACCGAAGATCATTTCCATAGACGCCCACGTTGTAACGGCCGCAGGCACACCCGGATGGCCCAGTCTCGGCGTTGATCTCCTCACTATGGGACCGGTCACCATGGTTCAAGAAGTGACGTTTTATAGATCCGGAGGCAGCACAGCAGAGGCCTGGATGATGCAAGAAGGCGTGGGTGACGCCGAGATTTCAAATGGAAAACTATCAGACGATGGAGTCTTTTCCGGTACGTTGAAAGCAACTCTGGTGCCGTGGAACGTATCAGAAGGCACCGAAATCCCCGGTGAACCGAAGATTTCGATCGAAGCCGCTATCGAGAGTCTCATACTCCCGAATTAGACGCTGCTGGAGCATGAACGACGGCGTTTCGGGCAAAACAATTCGCTGGCCAATGGTCTGTTTGTCCCGCTTTCTCGCCATTCA
>NZ_JXYH01000101.1 GCF_001262635.1 Aestuariivita boseongensis
CGCTCTTTGGGTTTCTGCCTCGGCTCTTTGCAAGCTGGCTTCGACGGACTGAAAATAGGCAAAAACCGCCAGCGCGGCTGTCATCAAGGCGGTGCTGACCGAACCTATGATCCAGTTTCGCTGCCGTCGGCTGGCAGCTTGACGGCTGGCTGCGATGAAGGCGGCTTGCCGCCTGGTGACTTCAGGTGCGTTATCGGGGCGGTCGTCGCGCCAGTTCTCGGCATCTATAATGTCTTGCGCGCGTAGCAGCAGATGCCCTGGTTGCCCGGCTTCTTCCCATCGTCTGGCCAGACCGTTCAAGCGGGTGTGTTCGCGGATCCAATCAATATCGACGCTGAGTGCTGACACAAGCGTATCGACTGCATTCTCGAACGGATCTCTGGGTGTGCAGAATATGAAGTTCAAGCGCGACAGAAGAGGGGGAATCAGATCCGCGTTAACGTCTTCAATGACGATTGGCGCAATCCTCTTGTTCAGCGAGGATGCATATTCCACCTCCCAGGCGCAGACTTCGGAGGTTGCTGAATGAGGGCTCAGCAGAAAAACGATCGTGTCCGCTTCTTCGATAAGTTGCGACAAGCGGGTGCGCCATTCTTCGGTCGGCAGGATGTCTTCAGTATCGCGAAATACACCAAAGTGGCGGGCGCGCAGCGCGTCAGATACTCTTTGAGCCTGTTCGCGGTCCTTTCTGGAGTATGAGACAAAGACCTTTGCCTCATCCGTTGACCCGTCAAGATTCTCGTCGATATCCAAGTCCACCTATCGGCCCTTTCCCGGATTTTGCGGGCAAGCCACAGTTTCTTCTAGATAAATCGGCCCGGCGCGGAGTGGCAATGAGTATTGGCTAGAGCCCTTTGCCCACTTGCCAGATGCGGTTGGGATGCCGAAAACTGCGGCGTGAGCGGGCAAAGAATGAGAAAAGGTGCAGCGGTTATCGGCCAAATTCCTGCCCCTTGAGTATCGATTCCTTCGTGATCTCGGACCAGTTTTGCACCTCTGCCAGGGCGGTCTTGCCTACTGAAATGATAGATTGGCGCAAACGCACGGCCTCGCTGAGAGAGGGATCGTCGTTCTTGCGAAACGCTTCTATTCGGGTCTTCAGTTCGAGGAACATGAGGTAAATGAGCCTTCTGTCAGCCTCCGAAGATGTTTGATCGACAACGGCGACATATCCGGTCAGCAAAGCGCCGGTTGCTGGGAAAATGCCAGCCAGGAACCATAGAATGCGTGATGGCGGTGTGCCCGTTGTCTGGGTGAGTTCAAAGTATCCTGAGGAAACAACACACAGGAAACCCAGGGCAAATGCGACACCGCCCAACCGTCTCAGGACATTCAGTCGTGCCGTCTGGTTATCTTTTCCCTTGAAATACGCGATCTGGGTGTCGACCCACTCTGCCTCAAGCGCATCGAGGTCTCGCATCCCGTGTTTCGGCCCGTGGGGTGCTTGAAAGCCGAAAAGATGCCCCCGGATCACGCAATCGACCCAATCGTCATGGCGCGTCAGACGAAACTGCGTTTCCGGACGCAAGTCGTTCCAATGCAGGCCCACACCCGCCTGGTGCCAGGCAATCATAACGCGCAGCGTTTCAGACAAACGCCTCCAGCCGGTTGGGTCGGAAACGGCCAGACGTCTGATCTGCAGTTTCGACACGATGGCAATGAGCGCAAGGGCAACGGCATAAACGACCAGAAGAACCCACGAACCGGGAATGACATCGTAAAAGTCACCATAGATCGCGAAGCTTGCCACAGCCAGCGATCCGAGAAGCAGCAAAATCGGCAGGCCCGCGCGCTCGCGTTTCAACAAGCGGTCGGCATTGAACTCGGCGGCGTTACGAACCCGCCGCAAAATCTCCAGTCCGTTGGTCTCAGAAGGCTGCGCGCCCGGCAAGCTCAGGCGCTGCCCTATAAGCACCATATTATCCAAGGCTTCGATGGGCGGGATATCCGACAAACGCGGGCATTGACCGGCCTTGCCCAGCATCTTCGGAGACAGCCCCCAGGCAGACTCCGTTTCCATGTCCAAAGCCTGGTGACCGTGTTCATTTTCGACCCTCTCGGTCCTGATGAGATAGGTCAAATGAGATGCCGGGCAGCGATTGGCGTCGCTGGCTTGCAGTGTCAGGTCAAGCTCTGGCAAGCGATCATATATACCCGACAATCGCGCATGAACGATATGCGCTGTGCCGGCCTGTTTGCCGTTTACCACCCCATTCCATCCAGCGAACAGGACATGAGACGCTTGCGATATGTAAAACCCTGCCGCCAAATAGGCGGCGACTTGCGGATCGTCATCCGGCGTCATCGCTGTGATCGGCGGAGCAAGGGTGATCAGTTCAGCCGACAAACACAGCCTGTCGAACTCTTCGCGTGAATGCGGGTCGAAATCCTGAATGTATTGCTCCAACGGCATCGGCAGCACAACGCGTAACCTGTGCCCGTTTTCCAAGAGAGCCCGGGCGAAAAGGCGGTCCACGCCATCGGCAAGCGGTGACAGGCCGACAATGTCGCTGTCGGGCCAACGCTCAGAGATCTGCCGAAGTCCGTCGTGAATGCAAGCCGCAACCTTCTCCGGTTCTGCGGGATCCCGGTGGCCCACGATTCCAACGATGATCGGAAAGCCAGAATTCCGGGGCGCATTGGTTCGAAGCAGGGCCATTGGGTCGCTTTCAGGATAGGGCACCGGAGCCCCGATTGGGTGTTCGCCGCGCTTTGTTTCGTTTCCCTTGGTCGAAAAACCAAACAAACCTTCGCCATCTCCGACCCTCGACGCGCAATGGACGAAGGATCCGAATGAAGGACTATTCAATAAAATGCGTCACCGGTCAAACGGACTTCGGGAATTTCCTTTGCATTGCCGTTGTTTAAGACAACTTGCCGGCTTCAACGGGCGCTATCCGGATCAACAGGTCGCCCCAGCCATGTTGCCGGGTCGGTGTTGTTTCTTAGGAGCTGTCACAGGGCGGAAGAGCAAGGTCCATCCCTGGTGCATCAGGCTTTTCAAGCGTGACAGAGCGCTGCGCCAAGAGGGGTTTCGGACGAGAGGCGCTTGTCGCAACCGCATCAGGGGCAAGAGTCATCGACTCCCGACATGCTGCGGAATTCAAGGTTCGAATGAAGTGAGCGGTGATATGCCTGATCTTTTGCGGTTGTCCGACGCGCAGATGGCGCGTCTTGAGCCTTGCTTTCGCAAGTTTCGCGTCAATCCGCGTGCCGATGACTGAAGGGTTGTGTCGTCACCCTATGGGATCTTGGGCCCGCTTTTGACCAACGGTAAAGCGATTTGGTTCAATGGATCAAACCAGGTGCCGGGTCGAATTCGGTCTTACCAACCGCAACACATAATCGCGCTGCTGATTGAGCGAAAGCGGCCATGCTGCACAGGCGGTCTGTTCAGCGTCGCGGC
>NZ_JXYH01000102.1 GCF_001262635.1 Aestuariivita boseongensis
AATCAGATCGGGCTGCTCACGATTTGCGCTTCTGTCGCACGTTGTTCGGCGCGGGCAATCAACTCGCTGGTGTTTGCGCGATCAATTATCACAAATCCTGCAACGGCTGCCGCCGCCAAACAGGCAAGGGCCACACCAGAGAGGACCGCGCGTCTGCGGCGTCGTCGCCGCTCCCTTTGCCAGAGCGAGTCGAATTCAACGCCAATCAGACCGGCAACGACACGCGTGATCAGACGCGCAAAGCTGTCTTTGGACACATCTGGCGCAAGGGGCTCGTCCGGCGTGTCTGTCAGATTTCCGTCCGCATCGACACGAAACAAAAGCGACGGCGGGAAGCACTGTTCATCGTCCGAGGTCGCATCCGGACGTCCTCCCACGATAATCGCGAAGACCTTGGCATCGGGCCCTCGCCTTTTGAATCTGCGGATTTCCGCATCGACCCATTTCGAACTCGCCGAATTCGGGCTGCAGATGACAATCAGAGCAGCGCTATCATCGATTGCGCCTTCAAGGGCTGTTCCTAGGCTGGGCGCACCCGCAAGTTCATCGTCATCTCGAAAAAAACGCCCCAGTCGTTTTCTTTGCGCGCCTAACTCAGGCATGCCGGTCGGAAGCCTGTACGCCTCAAGCGCGCGGTGAATGCGCCGGGCCCACGTTTTGTCCATTTGGCTGTAGCTGATGAAACCTGCATAGGTCGATAAAGGTGTTTGGTGTGGTGACCCGGCTTCTTTCATTCTGTTTGCTTTGTTCCGTCTGTTTCGAAAAGCCTAGCTTATAACTCTGACTGGAGTAACCCGTTTGACCGACCCGCGACGTCGTCGGTTGAAAGGGGCGCTAAAATCGCGACCATTCCGAGTCGGGCCGTGGATGCATCACTTTTGTTCCAAACCGTGTCGCCCCTAATCAATGATTTGGAATTGTCGCAAGGCAACGAAGTCTTCGTGGCGGTGGTTCGCTTCCGCCCTCTGGCCACCTGAATAACCACGAGACCAAAGCAGTGCGCCGGCTGGCTGGTTTACCCGGGACGAGAAATTACGCCATGCGCCTGTGGAACTTTCAATCGATGAGATAGTCGGGTTTATCCGGTTCGGTCGCACAGGTGCCTCGGTCCGGCAGATTGTACCGGCAGCGGTCAAGATCGCTGATGCGGGAAAAGCCTTCGCTAACGCGTTCCGAATACAAGATCAGTCGATCTGGGATATTATAAGTTCGGTGGATCCGCACTTCGTCTTTTCCGCGGATCAGAAGATATGCGCTTTCTCGTGAGAAAACGGGAGAAGATCGCGGATCCGAAGCGCTGGGCAAAGTCATGTGTTCCTGCCCGGTTTCAGTTGAAATCACCGTGGTCTTGCCCCGAACATCAACGAACGCAAAGAGCGTGCCGTCGGGCGACAGGGCTGCGCTCAGCACGCTGCGGGCAGGTCGGGAAAACCGCACAAGTTCGCCATCCTCCGCGCGCCACACGCCTGCCCACCGTGTTCCCCATACCGCTACGAAACGACCGGACGCATCAGTCATAATCCGAGATGCGTCCGTTGCCGGGATGGCGATCCGGACAAACTCCTGCCCGTCGGCAAGCGATATTCCGACAAGCGTGTTTTCGAAGTCGGCAACAAACGCGCGCTTGCCATCGTCGCTGATTGCCATGCGCCAAGGTGACACCGGAAGTTCGACCCTTTCGACGGACCCGTCCGGCAACACGAGGGCTAAACTGTCCCCCACGATTGCAGCGACCATTCCGGACGCGTTCAATGCCACGACCGTGGACCACAATTCATCACCCAGGTTGAAGCGCGCGCCAGTCTCAACATTCCAAAGCGATGCGGCGTTTTCTTCGTCAGACCATGTCAGCGCGATCTTTCCATCAGCGTTAACCGCCACGTACTGGAAAGCATTGGAACCGGTTGAAAAGCGGCTTAATTCTTCGCCGTCGAATGACCAGAGGGTTACGGTGCCGTCCACGTCCAAGGTTATCGCACGTTCCAAAGGTACGTTCACCGACGCGTCCACCCCCGGTGCCTGCATCGTCAAAGAGGTTAGCCTTGTGCTGCCGCGTATGATATCGAAGCCGGTTTCCGATCGCGTTATCATTGTCAGCACACCCTTGTCGCTGACGTGAAAATCCTCGTCCTGGCCGGGGTCCGGAACGGGCAATGGATCGATGACGCCTGTTCCTTTCTGATCCAGGCGCCAAATCTGCAACGCGAGGTCTTCTGAGACAGTATAGAGCCGTTTGGCGTCCGAGCTGATTTCAATGTCACGGATTGCGTCGTCATGCCCTTTGAAAAGGGCCAAAGCGTCGTCGTCGCCCGGCACCCAGCGCTCGACCTTGCCTTGGGTGTAGCCGATGAACAGATCGCCATCTGCACCAAACTCAAGGGCGGTCGGTGTTTGCCCGCCATCTCGCAGGAATTCGAGATCGCCGTCCAGATCATAGACCTCTACGGCCACGACCGATGCGAGCGCAAATCGCTCTCCATCCGGGGCCATAGCGATCGCAAACATGGGCAACGTATCTTTGACCAAAGGGCCAGTCACGAGGCCGTCTGCCGGTTTGAGTTCATAGACTTCGCCGGACGTGTCCGCAGTCAGCAGGGACTGACTATCGGGGGAAAAGGCAAAGCCGACGATTGACCCGTTATAGCCACTGACCTGATGGACAAAACGTGTTTCAACCACATCAACAATGTCGACATAGTTCGCATCGGAACCCTCGCGCGCGATGGCCAGCCAAGTGCTGTTTGGCGCAAATTCAAGCGCGGTGACGGGGTCGCTGCTTTCTTGCACGCCGACAACTTCGAAGGTTTGGGCGTCATAGACATTCAGCAAACCGTTGGAATGAGCGATGGCGATAAAGGCGCCATCCGGCGAAAATGCTGTGGCGTTCGCCCCGTCCTCATAGCCAGGAAAAGCGTGAACTTCAGTGTCGCCTTCGGGTTCGAACAGCAATGCGGCTCCGTCGGTGGCGATGACGTATCGACCATCGGATTTCGACAATCCGACATCCTGCCCGTCGTCATACGGCATCGAAACAAGGGGACGAAATCTCAGGTGTATGTTGCGAAGAAGTGAGAGCGCTTCCGGGATGATCGGACGGGACATCAGGTCGTCGAAAGGGGGCAAACCCGCCAGCGCAATTGCCAGGGCGTCCCCTTCGTTCCCGGCCTCCAATTGTGTGCTCGCAAGTCCGGTGTAATATCTGGACTGCGCCCGGAGGGCTTCATCGCGCTGTTTTTCAGCGACCTGTCGCTGCTTGTCAGCCTCTTCTCGCGCCGCGTTCGCGGCATCGCGTTCTTGTCTCGCGGCGGCTTCATTGCGCTCGGCCG
>NZ_JXYH01000103.1 GCF_001262635.1 Aestuariivita boseongensis
GTGTGTCTAGAACGCTAAGAACTTTCAGCCCATAGCACTGCATCTTCTAGCCGGTCGTCACCCCAGAACACTTCACCGTCGACCACGAAGGTGGGTGATCCAAATACTCCGAGTGCCATGGCCTCTTCGGTCGCAGCAGATAGAGCATTTGCGATGCTTTCTGACTGCGCGGCAGCGATAACCTTGCTGGGATCACAACCGATTTCCTCAAGGCTGGATGAGAGGTTTGGTTCTTCACCAGCTGGTTCGCCAGCTTCAAACCAGCGCTTGTAAGTGGCCCGAGTGTAGGCTTCGACCCAACCCTCGTTGACGCCGACCATTGCAACCTGATTGGCCAAAACCAAACCCGGCAAAGGGTATGGAGCCGGTACTTTCGGTGACAGACCGTATCTTTGTGCTCGGCGTTCGATGTCGCGCCACATGTAAGCGGCTTTTACCGGTTTGCCTTTGAAGGGAATGTTGTTCTGTTCGACCATCACGTGCCGAACATCAAAAGGTCGCCAACGAAACTTCACATTGTGCGCTCGTTCGACCTCGGGAAGACGCATGACTGTCAGGTAGCTGTAGGTGCTGCCGATCGAGTACCAGAAATCCATTTCTGCCAAGGTTGCTCCTCCAAGCGTTGCTGTGAAAGGGGAAGGCCCTTAAAGGCCCTCGACGAGGATGAGGTCCGTGTCCGAAATCTTCTCTCTGACCGCACGTGCCTCTGTATACGCATCGGATTCGTAGAAGGCCCGAGCCGCATCAATGCTCTCGAATTCAATCACGATAGCTAGCCCCTGAGCACCGCCCTCGCGATGGTCCGGTGACGGGTTTCTCACCAGGACTTTGCCGTTGTGCGCTTTGATGGCTGCGCCCGATAGTTGCTTGAACTCCTCAAAGGCGTCTTTGTCATGAACACGGATGTGCGCGACCAGATATCCTTTTGCCATTCCAATCATCCCTTATCCTATTGGTATGCTTGAAAGGTAACTGCGGTTCGAAGACTGTGTCTACAGCCGTTGCTAGCGAAGTATTGGAAGGGATTGAGACATGTACACAAAGCTTTTGGCCATCGTGGCGACGCTCGTTTCGAGCGCTGGCTCGGCAATGGCGGTTTCACCCGAAGCACAACAACTCATCGACCGCGCAGCTGCGGACTGCCAAGCCTTCGAGAACGGCGAGTTTGATCAGGGCGATGCTGTCATTGAGATTGAACTGCGCTCTCAGTTTGGGACCGTGGACGCGGAACTTGTGGACGAAAGCCAATACGCATGCTCATCCGCTGCGTCGCTCTACTGCGGCACAGGTGGTTGCATGCTTAATCTCATTGTGAACGGTGAGACGATGGCGTGGCAGGCAACTGGTTGGCGGCTCATTGATTGGGGTCCCGACCGTATCCTTCTTATTGGACGTGACGGAGGTTGGTGTGGCGGCGCTGGGGCAGAGGTGTGCTATGAAGCGCTGGTTTGGAGCAACGGCAAGATGCTGACCGTCGGCCCCGCACCTGAATGAGCGCGCATCGATCTTCAAAAACTCTGACATGACACGATGAATGATCTGAACATCATCCTTGAGAGCGAAATCACGTGCCCTGAGTGCGGCCACAAGGCAGTGGAGACCATGCCGACCGATGCCTGTCAGTGGTTCTACGAGTGCACCTCATGCGGGGCTGTGATCAAGCCGTTGCCAGGCGATTGCTGTGTCTATTGCTCCTACGGAACCGTGCCTTGTCCGCCGATCCAAGAAGGTGGGTCGTGTTGCGGCTGATCAATGTGCGTGATCCAAAACACTGTGGGGAAGAACTGTGTTGCAGTTGCTGTGGGCAAACAGTGTGTTGCGAACATTCGTTACGGCTGCTTCAGATGTCACATCAGCGGACTTAACCGTCGGTCGAGACAGGTCGTATCAAGCCCTGCGATGGCAAGTAAATGTCTGTAGCACCCATGCTTGATTGCTTAAGTGAGGGATGTCACAGTCATCAACGGAGCGATGGCTCTTCACGCATGACCCTTTTCTGGAAATTCGATTGAGGTCCGGATGAACATTCCATCCAATGGCAGCGAGATTACGCCCGAGTGGTTAACTGCAGCTTTGCGTGACGCAGGCCATCTTTCCGTAAATGGCGCTGTTGCCAGTCTCAGACTTGAGCCCTTGCAAGACGCCAAGGCAGTTTTTGGCGCACTTTATCGCCTGCATCTCTCGTACGATGGAGACCGAGGCCAATTGCCATCAACGATGATTGCGAAAGGGCCATCGCCGAACCGGGAATCCGTGGCAATAATGCAGAGGATCGGCGGTTATCGACAGGAAACGCAATTCTACCGTTTGATTGCACCTGAAGCCGGTCTCCGGACCCCTGTCTGTTACGCATCTCTGATAAATGAGACTGGCGACGCGTTCATCCTGCTTCTCGAAGACCTATCCGCTTTCAGGCAGGTCGTAGGGGCTGCTCTTTCTGCCGCGGAGATTGAAGCAACTGTGCGCGGCCTTGCTGCAGCAAGCGCAGCCTGTTGGCGAAAGGCGTCACTTAGTACGTTCGATTGGCTGCGCAACGTGCAGACCGATACGAAAACTTATCACGAGAACTTCCTTCGGGCTTGGTCGAAAATATCGAAGCAGCTTGTCCCAGAGGGGTTCGATGACAAACGGTTAGGTGCAGAAATCGCCGAGTGCTTTTTGCGCAATCATGACCTGCTGGGCGCTGACCCTCAGACCTTGCTACTTACGGACGTGCGCGCAGAAAATCTGTTCTTTGCCGATACCGCAGAGGGTGTGGAAACGATCTTCATCGACTTCCAGTTTTTGCGGGTGGGCCGGGGCCCTACAAGCCTTAGTTCATTCTTGGCTACACTCCCCGATAGGCAAGTCATGGAAGAGGGTCTGGTTCGGCATTACTATGCGTGCCTCAGGGACGGAGGCATACAGGATTACTCTCTCGATGAATGCTTCCACGACTACTGGCGTGGCGTGATCAGACGTTTCGTCGGCATGGCGGGGATACTAGCGACAGTCGATCCGGACAGTCAGCAAGGCAAGGCGGTGCTTGAAGTCTTAGATCAGATAGGACCACAGGACATGACACGCTACGCGGACTTATTGTCTGGCACCTAACGACCGAAATGTAACGCCCAACGCATTTGCCGTGCCTTAACGTCTGTTTTGAGCTCTTCTGAGGCATCTGACCGAAACTCTCAGATGACTTCTAACTGCTGCATTGCTGCCGTTCCACAACGTTGTCGCGCTACACGCTGTCTTTGAGTGTGTTCGCATGAGCCTCCCCAACTGAAC
>NZ_JXYH01000104.1 GCF_001262635.1 Aestuariivita boseongensis
CCACGTCCTCGGACACTAACTCACATCCACGTAGTTTGCTGTCGATGGCAACGTTAAATAGCGCCAGATCACGAAGGTTGTTGGCCAACTCGAGGCGCGCTCGGATCGCCCAAACCTGTTTTGGTAGCAACGGTCGTTTCTGGCCAATAATCCGCCCCTTGTTCCAGGCTTTACGTTTCGGGGTGACAGCAGGAAGTAGGACTCGAGGCATGATTTGCCCTCCTTGCCGCCCTCCGAAGCCAAGCATCAGCACCGCGCTGACGTTGGAATGCTACTTGCAAACCTGATTGCATCCGATCTGCCACCCGTGTGTTTGTGCTCCAAACCAAATAGCAGCACCAATGAATGGCCGGATTCACCGCCGCCTTGCTGCGCTGGAACCTAAGCGCCTGCAGCAATTTCCGTGCTGCGAGCGCGCGCAGCGAAGAATCAAGACTTCTGCTGTGGGCTCTGAGCCGACATCTGAGTGTTTGAGTCAGTTGACCGCTATCCCACGCTTACCGGTCATCCGTGATCTGCAGAACGTTGCTTCGGGCCGGAACGACTGCTCCTACTGACAGCGGACGTTCGTCTGATCAGGCGCAATGGCAGGTCTGCGGACGAATTTGCCGTTGAAAGCTAGCCGTGTTCAGCAAACCATTGTTAAGCTGATACCGCAGGTCAACTGGCAGGAGCTTCAAGCATGGTAAACACTGAAGTGTCCACAGACACGCGACTACCCCGCTGGCTGGCTTGGTATCTGAACATAGACCTTGCCGGAAAGGAAAAGCGTGAGCGGCGACACCAGTTTGCTTTGAATATCGTGGCTCTTGGAGCCTTTTGTTCGGCGTCTTTCTACGTACTTGTCTACTTGCTCTATGACCTTCGGTTGTGGCCAACCGCATTCGGAACTGCCATAAATTCCATCATCTTCGTTAGCCTCCCATTCATTTACAGGCGCAGTGCCACCTGGACGTTCTTCTGGGGAGCGATTTTCGCCAGTCTCAACATCGTGTTTCTGACCTACTTGATGGGTTCAGCGACAGGAATCTTTTTATTACTGCTTATTGTTCCAGCAGTCGTGCTTTTGATTTTCGGGCCATCACGTAGAGACTTTTTGGTGATTTCATCGCTGACGAGCCTGGCTGGCACCGTATTCTGCGTCTGGTTCACCTCAGAACCGGCCTTGAGTGCCGCAAGCGATGCGCTCCTGCAGAAGGGGCTTATGACAACCTCTGTTTTGAGCGTGCTTCTGCTGGTTGTTATTCCCAGCTATCTTGGCTTTTTGCGCGCTGAAGTTGCCGAAGATGCCTTGGAAGCCGAACACGCCCGATCCGAGGCCCTGCTCTACAACCTGCTGCCTGAGGACATCGCCGCGAGACTAAAAGTTGAACCGGATCAGACCATCGCGGACAGTCTGCCCAAAGTCGCGATCCTTTTTGCTGATATCGTGGACTTCACTCCCCGCGCTGCATCGTTACCTCCAGAAGAGGTGGTGGGGTTCCTTAACAAAATCTTCCGTGCTTTTGATGAACTGGCCGAAAAACACGGGTTGGAAAAGATCAAGACCATCGGAGATGCCTACATGGTAGCTGCTGGTATGCCGAACCCTTGTGGCGACCCTGTGCATCGGGTGGCGGAGATGGCTTTGGACATGCAAAGTGCTGTGGAAGCCATGGCGCCAGACTTTCCAGAGGGTCTTCAGGTGCGCATTGGCCTACACGCGGGACCAGCGGTGGCGGGCGTTATCGGGAACCGGAAGCTTTTCTATGACGTTTGGGGCGAGACAGTGAACACAGCTTCCCGCATGGAGAGCCACGGGGAGCCAGGGCGCATTCAGGTCACAACTGCTGCCAAGGAGGAGTTAGAGGACACTTATGAGTTCGAACAACGCGGCACGGTTGAGGTGAAGGGGATTGGGGCCTTGGAGACTTGGTGGCTGGACGGCGCGAAGGCTTAAATCATACAAGTATGTGTGTCCGCTTTGGGCTCTTCTGAGACATCTGAGCGGTTCAGTCAGATGTCCGCAAAGCTGCGCTGAGAAGCCATTCGAGACGACGGGACCGCTTGGCGACGTCCGCTTTAGGGCCTGGACGACCGCTTCTCCCAGCACCTGCCATTCGGCACTGACGCCTCCGAAGTCTCAGATGCGGACGAAGGAGACGTCCACAAAACGGATGCCTAAAGACGGTCCCGCGTCACCCAATTGGTTCGTGACATCCGATAGCTTGACCAAGCAGGGTTTTGAAAACCGAGCTGCAGACCCTCAACTACTTTGCGTCGGACATCATTGGATTTCGCGAGTCCATCCGGCAGCGCGGTCAAAATACGCTGTTCAGCTTCCCACACATCCAACAAGTCCTCAGCCGCGAGCTGCCCAATTCTTATCGACACCTGGCGGAGGGTTTCGGCAACTTCCCCACTTTCCAGCTTCGAAGCCCGCCAAAGATCAAACTCCAGGACTTCACGCATCCGTTGCTCGCCGAAAGTCTCCCTGAGTGTATGCCTTTCCGCAGGCAAAAAACCCAATCGGCGTTGAACCGCGTCGCTGGCGGGGTTCAGCTTTGGCCAAACCCGGGTGTAGATTGCATCAGCCTCTGATTTTTCAAACACACGCTCGCAGAGTAAGCGGGATGAATCACTGGATACACCTTTTCCCCAGTAAGGTCGGGCGACAGCCACAAATGTTGCTACCGTATTGTCAGGCAATCCTGGCGCAATGAATACGCCGCGTATTCCTACAAATCTCCCCTCATCGGTCTCGTCACGAATGGTCCACAGACCAATGTGTTCAGGATTACCGTTGTTCCGCTTCCCGTCGACAGAGAGGGTGTCAATCCAGGCATCTGTCGCTGCCAAAGCCCCGTCCAGCGACGAGACATTGTGTACGAGTGTCTTGGAAACCTCCACATCCCCAAAAATGTACGTCGCGATGTCCATACGGTCCGCCGTCGAGCTTGGCCGCAGTCGGTACCCCGTGCGATTGAGAATGGCTTCCACCGTCTCCTCCTCCTCGCTAAGACTCTCTCGCAAGAATCTACCTAGGGTCAATCACCGGGACACGCGAGGCACAGTTGAGAGCTTGCGCTCCGGGCTCAAAGTCGTGGTTCTTCCAAACCTATACCACCAGAATTTCTAAGTGATTGTCGTGACGTTTCTTAGGACTGATGCCCAATCCTTGAGCAGCCCGATCTGAT
>NZ_JXYH01000105.1 GCF_001262635.1 Aestuariivita boseongensis
CGGCCCGCCGCGCGTCGTAATAGGCGCGGATCACCGACGGGTTGGAGTTGCATGTGGCCGAAATGCACCCCGCCGCACCCAGGTCTAAACCGTGGATCAGATGCGCCTCGGACGCCGGGAAAACGGAAACGCCGGGGGCCGCATCAATCACGGCTTTTGTATTTTCCCAATCGCCGCCACTGTCCTTGTAGGCGACGACAGTATCCGGAAACGCCTCGTTCAACCGCGCCGTCAGCGCCGGAGAGATCGCGACCCCCGACATCTGCGGGATGTGATAGAGGCAGACGCGCAGCTCATCCGACCCGACCCCGTCGATCAACCGCGCGAAATAGGTGTAAAGCCCGTCCTCGGACGTGGGATAATAATACGGCGGCAGCACCATCGCCGCCGCGCAGCCCAGATCGACCGCATGGCGCGTCAGGGTGATCGTGTCGGGCAGGGCGCACAGCCCCGTGCCCGGCATCATCTGCGCCGCCGGCAGGCCGGCATCCACCAGCCGCTCCAGCATCTCCATCCGTTCCGACATGCCCACGGCCACCGCTTCGCCCGTGGTGCCGAAGGGCGACAGGTAGTGCACCCCCGCCTCCAGCGAATAGGCGGCGTGTTCCGTGAACAGTCGCGTGGCAATGGTGCCGTCCGCATGAAATGGCGTCAGGATCGGAGAGATCACACCGCCAAATCCAGCATGCGCCATGGGATGTCCTTTCATCTTCTGCGCTGACACTAGCAGCCCGCAGGCCAGAGGGAAGCGGGGTCGATCAGATGCCTACAGCGGCTCGGCCAGCCAGTCATCCTCGAACCGGACCTCACTGACCCCGGCCAGCCGCGTAATGCGCTGCAATTCCGCCTCCAGCCGCCTCGTGCGCGCTGCAGACCACCGCACGCCCCGTTCGGGCCACAGCTTGCGCACGACCAGCATATCCTGATCACGAAAGGCCTTCATGTCGATGCGCCCGATGATCCTGTCCCGCTCCAGCAGGGGAAAGACGTAATACCCGTATGTGCGCTTCGCCTCCGGCACGAAAATCTCGATCCGATAGGAGAAATCGAAAAGCCGCTCCGCCCGCTTGCGGTCGCGCAGCGCGGGGTCAAAGGGGCTGAGAACACGGATACGCCCCGGCGGGTCTGGCACATCGGGGATCTGATCCATCAGATCGGGCCGGGCAAAGACGCGGCGGGTGGCGCCACCGGCACAGGCAATGTCGATCTCGATGATCCGGCCATCGCGCAGTGCGATGTTGCACCACTCCTTGGCTTCAGCGGCACTCACCGTATCCCAGAACGCCGCCAGCTCGCCCGAGGTCGCAAAGCCCAGCCGATCAAGTGCGGCTTCACAACACCAGTCGATCGTCTCCCGCGCCTCGGGCCGCGCGTTCGATTGCAGCAAGGCCTGATCAATCACGCGCTCGGTCAGGTCATAACGTTTCTGAAACCCCTGCCGCCCCACAACGGTCAGCGCGCCCGACCGCCAAAGATATTCCAGTGCGGTTTTCGACGGGTGCCAGTCCCACCATCCTCCGGATGATTTCTGCTCGTCCTTGCCCACATCGGATGACGACACCGGCCCGTGATCACGGATATGGGCCAGCACCTGATCAAACCGCGTCTCGAACCCGTCGCGCCGCCAGTTCCGCCACCGGCTTTTCAGAAGATCCGCGTCGCGCTGAAACCGCAGATGCCAATGCGGATAAAACGCCATCGGGATCACAGCCGCGTCATGGGTCCAGTGCTCAAAGAGCCCGCGGTCTTTTTCATAAAGCCGCTGCAGGTTCTTCGGGCGATAGCCGGGACGCCGCGCGAACAGGATCAGATCATGGGCGCGCGCCACCGTGTTGATGCTGTCCAGCTGAACAAAGCCCAGATCCTCGATCACGGCTTGCAGATCCGCCCCCTTGCCGGGGCCCGAGGGCTGATCCGCCAACCCGTGGCGATGCAGAAACACCGCCCGTGCGGTTTTGTTATCCAGAACAGGCCGCGCCATGCCTCAGCGTCGGCGCAGTGTGTCACCATAGGTGATCTTGGGCGACAGGGTGACGATCTTTTCCACTTCGGCTTCGGGGTCTTCCAGCTGCGCCGCCACGATCTGCGCCGCCGTGCGCCCGATCTCGGCCCGGCAGGCATCCATGGTGGCCAGCTTGCGCGGCAAGCCCTGCAACAGTTCCACACCGTTGAATCCGGCCAGCCCGATCTGGCCGGGAATGTCGATGCCCTGTTCCATCAGATACAGAAGCCCACCCGCGCCGATCAGATCGTTCGAGTAATACAGGAAATCCAGTTCGGGCGAGCGTTCCAGCATCTCCGCCGTCATCTCACGCCCCTTGGCCAACGCCGATCCGCCCGAATAAAAGGCGCGGTCCTCGATCTCGACCCCGGATTTGGCCAGATGTTCGGTAAAGCCCTCGAACCGCTTCCGCGCGCGGTGATCCAGCGGCATCTTGGTGCCCATGAACCCGATATGGCGATAGCCTGCCTTCAGGATCGCCTTGGCCATCTCGCGCCCCGCGCGGCGGTGTGAAATGCCCACCATTGCATCCACGGGTGTGCCGTCGCTGTCCATGATCTCGACCACCGGGATGCCCGCGTTCTTCAGCATGGCCTTGGCGGCTTCTGAATGCTCCAGCCCGGCGATGATCACACCTGACGGACGCCAGGACAGCATTTCATAAAGAACCCGCTCTTCCTTCTCGGGCAGGTAATCGGTGACGCCCACCACGGGTTGCAACTCGGTGTCTTCCAGAACCTGGTTGATGCCGGTCAGCACCTCGGGGAACACCATGTTCGACAGGGACGGAATAATCACCGCGACAAGGTTCACCCGGCTGGAAGCCAGCGCGCCCGCGATCTTGTTGGGGACATATCCCAGCTCTTTCGCGGCCGCTAAAACCCGTTCACGCGTGCTGTCCGAAACATCCCCCCGGTTGCGCAACACGCGGCTGACCGTCATCTCGGACACGCCCGAGGCTTCGGACACATCGCGCAGGGTCAAAGGGCGTTTCGGCTCGATCGTCATGGGAGGCCCCTTCAGGCATTGTTTCTTGCCCAAGTGTTATCGCAAACGGCCCCATCCCGGCAAGCGCGCAGGTCAGGCATGACAAGCGCGAACAAGGGCGGTAAGAAGACCTCGTCGGCCCCGTGGCTCAACTGGATAGAGCAGCCCCCTCCTAAGGGGCAGG
>NZ_JXYH01000106.1 GCF_001262635.1 Aestuariivita boseongensis
CCGACACGGTCAGCGGCAGGGCGATGTTTTCATCCACCGGCAGGTGATCCAGAAACCGGCAATCCTGATGCACCACCCCGATGCGCCGCCGCATCATGGCCACCTGATCGCGGTCCAGCCCGCGCAGATCGGTGTCAAAGACCCGCAGCTCCCCCGAGGTGGGCATCAGCGCGCCATAGCACAGCTTGAGAAGCGTGGTTTTCCCGGCCCCTGACGGCCCCGTCAGAAAATGGAACGAGCCCGGCTGCAGACGGACCGAGATATCGCTCAGAAGCTCCCCCCCGCCATAGCTGTAGGCTACATTGTCCAGCTCGATCACGTGCGCCGTTCCTTGGATTATCGGGCCGTTTGTGCCCCACCCGTCAGGCGGTTTCAATCCGTCTTGGGCAGATCGGCAACGCTGGGGACTTCTGTGGTATTTGTCCCCTTTTTTCTTCCCTTGGGAAAACATATGGTTATCCCAAAAGACCGTCAAAAGGGCGGAACATTTTTCTGTGTGAGGGAGCAGGATGCGGCTGACATGCCCGAATTGCGGTGCGCAATACGAAGTGCCAGATGACGTTATTCCGCAGGATGGGCGGGACGTCCAATGTTCCAATTGCGGGACCACCTGGTTCCAGCCGCACCCGGACGCCATTACCGAAGATGATAGCTCGGTGGAGGCAGCCGACCTGCGCGGCACGATGGAGGAACCCGCAGAAGAAACCGACATCGAAGAAGAAGAGCTGCCGGATCAGGCGCCTGTTGCGCCCCGTCAGGACCGACGGAGCCTGGACCCTGACGTGCGCGACATTCTGCAGGAAGAAGCTGCCCACGAAGCGCGGCTTCGGTCCGAGGAAACCGGCGGATTGGAGACCCAGCCTGATCTGGGACTGGATGATACAACCGACGATGTGGAACGTCGCGCCCGCGAGGCCCGTGCCCGGATGGAGCGACTGAAAGGCCCCGAAACCGGCGGACCCAGTGTCGAAGAGGCCGTGACAGCCGCGACCGCCGCTGCAGAGGCCGCGAAATCGTCACGCCGCGACCGCCTGCCCGATATCGACGAGATCAATTCCAGCCTGCGCCGGTCGGATGCTGTGGGTCACCCTCAGGAACCCGCCGAAAGCCTGATGGAAGACGCGCCGCGCAAAAGCGGGTTTGCCCGTGGGTTCGCGATACCGCTGCTGGTCGTGACAGCGCTGGTTCTGATATATGCCACCGCTCCGCGCATTGCCGATGCGGTTCCCGCTTTGGGGCCGGTGCTGAATTCCTATGTACTGCTGGTCGATCAGCTGCGCGTCTGGCTTGATGCACAGATCAGCGCGTTCATGCCCTGATCGCGACTGTGGCCCGGTTCAGAACCGGTCCAGAAGCCGTTTGAGGTAATCCAGCTCGATCTCGGGGCGTTCGCCCTCACCTGAGCGGCGGCGGATCTCGTCCAGCAATTCGCGCGCGCGGCGATAGACATCCTCGCCCTGCAACAGACCTTCATCGGTGCCGATATTGCCGTTCGATCCGGCATTCCGCCCCAGCGGGTCGCGGTTCTGGCCGCGCATATCCGCGCCCTCCATGCCCTGGCCCGGCTGGCCTTCCTGCTGCTGGGCCATCGCCTCGCCCAGGGACCGCATGCCTTCGCGCAGGGCCTCCATGGCTTCGGACTGCTGGTCGATCGCTTCAGCCAGATCATCGCTGCGCAGCGCCTCTTCCGCGCCTTCCATCGCGCGGCCGGCGCGGTCGAGCGCATCGCGCGCCGCATCGCCCTCGGCCGTGCCAGCGCCGGGCAGTTGGCCTTGCTGGCGGCGTAATTCATTGCGCAGTGCGCGCTGACGTTCCGCGAGGCTTTGCTCAAGCCCGTTGCCGTCGCCATCCTGCGCGCCTTCACCATTCTGGCCGCCTTGTTCGCCTGCCTGCTGGTTGCGTTGACCCTGACCTTCGCCGGTCTGGCCTTCATGTTCCGCCCCACGGCCCTGACCGCCATTGCGGCCCTCGTTGCCCTGGTTTTCACCGGCCTGAGCGCCGGGATTGAACTGTTCCTGCAGATCGCGGAAGGCCTGATCGCTCAGCCCCTGTTGTTCGCGCAGGGTTTCAGCCAACCCTTCCATCGCACGCTGGCCTTCGGATTGCCCGCCGCCCTGCTGGCCCTGCGTGACGCGCATGTTTTCCATCATGCGCTGGAACTCCTCCAACGCCTGCTGGGCTTCGGCCATGCGGCCCTGCTCCATCAGCTCCTGAATGCGATCCATCATGCGCTGCAGATCATCCTGCGTCATCTGCATCATGTTGTCGGCATTCTGCTGCTGGCCTTGCTGGTTCTGCTGGCCATCCTGCTGCGCCTGCCGCGACAGCTGGCGCAGGTAATCGTCGGTCGCTTCGCGCAGTTCCTGCATCAGCTCGGCAATCTCCTGATCCGAGGCCCCGTTGCGCATTGCCTCGCTCAGCCGCTCCTGCGCCCGGCGCATCCGTTCCAGCGCGTCGCTCAGATCGCCTTCCTCCAGCAGGATCGCCAGATCCCACAGCGCTTGGGCAATCTCGTCGCGCGCCTCGGTGGTCAGGCCAATCTCGGTCTGGGTTTCCAACCGACGCAGGATCACCCGCAGGCGCAGATATGCAGTTTCCGACCGGAACAACCCGTCAGGGTGATGCGACACGGCGCGCAGCACCTGCGCCACACGCGGCGCATTGTCCCGCGTCCACAGAAGATCGCGGCGCTGTTCCGCGACCGAGGCCGCCAGCGGATCAAAGAACCGCCGCGCAGGTAACGGTGTGGCCACGGGAAGGGCCACTGTCTCGTTCCCCGCTGCATCGCTGGCCGACAGGGTGATTGTCACCGGCAGATTGGCCCAGGGATGCTGCGAGAAATCCTCGATCAGGTTTTCGGTAAAGTCTGCCCGATCGCCAGCGATGGGCATGGGCAAAGGCACCGTGATCGCCTCGCGCGGTTCGGGGTCCAGTGCCAGGCCGTAACGGCGGTCAAGCGCCTCAAGATCCAGGGCGATCACCGCGTTGCCCATTTCGACCCCATAATCGTCCGAGGCCGAGAACGGCACGGTCATCTCGCCCATCGCGCCCGCCTCGGCGGGGG
>NZ_JXYH01000107.1 GCF_001262635.1 Aestuariivita boseongensis
GACCCATAGCAGATGAACTCCATGCTTGACGCCTCCCCCAAATATGATCGCCTGCCTGCCGCGCCCGGCGTCGGCTACAAGCCCCAGCATTTCAGCGATATCATGGCCGATCCCGGCCCCGTCGCCTGGCTGGAGGTGCATGCGGAAAACTACATGGGTGACGGGGGCCGCCCGCTGGCGCAGCTGCGCGCGCTGTCGGAACGTTTCGCGATATCCGTGCACGGTGTGGGCCTCTCTATCGGTGGGGAGGGCGCGCTTGATGCCGATCACCTGGCGCGACTGAAAAAGCTGGTGGGCTGGCTGCAGCCCGCGTCCTTTTCCGAACACCTTGCCTGGTCGACCCACGGCGCCGAGTTTCTCAATGACCTGCTGCCCCTGCCCTATACCAATGACACGCTGACCCGCGTGGCCAGCCATATCGACCAGGTTCAGGATGTACTGGGCCGGCAGATGCTGCTGGAAAACCCCTCCTCCTATCTGGCCTTTGCCCAATCGACCTGGAGCGAGACCGATTTCCTGGCCGAACTCAGCCGCCGCACCGGGTGCGGTCTGCTTCTGGATGTGAACAATGTCTTCGTGTCGGCCACCAATCTGGGATACAGTCCGCAAGGCTATATCGACGCTTATCCGCTGGCGCAGGTGGGTGAAATCCATCTGGGCGGCCATGACAAGGATGAAGACGACCACGGGCAGCCCCTGCTGATCGACAGCCACGGGGCCAAGGTGGTCGACCCGGTCTGGGCGCTTCTGGATTACACGCTGGAGCGCGCAGGACCCAAACCCACGCTGGTGGAATGGGATACCGATGTCCCCGACTGGCCCGTTCTGGCCGCCGAAGCCGGGCGCGCGGCCGATGCGCTTGCGCGGATCGCGGTATGACCGCCGTCAGCCAGGATATGTTCCGCGCAGCCCTGCTGGACGCCGCCCAACCCGTGCCCGACGGGTTGATCGACGGGGCAGACCAGCCTGCAGGCCGCCGGTACAATGTCTATCGCAACAATGTCGCGGTATCGCTTACCGAAGCTCTGCGCACCGGCTTTCCGGTGATCACCAGGCTTCTGGGCCAGCAGAACATGGATGGACTGGCAGGGCTTTACCTGCGCGCCCATCCACCCACATCGCCCCTGATGATGTTTTACGGTGAAAGCTTTCCGGATTTCATCGCCACCCTGCCGCAACTGTCCCACCTGGGATACCTGCCGGATGTGGCCCGGCTGGAACTGGCCATGCGCCGATCCTATCACGCCGCAGACAGTAGCCCGATTGACCCCGCAGCCCTTGGTGCGCTGGAGCCCGAGGCGCTGATGAACACGCGGTTTGGCCTTGCCCCGTCACTGCAGCTGATCCGCTCCCCCTGGCCGATCCACGCGATCTGGCGTTTCAACACGGAAGACGGTGCCCCCAAACCCACCGCCACCGCCCAGGACGTTGCGGTGCTGCGCGCCGAGTTCGATCCGACCCCCCATGCCCTGCCCACGGGTGGCGGGGCGTTCCTCGACGCCCTCATGCAAGGTGAGCCGCTGGGCAAAGCCCATGAGGTCGCTCTCCAAAACACCCCCGAATTCGACCCCGGCCCGGTTCTTGCTCTCCTGATCCAGAACGGCGCCATCACCTCCCTTGATTAGAAAGCCAGTCCCATGTCCTCTCTCTTCTCCCTACATCACGCCTTTTTCTCCCGACTGGACCGGGCGGGCGATTGGCTTGTTCCAACTCTGGCGCGGATCGTTTTTGCGGCGGTTCTGCTGATTTATTACTGGAATTCGGCAGGGCTGAAGCTGGATGGCGGGCTGTTTTCGCCCTCCGCCGGGGCGTTTGGGCAGATCTTTCCCAAAGCGGCGGAAGAGGTGCTTTATGACGTCAGCCAACTGAGCTTTTTCCAGACAATCGTGATCCTGCTGGGCACCTGGGCCGAATATGTGCTGCCCGCGCTGATCCTTGTGGGCTTTCTGACCCGGCTTGCGGCGCTTGGCACCATCGGTTTCATCATCGTGCAGACGCTGGTGGATGTCACAGGGCATGGGGTGGCGCTGGGATCGCTTTTTGACGCGGCCCAGGGGCTGATCGATCAGCGCACGATGTGGATTTTCCTGCTGCTGGTGCTGGTGATCAAGGGCGCAGGCCCCCTTTCAGTGGACCGGCTGTTATCGCCCAAACCCAATACCGTGCATGCGTAACAAGTGAAGCTGTTTGGGAAAAGCCGCGCCTTCGGGGGCGGCTTTTCTGCTTTCAGAAATGCGCTTTCGGCTCGTCCGGCTTGCC
>NZ_JXYH01000108.1 GCF_001262635.1 Aestuariivita boseongensis
CGGATCTTCGAGCAATTCGCCAAGGGCTCCCTCGTTCGGGCCTTCGGTGATGATGAAATAGCCATCAGCCGTGTTGGCCACATTGGCAGGCGCGGGATCCGATCCGCTGGTCAACGCGGAGAACTGCACAAACACATATTTGTCGCCCTCTTTGCGGATCTCGATGTTTTGCGAATTACCCTTGAAGACGCCGACGAAGGGGTCGAGCACAGCCTGATCAACACCCGCTGCGACCGGAGAGTTGGCCTCGATTCCCGTGAAGGCTTTGACCATTGCGTTCGCAACTTTCTTGTAGGCCTCGGATCCGCGATCGCTGTGGACCAGAACCACCACGGCAAAGTCGCGATCTGGGATCAGCTGCAGGAAGGACCGCGTGCCGGGCCAATTCCCGCCGTGGCTGGGGCTGGTGACCCCGTCGTAATCGTGGATGAACCATGTCAACCCGGTAAAGTCGCCGGCCTCGGCCTCAACTGCCGGAGCGTGGGCATAGTCCAGCGCTTCTTCGGACAGCAGCTGGTTCCCGGCGGCGTCCTTTCCGTCCAGCTGAAAGCGGGCGTATTTCAGCATGTCGTTAATCGTCGAGCGGAGCGCGCCGGAGGCTGCGGACTCTCTGATCAGCGGAATGTAGTACGGCGTGAGATCGTTGATGTCGCCTTTGCCGTAGATCGGCGGATGACCCCATGCGTAGCCTTCAGCCGGCGGGGTGGCGTCGTAGTTAAAGGATGACGACTCCATGCCGAGCGGAGTCAACAGGTTCTCTTCGATCAGGTTCTCGATCGGCTTTCCGCCGGCATGCGACACTACATGGGTTGCGAAGGTGATGCTGGTGTTGTTGTACATCCAGGTTTGACCGAACGGATAGAGCTGCTCGACGTAAGCCGCCTGGAGCATGACCTTCTCGCTGATCGATCCACCCGGAGGAACACGAAGGAACCCATGGTCGCCATACCAGCCAGCGCGATGGTGGAACAGGTCAACGACCCGGGCTTTCGACGTTGCTTCTGCATCCGCGACCCTCCACCACGGCAGGAGGTCGGCGACACGCGCGTTCAAATCCAGCTCGCCCCGTTCGGACAGCTGCAGGGCCACTGTCGACAGGAAGGTTTTGGTCACAGAGCCAATTTGAAATTGCGTATCAGGGGTAACGGCCTCGTCGGTGCCTACCTTCGTGATGCCGAGGCCGGCGCTGTAGGTGTTGGGCCCATGGATGACCCCTACACCAAGCCCCGGGATGTTCATTTCCTTGATCAGTTCAGCAGTTTCGGCGAGGACCGCATCAAAGGTCGCCTGGCCCTCTTCCTGTGTCATGGCCTGCTGTGCGAGTGCCGGTGTGACGCACAGTAGCGACGAAACAAGCAGGGCAGGTAGTGGTTTCATTAGGTTCTTCACTCGATTTCTCCTTTGCATTGGAATTTTTATGGCGGGATAACCATGGCTGTTTGCGGAGAGTTCTGTCTTCGCCGGGCAGGAGCGCACTGGCAGATCCTGCAAGGCGAAGTTTCACCGTTTACTGCTTCACCATCGGCCCAACGTGGAAGTAGTCGAACAGCGATCGGGCGACCTCGGCAATTGCCCGATCCCTGTCCGCCTCGGATGTCTCGCTGCTCTTGGTGAACACGGCGATTGCAAACCGACGGCCGTCGGGGAGCGTGATATAGCCGACGTCATTGGCCACTCCGCCGATGGTTCCGGTCTTGTTCGCCACGGGCGTTCCCCGGGGTAGCAGTCCCTTGAGCCGACCAGCGCCGGTGCGCGTGCGCGACATGACATCAATCAGGAAGTCGCGGCTCTCGGCGCTCGTCGCCGTGCCATTGTCGATGGCAAGCAGGAGTTGCAGCATCGCTAGCGGCGTTGACTGGTCGCGGGGATCCGCCTCGAAGTCCAGATTTCGGTCACCCATGATCGTCATGAGTTCCGGTCGGGTCACAAAGGCCTCCATGGCGACTTTCATCGTGGCCGGTCCCGGCAGGCCATAGAATTCCCCGATGATCTCGCCAGTCGTCCGATCGACGCTTATATCGGTGATCCGGAGCCTGCGTAGATATTCGGTTACTGCGGCGGGTCCG
>NZ_JXYH01000109.1 GCF_001262635.1 Aestuariivita boseongensis
CTCAACTACGTGCGATTCAACCACCGGATCTTCATTCGGGGCGACGGGGCGGTCGACGACTTCGACCTCTCCGGTACTGTCTTCCAATAACCGGGGCGACAAGAGCCACGGCTTCGGTGGAGGGTCGATCCTGCACAGTGCAGATCGAAGCCTCCACCGAACCCGCTGCATCGACACCATGAGGCGTCCAATGCAGCAACCAAACCTAAAGAACCTGACTGCGGAGCGTGGCGTCGCCGTCAGCATCGCACAACCGAAATGGAGAGGAGAAACAACATGAGCGAGAACGAGATCTCCCGCAGGGAGTTCAACCTTGGTGTTGCTGCGGGTGCGGCCGCCATTGGGTCCGCCGGTAGAGCCTTGGCGCAGACGAGGGAGCCATTCGACCTCGTGATCCTTGGCGGGCGGGTGATGGACCCCGAGACCGGGTTTGACCAGGTCGCAAATGTCGGCGTGCGCGCGGGTCGGATCGCCGCTATCACAGCCGAACCGCTCGAGGGCGGCCGCCAGATCGACGCCAGCGGCCATGTCGTCGCGCCCGGCTTCATCGACACGCATTTTCACTGGCCCCGGCCCATGGGCAACAAGCTCGCACTGCTCGACGGGCGAACGACGGTCATGGACCTCGAGATTGGGACGCTCGGGACGCTGGTGGATGACTGGTACGCACAGCGCCGCGGGACCAACCAGATCAACTACGGCTGCGCCAGCTGCCACGAATTCGCGCGTACCTTGGTGCTCGATGGCATCACGACGATCGATGCGCCTGAGGCCATGAACCATCGCGGCTCGGACAAGTCTGGCTGGTCCCATACCCGCCCGGACCTCGAGAAGGGCAACGAGATCCTGCGCGTGCTCGATACGGGCCTCGCCGCGGGCGCGGTCGGCATCGGCTCGACGCTCGGCTACATGCGCGACGGCGCATCGGCACGCGAGGTCTTCGAGATCCAGCGCATCGCTGCGGCTTATGGAAGACCCTGCGCCTTCCACTTCCGCTACACGCCCGGCACGGACACGAGCGAAGCGAACGGTATCCAAGAGATGCTTGCGAACGCCGCCGCGCTCGGCGCGCCCGCCATCGCCTGCCACTTTAACAACCCCGGTTACAACCTTGTGCACGAGCTGCTGGTGCGGATGCGCGCGCAAGGCCACAACATGTGGGGCGAGCTCTACCCCTACGCGGCGGGCTCGACGGCGCTGAACGCCGTCTTCCTCGAACCGGAGATCTGGGTAGATCAGCTCGGCTACAAGTACGAGGAGACCATCCAGGATGCGCTGACCGGGGAATGGTACACGCAGGAGAGCCGCGCGGAGATGATGGCGCGCGAGCCGGCGCGGTTGGTGCTGGCCTACAAGATGCCTGAGAGCGCCATCCTCGACTGGCTGCGCCTGCCTGACGTGGCGATCGCGTCAGACGGGATGCCGATCCTCGACGGCAGCATCACATGGGATACGCCCTTCGAGGATCTGCCCAACACCCACCCACGCGGGGCCGGCACCTGCGCGCGGACGTTGCGCATGGGGCGCGAGAACGGCATCCCCCTCATGCAGAGCGTCGCCCAGCTCAGCTGGAACTCGGCGCGCCCGCTCGCTCTTACGGGGCTGAGGGCGATGCAGGAGCGCGGGCGGATGCAGGAGGGCATGATCGCCGACATCACGATTTTCGACCCAGAGACAGTGACCGACAACGCCACCTACGCACAGGGCAATCTGCCGTCCTCCGGCATTCCCTTCGTCATCGTCAACGGCGTGGTGGTGGTCGATAGCGGCGAGGTGCTGCGCGGCGTGAACCCAGGCCAGCCGATCCGCAACGAGCCGCAGGAAAGCTTGTTCGAGCCACTGGACGTCGATGCATGGACACAGGCCTTCTACGCTGTTCCGCAGGATTTCGGTGGCGGCGTGCCGAACTCGCAACCGGCCTACGACCCGCGCGTGATCCTGTGCTGCGAGTGACGCTGCATAGGGCGAATTGCTCGAAGATCCG
>NZ_JXYH01000011.1 GCF_001262635.1 Aestuariivita boseongensis
GGCGGCCACGTTGCTCACGGGGTTCCTCGTGCTGATCGGCGCGGCGGCGGCAGGCGAAGGCGCGCGCACCTATGAGGCTGCGGTGCTGAAAACGCTTGGCGCGGGCCGGGGCCGCATCCTGCGGTCCTTCGCCCTGCGCGCGGCCATTCTGGGCGCGGCGGCAGGCATCGTGGCGCTGGCCGCCGGGATCGCGGGCGGCTGGGCCGTCAGTTACTTTGTCATGGACACGGTTTTCGACGTGATCTGGCCCTCAGCCATCGGCATCATCGGCGGCGGGATCGCGGCCACGCTTCTGGCCGGTCTCTTCTTTGCATGGCGACCGCTGGCCGCGCGCCCGGCACAGGTGTTGCGCGCGCGCGAATGATCAGCGGACGCAGGCCACCGGATTGAGGATTTTCAGCAGATCCTCATTGTCGCAAATCAGCGATTCCAGCGTGATTTCGTCCAGATGGGCGTAAAAGGCCTGTGCCGCATCCGCCAAAGCCAGCTTGAGTCGGCAGTGCGCGACCAGCGGGCAGGTGTTGTCGGCATCGGCAAAACACTCCGCGATCGGCAGGTCGCCTTCGATGTCGCGGAAGACGTCGCCAATGCGGATCGTCTCGGCCCCGCGCGCCAGGGTCATGCCGCCATTGCGACCGCGCTGGGTGTGCAAATAATTCAATTGACTCAACTGGTTAATCACCTGAGCCAGATGATTTTCCGAGATATTGCAGCAATCGGCAATCTCTGCCTTCGTGACCAACCGATCCTGGTTGGCCGCGCAGAACATCAAAAGCCTTACGGCAATGTTGGTTCGTTTTGTGATGCGCACGAACACGGTCCTTTCCTGACCTTGATGCAACAGGCTTGCACATCCGGTGTAAGAATTGTTTGACATACATCAATTAAAAGCAAGGAAGATGTATGCAGCGTGCGCCTTATTTTTTCGGGTACGGCAGTCTGGTGAACACCGCGACCCACGATTTTCCCGACCCGCAGCCCGCGCGACTGACAGGCTGGCGTCGCGCCTGGCGGCACACCGATCTGCGCCCTGTGGCCTTCCTGACGGCAATCCCCGATCCGGGCTGCACCATCGACGGGATGATCGCCCATGTGCCCGATGATGACTGGCAGGCGCTGGATGCGCGCGAATGGGCCTATGACCGTCTGCCTGTGACCGAACAGGTCTCGCACGGGCTGAAAAGCCTGGCCGATATCGCCGTCTATGCCGTGCCGGAAGGCCGACACACGCGCCCAAGCGAGGCCTATCCGGTGCTGATGAGCTATCTTGACGTTGTGGTGCAGGGATATCTGCGCGTCTTCGGCGAAAGCGGGGCAGAGCGGTTCTTCGACACGACCGATGGCTGGGGCTCTCCCATCCTCAACGACCGCGCTGAGCCGCGATATCCGCGCCACCAGCAGCTGAGCTCTGAGGAACGGGATTTCGTCGACGCCCAGCTGGCGCGGCGCTCCGTGACGGTGATTAAGCCCGGGTGACGGGTGCCGCGCGGATTACCCGCGCGCCTTGACCACCTGCAACAGAGGCATCACCGCGCTCATGTCCGGGCCGTGGCTCTGGCCGGTCAGCGCTTTTCTCAGCGGCATGAACAGGCCCCGGCCCTTGCGGCCTGTCGCCTCTTTCACCTGCGCGGTCCAGGTCGACCAGGTGTCGCCGTCAAACGGCCCCTCGGGCAGCATCGCCATGGCCTGGGCCACGAACTCGCGGTCTTCCTCGTCGATCACCGGATCGGCCCCGTCGCGGAACAGGTGCCACCAGCCGTCCAGATCGTGCAGCGTGGTGATGTTTTCGCGCGTGACGTTCCAGAACTGCGCGGCCAGATCATCGGGCACACCAACCTTGGCAATCGTGTCGGCCACCGCCTCAAGCGGCTGATCATGCAGATAGCGCGCGGTCAGCGGGAACAGATCCTCAACATCGAATTTCGTGGGGGCCGATCCGAACCGGCCGATATCGAAGCCGTCAATCAGCTCCGCCATCTCGGTGCGCAGCTCGACCGGGTCGGACGATCCCAACCGCGCCATCAGGCTCAGCAGCGCCATGGGCTGCACGCCGCGTTCGCGCAGATCGCGCAGGGCCAGCGTGCCCAGCCGTTTCGACAGCGCCTCGCCCTGCGGGCCGGTCAGCAGCGAATGATGCGCGAAATTCGGCACAGTGCCGCCCAGCGCCTGAATGATCTGGATTTGGGTCGCGGTGTTGGTCACGTGATCGGAGCCGCGCACAACATGGGTCACGCCCATCTCGGTATCGTCCACGACCGAGGCCAGCGTGTAAAGCACCTGCCCATCGCCGCGGATCAGCACCGGGTCCGAAACCGAAGCCGCGTCGATCGAAATATCGCCCAGAATACCGTCAGTCCATTCGATGCGCTCCTGGTCCAGTTTGAAGCGCCAGACGCCCTGGCCGCGCTCGGCGCGCAGGGCGTCCTTTTCCGCGTCGCTCAAGGCAAGAGCCGCGCGGTCATAGACCGGCGGTTTGCCCATATTGAGTTGCTTCTTGCGCTTCAGGTCCAGCTCGGTCGGCGTCTCGAACGCCTCGTAAAACCGGCCCATCTCGCGCAGTTTGTCGGCGGCCTCGGCATAGCGGTCCAGCCGCTCCGACTGCCGTTCGACACGGTCCCAGCTCAGCCCCAGCCATTCCAGGTCTTCCTTGATCGCGTCGACATATTCCTCTTTCGACCGCTCCGGATCGGTGTCATCGATGCGCAGGATGAAGGTGCCGCCGGCCTTGCGGGCGATCAGGTAATTCATCAGCGCGGTGCGCAGGTTGCCGACATGGATGTATCCGGTGGGCGAAGGCGCGAAACGGGTGGTGGTCATCGGGTGTCTCCTGTTGCGGCGCTCTTGTCACAGGGGCGTGGTTTTGTCCAGCGGCGCGCCCTTTGGCAGGCGCCAGGTTTGGGTATTTGAGGCCAGAAAGAAGCAGGAGGGTGCGATCACTCCGGATGCACGGCCCAGGTCTGGCCCAGGTCATCCAGACCGGCGCGGATCAACTCGCCCAGAACATCAAGATCCACGTCCCCAAGCCGGGTCACATAAAGGCAGGACCTGGCTTTGCGGTGCGTCCCAAGCCGGTCGAGGATGGGCTGGAAATCGCTGTAACCGGGAAGGATAAAAATGCTGAAGGCGGCCTTGCGCGCGGCAAATCCGGTGGCAAGAAACGTGCCGCTGCGACCCGACGCATAGGTGTAGTCATAGCGGCCATAGCCCAGCATCGCCCCGCCCCAAAGCTGTGGCCGATATCCGGTGACCTTGCGAAAGAGGGCGTCAAGCTCATGCGCATCGTCCCGCCGCGCATCGGGAGAGATCGCGTCAAGACAGGCGGCAACCGCCTCGGGCCGGGGATCGGGTGTTTGCGTCGCCATGGGCGCATCTTATCACAGTCGACGTGCGTTTGCGCACACTGCCTGTTCGGCACTGGCCCGCCTTGTGTCACGCGCTACCTCTGCGTGCATCAGATCTGCACAGAGAGGTTTTTGACATGTCCGACCAACTCGTCTTTACCCGCCGCGCCGCTCTGGCTGGCGCCGCCGCACTTCCCCTTGCTGCCAGCGCCGGGCTGGCGCGCGCCAGCGCCCCGATGATGGGCGGCGGCATGTCCCCCTTCAACCGTTTCACCCTGGGCGAGATGGAGGTGACCACCCTTCTGGCCGGCACCCGCACCGTGCCGGAGCCGCAAAAGATTTTCGGCATGAACGTGTCGGAAGAAGCCTTTGCCGAAGCGTCCACAGCGGCGAACCTGCCCACGGATGCGGCGCAGTTCTTTTTCACCCCCACGGTCGTGAACACCGGGTCGGAACTGATCCTGTTTGACACCGGCCTGAACGGCGAAGGCATCACCAGCGCGCTGGCGGCTGCCGGGTATACGCCCGATCAGGTGGATGTGGTCGTGATCACCCATATGCATGGCGACCATATCGGCGGCCTGATGACCGACGGCGCGCCCACCTTCCCCAATGCGCGCTATGTCACCGGGCGGGTGGAATTCGATGCCTGGGCCGCGCAGGACAATGAAGGGTTCAACAACATGGTGCGCCCGCTGGCCGAAAAGATGACCTTCCTTGAAGGCGGCGCGGACGTGACCAGCGGCATCACGTCGGTGGAGGCCTTCGGCCACACGCCGGGTCACATGAACTATATGCTCGATTCCGGCGGCAAACAGGTGCTGCTGGCCGCGGACCTGGCCAACCACTATGTCTGGTCGCTGGCCCATCCCGATTGGGAAGTGCGCTTTGACATGGACAAGGAAGCCGCCGCCGCCACGCGCCGCCGGGTTCTGTCCATGGTGGCCGAATCCGGTATGCCGATGATCGGCTATCACATGCCCTGGCCCGGCGTCGGCTATGTGGAGACGCGCGGCGACGGGTTCCACTATGTGCCCCATACCTATCAGCTGATGCTGTAACGCAACCGGCCTTGCCACCGCGCGGGTGGCAGGGCACATCTTTGACCATGACGGATCACCCTCCCGATCTTGCATGGTTCGAACGGGTGGCGCGCGACACGGTCGCGGCGCTGCCCGCGCCTTTTCTTCCCGCTGCGAAACAGGTGGTCCTGCAGGTCGAGGATTGGCCCCACGCCGATCTTTTGCACGAGATGGAGATCGGCGACCGTCTGGACCTGACCGGCCTTTACGAGGGTATCCCGCTGACCGAAAAATCGGTGATGGACACGCCTTTCGGCCCCGATATCGTGTGGCTCTTCCGTGAACCGATCCTGGCCGAATGGCGCGACCGGGGCGATGTGGAGCTTGAGGCGCTGATCGCCCATGTCACGATCCACGAATTCGCGCATCACTTTGGTTGGTCTGATGACGATATCGCGGTGATCGACCCGTGGTGGGAATAATCAGAAGCCCTTCATCTGGGCGATCTTGCTGCCATCAAAAAACCGGTTCAGGCGGAAATCAAGGGGGTCGACCACAGGCGTCTGGCCGGTGACCAGATCGGCCAGAAGCTGGCCCGCGCCGGGTCCGATCCCGAAGCCATGGCCGGAAAACCCTGTGCCGATGTAAAGCCCCGGCAGGTCGTCCACAGGGCCGATCACCGGCACCGCATCCGGGGTGACGTCGATCATTCCGGCCCAGGATTGGGCAATCTCGGCCCCTTCGAAAAACGGGAAGGCCTTGCGGGCGGCGGCCCAGCTGGTGCGCAGGATCTTGTCAATCGGCTGGGGGTCTAGAATGCGCGTACGCTCGAACGGGGTGATGTCGGAGGGTTGCCAGGACCGCGCCTCCCCCGCCTCCTGCCGCCAGCGATCCGACAGGCGGAACCTGAGCGAGCGCCATTCGGATTTCAGCGCGGGGAGGAACTGACGCATCAGGCGGAAACTGTCGGGCACCAGATCGACCATGTTGTAAGTGCCGTCCGCAATCGTATAGCCGCCATCGGCGCGTTTGCGGATGGCAAAGCCGGGCGCCCAGGCCGATGCCTCTGGACCACCGCTGACGGGTGTTGTCCGCATCACCGTGTTCAGCACCTTCAGCTGCGGCAGCTCGATGCCTGCATTGCCGGCAAAGAGCCGCGACCAGGCACCGCCTGCCAGTACGACCTGCGCGCATTTGATCCGGCCTTTTTCTGTGACCACGCCGGCCACGCGCCCGCCTTCCAGATCCAGCGACCGCACCGCGCATCCTGTATGCACCGTGGCCCCTGCCGCGCGCGCCGCCTTGGCGATGCCGGGGGCGGCCCATTGCGGTTCGGCCCGGCCATCCATCGGCGTATAAAGCGCGCCCTTCATCGACATCCTGTGGCCCGGAAGCAGTCGGTCCAGCTCGGCCCCGTCGATCATCCGGCAGTCGATCTGATGGGGGTGGAGGTTTTCGCTCCAGGCCGCGTATTCGGCATGTTCGCGATCCGTCGCGGCGGTGAACAGGATCCCTGTCTGGGTGTACCCCATGCGCTGGCCTGTGCGCTCTTCCAGTCGTTCCCATTTGCGGATGGCGGCGATCATCAGGGGAATTTCTCGCGGGTCGCGACAGGAAATGCGCACCCAGCCCCAGTTGCGGGAGGATTGTTCGCCCCCAATCTCGCCCTTTTCGCAGAGCGCGACTTTGAGGCCCCGTTCTGCCAGTTCCAGAGCCGTCGAGGTGCCAATGATCCCGCCGCCAATTACGACGACATCAACCTGGTTCGGCAGGCTCAGGTCAGAGGGGACAGGATCAAGCTTCGGTCCGGGCATAACGGCCAGTTTGCGTGGAAACGGGCAGAGGTCCAGAGAGAAAGCGCAAGCTGTGCCAGCGCCTGGCTGGAGGGTGGCGCTGATACCTCAGTTCGCAGCACTTTATGGCAGCCAAGTCATCCTTCGAAAAACCGGTGCGCAATCGTCAGACAAAGCGCCAGCCTGCGGGGATAGGCAGGCGCTGGCACGGCGCCCTTCGGGCTTGATTCCGTGCCGGGCAAACTGACCAAATTGTTTCGCGCGCGAAACATCCCGAACAATTTTATGGGATTTCTTAACTCTTATCCCGCCAGCGGTTAACGATTGGATAGCGCCGGTCCAACCAGAAGGCCCGTTTCGTCAATCGCGCCCCAGGCGCAGATTGGAAGCGCTTGTACTCGCTGATATAGATCAGGTGTTCGACCTTCTTGGCATCCGCGCGGTCAAATCCTGCGGCGACGCAATCCTCGATGGACCCATCGGCGTCGATCAGGATTTCCAGAATACCGTCCAGCACCGGGTAATCGGGCAAGGAGTCGCTGTCTTTCTGATCCTCGCGCAGCTCGGCCGTGGGGGGTTTGGTGATCACGCGATCGGGGATCACCTCGCCCTCCGGGCCCATCATCCAGTCGCGGTGATTGGCGTTGCGCCAGCGGCAGGTCTCGAACACGCGGGTTTTATAAAGATCCTTGATCGGGTTATAGCCGCCCGCCATGTCGCCATAGATCGTGGCGTAACCCACGGCGACCTCGGATTTGTTCCCGGTCGTCAAAAGCATTTCGCCAAACTTGTTCGACAGCGCCATCAGCAGAAGGCCCCGCAGGCGGGACTGGATGTTTTCTTCGGTCAGGTCGGGTTCCGTGCCCTCAAAGAGCGGGGCAAGCGCTTCGGTCACGGCGGCGCGAGGCCCCGAGATCGGCACGTAATCATAGCGGCAGCCCAGCGCCTTGGCGACGGCCTCGGCATCCTCCAGACTGGCGGAGGAGGTATATTCCGACGGCAGCATCACGCAGCGCACATTCTCGGCGCCCAGCGCATCGACGGCGATGGTGGCCACGATGGCGCTGTCGATCCCGCCCGACAGGCCCAGGAGAACCTTCTTGAACCCGGTCTTGGCCATATAGTCCCGCAAGGTGGTGACCATGACGCGGTAATCCTGTTCCCATTCGTCGGGCAAATGGGCCTTTTCGCCCTCGACCACGCGCCAGCCTGCAGGGGTGCGTTCCAGGTCGATATGGTCGACCACCTCGTCGAAGGCGGGCAGAAGGCGGGCCAAAGTGCCGCCGGGGTTCAGGGCGAAACTGGCGCCGTCAAAGACCTGATCGTCCTGACCGCCCACCATGTTTAGGTAAATCAGCGGCAGCCCGGTTTCGACCACGCGGGCCACCATCTGGTTCAGGCGGGTTTCGTATTTGCCCCGGTAATAGGGCGATCCGTTGGGCACCAGCAGGAATTCGGCCCCGGTTTCCTGAAGCGTTTCAACGACATCCTCGTGCCAGGCATCCTCGCAGATAGGCGACCCGATGCGCGTATTGCCCACGCTGTATGGTCCGCCCAGGGGGCCGGAATCGAAGATGCGCACCTCGTCAAACACGGTTTCATTCGGCAGATGGTGCTTCAGCTGGGTCGAGGCGATCTTGCCGTCTTTCAGAATGAAATAGGCGTTAAACAGCTCGGTCCCTTCGGCATAGGGCCCGCCAATGGCCAGCGCCGGACCATCGGCGCAGTCTTCGGCCAGCTTCCTGATCGCCTCGAAGGCCGCCATGTGGAAGGCGGGCTTCATCACCAGATCCTGTGCGTTATAGCCGGTGATGAACATTTCCGGCAGTGCCACCAGATCGGCCCCGTCCGCACGCCCCTTGTCCCAGGCGGCGCGCGCCTTGGCGGCGTTGCCCTCCAGATCGCCCACGGTGGGGTTCATCTGTGCCAGAGTAATTCGGAACCGGTCGGCCATATCGCCCCCTAGGATCTGCCTGTGCCCTGCCCATTTAGCAGATCACCGCCCGAGGGGAAGAGACCAGCCGCAAAAGGCGTTGAAGACGCCCCCATGAGTGGCCTAACCTGCACCCTGTCCCGAATACAGGCGCGGAGAATCCCCCCATGACGGCACGCAGCCGCTTTGCAGCCCTTTTGATCGCCACAGCCTTGGCCAGCCCCGCCTTTGCGCAGGTGCAGACCAAGCAATACGAGGATGGCGGCGTGTATGAGGGGGAATTCAAGGGCGGCCTGCAGCACGGCCAGGGCACCTATACGCTGCCCAACGGGTATCAGTATACCGGCGAATGGGTTGATGGCGAAATCCTGGGCCAGGGCGTGGCGCAGTTTCCCAACGGGTCGGTCTATGAGGGCGAATTTGCCAAGGGCAAGCCCAACGGGATCGGCAAGATCACCTTTTCCGATGGCGCGACCTATGAAGGGTCGTGGGTCGACGGCGTGATCAATGGCGAAGGCATCGCCATCTATGCCAATGGCGTGCGGTACGAAGGGTCCTTCCGCAACGCCCAGCACGACGGCAAGGGCGTGATGACCAGCCCCGGCGGCTATGAATATCGCGGCGATTGGGTGAATGGCGTCAAACAGGGGATGGGGCGGATCACCTATCCGGATGGCGCGGTGTACGAGGGCGAAATCCAGAACGGCAAACGCGAAGGCCAGGGCACGCTGACTCTGCCTGACGGGCTGACCTATGTGGGGCTTTGGGCCGACGGGCAGATCAACGGCACCGGCACGCTGACCCAGCCCAATGGCGATGTCTATGTGGGCGAGCTGGTCGCGGGCCAGCGCCAGGGCCAGGGCGTGGTGACCTATGCCAATGGCGATGTCTATGAAGGCGCGTTCGAGGATGACCGCCGCCACGGGCAAGGCACCTTCCGCGGCGTTGACGGGTTTCTTTACACCGGCTCCTGGGTTGCAGGCCGGATCGAGGGCGAAGGCCGCGTCACCTATCCCGACGGGTCGGTATACGAGGGCACGTTCCGCGACGATCTGGCCGATGGCACGGGCAAGATCACCTATCCTGACGGATCGACCTATGAGGGCGAGTGGAAAGCCGGTGTGATCGACGGCACGGGCCGCGCGGAATATGCCAATGGCATCGTCTATGAGGGCCAGTTCAAGGATGCGCGCAACCACGGGCAAGGCGTGATGACCTATGCCGATGGCTACCGGTACGAGGGCGAATGGCTGAACGGCCAGCGCCACGGGCAAGGCGTGGCGACCTATCCCGATGGATCGGTCTATACCGGCGCGTTCTTCAACGGCCAGCGCGCGGGCCAGGGCCGGATCGAGATGGCCTCGGGCTTTGTCTATGAGGGCCAGTGGCAAAGCGGAGAGATCAATGGCCAGGGCGTGGCCACCTATGCCAATGGTGATGTCTATGAGGGCAATTTCCTGAACGGCAAACGCCAGGGCGAAGGCACCATGCGCTATGCCACCGGACAGGAAGAAACCGGCACCTGGGACAATGGCGCGCTGCAAAGCGACGGGTAAGCCCCGAACAAGGCTTGGGCCGCGTGCATGACCCGGCGAAAACGCGCTGATTTGACCACATTCGGCCCTTTTGCTTAAGCGGGCTGAGCCCTATAAACCGATGCGTCCACGGCGCGACTCGTGGGCCAAAACGAATCTCTGGCAGGAATAACCCGTCCTCATGTCCATTTTCGGCAATCTTGGTGGTCTGTTCAGCGCAGACATGGCAATCGACCTCGGCACCGCGAACACGCTGGTCTATGTGAAAGGCCGGGGCGTGATCCTGTCGGAGCCGTCGGTTGTCGCCTATCACGTGAAAGACGGGGCCAAGAAGGTTCTGGCCGTGGGCGAGGATGCCAAGCTGATGCTTGGCCGCACGCCCGGGTCGATCGAGGCGATCCGCCCGATGCGCGAAGGGGTGATCGCCGACTTCGACACCGCCGAAGAGATGATCAAGCACTTTATCCGCAAGGTGCATAAACGCTCGACCTTCTCGAAACCCAAGGTCATCGTTTGCGTCCCCCATGGCGCGACCCCTGTTGAAAAACGCGCGATCCGTCAGTCGGTTCTGTCAGCCGGTGCACGCAAAGCCGGCCTGATCGCCGAACCCATCGCAGCCGCCATTGGCGCGGGCATGCCCATCACCGATCCGACCGGCAACATGGTCGTCGATATCGGCGGCGGAACGACCGAAGTTGCGGTTCTGTCGCTGGGCGATATCGTCTACGCCCGCTCGATCCGCGTGGGTGGCGACCGGATGGACGAGGCGATCATCAACTACCTGCGCCGCCAGCAGAACCTTCTGGTCGGGGAATCGACCGCGGAACGCATCAAGACCTCGATCGGGACGGCGCGCATGCCCGACGATGGCCGGGGCCAGTCGATGCAGATCCGGGGCCGCGACCTTCTGAACGGTGTGCCCAAGGAAATCGAGATCAGCCAGGCCCAGGTGGCCGAAGCGCTGGCCGAACCCGTGCAGCAAATCTGCGAAGCGGTGATGACCGCGCTGGAGACAACGCCCCCAGATCTGGCCGCCGATATCGTGGATCGCGGTGTGATGCTGACCGGCGGCGGCGCGCTGCTGGGCGATCTGGATCTGGCGTTGCGCGAGCAAACGGGCCTTGCGGTTTCCATCGCCGACGAAAGCCTGAACTGCGTGGCTTTGGGCACCGGCAAGGCGCTGGAATACGAAAAACAACTGCGCCACGCGATTGACTACGACAGCTGACGCGCGCAGGCTTTCGCGAAAGACACCCCTGACCCGAGGTGCCCTTGGCCAAAGACCGGTCCAATCGTGATGAATATACAGGCCCCCTCAGACGGCTTCTGATGGGGGTTATCCTGTTGTGCCTTCTGGGTATTTTCCTGCTGTGGCGCATCGACAGCCCGCGCGTCGAACGGTTCCGCGCGCAGGTCACCGACCAGATCATGCCCAATATGGAATGGCTGATGGCCCCGGTGACGGGCGCGGTGAACCTTGTGCGCAATGTGCAGTCTTATCAACGGCTTGTGGATCAGAACCGCGAGTTGCGGTCCGAACTGCGCCAGATGCAGGCCTGGAAAGAGGCAGCGCTTCAGCTGGAACAGGAAAACGCGCGGCTGCTGGATCTGAACAATGTGCGGCTGGACCCGCGCCTGACCTTCATCACCGGCGTGGTGATCGCCGATAGCGGATCGCCTTTCCGGCAATCGGTGCTGCTGAATGTGGGTGCGCGCGACGGCATCATCGACGGCTGGGCCGCGATGGACGGCATCGGCCTTGTGGGCCGGGTGTCGGGCGTGGGGGAAAATACCTCCCGCGTGCTTCTGTTGACGGATGCCACCAGCTCGGTGCCCGCCACGATCCAGCCGTCGGGCCAGACGGCGCTGGTGGGCGGCGACAACAGCGCGGCCCCCCTGCTGGATTTCATCGAAAACGCCGAACTGGTGCGCCCCGGTGATCGCGTGGTCAGTTCTGGCGATGGCGGCGTGTTTCCCGCCGGTCTGCTGATCGGGCAAGTGGCCGAGGATCGCAATGGCCGGCTGCGCGTGCGCCTGTCGGCGGATTTCCAGCGGCTGGAATTCCTGCGCCTCTTGCGCCACCACGGCACCGAACGGGTGAATGATCCGGGCAACCTGATCCTGCCGGAAGAAGACCTCAGCCAAACCGCGCCGGCGGGCGACGCCGATGGCTAATTCCTCGGTCTGGTGGAAGCGCGGGCTTTATGTGCTTCTGGCGCTGGTGATCCTGTTCTGGAATCTTCTGCCGCTCAGCACGCTACCGCCCAATTGGGCCGGGCCTGACCTTCTGGTGGCGCTGACCTTTGCCTGGGCGCTCAGACGGCCGGAATTCGTCCCTGTCCTGCTGATCGCGCTCGTGATTTTGCTGGCCGATATCCTGCTGTATCGTCCGCCGGGCCTGATGGCCTTTCTGGTCGTGCTGGGGGCCGAGCAGCTGAAGACCCGCGCCATCGGCCTGCGCGATGCCAGTTTCGCGGGCGAATGGGCCGCCGCTTGCCTTGTTGTGATTGGCGTTTTCCTGCTAAATCGTGTGATATTGGCCGTACTGATGATAGACCAGGCACCACTGGGGCTGACGCTGATGCAGATGCTGACGACGATCCTGATTTACCCCGTCGTCGTCCTGCTGTCGCACCTGTTTCTGGGTGTGCGCAAACTGGCCCCCGGCGATGATGATGCAATAGGCTCGCGGATATGAGACGCAACCCGCGCGAATTGGAAAAGACCCATACCGTCCTGACCCGGCGCGCGATGCTGCTGGGCGGGGTGCAATTGGCCTTTGTCGGCGCTCTGGGTCTGCGCATGCGTCAACTGCAGCTGGAAGAGGCCGACCAGTTCCGCCTTCTGGCCGAGGAAAACCGCATCAATGTCCGCCTGATCCCCCCCGCGCGGGGCGAGATCTTTGACCGCGAAGGCCGCGTGATTGCCCATAACACGCCCAGCTATCGCATCGTCATCGTCCCCGAAGATGCGGGCGATGTGGACAAGGTTATCACCCGCCTGGGCCAGCTGATCGAGCTGGACCCCGAACAGCTGAACCGGGCGATGACGGAAATGGACCGCTCGCCCCCCTTCCTGCCGGTGACGGTGGCCGAACAGGTCAGCTGGAAGGATGTCTCGACCGTCGCGGTCAATGCGCCCGCGCTGCCCGGCGTCTCACCCGAGGTGGGGCTGACCCGGAAATACCCGCGCGGATCGGATTTCGCCCATGCGGTGGGATATGTGGGGCCCGTGTCCGACTATGACCTGTCGAAGATCGAAAACCCCGACCAGTTGCTGCGCATCCCGCGTTTCCAGATCGGCAAGGTCGGGCTTGAGGCCAAGCACGAAGACCTTCTGCGCGGCAAGGCCGGCACCAAGCGGGTAGAGGTCAACGCCGCGGGCCGCGTGATGCGCGAACTGGACCGTCGCGAAGGCGAAGCGGGCGCCGATCTGCAACTGACGCTGGATGCCGAATTGCAGGGATATGTGCAGGCCCGCCTGGGCGAGGAAAGCGCAAGCGCCGTGGTGATCGACACCGAAAACGGCGATGTCCTGGCCATCGCGTCGTCGCCCTCCTATGACCCGAACAAATTCGTGCGCGGCATTTCCGTAAACGATTACAACGACTTGCTGAACAACAAATACCGCCCGCTGGCGTCGAAGTCGGTGCAGGGCATCTATCCGCCCGGATCGACCTTCAAGATGATCACCGCCATGGCCGCGCTGGAGGAAGGGCTGATCGGCCCGGATGAGACCGTCTATTGCCCCGGCCATCTGGATGTCTCGGGCCGCCGCTTCCACTGCTGGAAACGGGCCGGCCATGGCTGGGTCGACCTGCAGAACTCGCTCAAGCAAAGCTGTGATGTCTATTACTATGACCTTGCCCTGAAAGTGGGTCAGGACAAGATTTCGGCCATGGCCAAACGGTTCGGCCTGGGCGTGCGCCATGACCTGCCCATGTCGGCGGTGGCCAGCGGCCTTGCCCCCGACCGCGCATGGAAGCGGCGCGTGCATGGGCAGGACTGGCTGGTGGGCGATACGGTCAACGCGTCGATCGGACAGGGCTTCATGCTGGCCTCGCCGCTGCAGCTGGCGGTGATGACCGCGCGCCTGGCGACGGGCCGCAGCGTGGAGCCGCGTCTGGTCAAATCCGTGAACGGGGTCGAACAGCCCAGCGGCGCGGGGCGCGACATGGGGCTGAACGAAAACAACCTGCGCAAGATGCGCCGGGCGATGTATGCGGTGTCGAATGACCGGCGCGGCACGGCCTATGGATCGCGCGTGATCGAGGATGCGGTGCGCATCGCAGGCAAGACCGGCACCAGCCAGGTCCGCAACATCACCGCCGAGGAACGCGCCCGAGGCGTGATCCGTAACGAGGACCTGCCCTGGGAGCGCCGCGACCACGCGCTTTTCGTGAACTATGCGCCCGCTGACAACCCGCGCATCGCGGTGTCGGTGATCGTGGAACATGGCGGCGGCGGATCCAGCGCCGCAGCCCCCATCGCGCGCGATATCACGCTGCAGGCGCTTTATGGCGGCCCGCCCCCGCTTGAGGTCTACCCGCCCAAGGACCGCCCCCGGATCGAGGCGCAGCAGGAACGCCTGCGCAATGTCCTGCCGCTGGCCGATACCGAAGGAAGCGGGCGGGCATGAGTTATCTTGAATACACCGTCAAATCGGTCCCGTCCGGCCCGCGCAAGATCCTCTATCTGAACTGGCCGCTGGTGCTTTTGCTGATCGCGGTGGCCTGTGTGGGCTTCCTGATGTTGTATTCAGTGGCGGGTGGGTCTTTCACCCCCTGGGCCGAGCCGCAGATGAAACGTTTTGCGATGGGCCTTGTGCTGATGCTGGTGGTGGCCATGGTGCCGATCTGGTTCTGGCGCAACATGGCGGTGGTGGCCTATTGCGTGTCGATTGCGCTTTTGCTGGCGGTGGAATTCTTCGGCGTGGTCGGCATGGGCGCCCAGCGCTGGATCGACCTGGGGTTCATGCGCCTGCAACCTTCGGAACTGATGAAAATCACGCTGGTGATGCTGCTGGCCGCCTATTACGACTGGCTGCCCGCCAAGCGCAATTCGCGACCCTTCTGGGTGCTGATCCCGGTGGTGGTGATCCTGTTCCCGACCTTCCTGGTGCTGCGGCAACCGGATCTGGGCACCTCTATCCTGCTTTTGTCGGCGGGTGGCGGGTTGATGTTTCTGGCAGGTGTGCACTGGGCCTATTTCGCGGCCGTTATCGCCTCGGTCATCGGGTTGATCACGGCGGTGTTCCAAAGCCGGGGCACCGAATGGCAATTGCTGCAGGATTACCAATATCGCCGGATCGACACCTTCCTTGATCCCGCCAGCGACCCGCTGGGCGCGGGGTACCATATTACCCAATCCAAGATAGCCCTCGGGTCGGGCGGCTGGACCGGGCGCGGCTTCATGCAGGGCACGCAATCGCGGCTGAACTTCCTGCCGGAAAAACACACCGATTTCATCTTCACCACCCTGGCCGAGGAGTTCGGCTTTATCGGCGCCTTCTCCCTTCTGGGGCTATATACGCTGATCATCGTCTTCTGCGTGGTCACCGCACTGGCGACGAAAGACCGGTTCTCATCCCTTCTGACGCTGGGGATTGCGCTGAACTTTTTCCTGTTCTTTGCCGTGAACATGTCGATGGTCATGGGCCTTGCCCCGGTTGTGGGCGTGCCGCTGCCCATGGTCAGTTTCGGCGGCTCGGCCATGCTGGTCTTGATGGTGGCCTTCGGGCTGGTACAAAGCGCCCATATCCACCGCCCCAGATAAGGCCAAACCCATGCCCAACGTCCTTTTCGCCGCCCGTGCCGAGCGGTGGCCCGAATACGAGCCCCATCTGCGCGCCGCCTTTTCCGAGGTTGGGCTAGAGGCCGACCTGAGCACGGACTTCCCCCCTGATCAGGTCGATTACATCGTCTATGCGCCCAATTCCAAGGTGAAGGATTTCACCCCCTTCACCCGCCTGAAAGCGGTGCTGAACCTCTGGGCGGGGGTAGAAGCCGTGGTGGGCAACCCCACGCTGACCGTCCCGCTGGCGCGCATGGTCGACCCGGCACTGACGCAAGGCATGGTCGAATGGGTCACCGGCCACACCCTGCGCCACCATCTGGGGATGGACGCCCATATCCATGCCAAGCCGGGCGAATGGGTGAACGAGGCCCCGCCGGTGGCCTGGGATCGGCAGGTAACGATCCTTGGATTGGGCGAACTCGGCCGCGCCTGCGCCGAAAGCCTCGTGCGATTGGGCTTTCAGGTCCGCGGCTGGTCAAACAGCCCCAAGGCGATCGACGGTGTGGACTGCCATCACGGCACAGACGGCCTGCGCGCCGCGCTCAGCGGGGCCGAGATCGTGATCCTGCTTCTGCCCGACACGCCCGATACGGAAAACACGCTGAACGCCGACACGCTGGGCCTGTTGGCCAAGAGGGCCGCCATCCTGAACCCCGGGCGCGGCCCGCTGATCGACGATGACGCGCTTCTGGCCGCGCTTGACAGCGGTCAGGTGGGCCATGCCACGCTGGATACGTTCCGGGTGGAGCCTTTGCCCGCAGACCATCCCTTCTGGCAGCACCCGCATGTGACGGTCACGCCCCACATCGCCTCGGAAACCCGCGCGGCCTGGTCCTCGAAAACCATCGCCGAAAACGTCCGGCGCGGGGAAGCGGGCGAGCCGTTCCTGCACCTCGTCGACCGTCAGCGCGGGTATTGAGGGCAGTCTTGGGTACTTTAAGCCAGAAAGAAGCAGCAGATCGCGGCCCTGCTTCTTTCTGGCCATAAATACCCCTGCCCACCGGTCTATGCAGCGAGTCCACGCCCTTTCAGAAGCGCCTCAACCCCCGGAAGCCGCCCGCGGAAGGCGATGTAAAGCTGATCAGCCTCCTTTGATCCGCCGGTGGACAGGATGTTCTCTTCCAGCGCCTTTGCGCGGGCCGGGTCAAACGCATCGCCTGCTTCCTCAAAGGCGGCAAAAGCATCGGCATCCATTACCTCGGACCACATATAGCTGTAATAGCCCGCGCTATAGCCGTCGCCGGCAAAGACATGGGCGAAATGCGGCGTGGCGTGGCGCATGCCGATGGCGCGCGGCATGCCCAGACGCTCCAGCGTAGCTTGCTGCGCCTCCATCGGATCGCTGGGCGCGGGGCCGTCGTGGAAATCCAGATCGACAAGCGCCGAGGCCACATATTCCACCGTCTGAAAGCCCATGTCGAAATTCGCGGCATCCAGCACCTTTTGCAGCATGTCCTTGGGCATCGGCTCACCCGTCTCCGCATGGGTGGCGAATTCCGCCAGCACCTGCGGTACCTCCAGCCAATGCTCATAAAGCTGGCTGGGCAGCTCCACGAAGTCCCGCGCAACGGACGTACCGGAGATCGATTCATAGGTTACATCCGACAGCATCTGATGCAGCGCATGGCCAAATTCATGAAACAGCGTGCGCGCATCGTCATAGCTGAGCAGAGCCGGATCGCCCTTGGCGAAGTTGCAGACATTGATCACAACGGGCGCTTGTCTTTCCGGGAACTTCGCCTGGCTTCGCATCGCCGAACACCACGCGCCCGACCGTTTCGACCCGCGCGCAAAGTAATCGCCGATGAAGACCGCCACATGTTGGCCCTTACGCGTGACCTCCCAGGCGCGGCAATCGGGGTGATAAAGCGCCGGGCTGATCTCCCGAAACTCCAGCCCGAAGAGGCGGTTGGCGCAGGCAAAAGCCGCCTCGATCATCCGGTCAAGCTGCAGATAGGGCTTCAGCGCCGCCTCATCCAGATCGTGTTCCGCCTTGCGCCGCTTTTCCGCGTAATAGCGCCAGTCCCAGGCCTCAAGCGGGCCGTTGACGCCATCTTCCTGCATCATCGCCTCAAGCACCTGCGCGTCTTCATGGGCGCGGGCCTTGGCGGGCTCCCACACGGCCATCAGAAGATCGCGCACCGCCTGGGGCGTCTTGGCCATTTCGGTTTCCAGCTTGTAGGCGGCGAAACTGTCATATCCCAAAAGCTTGGCGCGTTCCTCGCGCAGCGCCAGGATTTCGGCGGCGATGGCGCGGTTGTCCGTGTCACCCCCATTCTCACCGCGCGCGGCCCAGGCTTTATACGCCTTTTCCCGCAGGTCACGGCGGGGGGAGAATTGCAGGAACGGCACGATCAGCGACCGCGACAGCGTCACCACAGGCCCGCCCACACCCTTTTCTTCGCCGGCCGCGCGCGCAGCACTGACCACAAAGCCGGGCAGGCCCTCCAGATCACCCTCGCCCAGTTCCATGAACCAGTCGCGTTCATCGGCCAGCAGGTTTTGCGTGAAGGACGTGCCCAGAGAGGCCAGCCGCGACTTGATCTCTTTCATCCGGGCATCGGCCTCCCCGTCCAAAGCCGCGCCCGCACGCACGAACCCACGCCGGGTCAGCATCAGAACGCGGGCCTGCTCATCGGTCAGATCCAGCGCGTCGCGCCCCTCCCACACCGCATCGACGCGGGCAAACAGGGCCTTGTTCGACGTGATCTCGGAAAAATGCGCAGCCAACTTTGGGGAAAAGGCGCGCTGCAGATCCTCCCGTGCGGGGTTGCTGTCGGCGCCCGCCACGGTGAAGAAGACAGACAGCACCTTGTCCAGATCCTTGCCCGCGGCTTCCAGCGCCTCGATCGTGTTGGCGAAACCGGGCGATTCAGACGATGTGGCAATCGCGTCGATTTCGGCCTTGTGGGCCTCCAAGGCGCGCTCCAGCGCGGGGGCGAAATCCGCGTCGGAAATCTTGTCGAAAGGGGCAATCTGAAAATCGGTCTCCCAGGGGGAGAGAAGCGGGTTTGTCATCTGGCGGAACTCCTTTGCCCACAAGCTAGGAGCGCGCGGGCACAGCGTCCAGACCCGGCCCCGGATTTCCGTTTGCAGATCGGGGCGATCTGCGCCAGCGTGCCCGCTCAGACAGACGGAAGGAGAACATCATGCATGGATCGAACCGCAAGACCGGCCCCATGACCACCGCCATTCACGCGGGCGAAACACCCGATACGGCGACGGGCGCTTCGGCCCCGGCGATCCATATGTCTTCGACCTTTATCTCCGAAGATGTGTCGGGCTTTTCCGCCCATGATCTGACGCCCGAGTCGCCTTATGCCTATGCCCGCTGGGCCAACCCGACCGTCGCCATGCTGGAGGCGAAGATCGCAGCGCTTCAGGGGGCGGAGGAATGCCTGTGCACGGCATCGGGCATGGCAGCCGCCTCGGCCATTTTCTTCACCTTCCTTCAGAAGGGCGATCATGCGGTGGTGTCGGACGTGTCCTATGCAGGCGTGGCGGAGCTCGCGCGCGATACGCTGCCGCGCATGGGCGTGGATGTCAGCGTGGTGGACATGTCGAACCCCGAAAACCTGGCCCGCGCGATCCGGCCCAACACGCGGCTGGTACATTCGGAAAGCCCCGCGAACCCCATCGGGCGGCTGAGCGATCTGGCGGCCATTTCGAAAATCGCCCATGACGCAGGGGCGCTGCATTCCACCGATGCCACCTTTGCCTCCCCCCTCGGGCAGGACGCGATCGGGCTGGGCGTCGATCTGGTGATGCATTCGACCACCAAGTATATCGGTGGGCATGGCGATGCGGTGGGCGGCGCCGTGGCGGGCCGCGCCGATCTGATCCGCAAGCTGCGGCTTGAGGCATCGATCCACCATGGCGGGATCCTGTCGCCTTTCAACGCCTGGCTGATTGCGCGGGGGGCCGCGACATTGCCGCTCAGGCTCAAGGCGCATCAGGCGGGCGCGATGGCCGTCGCCCAATGGCTTGAGGATCAACCCAGCGTGACCAAGGTGATCTATCCCGGCCTGCCCTCACACCCTCAATACGATCTTGCGCAAAAGCAGATGACCAACACCTCCGGCATGATTTCCTTCCAGGTGGGCGGGGTCGAAGACGGCGAACGCATCGCCCGCGACATGATCGACAAGCTGAAGATCGTGCATTATGCCGTCTCTCTGGGCCACCACCGCAGCCTGATTTTCTGGATGGAGACAGCGGGGCTGATGAAAACCTCCTTCCGCCTGGAAGGGGCGCAAACCCAAAGCTACCGCGCTTTTGCGGGGGACGGGATATTCCGCCTGTCCGTGGGTCTGGAAGACGCCGAAGACATCATCGCCGACCTCGATCAGGTGCTCTGACCCCTAGTTCTTCTCTTTCCAAATACGGCACGCGACGCTGGCCACACAGCGTCGCGCCCGTCAGGCAGACTGCCGTTCCGGTTCAGACCCGCAGATCGGGCAATCGCTGCGGCGCTCCAGTCCGATTTTGCGCGTTTCCCCCCACAGCGCGTCATAGATCAGCATCTCGCCGCGCATGGGGTGGCCCGCGCCGGTGATCAGCTTGATCGTCTCCACCGCCATCATCGACCCGATCACCCCCGGCAAGGGACCGATCACGCCGGCCTCGGCACAGGACGGGGCAAGGCCATCTGCGGGGGCTTCGGGGAAGATGCATTGATAGCACGGCGCGCCATGTTCGGGGTCAAAGATGCTCAGCTGACCTTCCCATTGTGACAGCGCGCCCGACACCAGCGGCTTGCGCATGAATACCGCGGCGCGGTTGGCCAGATAGCGGGTCTCGAAATTATCCGTGCCGTCAAGGATCACGTCATAGTCCTCGAACAGCTTGGGCGCGATCACCTTGTTAAGCCGGCGGTTATAGGGTTTGACCTCGACAAAGGGGTTTTGCGCCTTCATCGCGGCCTCGGCCGAGAACACCTTGGGCATGCCGATATCGGCATCGCGGTGAATCACCTGCCGTTGCAGGTTGGCGTTATCGACCACGTCGTCATCAATGACGCCGATTGTGCCCACCCCGGCGGCGGCCAGATATTGCAGCGCAGGCGCACCCAGACCGCCTGCGCCGATCACCAGCACACGCGCCTCTTTCAGCTTTTTCTGCCCTGCGCCGCCCAGCTCGCGCAGCACGATATGGCGGGCATAGCGGTTCAGCTCGGTCTCGGAAAATGTGCCGGTGCGCTTGGGTTCGGGGATGGCCGAGGCGTTGGATTTGCTTTCCGCCTTGCCCCGCAGCCAGTTCAGACCGGCGCGATAGGTCAGGATGATCACTACGAAGCCACCGATCAGCAGCCACAGCGCCGGGCTTTCGCCCGTGGCCACACGCAGCGGATGGCCCGCAGGCAGCACAAGCTGCAGGATCAGCACGCCCACGTAAAGCACCCCGATCATCGTCAGCCGCGCCTTGCGCGGCGCACCCATCAGCGATCCGATGCCCCACAGCATCGCCGCCAGTGCCAGAACCAGAACCATCAGCCCGTTCCCGTCGATCCAAACCCGCCCGCGCCCCGCGCGGTATCGCTCAGCGCGACTGTCACTTCAAACCGCGCCTGCAGCACGGGGGCAACCACCATCTGCGCGATGCGCGCGCCATGTTCCACCGTGAAGGGCTCTGTCCCCGCATTCATCACGATGACGCCCAACGGCCCGCGATAATCGCTGTCGATCGTGCCGGGGCTGTTGGGCAGCGTGATCCCGTGTTTCAGCGCAAGGCCTGAGCGGGGCCTGATCTGCACCTCAAACCCGTCTGGGATTTCAATGCGTAGCCCCGTCGGGATCAGCGCGCGCTCACCCGGTGCCAGCGTCACGTCGCCATCCGGCAGATTGGCGCGCAGGTCCGCCCCAGCCGCGCCCGCTGTTTCATAGCTGGGCAACGGCACCGATGCGTCAAAGCCCGCCTCCCGCGTCACGCGGATGTCGACCGGCTCAGCCATTCAACGCCGCCGCGATGCGGTCCGCCAGTTGCCGTGCCACGGCATCCTTGCCCATGCGCGGCCAGGCTTCTGCCCCGTCTTCCGAGATCAAGATCACAGCGTTTTCCGATCCGCCCATGATCCCGGTGCCGGGGCTGACATCATTGGCCACGATCCAGTCGCAGCCTTTGCGTTTGCGTTTGGCGATGGCATGCGCCTCCACATCATTGGTTTCTGCAGCAAAGCCCACGACAAGGCCGGGACGGCTTTTTTTCATCTGGGACACGCCCGCCAAAATGTCGGGGTTTTCGGCAAACTCCAGCACCGGCAGCCCGTCTTTCGATTTCTTAAGCTTCCGATCCGACGCCTGCGCGACCCGCCAATCGGCCACCGCCGCCGCAAAAACACCGGCATCCACGGGTAGTGCTGCCTGCACAGCATCAGCCATCTCGCGCGCGCTTTCGACCGCGATCACCTCCACCCCGTCGGGCGGCGGGACCGAGGCAGGGCCGGTCACGAACACCACATGCGCGCCCAGATCCGCCAGCGCACGCGCCACCGCCGTGCCCTGCGCCCCCGAGGACCGGTTGGCGATATAGCGCACCGGATCAATCGGCTCATGCGTGGGGCCCGAGGTGACAAGGATGCGTTTGCCCGCAAGCGGGCCTGCCGCGAACTGGCTTTCCACGGCGGCCACGATTTCCAGCGGTTCCGCCATGCGGCCGGGGCCAAACTCGCCGCAGGCCATGTCGCCTTCATTCGGGCCGACAAAGCGGATGCCATCGGCCTTCAATGTCTCAAGGTTGCGCTGGGTCGCAGGATGATCCCACATGCGCACATTCATCGCAGGCGCCACCAGCACCGGCGTGTCGGTGGCCAGCAAAAGGGTGGAGGCCAGATCATTCGCAAAGCCCTGCGCCATCTTGGCCATCAGATCGGCAGTACCCGGTGCCACCACAATCAGATCGGCGGAGCGGGACAGCTGGATATGCCCCATCTCGGCCTCATCCGTCAGGTCGAAGAGATCACGATAGACCTTCTGCCCAGCAAGGGCCGATACGGAAAGAGGGGTGACAAACTCCTCCCCCGCCTTGGTCAGGACGGGGGTGACCGACGCCCCCCGTTCGGCCAGCCGCCGGATCAGATCCAGCGATTTATAGGCGGCGATCCCACCCCCGATGATCAGCAAAATGCGTTTTCCAGCCAGCATGTCGCCCCGGCGCGTTATTTCATCGGCATGACCATAGGCAAGGCGGCACCGCTGGACCAGAGCGAATTGCGCCCGGGCCTAGTTGCGGAAGGCCTCGCACGGGTCGGGGCGGGCGACGATGGGGGCGTCGATCACCGCGTCGAACGCGCCGGGCAGAAGGCGTGCGCCTTCCGACTGGCCCAGCGCGAAAAGGGTGATGCCGGGCGCGGCCTGACGCAGGTAATGCGGCACGCCCCAATCGGCCCGCGCGTGGCCATTGCCGGTGATGATCACAACCGGCCCGCCGGTCTGTTCGAAGGCGGCCAGCGCCACCTGCGCCAGCCGCGCATCGCGCAGGCGCTGGATATCGACCATGCCGGGCAGAAGGTTGTCGGGCAGCGCGTCGCAATGCGCCTCGGCCTGCAGGGCCTCGCGCTGCGCCTGTTCGCGGTCGTCCAGCGGGACGGTCAGCCCGAACCGGTCGGCCCCGTCGCCAAAGGCCTGCGCCAGCCCCTGCTGCATCGCCGCGCGGGCCGCATCGCGGGGCACCGCCGCGCCATGGATCGCCGCGCCGGGGGCCGCCAGGAAAATCGGGTGATACATCGCGAAATCCGGCCAGCCGCTTTCGGCCCAGTTCACCGCCTGCGCCACAGCCCCCGCATTGCCACGGATGTCGGGCGTGATCGCGCTTGCCTGCGCATCGGTCAGCATCTCGAACACCAATGCTGCGGGCTGCAGCCTGCGCACCAGATCGGCCTGGGTCACATGATGGGCGGGGTTGTCATGCACCTCGCCTAGCAGCACCACATCGGCAGTGGCCATGCGCGTCAGGCTGTCTTCTGACAGCGAAACCGCCCCGGACGGGGCGGCCATGCTCGCACAGAGTGCGAAGAGCAGGGGGAAGGTAAACCTCATACGAGGAAGTGTTGCACCTCGCGCGATTGCGCTTCAAGGCTCTTGCGCATCTTGGTGAAGGCCGCGGCCTCAAGCTGGCGCACACGTTCCTTCGACAGGCCCAGCTCATCGCCAAGGCTTTCAAGTGTACGCGCGTCTTCCCGCAGCTTGCGTTCGCGCACGATGAAGCGTTCGCGTTCATTCAGCGCGTTCATCGCAATCAGCAGCCATTCGCGCAGCTGGGCGTTGTCGTGGGTATCTTCCACCAGCTCGGCCGCCTGAGCGCTTTCATCTTCCAGCGCGTCGATCCACTCGCGGCCTTCTTCGTCCACCGACTGCGTGGCGTTCAGCGAATAATCCGACCCCGACAGACGGCCTTCCATCATCTCGACGTCGTGGAGCGGCACGCCGATTTCCGTGGCGATCATCTTGTGCATTTCGTGCCGATCCAGCGCTTCGCCAGCGGCGGCGGCTTCCCGCTCAAGCCGGGCCTGCACACGGCGCATGTTGAAAAACAGCGACTTCTGCGACGAGGTCGAACCGGTGCGCACCATCGACCAGTTGCGCATCACGTAATCCTGAATCGACGCCTTGATCCACCACACCGCATAGGTCGAAAACCGCACCCCGCGATCGGGATCGAACTTGTCCGCCGCCTTCATCAGACCCAGACCCGCTTCCTGGATCAGGTCGTTCATCGGCGCGCCATAGCGTTTGAATTTCGACGCCATGGAAATGGCCAGCCGCATATATGCGTTGATCAGACGATGAAGGGCGGCTTCATCCCGTTCGTCGCGCCACGCATATGCCAGCTTGAGTTCCGTTTCCGCGTCCAACAGCTCGGCCTTCATGGCCCGCCGCGACAGCGACATATCAGTCGAAGAGTCCAGTGCCATATCATCCCCCTGTAGATGACATTCGGTACACATCGAGGTGCACCTTGTTTTGCGCTCCTGAACTGAGTACGCAGCTCTAACCCCAATGGATCACTCAAGGGTTAAAAATTTGTTGCCAGGACTCACCTTAATTGTCGGCGGGGCTGCTTCCGGCAAATCGCGTCTCGCAGAAAGTCTAGCCGAAAACCACGGTTCGACAAAGGTTTATCTTGCGACTGCGCAGATTTTTGATGACGAGATGGCCCAGAAGGTGGATGCGCATAAATCGCGACGCGACGCAGGTTGGCGCACGATCGAGGCGCCGTATGATGCGGGCACGGCTTTGACGGATGCGCGCGGCGACGTGCTGCTTTTCGATTGCGCGACGCTGTGGTTGTCCAATCAGATGCTGGATGACACCCGCGATTTGGCCGCCGAACAGGCCCGGCTGTTCGATGCATTGCGCCGCTGCCAGATGCCGGTGATCGTCGTGTCAAATGAGGTGGGCGAAGGCGTCGTGCCGGAAAACGCCCTGGCCCGCCAATTCCGCGAGGCGCAGGGCCGGCTGAATATCGAACTGGCGCAAATGGCCGATCTGGTGATCAAGGTTACCGTGGGTCTGCCGCAGGTACTGAAAGGGAAAATGCCATGACCACCTGGCACTGGATCCGCCACGGGCCGACCCATCAGAAAAACTTCGTGGGCTGGCGCGACGTGCCTGCCGATCTGTCGGACAGGGCCCATATCGCGCGGCTGAATGCGCATCTGCCCGATGATGCCATCGTTATCGCGTCGGACCTGATCCGCGCCTCGGCCACCGCTGACACGCTGTCGGACGGACGCAGCCGCCTGCCCGATCACCCCGACCTGCGCGAGTTTCACTTTGGCGAATGGGACGGCAAACATCATTCCGAAGTGTCTGAAACGCACCCCGAGCTGTCGCGCGCCTATTGGGAAACGCCGGGCGATATCGCTGCCCCCGGCGGGGAAAGCTGGAACCAGGCCGCGCGGCGCGTGGCGCAGGTGGTGGATCAGATGAACAACCTGCACGCGGGCCGCCACATCATCGCCGTGGCGCATTTCGGCGTGATCCTGACCCAGGTGCAGCGCGCCCTTGGCGTAGGGGCGTCGGATGTGCTGCGCCACAAGATCGACACGCTGTCTGTGACCGATATGCGCTTTGACGGGCAAAACTGGCATCTGGGGCGCATCAATCACCTTCCGTGATCGCAGGGCGCACAAAATGTCGTTCGTTTTACGCGGCCGCGCGCGGCTAGTCTCGCGCGCATGACCTATGATATGTTTATCGGCGACAAAACCTATTCCAGCTGGTCCCTGCGCGGCTGGCTGATGCTGCGCAAATTCGACCTGCCTATGCGCGAACATATGGTGGGGCTTTATTCGGGGACGATGGCAGATGATCTGGCCCCGTTGGCCCCGGCCCGTCTGGTGCCCGCCCTGCGCCTGCCCGATGGCACCGTTGTGGGCGAAAGCTTTGCCATGGCCGAAACCCTGGCCGAACGCCACCCGGACGCGCAGATGTGGCCCGCCGACCCGGCCCAGCGCGCCACCGTCCGCTGGCTGGTGGCCGAGATGTGTTCCGGCTTCACCGCCCTGCGCGGGGCCTGTCCAATGCAGTTGCGCCGGGCCTATCGGGGCTTTCAGGTCTCCGCCCCCGTGCAGGCCGATCTGGACCGGATCGAAACCCTTTTTGCCCATGCGCGCAGCCTGTCCGGCGCGGCGGAAGGGCCGATTTTCGGGCGCTACAGCCTGGCGGATGTGTTTTACACGCCCGTGGCCGCGCGCATTGTTGGATACGGCCTGCCGGTGTCCGAGGGCACGCGCGCCTATGCGCTGTCGCTTCTGGCGGACCCTGCGGTGCAGGAATGGCGCGCGGACGGGCTGACCCAATCCTATGACCCAGAGCCGTACCTTCTGGACCTGCCCTTTGACGATTGGCCCGTCTGACCAGGACAACCGTTAACCATTCAGAAACCACTGCGCCCGTATCCGTTTACCAAACACTTGGCAGAGGATCGGGGATGGTCGCGCGCGCCTATACAGTCGCCTTTCAGGGGGTGGAGGCCCGCCCCGTCGAAGTGCAATGCGCCGTCAGCCCCGGCGTGCCCGCCTTTTCCATCGTGGGCCTGCCAGACAAGGCGGTGAACGAGGCGCGCGACCGCATCCGGTCGGCCCTGTCGGCGATGTCGATTGCACTGCCGTCGAAACGGATCACGGTCAACCTGTCGCCTGCCGATATGCCCAAGGAAGGCAGCCATTTCGACCTGCCCATCGCCGTGGCGCTTCTGACCGCGATGGACGTCCTGCCCGCCGACGCGATCGAGGAAACCGTGGCGCTGGGGGAACTGTCTCTTGACGGCTCGCTGGTGCCGGTGCTGGGGGCTCTGCCTGCCGCCATGCGCGCGGCGGAAGACGGGCGCAAACTGCTCTGCCCCGCCGGATCGGGGGCCGAGGCCGCCTGGGTCGACGCCACCTGCGTGACCGCCGCCGCAAACCTGATCGAGGTGGTGCAGCATTATTCAGGCCTCGCCCCCCTGCCCCCCGCCACGCCTGGAGAGGTGATCGCAGATGCAGGCGCGAAAGACCTGCGCGACGTGAAGGGCCAGGAACGCGCCAAACGCGCGCTTGAGATCGCGGCCGCCGGACGCCACCACCTGATAATGGTGGGCACGCCGGGGTCAGGCAAATCCATGATGGCCGCGCGCCTGCCCGGCATCCTGCCGCCGCTGACCCCGTTCGAGGCGCTGGAAACCTCTATGATCCATTCGCTGGCGGGACTTCTGGACGAAGGGGGCATCAACCGCACGCGGCCCTTCCGCGAACCGCATCACACCGCGTCGATGGCAGCCATCGTGGGTGGTGGGCGCGGCGCGAAACCCGGAGAGATCAGCCTGGCGCATAATGGGGTGCTGTTAATGGATGAATTCCCGGAATTTCCCCGCACTGTGCTGGAAACCCTCCGCCAGCCGATTGAAACCGGGGAGGTCATGGTCGCCCGCGCCAATGCCCATATCAAATACCCCTGCCGTTTCATGCTGATGGCGGCGGCGAACCCCTGCAAATGCGGATATCTGGCCGATCCCAACCGCGCCTGTTCCCGCGCGCCGGTCTGTGGAGAGGATTATCTGGGCCGCATCTCAGGCCCGCTGATGGACCGGTTCGACCTGCGGATCGAAGTGCCCCCGGTGGCCTTCCGCGATCTGGAGCTGCCGGGCGACGGCGAAAGCTCTGCCACGGTGGCCGCGCGCGTGGCCGCTGCGCGTGCGTTGCAGGAGGCGCGCTATGACGGCAAGCCGCAATGCCAGAATGCCGATCTGGAGGGCGAAGCGCTGCAGGAAATCGCGCATCCCGATGGCGAAGGGCAGGCCCTGCTCAGCAAGACCGCCGAACGGTTCCAGCTGACCGCACGGGGCTATCACCGGGTGCTCAGGGTGGCGCGCACCATTGCCGATCTAGATGGCAGCGACGCGGTGCGCAAACCCCATATCGCCGAGGCGCTGAGTTACCGTCTGATGGGCGCGAGGGGCCTCTGACGCGCGGATCAGGCCAGCTTGCCCTCGATCGCCTGCCAGATCTTTTCGGCGATATTGACGCCGTCGAACCGCTCCAGCTCCTGAATGCCGGTGGGAGAGGTCACGTTGATCTCGGTCAGGTAATCGCCGATCACGTCGATGCCCACGAAGATCTGGCCCTTTTCCTTTAGAAGCGGACCGATGGTGGCGCAGATTTCCAGATCGCGGTCGGTCAGGCCGATCTTCTCGGGCCGCCCACCCACATGCATGTTCGACCGAGTCTCGCCCTTGGCGGGTACGCGGTTGATCGCGCCAACCGCCTCGCCATCCACCAGGATCACGCGTTTGTCGCCATTGCTGACATCGGGCAGGAATTTCTGCACGATCAGCGGCTCGCGCGAGAACCCGGTGAAAAGTTCGTAAAGCGATGTGAGGTTGCGGTCATCGGCATCCAGACGGAACACCCCCGCGCCGCCATTGCCGTAAAGCGGTTTCAGAATGATGTCCTGATGCTTGACTTTGAACGCCTTGATCGTGTCCAGATCGCGGGCAATCGTCGTGGGCGGGGTCAGCTGCGGGAAATCCAGCACCAGCAGCTTTTCGGGATAGTTGCGCACCCAGAACGGATCATTGACCACCAGAACCTCGCCCTTCAGCCGGTCCAGAAGATGGGTCGAGGTGATGTAATGCATATCAAAGGGTGGATCCTGACGCAGCCAGACCACGTCGAACTCGGCCAGGTCCACCTCCCGCTCCGGGCCCAGAACGGCAGGGTCGCCCTCCACGCGCTGCACTGTCATGTCATGCCCGCGTGCGGTGATCCGCCCCTCCTGATAGGCCAGCCGGTCGGGGCTGTAGTAAAACAGGCTGTGCCCGCGCGCCTGGGCTTCTTCGGCCAGGCGGAAAGAGCTGTCGGCGTTGATATCCACCCCGCCGATCGGGTCCATCTGAAATGCGATTTTCATGCTGCGCGCCTTTTCTTGACTGGGCCGATACATGGCCCAGCGCGCGCGGTTATTCAATGTGTACTAGTGCACAGCAAATGCGTTTTCGATGATCTGATGCGCCCCGGCGCGATTGACCAGACCCAGATCAAAGCGGCATTCGGTCAGCGACCCCGCCGGTTGCGTGCCAAGAAATTCTTCGGCCGCCATCGCGATGCGCCGCATCTGCGCCGGACGCAGGCTTTCGGCGGCACGGTCGAAATCACCGGCCTGTTTCACTTCGACAAAGGCCAGCACGTCATCCTTGCGAAACACCAGGTCGATTTCCCCGCCCTGGCCGCGCCAGCGCCGCGCGATCAGTTCGTGGCCATCGCGCGCATAGGCGCGTTCGATACAGGTTTCGGCCGCAAGACCTGCGTGGTAATTCGACCGCCCCCGATGGTGCCGCGTATTCATCATTCCGCATCCTTTCCCAGCTTCAAAGCCAGTTGATAGACCTTGCGCCGCGCCAGCCCATGGGCCGCCGACACCGTATCGGCGGCATCCTTCACCGACATGGTCTTCAGCGCCGCCCGCACCTCCCCTTCTAAGTCCAATTCACTAATTTTCTCCGAATCCCCCCGTGCGATCAGCACCACAACCTCCCCTTTCAGGGCCTGAGTGCCGATTTTTTCGCTCAAATCCGTCAGGTTGCCCCGCTGGACCTCTTCGAATTTCTTGGTGATCTCGCGGCAGATCGCGGCCTGGCGCGCGCCGCCCAGGGCAAGGGCAGCGTCTTTCAGCATCGCGCCCACCCGGCGGGGCGATTCGAAAAAGATCAGTGTGGCGGGGATGTCCCTGAGGCTTTCCAGCCGCGCGCGGCGCGCCGAGGACGCCGAAGGCAGGAAGCCGCCAAAGAAAAACGCATCGCTTGCCAGCCCGGAAATCGCCAGCGCCGCCAGCGGCGCCGACGCGCCCGGCGCCACCGTCACCTTGTGGCCTGCCGCCGCCATCTCGCGGCCCAGTTCGAACCCCGGATCGGCGACAAGTGGCATACCGGCCTCAGAGGCATAGGCAACCGATTGCCCATCCGCCACCGCCTGCACCAGCTTTGCACGCACCCCGGGACCGCTGTGATCGTGATAGGCGATGATCCGTCGGTCGCCCAGGGCGATGCCGTGAATCTCCATCAATTTCCGCAGGCTGCGCGTGTCTTCGGCCGCCAGCACATCCGCCGATGCCAGAATATCCAGCGCCCGCAAGGTGATGTCCCGGGCCGTCCCGATCGGGGTCGCTACAAAGTACAGCCCCGGTGCAAGTGCAGTGATCTGAGGATTCAACGCTGGACCCGCCCCGACTGGTGTTTATTATCCCCCAAAGACCAGGCGGCGCGATGACGCCGCAGACCAGGGAGTGCCAGTGCCTATGTTCAACCTTTTCCGTTCGACCCGCAAGTTCGCGCTGGCCGCTTTTTCGGCCCTGGCTCTGGCGGCCTGTGATCTGCCTGCCCCCGGTCTGGGCGGCGGGCCCAGCATCAACACCAGCGCGCCCGTGCCCGTCGCGCTTCTGGTGCCGAGCGGGTCGGGCCAGTCAGGCGATGACGTGCTGGCGCAAAGCCTTGAGAACGCCGCCCGCCTGGCCATGGCCGAGCTGGAGGGCGTGACCATCGACCTGCGCGTCTATTCCACCGCAGGCAGCGCCCAGCAGGCCGCCGCGCAGACGTCGCAGGCCATCAGCGACGGGGCGCGCATCATCCTGGGCCCGGTCTATGCCGAGGCCGCCAATGCCGCCGGTGTCGCCGCCGCGGCGCGCAATATCAACGTGCTGTCGTTTTCCAACAATGCCTCGATCGCGGGCGGAAATGTCTTCGTGCTAGGCCCCACGTTCCAGAACACCGCTGACCGGCTGATCGGCTATGCCGGGCGGCAGGGGAAATCCAACGTGGTCGTGGTGCATTCCAATGACGTGGCCGGGCAGGTCGGGCGCAATGCGGTGCAATCGGCGGCTGCGCGATCCGCGGTTCAGGTCAGCGCGACGGTGCCTTATGAGCTGTCGCAGCAAAGCGTGATCTCGGCGATCCCGCAGGTCACGTCCGCTGTGCGCGGCTCGGGCGCGGATGCGATTTTCCTGACCGCCACCACCTCGGGCGCCTTGCCGCTGTTTGCCCAGCTTCTGCCCGAGGCCGGCCTGCGCAATGACGAGATCCAGTATATCGGCCTGACCCGCTGGGACATCCCGGCCCAGACGCTGGACTTGCCGGGGGTGCAGAACGGCTGGTTCGCCCTGCCCGACCCGGTTCTGTCGCAGCGGTTCAGCCAGCGCTATCAGGCGGCTTATGGCGGCACGCCCCACCCCATCGCCGGGCTGGCCTTTGACGGCATCGCCGCGATTGGCGCGCTGGTGGCCAACGGCCAATCGAACGCGCTGACCGGTGCGGCGCTGACGCAATCGGCGGGCTTTTCAGGTGTGAATGGCATCTTCCGTTTGCGCCCCGATGGCACTAATGAACGCGGGTTGGCCGTGGCCACGATCCAGAACAAACAGGTGGTTGTGATTGACCCTGCCCCAAGAAGCTTTGCCGGCGCCGGTTCCTGAACCGGCCCATTCGCCCGATCCCGAGACGCTGATCTGCCCTCCAGAGCAGATCTTTGATGCGGCCGCGATCCGCGCAGCCTTTGACGAGGCCGCCCAAAGCGGGGCGGATGCGGCCGAGCTGCGCAAGACCGCCGTGGCGCTGTTACGCAAGGCCAAGGAGGACGGGCGCGCGGCCATCGCTGCGGCATTTGCCGAAAACCCCTTTGCCGCGCGGCCGCTGACCCGCGCCTATACTTTCCTGACCGACGGGCTGGTGCGATCCACCCTGTACCTGGCGCAGACCCATCTGCACCCGGTGGCCAACCCCACCGATGGCGAACGCATCGCGCTGATTGCCGTGGGCGGATATGGCCGGGGCGAAATGGCCCCCTATTCCGATGTCGATCTGCTGTTCCTGACGCCCTACAAGATCACCCCCTGGGCCGAAAGCGTGATCGAAAGCATGCTGTACCTGCTGTGGGATCTGAAGCTGAAGGTCGGCCATGCCTCGCGTACGATCAAGGAATGTCTCCGCCTGGGGCAGGAAGATTTCACCATCCGCACCGCGCTTCTGGAGCACCGGTTCCTGGATGGCGACCGCGCCCTGGCGCAAGAGCTGAAGACGCGCCTGCGCACCGAGCTATTTTCCGGCACGGGTCGCGATTTCATCGAGGCCAAGCTGGAGGAACGCGAAAAGCGGCACCGGAAATATTTCCAGCGCTATGTGGTCGAACCCAATGTGAAAGAGGGCAAGGGCGGGCTGCGCGATCTGCAATCGCTGTTCTGGATCGCCAAATATATCCGCAATGTGGAAGACCCGGCCGAGCTGGTCGATCTGGGCGTCTTCCGGCCCGAAGAATTCGAACGCTTCGTCAAGGCCGAGGATTTCCTGTGGGGCGTGCGCGCGCATATGCATCTGATCGCGGGCCGCCCGGTGGAACAGCTGACTTTCGACATGCAGGTCGAGGTGGCCGAGCGGATGGGATACCAGGACAAGGCGGGCCGCCGGGGGGTGGAGCTGTTCATGCAGGAGTATTTCCTGCACGCCACCGCAGTGGGCGACCTGACCCGCATCCTGCTGAGCGATCTGGAAGCCAACCATGTGAAATCCGAACCCCTGCTGGAACGGATTTTCCGCCGCAAGCCACGCGTCAAGCCAGGTTATGAGGTGGTGCATAACCGGCTGAACCTGGAAAAGCCCAAGCAGTTTCTGGCCGATCCCCTGAACATTCTGCGCCTGTTCGAGGAAGCGCTGCGGACAGGCATGCTGATCCACCCCGATGCAATGCGGCTGGTGCGCGCGAACCTGCACCTGATCGACGACGAGGTGCGCAACAACCGCGAGGCGCAGCGGATCTTTCTGGACCTGCTGCTGAAACATGGCAATCCTGAACGGGCGCTGCGCCGGATGAACGAGCTGGGCGTATTGGCGGCCTTCATCCCCGAATTCGAACCCATCGTGGCGATGGTGCAGTTCAACATGTACCACAGCTATACGGTGGACGAGCATATCATCCAGTGCATCGCCCAGCTGGCCATGATCGAGAAGGGCGAGCTGGTGGAAGACCTGCCCGTGGCCTCGGGCATCCTGAAGAAGGGCGTGAACCGCAAGGTGCTGTATGTGGCGCTTCTGCTGCATGATATCGGAAAGGGCCGGGCCGAGGATCATTCGATGCTGGGCGCGCAGATCGCCCGCCAGGTCGCGCCCCGTCTGGGTCTGAGCAAGTCCGAGGTCGAGACCGTCGAATGGCTGGTCCGCTATCACCTGCTGATGTCGGACATGGCGCAGAAACGCGATATCGCCGATCCGCGCACGGTGCGCGATTTCTGCAAGGCGGTGCAGACGGTCAAACGGCTGGACCTTTTGTGCGTTCTGACGGTCTGCGATATCCGCGGGGTTGGGCCTGATACCTGGAACAACTGGAAAGCGGCGCTGATCCGGGCGCTTTATCGTCAGGCGCGGCGCGCGCTTGAGACGGGGATGGAAGACCTCAACCGCGAAAACCGCGGGGCGGAGGCCAAGAAAGCCCTGCGCGAGGCGCTGCCCGACTGGTCGAAGGCCGATCTGAAACGCGAAACCGCGCGCCACTACGATCCCTACTGGCAGGGGCTGCATGTCACCGCCCATGTGGATTTCGCCCGAATGCTGCGCGAGCTGGATCAGATCGACGATCCGGCGCGCATCCTGATCAACCTTTTCCCCGACGAAGACCGCGACGCGACGCGCGCCAGTTTCGTCATGTCGGACCATCCCGGCATCTTTTCGCGCGTGGCCGGTGCTTTGGCCCTTGTGGGCGCAAACGTCGTCGATGCGCGCAGCTATACCACCAAGGACGGCTATGTGACCGACGCGTTCTGGATCCAGGACAGCGAGGGCAAACCCTATGAGGCCTCGCGCCTGCCGCGCCTGACACAGATGATCGAAAAGACGTTGAGAGGAGAAGTGGTCGCCCGCGAGGCGCTGAAGTCGCGCGACAAGGTGAAAAAGCGCGAGAAGGCCTTCAACGTGCCCACGCATATCACCTTCGACAATGAAGGATCGGATATCTACACGATCATCGAGGTCGACACCCGCGACCGGCCCGGCCTGCTCTATGATCTGGCCCGCGCGCTGGCGGATATGAATGTAAACATCGCCAATGCGGTGATCGCGACCTATGGCGAACAGGTGGTCGACACCTTCTATGTCAAGGACATGTTCGGGCTGAAATACCACTCCAAACCCAAACAGAAAGCTCTTGAGAAGAAGCTGCGCGACGCCATCGCGGCAGGGGCCGAGCGCGCGCGCGCCGAAGCAGGCTGAGATCCCGGCGCGGGGGCCGGCATCACATTGGTTCAGGCACGTTCGGCGGCGATGATCGTCCAGGGAAAGCGCCAATAGGGGCTGTTTTCGGTGTCGATGCCTTCGGCCTCCTGAAAGGGCTCGATCGAGATATTGGTGAAGCCGCGCGCCTCAAGCTCGGCGCGTACATCCATTTCCGCCAGCGGCACCATGAAGGGTTCATTGTTCCGGCGGCTGTGGCCGTAATGGATGAACTCGGCAAACGGGTCGGGCAGGATATAGAAATCCAGATGCACCATGCGGCCCCCGGGTTTCAGGACGCGGGCGCATTCGTCGAAGGTTTTGCCGATCTCTTCGGGCGGCATTTCATGGAGCAGCATCGTTGAGGTGACCAGATCGAAGCTGTGATCGTCATAATCCGTCTCATAGGCGCTCATCTGGCGGAAGCGCACGTTTTCGGCCTGGGCCTGCGCGGCGTCTGCGGCCGCCAGCGTCAGGCAAGGCGCGGCCAGATCGACGGCTTCCACTTGCGTGTCGCGCAGTTCTTCCCAGAAGGGGCGCGTGGATTTGCCAAAGCCGCAGCCCATGTCCAGCATCCTCTCCGGCACGCCGTCGCGGATCGCGCGATCCGTCAGCCGCCCATGCATGTCGCGGTGTTTCTCTCCCAACATCGGCGTGGTGGAACGCGCGCCGCGTTCATAGATGAAGCCTGATACGGCATCGCTCCACACCCCGCCGGGGTGCTGGTGGACGTCGACGGTCTCATAGTAGACCGGGTTTTCAAAATCGGGGTTCAGCTCAAGCCGCAGGTCATCCGACATGTCGGGCAGGCTGCCGGTCAGGGCTGTGCTGCGTTCCTTGTGATAGGGATCAAGGCCATAGGGCCCTGAGTATTTCATCCGCTGCAGGTGCCGCTCCATCCAGCCGAAAAACCGATATGTCGTGCTGTCTTGCAACAGCTCTGCCACGTCATGGCGCGAGCTCGGTGCAGACCCGGCGGCCTTTTCGGCATATTCGGCCTTGAGCGCGGGATAAAGCCGCGTGGTCCAGTGTTTCTTCATGTCCAGGATCACGTCCTGGGCGGCCACGAAACTGCGATCGTCCATCTCAACTCTCCTTCTCGGGCGCACCGGCAGAGGCTTGCAGACCCGTCAGATTGTCCAGAAGCCCCGCGACAAAGGCCTGACGCGCGGCTTCACGCGATTGGCGTTCCTCGTGATCAGGTTCTGCGTCCAGCGCGGCGGGATCCACCACGCCTGCCTTGGCCAAGGCGGCCTCCAGCGCCATGACTCGGTCTTTCAGCACCCAGACCTCGGTCGCCAATGTCATCGTCACGGCAAAGGCGCGATCCAGCGCGGGATCGGCAAAGAAAGTCTGTTCCGGCAAAGGTGTTTCGGGCGGTCCCTGGGTGACCCAATCGGGGTTCTTCATTTTGCGCGCCTCCCTCGTTGTGACGACTGGCATCATTGCGAGGCCACGGCAGCAAATCAACCGCCGCATCCGGGCCCGCGATATGATCTGTTCCCTTCCCGTGCCGCGCAAATGCAGCTATCACGGAACAAACGGGCAAAGAGCAGGTCCCATGAAACCCATAAGGCTGGTCTCGGGCTTTCTGACGGTGGGCGTCTGGACGCTTCTGAGCCGTGTGTTCGGATTTGTCCGCGATGTGATGATCGCGGGCTTTCTGGGCGCGGGCCCCGTGGCCGAGGCCTTCCTGATCGCCTTTTCCCTGCCCAACATGTTCCGCCGCTTCTTTGCCGAAGGGGCGTTCAACACCGCCTTCGTGCCGCTTTTTTCCAAGAAGCTGGAAGGGGGCGAGGATGCCGAAACCTTTGCCCGCGATGCCTTTTCCGCACTGGCAAGCTTTCTGATCCTGTTCACGCTTGTGGCGCAGCTGGCGATGCCCTGGCTGGTGCTGGCGATGGCCAGTGGCTTTGCCGGTGATGCACGCTTCGGCATTGCCGTCGATTTCGGGCGGATCGCCTTTGTCTATATCCTGTTCATCTCGCTCGCCGCGTTGTTGTCGGGGGTGCTGAACGCCACAGGCCGCTTTGCCGCCGCAGCGGCGGCACCGGTGTTGCTGAACGCCATTCTGATCGCGGTGATCTGGATGGCGCATGCCACCTATGCCGGGCCAGCGGGCGAGGTTCTGCCCGGCGTCACGGGCCGGTCGCTGCATATTGGCACCTGGATGACCTGGGCGGTGCCGCTGGCCGGTATCGCGCAGATGGGTGTCGTCTGGTGGGCGGCGGGACGGGCGGGCTTCAGGTTCAGCCTCCGGCTGCCGCGTCTGACGCCGGATCTGAAACGGCTGGCGGTGATCGCCCTGCCCGCGATGCTGGCGGGCGGTGTGGTGCAGATCAACCTGCTGGTGGGCCGTCAGGTCGCGTCCTTCTTTGACGGGGCGATTGCGTGGCTCAGCTATGCCGACAGGCTCTATCAATTGCCGCTCGGCGTGGTGGGCATCGCCATTGGCGTGGTGCTGCTTCCGGACCTGTCGCGCCGGTTGCGCGCGGGCGATGCCGCGGGCGGTCGCGACGCGCTGAGCCGCGCCGGAGAGATGTCGATGGCGCTGACCGTGCCATCCGCCGTGGCGCTGATCGTGATACCGGGGGCTCTGATTTCGGTGCTGTTCGGACGGGGGGCCTTTACCGCCCAGGACGTGGAGGCGACGGCACTGGCGGTCGCCGTCTATGGCGCGGGGCTGCCAGCCTTTGTGCTGCAGAAGGTGCTGCAGCCTTTGTATTTTGCACGCGAGGACACGCGCACACCGTTCCGCTTCGCACTGGTTGCAATGGTCATCAACGCGGTTGTGGCCGTGGGCATGGCCTGGGCCATCGGTTTCATCGGCGCGGCGATCGGCACCACGGTGGCGGCCTGGGCTATGGTGTGGCTTTTGTGGCGCGGCACGCGGGCCATGGGCGACGTGGCGCGGTTCGATGACCGGTTCCGCGCGCGGCTGCCCCGGATTGTTGCGGCCTCGGTCCTGATGGGGCTGGCGCTTTGGGGCATGTCAGTGTGGCTTGCCCCGGTCCTGGCGCAAGCGGGCCTGCGCTGGCTGGGGCTTCTGGCGCTGATCCTCGCGGGCATGGCCGTCTATTTCAGCGTGGGCCACCTGATCGGCGCCTTCCGTCTGGGAGAGTTCCGCCGCGCCCTGCGGCGCTGATTTGCGCCAAATCAATGTTCGGACGGTCGCGACGTGCCAGATTGCGCGCAGGTAACACACTCAGGAGAGTATGATGACACGCAATGAAGGCACCCTTGACCGCTCTGCCCGGATCCTTCTGGGCCTGATCCTGTTGTCGCTGGTCTTTGTCGGACCGCAAACCATGTGGGGGCTGGTCGGTATCGTGCCGCTGGCAACCGGGCTCTTGGGCTATTGTCCGCTTTACAGCGTTCTGGGGATCAGCACCTGCCCGATGAAATCCTGATCAGTCGTGGCGGATCTGGTCGCGCACCCGCGACCAGCCGCCGGGGCTGAGCACGAAGGACAATCCAAACCCCACCGCGAAGCCCGCCACATCGGCGACCCAGTCCTTCTGCCCGCCGAACAGCAGGCCGAAGATCAGCTGAAACGCCATCAGGAAGCCGATCAGCATGAAGGCGCGGTACTGGTTCTCGCCCATCTGGCCGAGATTGCGCCAGAGCACATAGGTGAACCCGCCGATCAGCCCGTAAACACTGGGGAACGAACCCACCAGCGGGATGCGTTCATCCAGGATCAGCGCATAGGCCAGCGCGCCGCCTACGCCGGAAAGCACGAAAATGGCCAGCATCCGCCACTGGCCAAAGGCCTCGGCCACCATCTTGCCCATGGCCAAGAGGATCACCCCCGCAAAGGCCGCGTGGGTCAGCGATCCGTGAACGAAGCTGTAGGTGAAAAACCGCAGCATATGGTCCAGCGGATATTGGCCCGTTTCCACCATCCAGTCGAAAATCTCTCCGCTGAAGGCATAGCTTTGCAGCGCCCACAGCCGCCAGCCCACCGCGTCAGGCCCGCCGATGACGCCCTGCGCGCCCAGTGAAAACGCCGCCTCGATCACCACGATGGCCAGAAACAGCAGCACCACCAGCGGCGGCAGGGGGTTTACCGGGTTCTGATTGGGATCACTGCTCATCCACGTGCCGTCCTTCTTGGGCGCTTCTTGACGCCGCCTGACCCCATGGGTAAGCGAGGCGGGCGATTTTTACCAGATGAGAGTGCGCAGATGTCCCAGACCCAATTCACGCCGCGTGTGTTTTCCGGCATCCAGCCGTCGGGCGGGCTGACGCTGGGCAACTATCTGGGGGCGATCAAACGCTTTGTGGATATGCAGGGCCCCGAGTTCGAGACGATCTATTGCATGGTCGATCTGCATGCGATCACCGTCTGGCAGAACCCCGCCGATCTGACGCGCAACACGCGCGAGCTGTGCGCCGGCTTCATCGCCGCCGGCATCGACCCGGAACAATCCGTGCTGATCAACCAAAGCCAGGTGCCCGAACATGCGCAGCTGGGCTGGGTGTTCAACTGCGTGGCGCGCATGGGCTGGATGAAGCGCATGACGCAGTTCAAGGACAAGGCAGGCAAGAATGCCGAGAACGCCTCGCTTGGGTTGTTCGGCTATCCGGCGCTGATGGCGGCGGACATTCTGGTCTATCACGCCACCCATGTGCCGGTGGGCGAGGATCAGAAGCAGCATCTGGAGCTGACCCGCGATATCGCGGCCAAGTTCAACCATGATTACGGCGTGGATTTCTTCCCGATGACCGAACCGGTGATCGAAGGGGCCGCCACGCGGGTGATGAGCCTGCGCGACGGGTCCAAGAAGATGTCGAAATCCGATCCGTCCGACATGGCGCGGATCAACATGACCGATGACGCCGACGCGATCGCCAAGAAGATCCGCAAGGCCAAGACCGATCCCGACGCGCTCCCGTCCGAGGCAGAGGGGCTGGAAAACCGCCCCGAGGCGCGGAACCTCGTGAACATCTATGCCGCGCTGAACGATCAGACCGTGGACGAGGTGCTGCGCGATGTGGGCGGCAAGCAGTTCGGTGAATTCAAACCGATGCTGGCCGATCTGGCAGTGGCGAAACTGTCGCCGATTTCAGGCGAGATGGCGCGGCTGATGGATGATCCGGCGGAGATTGACCGCATCCTGTCGCGCGGATCACAGCGCGCACGGGAGATCACCGCTCCGATCCTGAAGCGGACCTATGAGATCGTGGGGATGGTCGCACCGGTCGAGGTTTGACCGCAAGGCATCCGGTAGGCCGCGCGCCTTACCCTTCCTTGATCTTGCCGCGCTGGATCATGCTGGCGCTGACCTGATCAAACGCCTCGCGCCAGGCTGCTTCCAGCGTGGGTGTGAACTCTTCTCCGAGAACCATGCGCAGGGTATCGATCAATGCCTCGCGCATTGGTTCGAAATGGCTGCGCTTGACGCCGATTGTGGCGTGAAGTTCACCCAGTTCGGCGTATTTTTCGACGTTCTTGTCGTCCTGGTCCAGGTTGTCGACGATCATGCCCAGGGTGGTCATGAATTTCATGCCTTGCCCGGCCAAATCCTCGCGAAACAGCGCGCGCAGATGTGGGGCGTGCCGGAACAGGGCTTCGTAGAATTCCCGTGAATGGGTTTCCACATCTCGTGACAACACCTTGTAGCTGTTGCGGAGCAACTCCAACTCGATCGAATTCAGGGACATACCGCACCCTCCTATGCTGGCTGACACCAGAATAGCACCAAGCCACCTGACAGCCTAATCGGCCCGCGGCGGGAGGCTCCCGGCAGGCTGTTTGTCTTGATTAGGTGGATAACGTCAGGCTGCGGGCCCGCATGATATGCGATGGCTGCCTGCCGGGGTTGTAAGGCCCGACAAGGCGAAATGCGCGATGGAACACCATCTGCCCTGAGCGTGCCAGACGGTTGTGTGCCGACTGGCGCATGTGATCACGGGGGCAGTGTATACGCGCAGGACCTTGCCAAAGCGTGACAGCACCGTGCGCCGGATGAACGGCGTTCAGGCAAATGTCCGCTCTAAGCAGGCGCTTATCGGGGGGCGCATAAACCACGCGCCAATGGTTTCCCCGGCTTTCTGATCCGACATCCGGGGCAGCGACAACATCGGGTTGCCGCTGCAACACAAGGAATGAAACCATGCGCAAACTTGCAATCATCGCTCTTATGACCCTTGCCTCTCCGGCGCTGGCCGAAGACGTGACAATGAACAGCGTCCTCGGGACGACACTGGACGAGGTGCAGGCCTCTCTGACCGCGATGGGCTATGACGTCCGCAAGGCCGAAATGGAAGACGGCCAGATCGAGGTCTATTTCATCCGCGATGGCCAGATGGGAGAGGTCTATGTCAATCCCAGGACCGGCGCTGTCTCGAAACTCGAAATCAAGAGCTGAGGCTGTGACCGCTGTTGCACAAAGGACCAGCGGGCGCATCAGCGCCCGCGAGGTTGCCGTCTGGGATCCGCTGGTGCGGCTGATCCACTGGACGCTTGCCCTGACGATCCTTCTGAACGCAACCGTGATCGAGGACGAAAGCACAGCCCATGAATGGATCGGCTATGTCGCCCTGGGCCTGGTCGGGCTGCGCGTGATCTGGGCGCTGGTTGGTCCGACACATGCACGGTTTTCGTCTTTTCCGCCAAGCCCGGCACGGGCCGCGCGCCACCTGCGGGCAATCTTCGCCAAGGAGCACAGCGTTTTTCTTTCGCACAACCCGCTTGGTGCGCTGATGGTCTATAACATCTGGCTGAGCGTGATCGCCCTGGGCGTGACCGGCTATATGATGACGACCCTTGCCTTTTTCGGGGTCGAATGGGTCGAGGAGGCTCATGAGGTGATATTCGGCTGGCTGGTGCTTTCGGTCGCGCTTCATGTTGCGGGTGTGGCCTTGGAAACGCGGCGCTCTGGTGTCAAGCTGGTGCGTGCGATGATAACCGGTCGGAAGAATATCCCCGAGGGAAGCTGCATGAAATGAAACTCGGGCTGTGGCCGGCAAAGACGAAGGAAAGGCGCGCAACGATCCTTGCGGGCCTGATCCTTGTGCAGGCGCTTTGCGCGCTGTTTTTCATTGCCGATGTGATCGAGGATCTGAGACTGGACGGCCGGATCGACGGCCCGCATATGGTGCTGGAATTCGTTGCCGCCGTGGCACTGGTGGGCGGCGTCATCTTCCTGATGATCGAATTGCGCGGATTGCTTGCTCGCATGTCGGATATGCAGACCGGGCTGGACATTGCGCATGGACATCTGGCCGACATTATCGAAGGTTTCTTCGACGAATGGGGCCTGACGGATGCGGAACGGGATGTCGCAATCATGATCCTGAAGGGGCTGGACAATGACGCCATTGCCCGAGTGCGCAACACTGCGGCCGGAACGGTGCGTGCGCAGGCAACCCGGATCTATGCCAAATCACGGACGGATGGCCGTGCGCAGTTCATCAGCCTGTTCGTCGAGGAACTCTTGGCCGGAAACACCCAACTTGGAGACATATGATGACCCAACCCAGCGCCCATTCAGACGATCCGCATTATGTCACCCGCAGCGGCTGGCTGCGCGCCGCGGTTCTGGGCGCGAATGACGGCATCGTTTCGGTTTCGTCGCTGGTGGTCGGTGTCGCGGCGGCAGACCCAAGCCCGCGGGCGGTTTTGATCGCCGGTGTCGCCGGGCTGGTGGCTGGTGCGATGTCGATGGCCGCGGGCGAGTATGTCTCGGTCTCGTCGCAGTCGGACACCGAACGCGCCGATATCGAGCGGGAGAAAACCGCCCTTGAGGAAACCCCCGAGGCCGAATTGGAAGAGCTGGTCGCGATTTATGAGGAACGGGGGTTAAGCAGGCCGACCGCGGAAGCCGTCGCCAGGGAACTGACCGAGAAGGATGCCCTTGGCGCCCATATCCGGGATGAGCTGGGGCTGTCCGAAGTTCATACCGCGAACCCGCTTCAGGCGGCGCTGGCATCCGGCGCGACCTTCAGCGTGGCCGCCGCCGTGCCCGTGCTTGCAGCGTTTCTGGCACCCGCCACGGCGATCATTCCGACCGTTCTGGTGGTGACGATATTCGCGTTGGCGATCCTTGGGGCGCTTGGCGCCAAGGCAGGGGCCGCTCCTGTTGCGCCGGCGATGTTGCGTGTTGTGGGGTGGGGCGTCTTCGCCATGGCCGTCACGGCGGCGATCGGGTGGCTGTTCGGTGTGAGTGTCTGAGCGCATAGCCCGTCAAGGGCGCTTTGACTGGTGCCGCGCGCCAACCACCTGCGGCGCCAGAAAGGTCTGGACGGCTGACCCATTCCCGGCCTAACGTCTGCACTCAGGGAGGACGCGATCATGGCGGTTGGAACCAATATCAAAACCTATTTCCAGGGCACATGGCACGAGGGCGACGCCCCGATCATGCGCGCGGCCGATCACGGGTCGTGGCTGGGCAGTTCGGTCTTTGACGGCGCGCGGTATTTCGACGGGCTGGCCCCGGATCTTGAGCCGCATTGCGCCCGTGTGAACCGGTCGGCCAAGGCGCTGATGCTGACACCCACGGTCAGCACCGAAGAGATGGTCGAGATCGTGCGCGAAGGCTTGAAGATGTACGCGCCGGGCACGCCCGTTTACATCCGTCCGATGTATTGGGGCATCCATGGCGATCCCACGGCCATCATCCCCTCGCCCGAAGAGACGGGGTTCGCCATCTGTCTTGAGGAAATCCCGATGGCGCCCGCGACCGCCACGGCGACGCTGACGCGCACGCGCTTCCGCCGCCCGGTTCTGGAAAGCGCGGTGGTCAATGCCAAGGCGGGCTGCCTTTATCCCAACAATGCCCGGATGCTGGCCGAGGCGCGCGCCAAGGGCTTTGCCAATGCGCTGGTGGCCGACGCGATGGGCAATGTGGCCGAAACCGCCACGGCGAATATCTTCATGGTCCGCGATGGCGAGGTGTTCACCCCCATCGCCAATGGCACCTTCCTGGCCGGGATCACCCGCGCGCGCCATATCAGCAACATGACTGCCGATGGCATGCGCGTGCATGAAACCGTCCTGACCTTCGAGGATTTCGAAGCCGCGGACGAGGTCTTCATGTCGGGCAACATGTCCAAGGTCACCCCTGTCACCGCCTTTGACGACACTCATTACCAGGTCGGTCCCATCACCCGCCGCGTGCGCGAGATGTATTGGGACTGGGCCGCCACGAACGGATAACGCAACATGACCAAACCGCTTGAATTCTGGTTCGAGTTCGCCTCGACCTACAGCTATCCGGCAGCATTGCAGGTCGAAGAGGCGTGCAAGGCCGTGGGCGTGCCGCTGATCTGGAAACCCTTCCTTCTGGGGCCGGTTTTCGCGGCGCAGGGCATGACGGATTCACCGTTCAACATGTTCCCGGTCAAGGGCACCTATATGTGGCGCGATCTGGAACGGATCTGCGGCGATGCGGGGCTGGGCTGGACCCAACCCACGGGCTTTCCACGCGGGTCGGTTCTGGCCGGGCGGATCGCGGCGCGCAACGCGGATGCCGGATGGGTCGGGGATTTCGTGCGCGCGGTCTATACCGCGAATTTCGCACAGGACCGCGATATCGCGGATGACGCGGTGATTGCCGACATCCTGTCCGAGATCGGCCAGGATCCGGAAGCGGTGATCGCCGACGCAACCAGCCCCGAAGGCAAGGTCCATCTGCGCGCCAATACCGAAGAGGCGCAGGAAAAAGGCCTGTTCGGCGCACCCAGCATGCGCGTGGGCGACGAGCTTTTCTGGGGCCATGACCGTCTGGCGCAGGCCATCGCCTGGGCGCAGAAGAGCTGACGCGCGCGGCAAAGCTTTCCATTGCGCAATGCGTGGGCTTGGGTCATCTTGCACCTCAGCTTCAAGGGGAAGACCGGCCATGCGTAAATTTCTCGTCGTGCTGGATGATAGCAAGGAATGCCTCAACGCCATGCGGTTCGCGGCGATGCGGGCGGCCCATACCGGCGGTGGGGTAGAGATCTTGTCGGTGATCCCCCCCGATGAATTCAATCACTGGATCGGTGTTGGCGATATCATGCGCGAGGAAGCGCGCGAGCGCATTCATGCGCATTTCGAGGTCTTCGCCAAATGGATGCGCGACCGGCAGGGGGTCGACCCCGAACTTGTGATCCGCGAAGGCGAACCGGTGCCCGAGATCATGGCGCAGGTGAAGGAAGATCCGGAAATCGGCGTGCTGGTTCTGGGTGCGGGGACCGACAAGAAAGGCCCCGGACCGCTGGTCACGCAACTCAGCCGCAATTCCGGAACGCTTCCCATTCCCATCACCATCGTGCCCGGCCATCTGACCAAGGAACAGCTGGAAGCGATCACCTAGCACCGCCCTCCCGAAGGGCCCCAAGCAATCGGGAGACAACATGAGCCGCCGCAGACTTGCCGCCATTCTGTCTCTTGATGTGGTGGGGTACAGCCGGATGATGCAGGGCGGCGCGGCGTCGGTGTTGAAAACGCTCAACGCGCTTTATCGCGATCTGGTCACGCCGAAGGTGACGGAACATGGCGGGCGCGTGGTCAAGCTGATGGGCGACGGTGCGCTGATCGATTTCCCCTCGGCCAGCCAGGCGCTGGCGGCGGCGATTGCCATTCAGACCGCACTGCGGGCGCCAGATCACCCCTATACCACGCCCGAGCGCATCCAGCTGCGCGCGGGGTTGCATGTGGGCGATGTCACCGATGACGGCAATGATATCTTTGGCGACGGGGTGAACATCGCCACGCGGTTGCAGGCGGCGGCGGAACCGGGTGGCATTCTTCTGTCGAAGATGATGAGCGACCTGGCCGGGTCTGATTTCGCCCCTCTGATGCGGGGTGAAGGGCTGCACAGCTACAAGGGCATTGCCCAGCCGATCGAAGTGATGTCGGTGACCTTCGCCGATCCGCGCCGCGAGGACTCCCGCGCCGCGTTCGCCAAGATGGGTGACATTCAATACTGCCGCAGCAAGGACGGGGTCAGCCTGGCCTGGACCGAAAGCGGAACCGGCAGCACCGTTGTCAAAGCGCCAAACTGGATCGGGAACATCGAACTGGACTGGCGCAATCCGGCGCTCTCGCCCATCCTTTCCTCGGTTGCGCACCATCACCGGATGGTGCGGTTCGATGCACGGCTGAACGGCCTTTCAGACTGGGACGCCGAAGCCTGCACCTTTGAAAGTTTTGTCGATGATCTGGAAGCGGTCTTTGACGCCGCCGGGATTGATCGCGCACCGATCCTTGCGATCTCGCAAGGGTCATGCGTGGCAGCCGCGTTCGCCGCCCGCCGGCCCGAGCGCGTCTCGGCCATCGTCATGATCGGGGGTTTCCCGCAAGGCCGTGCCCGGCGTACATCGGCCAAGGACAAAGCGCGGGCACAGGCGTTGAAAGAGATGATGACCGCCGGATGGGACGATGATTTCCCTTCGCTGCGCGATCTCATGGCGCAGCTGATCGTGCCGGGTGCAAGCCACGAAGCGCGCCTTCAATATGCCGAGGACATGCGCAAGATGATCTCGCCCGAGAACATGGGCAGGTACCGCGAGACCATCGACAATATCGACATTCTGGACCGTATCGCAAATGTCAGCGCCCCTTGCCTTGTCTGCCACGCGACGGGGGATCGGATGCAGCCGGTCGAACAGGGACGTCTGTTTGCCAAGGGCCTGCCCAACGCGCGTTTCATTTCCTTTGACAGCCCGAACCACGTGCTGCCCGACAATGACCCGGAATGGCCGCGGCTTGAGCGTGAAGTCCTGGCGTTTCTGGCGCAACACGCCTGAGCCGCCCGGTCACACCCTGTCGCGGAAAATGTCGATCTCGAACTGGCTGACATGGGACAGGAGGCGGTCGTATTCCTGTTCTTTCGCGTTCAGGAAAGCCTCGTGGAACAGGGGCGGCAGCACGGTTTGCATCCAGTCGCTGTCGCGGAAACTGCGCAGGGCATCGGCCATCTGCGTGGGCACCGCATCAAGCCCCAGATCGAAGGGGTTTCCGATGATCGGATCGGGGGGCGGCATCTCTCCCAGCACCCCGTCAAGGATCGCGCGCAGCAGCACCGCCGTCAACAGATAGGGGTTGGCATCGGCCCCGCCGATACGATGTTCGATGCGGCGGTTGGCCCCGTCCCCACCGGGAATGCGGATCGGCAGGAAGCGGTTGTCATGGCCCCAGCCCAGAAGCGTGGGCGCGTAGGCATTGGCCCTCAGCCTGCGGTACGAGCTGAAATGCGGGGCCATGATCAGCTGCATATCCACCGCCCGATCCAGAAGCCCCGCCACCGCATGGCGCAGGGTGGCGCTGCCCTGATCGGTGCCGTCGTCGAAGATGTTCTGCCCGTCCTCGTCCAGCACGCTGACATGCAGGTGCAGGCCCGCACCGTCCAGATCGGGAAAGGGTTTGGGCATGAAAGTCGCGCCAAACCCGTGACGCCGCGCCACCGCGCGCACGATCAGGCGCAGCAGGGTCAGATCATCAGCCGCCTTCATCACATCGGCGGTATGAGCGATGTTGACCTCAAGCATCGCGGTTCCGTTTTCCGAACCCAGCCCGATCACCTCAACCCCGCTGGCCGTGCAGGCCTGGGTGATATCGCGGAACAGATCGCCGAACAGGTCGAATTCATCCAGATGGCAGGGATCGCGTCCGATCATGGGCCGGCCCGTCACCGGGTGAGGCGGCAGCGCGAGGCCCGGCTGGGACGGGTCATAAAGGTAAAACTCAACCTCAAGCGCGGTGACAGGGCGCAGCCCGGCGGTGGCATAATCATCCAGCACCCGCTGCAGCACATGCCGGCACGATGTTTCCACCGGGCGGCCATCGGGCCAGACCATGTCGGTCAGCACCCAGGCCGTATCGGCGCGGCTTGGCGACGGAAGCGGATCGCGCGGGGCGCGGGTGACGAAGATATCGCCATCGCCGGTGGCTAGAACCTCGCTGCAATTGGGGATCTCTTCGCCGATGAAATCGACCGTGGGCATCGACAGCGGCACCGCGGCGCGGCCCTTGTCGATCTTTCCCGCCTGGGCGCGCGGCATCGCCTTGGCGCGCAGCACACCATTCACATCGGGCGTGGCGACGGCGACGGTCTGGATTTCGGGCCGTGTGGCCAACCAGTCTTCGACGCTTTGATGCGGTCCGGTTGTCTGATCTTTGGCCACGGCGGGTCCCTCTCGTGGTTGTGGAGGTTTGGTTTCATGCAACACGGCGCGGTGCCGATCGGTCAAGCCTGCTTGGCCGCGATCCGATCCCGACCTGCGGGATTTGCGCGGAGAACCGGCCAAGAACGCCTGCAAAGGTGAGTTTCCCTTGCACCTTCATCGCCGTCAGTTTAGAATCATTCCAAACCTTGACTTAATCCGATGCGGTCCGCATATGGAAAAGACCGCGCTTTAGGAGGCCGCACACGATGTTCATTCAAACCGAATCCACGCCGAACCCGGCCACGTTGAAATTCCTGCCCGGCCAGACCGTGCTTGAGATGGGCACCGCCGATTTCCCCAGCGCGGACACGGCTGACAAATCGCCCCTCGCGACCCGCGTTTTCGCGGTAAACGGCGTCACCGGCGTGTTCTTCGGCAATGATTTCGTCACCGTGACCAAGGAAGACGCGGTGGAATGGGACCATATCAAACCCGCGATCCTGGGCGCGATCATGGAGCATTACCAATCCGGCGATCCGGTGATGGCCGGCGATCACGAGCCCGCCAGCGGCCATGCCGAACATACCGGTGAGAACGCAGAAATCGTGGGTCAGATCAAGGAATTGCTGGACAGCCGCGTGCGCCCCGCCGTGGCCCAAGATGGCGGCGACATCACCTTCCACGGCTTTGACCGCGGGGTGGTCTATCTGCACATGCAGGGCGCCTGCGCGGGCTGCCCGTCGTCGACCCTGACACTGAAAATGGGGATCGAGAACCTGCTGCGCCACTATATCCCCGAAGTGACCGAGGTGCGCCCGGTTGCCGTCTGACGCAACCTGCAACGGAATATCCACGACCGGGCGCTGCTTCTGCGGCGCCCGTCTTGTTAGAGGCGTATCGTGACTGCAAACCCCACACTTCTGGCCTTTGACACCTCTGGCCCGTGGTGCACGGCGGCGCTGATCCATGACGGACGGCTGACGGTTCGCACCGATGACATGGCCAAGGGGCAAGCCGAACACCTGATGCCGATGCTGCAAGAGATGCTTGCGGATCAGGGCTTGGGGTTCACCGATCTAGATGGCATTGGCGTGGGCGTGGGCCCAGGGAATTTCACCGGCATCCGGATTTCTGTGTCGGCCGCAAGGGGGCTGGCCTTGGGCCTGGGCAAACCGGCGATCGGCGTGTCTCTGCTGGAGGCGCTGGTCTATGACACCGCGCGCCCCGCGATTGCTGTGGCCGATGCGCGGCAAGGCCGGATCTATGCGCAGTATTTCGGCGCGAATGGCCCGGATGATCCGATGATGTTGGATCTGGAGAGCGATCCCGTGCCTGACGCGTGGATCCAGGAAAAACCCGTGCTGATCGGTGCCGGAGGCGATGCCTTGGCCAAGCTGACCCACAGTGCCGTGGAAACACCGCCCACCCCGCTGAACGAGGCCATCGCCCGCATCGCGCTCACCCGGTTGGACGACCCCTATGTCCCGCCTGCCCCCTTGTATCTGCGCCCCGCCGATGCGGCCCCTGCGCGCGATACGGCCCCGGTGATCCTGGATTGATCGCGCCCGAGGATATGGCCGCCATCCACAAGGCGGCCTTCACCCAGTCGCGGCCGTGGAGCGCGGAGGAGTTTACCTCGCTGCTGGCGCACCCGTCGGTCTTTGCATGTGGCGACAGCCGCGCCTTTGCGCTGGTGCGCGTGATCGTGGATGAGGCCGAATTGCTGACCATCGCCACTCATCCCCTGTTCCAGCGCCAGGGCCACGCCCGTGCGGTGATGGACGCCTGGCAGGATGAGGCCTCCAAGCGCGGCGCGACCCATGGGTTTCTGGAGGTTGCGTCCGACAACAGTGCCGCGCGGCACCTCTATCAAGACTGCGGGTTTTCCCAGACGGGCCTGCGCCAAGCCTACTATCCGCGCAAGGGCGCGCAGGCTGCTGACGCGGTGATCATGGCGCGGGATCTGACCCAAGGTTAGCACCGACCCACAGGCTTAAAACCCCAAGAATCGGTTGACCCTCGTCCCCTCCTGCGGCCTTATTTGCACCGATCTTAAACCGATCTGAGACGTTTTCGGGCTGCACCAACAGGGACAGCCCCAATCAGAACCAATTGGGAGTAATCTTATGTCCTTCATGACAAAAATCATGGGTACAGCCGCGGCCCTGGCGATGAGCGCGACCGCCGCTCTGGCCGAGCCTGCGCTAATCTTCGACCTTGGCGGCAAGTTCGACAAATCCTTCAACGAAGCCGCTCATAACGGCGCGCAACGCTGGGCCGAGGAAACCGGCGGCTCCTATCGCGAGATCGAACTGCAGTCCGAAGCCCAGCGCGAACAGGCGCTGCGCCGCTTTGCCGAATCCGGTGCAAACCCGGTGATCACCATGGGCTTTGCCATGGCAGACGCGCTGTCGGTCGTGGCCCCGGAATACCCCGACACGAAATTCGTGGCCGTGGATGTGACATGGCTGGAGGCACCGAACATCCGTCAGATCGGCTTTGCCGAACATGAGGGCTCGTACCTTGTGGGCATGATGGCCGCGATGGCGTCTGAAACCGGCACCGTGGGCTTTGTCGGTGGCATGGACATCCCGCTGATCCGCCACTTTGGCTGCGGCTATGCTCAGGGCGTGAAGGCCGTGAACCCAGATGCCACCATCATCGCCAACATGACCGGCACGACCCCTGCGGCCTGGAACGACCCGGTGAAAGGGTCCGAGCTGACCAAGGCGCAGATCAGCCAAGGCGCAGACGTGGTCTATGCCGCGGCAGGCGGCACCGGCGTGGGCGTTCTGCGCACTGCGGCCGATGAAGGCATCCTGTCGATCGGCGTGGACAGCAACCAGAACTACCTGCACCCCGGTCAGGTCCTGACCTCGATGCTGAAGCGTGTGGACGTGGCCGTCTATGACGCGATGAAAGCTGGCGCGGATCTGGAGACCGGCGTCTTCACGATGGGCCTGGCCAATGACGGCGTCGGCTATGCGCTGGACGAGTTCAACGCCGAGCTGGTGTCGGACGAGATGAAAGCCGCTGTGGACGCCGCGCGTGAGAAGATCATCAACGGTGATCTGGAAGTCGTGGCGTATTACACCAACGACAACTGCCCGGCGATTGATTTCTGATTACTGGGTTAGATGTATGAGAGAGGGCCGCGCTGAGAGATTGGCGCGGCCTTTTTTGTGTGTTTTTTTGGATCGCTTTGACCCCTGTTCGGACCAGAGGAACTGCCGACCTGCACGGAATCAAGGCGAATCCGCCGTGCATCCATTGCCGACAGGTGTTTTGCCTAGGCAAAACACCGAAAGGGCCAGACCGCCCCAACGGGCTGGCGATTTGGCAGACGTAAGCGCACCTATCTAAACCAGGAGTTTGCTTGGGTGCCATAAACCGCACTGAACGGATGCCGGATCGCCACCCCGCGGTCTGGCAGTTCACGGCTTACCGTTTCGTAAGGTGACAGAGGCGGCATTCACCACCGTGCAGATCAAACCTCGGGCACAGCTCTGTCCCCAACACAACCCCCCAACATTTCCGCCTCGTCAGGTCTGGGCAAACCGGCTAAGCTCTGCAAAACTCACACCAATTTTCAGATGGGGTCGGCGGGTATGGCCAGTGCAGCACCAGCGATTGAACTCAAAGGCATCTCGAAAGCCTTTGGGCCGGTTCAGGCCAACAAGGATATCTCGATCAGCGTCCCGCGCGGGACGATCCATGGGATCATCGGTGAAAACGGGGCGGGCAAATCCACGCTGATGAGCATCCTCTACGGATTTTACAAGGCTGACGCCGGAGAGATCTTTATCGGCGGGAAAAAGACCGACATTCCTGACAGTCAGGCCGCGATTGCGGCGGGGATCGGGATGGTGTTCCAGCACTTCAAGCTGGTGGAAAACTTCACCGTTTTGGAGAACATCATTCTGGGGGCGGAAGATGGCGGGCTGCTCGCCCCGTCGCTGTCGAAAGCGCGTAAGGAACTGATTGCGCTGGAAAAAGAATACGGACTGCAGGTGGACCCCGATGCGGTGATCGAGGATCTGGGCGTGGGCAAGCAGCAGCGGGTCGAGATCCTCAAGGCGCTTTATCGGCGCGCCGATATCCTGATTTTGGACGAACCCACGGGCGTGCTGACCCCGGCCGAGGCCGATCAGCTCTTTCGCATTCTGGGGCGGCTGCGGGATGAGGGGAAGACCACGATCCTGATCACCCACAAGCTGCGCGAGATCATGGAGATCACCGACAATGTCAGCGTCATGCGGCGCGGAGAGATGGTGGGCCATGTAAAAACCTCCGAGACCGGGCCGGAGCAGCTGGCCGAGCTGATGGTGGGCCGGAAGGTGCTGTTGCGTGTCGACAAGGCGCCCGCGAAACCCGGGGCACCTGTGCTGGAGGTCGAAAACCTCCGCGTCGTGGACGAGGCCGGGGTGGAACGCGTGAAGGGCATCGACCTGACAGTGCGCGCGGGCGAGATCCTGGGGATTGCAGGGGTTGCGGGTAACGGGCAGTCGGAGCTTCTGGAGGTTCTGGGCGGGATGCGCGACGGCACCGGGTCGGTCCAGCTGAACGGGCAGGCGCTGGACCTGTCGGGCCGGTATTCGGACGGCCAATCGCGCCGGGCACGGGGCATTGCGCATGTGCCCGAGGACCGGCAGCGCGAAGGGCTGATCATGGACTATCACGCCTGGGAAAACGTGGCCTTCGGCTATCACCACGATCCGAAATACCAGCGCAATGCGCTGTTCATGGATAATGCCGCCCTGCGCGCGGACACCGAAGCCAAGATGAAAACCTTTGACGTGCGCCCGCCCGATCCGTGGCTGAAGGCCAAGAATTTCTCGGGCGGAAACCAGCAGAAGATCGTTGTCGCGCGCGAGATTGAGCGGAATCCCGATCTGCTGCTGGTGGGGCAGCCCACGCGCGGCGTGGATATCGGCGCGATCGAGTTCATTCACCAGCAGATCGTGGCCCTGCGCGATCAGGGCAAGGCGATCCTGTTGGTGTCGGTGGAGTTGGAAGAGATCTTCGGCCTGGCTGACCGGATTGCGGTGATGTTTGACGGCCGGATCATGGGCGAACGCATGCCGGATCAGACCAACGAAAAGGAACTGGGCCTGCTGATGGCTGGCGTGAGCGGGGAGGCGGCGTGATGGCGCGCAGGGTTGGCTGGGGCGCAAGGATTTTCGAAAATCCTTGCAACGCAATTTCGAAATTGCGTGTCAAGCCGCTTCCAAGCGGCTTGGTCGCGCGGAGATCTGACTGATGGAAAAGATGCCACATTGGGCCGATGTGATCCTGATCCCGCTGATCTCGCTGATCCTGGCGGCGATCCTGTCGGCGCTGGTGATCCTCGCCATTGGCGAAGACCCCGTGGCCGCCGTCAAGCTGATGGTTCAAGGCGCATTGGGGTCGACCTATGGCTGGGGCTATACGCTCTACTACGCCACCAATTTCATGTTCACCGGGTTGGCGGTGGCGGTGGCCTTCCACGCGCGGATGTTCAATATCGGCGGCGAAGGTCAGGCGATGCTGGGCGGGCTGGGCGTGGCCCTTGTCTGCCTGCTGATCCCTTGGCCGCATTGGTCGCTGGCGCTGATCGCGGCGATCCTGGCCTCCATGGCCTTTGGCGCACTTTGGGCGGCGATCCCGGCCTATCTGCAGGCCAAACGCGGCAGCCACATCGTGATCACCACCATCATGTTCAACTTCATCGCCGCGGCGGTGCTGAACTATGTGCTGGTCAATCTGCTCAGGCCCGAAGGGTCGATGGACCCGGCCACCGCGCGCTTTCCCGAAACGGTTCATCTGCCCACGCTGCATGAGATGCTGGCGCCCATTGGCATCAATTTCTCACGCGCGGCGCCGGCCAATATCAGCCTTCTGGTGGCGGTTGCCGCCTGCGTCATTGTCTGGCTGCTGATCTGGCGCACGCGTCTGGGATACGAGATCCGCGCCTATGGTCATTCCGAGACAGGCGCATTGTATGCCGGCATTTCGCCGGTGAAGATCACGATGATCGCCATGCTGATTTCCGGCGCGCTGGCCGGCCTGATGGCCATCAACAATGTCATGGGCGAGGCCGAAAGGCTGGTGATGAACGCCACGGAAGGCGCCGGGTTCATCGGCATTGCCGTGGCGCTGATGGGGCGCAGCCATCCGTTTGGCGTGTTTCTGGCCGCGATCCTCTTTGGGTTCCTCTATCAGGGCGGGGCGGAACTGGCGCTGTGGACGTCGATCCCGCGTGAGCTGATCGTGGTCATTCAAGCGCTGGTGATCCTCTTTACCGGAGCATTGGACAACATGGTGCGCATGCCGCTTGAGAAGCTGTTCTTGCGGATGAACCGGGGGAAAAGCTGATGGATTTCCTGACGATCATCCAGATCCTCGATTCCACCATCCGGTTGGCCACGCCCTTGCTGCTGGCCTGTCTGGCTGGGCTTTATTCCGAACGCGCGGGCATTTTCGACATCGGGCTTGAGGGCAAGATGCTGATGGCAGCGTTCTTTTCGGCCGCCGTCGCTGCGGTGACGGGATCTGTCTGGCTGGGGCTGCTGGCGGGCATCGCGTCCTCGATGGTGCTGAGCGGCTTGCACGGACTGGCCTCGATCACCTTCCGGGGCAATCAACTGATTTCCGGGGTGGCGATCAATTTCCTGGCCGCCGGTATGACCGTGCTGATCGCGCAGGACTGGTTCAAGCAGGGCGGCCGGACGCCATCGCTGTTCGATCAGGGGCGGTTCAATCCGATCACCCTGCCCTTTGCCGAGACGCTTGAGCCTGTTCCCTTCATCGGCCCGATCTATGCCGAGCTGATTTCGGGCCATTCGATCCTTGTCTATCTGGCGCTGCTTGCAGTGCCGGGCACATGGTGGCTTCTTTATCGCACACGCTTCGGTCTGCGACTGCGCGCGGTGGGCGAAAACCCCGCAGCGGTGGATACGGCGGGCGTGTCGGTTGTGGGCCTGCGCTATGCCGCTGTCGCAATCTGCGGGGTGCTGTGCGGGATTGCGGGGGCCTATCTGGCCACGGCGCTGCAGGCGGGGTTCGTCAAGGACATGACTGCCGGTCGCGGCTTTATCGCACTAGCGGCTCTGATCTTTGCCAAATGGAGACCGTGGCACGCGCTTTATGCCTGCCTGCTGTTCGGCTTCCTGCAGGCGATCGCGCTGCGCTACCAGAATATCGACCTTGGTGCCTTCGTGGTGCCTGTGCAGGCGATGGACGCGCTGCCCTACGTGCTGACCGTGGTGATCCTTGCAGGCTTTGTCGGCAAGGCCATTCCGCCGCGCGCCGGTGGTGAGCCTTATGTGAAAGAGCGGTGACGATCCCCGGAACAAACGCGCCGCACCTTGCCAATCGGTCGGATTTGTCGCAACTCTGGACCTATGCTCGTGCCGTCATCTTTCGTAAGGACGATATGAGAGAATAAAGGACCCGCCGGATGCTGATCTATTTGCCCATTGCAGAGGTGTCTGTGAACGCCTTTCTGCTTCTGGGCCTGGGCGGTCTGGTGGGTGTCCTGTCGGGTATGTTCGGCGTCGGCGGCGGGTTTCTGATGACGCCGCTTTTGTTTTTTATCGGCATTCCCCCCGCAGTGGCCGTGGCGACCGAGGCGAACCAGATCGTCGCTTCGTCCTTCTCGGGCGTGCTGGCGCATCTGCGGCGCAAGACGGTCGATCTGAAGATGGGCACGGTGCTTCTGATCGGCGGCCTGATCGGCGCGGCGCTGGGTGTGCTGGTCTTCAACTATCTCAAGGCGCTGGGGCAGGTCGATCTGCTGGTGCGGCTGTGTTACGTCGTCTTTCTGGGCGTGATCGGCAGCCTGATGTTTGTCGAAAGCCTGAACGCGATCCGGCGGTCGCGCAAAACGGCCGGGGCACCGGCCCCGCGCCGCAAGCAGCGCGGCTGGATTCATGCCCTGCCCTTCAAGATGCGGTTTCGGACATCGGGCCTCTATATCTCGGTCATTCCGCCGGTTCTGGTGGGGATCGCCGTGGGCATTCTGGCCGCGATCATGGGCGTGGGCGGCGGGTTCATCATGGTGCCCGCGATGATCTATCTGCTAGGCATGCCCACGAAGGTTGTCGTCGGCACGTCGCTGTTCCAGATCATCTTCGTGACCGGTTTCACCACGCTTCTGCACGCGACCACGAACTATACAGTGGATATCGTTCTGGCGGTGCTGTTGCTGATCGGCGGTGTGATCGGCGCACAGATCGGCACCCAGATCGGGGTGAAGATGAAGGCCGAGCAGTTGCGCATTCTGCTGGCGATCATGGTGCTGGCGGTCTGCGGCAAGCTGGCGCTGGATCTGCTGATCATGCCGGCCGAGCTGTATTCGCTGGGCAGCGCAGGCGGGGGCCACTGATGCGGCTGCTGGCGGCGATATGCCTGGTCCTGATGCCCGCGGCTGTATGGGCGGAAGAAGTGGTTCTGGGCCTCTCGCGCGATAAAATCTCGATCACGACGCGGTTTGAAGGCTCGGACATCCTGATCTTTGGCGCGGTCAAGCGCGAGGAGCCGATCCCCGAAGGGTCGGAGCTGGAGGTCATCGTCACCGTGGAAGGCCCGTCCGAGCCCGTGATGGTGCGGCGCAAGGCGAACCGGTTCGGCATCTGGGTGAATACCGACGCGGTCGAAGTGGACGCGGCCCCCAGTTTCTATGCGGTCGCCTCGTCCGGCGCATTGGGCGATGTGCTGAAGGATATCGAGGACCTGCGATACAAGGTCAGCATCCCCCGCGCGATCCGGTCGGTGGGCGCGCCGATGACCATTCAGGATTCCGAGAGCTTCACCGAGGCGCTGATCCGTATTCGCAAAGCCAACGGGCTGTATCAGGAACTGGACAATACGGTGGCCGTGGATGAACAGACGCTGTTCCGCACGTCTGTCCGGCTGCCCGCAAATCTGACCGAAGGCGATTACCGCACGCGCATCTTCCTGCTGCGCGAAGGCAATGTGGTGGCCGATTTCGACACCACGATCGACGTGCGCAAAGTGGGGCTGGAGCGATGGCTGTTCACCCTGTCGCGACAGCAGCCATTGGTTTACGGGCTGATGTCACTGGCCATCGCCATCGCAGCGGGATGGGGCGCATCGGCGGCCTTCCGGATGCTGAGGAACGGCTGATCGGGCCGCGATTTTTCTGAGAAGTATCCCGGGCGCTCAGCCCCGGCCGATATACGGCATTTTCGTCGCGACCACCGTCATGAACTGCACATTCGCCGACAGTGGCAGTTGCGCCATATGCAACACCGATTGCGCGGCATGTGCGACATCCATCGACGGCTGCGGCTCCAGCCCGTGGGCTACGGCGCGCGCGTTCAGATCCTGCACCATCGGGGTGAGCGCGTTGCCGATGTCGATCTGGCCACAGGCAATATCAAAGGGCCGCCCATCCAGGGACAGTGTTTTGGTCAGCCCCGTCACCGCATGTTTGGTCGCGGTATAACAGACCGAGCCCGGACGCGGCGCATGCGCCGAAATGGAGCCGTTGTTGATGATCCGCCCGCCCTGCGGGTTTTGGTGGCGCATCACACGAAAGGCGGCGCGGGCGGCCAGGAACATGCCGGTCAGATTGACATTGACCGCCTGCAGCCAGTCTTCGACCGGGATTTCGTCGATCAGACCTGAGGGCGGAAAGATACCTGCGTTGTTGAACAGAACGTTCAGACGCCCCGCCTTCCGGGCGAAGAGGTCCACGGCAGCGTCAAGCGCGGCGGCATCTGTCACATCGGCCGCCAAAGGGATGGCGTTGTCATAGGTTCCGGCCAGCTGTTCCAAAGGGCCTGTCCGGCGGGCCAAGACGCCCACGGTCCAGCCTTCCTGCAAGAACAGCTCGGCCGTGGCGAGGCCAATGCCGGAGCTTGCGCCGGTGATCAGGATGGATGACGTCATTGGGGTTCCTCCTCAAGAACCAGCGGAGCCGCAGGGGCGGCACGCAGATCATCCACGCGCAGGCCATGGGTGGGTTTTGACAGACGGTTGCGCACCACCCAGATCAGCCTGTCCTGCGCGCGGGTGATAGCTACATAGGCCAGGCGCTTCCACAGGGGTTGTCCGGCCTCTGTCCGGCCCATGCGCGCGGCGGCATAGATATCCGGCGCAAAGACCTGCACCGTATCCCATTGTGACCCTTGCGCCTTGTGGATCGTCACTGCAGCCCCGTGCAGGAAGGTCGCCCCCATACGCGCGGCGAAGGGGATGAAGGGTTCTTCCTCGTCCGGTTTTTCGATCTTCACGATCGAAGCGGCCGAAACCTGCGGGTCTTCCGCCCCCATCACATGCAACCGGGAAAAACCCGGCTTGCGGCCTGGCCCCAGATAGATCACCTGCGCGCCCTTGATCAGGCCGCGTGCCTCAAGATCCAGACGTTTCTTGCGGTGCTTCAGCGGCAGTTCAATCCCGTCGCAGATGAGCGGTTCGCCCTCGAGCAATTCGGTTTCGGGCGCGCCGTGGACCTGCCGGAAGGCGTTGATCAGGCGGATGCGCGTGGCGTTGCGCCAGACCAGAACGGGGGAGCGGGCCATCAGATCAACCTCGACCCGTTGGCCCCAGATGACGCGGTCGTCTTTCGCGGCGGTGTCTTCGACCAGCCGTTCGAACTGGTGAAAGTCCAGCTGGGGATCGGCCAGCGCATGGGCCAGATCAAGAATCGGGTTGTCCTGCGCCTGGCGGTGAATACGGTTGAGCGTGAGCTTGCGGTTGTCTTTCAGCCCGTCAAACACCATCGCACCCGATTGGTTGACGGGCGCAAGCTGGGCCGGGTCGCCGAACAGCAGGAGGGTCGGGAAAATCTCCTGCAGGTCTTCGAACTGCTTTTCATCCAGCATGGAGGCTTCGTCGACAAAGCCGATATCCAGCGGTTCCTCGCGCCGTTTCCAGCCGGTGATGAAATCCGACCCCCGCAGGCCAGCTGCCGCCAAAGCGCCGGGAATGGATTTGTTGACCTCGTAAAACGCCTGGGCGCGATCCAAGGCGACCTCTGTCAGCCCTTCGATCTCGGGGCGCTCGCCCTGACCTGCCAGCCATTCGGCGATGCGTTCATATTCCGGGTCATAGACCGGCGTGTACAGGATGCGGTGGATCGTGGTGGCGGGCACTCCGCGCAGGCGCAGGACCGAGGCCGCCTTGTTGGTGGGCGCAAGGATGGCCAATGTCCGGCGATCCTTGCGTTTGCGCCCCTCGTAATCGCCCGAGATAACATCGACGCCCGCCTGTTCCAGCGCCTTGTAAAGCTCGGCCAGCAGAAGCGTCTTGCCCGACCCGGCCTTGCCGATCACTGCCATGACGCCCGCGCCCGCCTCGCGCGGGGGCATCAGGAGCGCATCATCCAGATTGATGCCCGCATGGGCCAGCATTTCAGCCACGCTGTCATAGGCCTGCGCCTGATCGTCAGAAAACGTGAGCTGGGTGTCGGACATGGGCGCGACCATAGAGCCGCGCCGGGCCATGTGCCAGAGGGCTCAGGCGGATCTGGCGTGCAAAACCGCCGGGCTGTCGCCAAAGGCGCGGCGGAACCAGAGGCGGGAGAGGTCTGGCGAGATCCCGGCGCGGGTGGCGACGCGGGATTGCGCGTCGGCGTCGAAGGACCAGAGGCCGACGCTGATGCGGTCGCGCCCCTCGCCTTCGCTGCCCAGGATCTCGGGCCAGGAGCCAATGGCGCGATAAATCCGCTCCATCCTGCGGTCGAACACACCGGCGAAATGGCGGATGCCGAAGCCGCGCATGATCTCTCCGCCCCCCAGCATGAGGGCGGCGGCGACGCGTGGGCCCGCATCGCGCGAAAGGCAAAACCGGGTGCATTCCCAGATCAGCGGGCTTTGGATAGGTGCGCCGCCGGTGAGGTGGCCAAACACCTCGTTCACCATGACCGGTCCGGTGGTGGGCAAGAACCGCATGGACCCGCCATGGGCGCCGTCAGGGCGCTGCCAGATGACATAGAGCGGGTCAAGCGCGTCGTAGTCGTCGCGTTCTTCGCCATTGGCGTTCACATGCACGTCCCATCCCAGCCGTGCGGAAAACTGATCGGCCCGGTCGCGGAACATGGAAGTGGAGAGTTTCGGATGAAGGTGAAGGTCGTGGCCGTAGAGATAGCGTAGCATGTCTGCCCCCTGTTTTGACCGGGCCAGCTTGGGCGTGCCCGAGTTAAGGAAAGCTGGCGAGGGCGCACGCCATGTTTAATGAAGCGTTAAAGCGGGCATTTTCCGACGCGGAAAATGGGTGGGAATTTGACGCAAATTCCCGGCGCTCGTGGCAGGGATCAATGCTTAGACAACAGGGCTGAGAAACTGCGTCAGTTTCTCGGGCATTTTCCGCGTCGGAAAATGCCGGGTCAGACCACGATCAATCCACGGCTCAGGGCGCGGGCCACCGCATGGGTCGTGTTCAGCGCCCCCAGCTTGAACCGGGCGCTTTCGATATAGACCCGCAGCGTATGTTCCGAAATCGACAGCGAATTGGCGACCTGAGCCCGGCTGTACCCCAGCGCCAGCATGGTCATCGCGTCGACCTCGCGCGGGGAAAGCGGCTGGGCCGGTTCGGGCTGACGGCCCGGTTCCAGCTCAAGCGCCTTGCGGTTCAGGTAATGGCCGATCAGGATCAGGTCGCGGCCGTGATCGTCGATGAAGCGCGCCCAATCGTCATCGCTGCAATTGTGATTGCTGGTGTAAAGCGCGAATTGCCCGTTGGGGCCCCGGATCGGCACCGAATAGCCCTGATTGCCCACGCCGTATTCCAGCGCCTCGTTGAAGAAGGCGCGCGCAGCTTTGCTGGACCAGTCCAGCCGTTTCCAGTCCACGGGGTGAAAATGCTGGTAACAGCCCTGAATAACCGGATCTATGCGCAGATAATTCTGTTCAAGATACCGGTCGCGCCAGGCGTCGGAATAGGTGCCGCAACCATATTGATCGCCGGCACTGTCGACCCAGTGGTAAACAACGTGGTCAATGCCGTAATGGTCGCGCAGGGCGACCGTGGTGTCTTGCAGGCCTTCAAGTCCGGTTGACGCATCCAAGGCTGTGAGGATGCTGTCCAATGGCGAGTGCGTCCCCATAGTTTTGCTGCGCAACCCTCTCGGCTTGGGCGACGAGTTCTGCGCCTGCGATCAGCCCCGCTTCTTCCAGATGTGCCGCCAAGGCGGTCAGGTCATTGGCATCCGCGAAGGATTGTAGATCTGCCAGAACGTCGAGCACCCACTCATGTACCATGCAAGGTTCTCCCGTAAGTGGTTAACAAATCGTTAACACAACTTTAGCATGAACGAGTTATCCACAGAAACTCGCTTCTTTCCCCTCCCCAGAAATAGCGGGGTTGCGATTTTCAAACCCTTGATCTGCCTGAGGTCGCTTCAGAAAGCAAAACGCCCGCGGTCCCGAATGGCGGAACCGCAGGCGCTTGCGAGGTAATCTTGGACCCCGATTTACGCGTCGAGCACTTCTTCCAGGGTGCGCAGGCCCACCTTGGGCGATTGCACCAGCACCGACATGTTGCCGGGCTTGTGTTCGTTGCGCAGCATTTTCATATGCGCCTGGGGCAGATCGGCCCAGGTGAACACCTCGGACATGCAAGGATCCAGGCGGCGTTCGACCATCAGCTGGTTGGCGGCGCTGGCCTGTTTCAGATGGGCAAAGTGGCTGCCCTGCAGGCGCTTCTGGTGCATCCACATATACCGCACGTCGAAGGTGCAGTTGAAGCCGGTGGTGCCGGCGCAGATCACGACCATACCGCCCTTCTTGCAGATAAAGGTCGAGACCGGGAAGGTGCTTTCGCCCGGGTGTTCGAACACCATGTCCACGTTGTTGCCCTTGCCGGTGATGTCCCAGATCGCCTTGCCGAATTTGCGGGCTTCCTTGAACCATTCGGCATATTCGGGTGTGTTCACCGTGGGCAGTTGCCCCCAGCAGTTGAAATCCTTGCGGTTCAGAACGCCTTTGGCGCCCAGGCCCATGACGAAGTCACGCTTGCTTTCGTCCGAGATCACGCCAATCGCATTCGCGCCAGCCGTGTTGATCAGCTGGATTGCATAGGAGCCCAGACCGCCCGACGCGCCCCAGACCAGAACGTTCTGGCCCGGTTTCAGATCATGCGGCGCATGGCCGAACAGCATGCGGTACGCGGTGGCCAGCGTCAGCGTATAGCAGGCGCTTTCTTCCCAGGTCAGGTGCCTGGGGCGCGGCATCAGCTGCTGCGACTGCACACGGGTGAATTGCCCGAAAGATCCATCCGGCGTTTCATAGCCCCAGATGCGCTGGCTGGGCGAATACATCGGATCACCGCCGTTGCATTCCTCGTCATCGCCGTCGTCCTGGTTGCAGTGGATCACGACCTCGTCGCCCACTTTCCAGCGGGTGACTTTGGAGCCAACGGCCCAGACGATGCCTGCCGCATCGGAGCCTGCAATGTGATAGGGCTGCTTGTGGCCGTCAAAGGGGCTGATCGGCTGACCCAGAGCGGCCCAGACACCGTTATAGTTCACGCCCGCGGCCATCACGAGGACCAGAACCTCGGTATCGCCGATTTCGGGCACGTCCACGACTTCGAGCTGCATTGCCGTATCGGGTTCGCCGTGGCGTTCCCGGCGGATTGCCCAGGCGTGCATTTTCTTGGGCACAAAGCCCAGCGGCGGCATCTCTCCGATGTCGTAGAGATCCTTTTCTGGCGCATCGTAATCCGCGATGTGACCTTCCTGATCCAGGGCCATATGTGCCTCCTTGATGTCCTAGTTGCGCCGCAATGCAGAATCGCGGCTCTCTTGCACCGGGATAGGGGGCGTTGCGCAATATTGCAACCTTGAATGATACGTTTTTGTAATTTTATGACCCAGCGGGCGCAGAAATTTCTTTCGCGGGTGCAGAATCTTTAGGATTATTGCTTTGCAGCAAATGCCGGATGGAATTGGCATAATATCTGCAGGCCTCATCCCGATCGGGGTTCAGAGCATATGTGTCGCCGGTCTGGACCAGGATTGAGCGCTCGCACAGATGGCGCAGGCCGACCTCGGCCGCATAGTCGCGATTGTTGCGAGGCAGGTGGATATGAGCATCGGGAATCGACTCGATCAGGCGGGTCATCTCAAGTTCCACCTGAGCCCGGGTACGCGGCAGCCCGTCCTGAAAGATCCACGCCACCATCGGCACCGGAAGCACTGGCACCACATCGCCGATGCGCTTCATCAATTCGCGCCCCAAAGGCACTGTCAGATCGCCCGAGCGGGATTTGGCGAATTCCTTCAGCGACAGAGGCGCACCAAAGCTGACAGCCGCATAGCCGAACTTGTGATAGCGCCCGGTAAGCCGCAGCCAGATCTGTTTCACCGCCTTTGCCGCAATCATCCCGATCGACGCATCAAAGCGCCGTTGGGGATGATGCACGGCGGCCATGAGGATGTTGTCCTCCAGCACGCGGTCGTAATTCAGAGCGACCGGAACGAAGACCACGTCGCGGGTATCAGGGCCGATACCATCGGCGATATACTTTAAAAGCCCCAATTTGGGCGGCATCAGCTTGCCTGTCAGGCTGAGCCCGCCTTCGGGAAACATCGCCTGAGTCACCCCGGCATCGGTGGCCAGATAAACATAGCGGGCAAGCACGGTACGATAGAGATCGTTGCGCGATTTGCGGCGGATGAAATAGGCCCCCATCGCCCGGATCAGCCCCGACAGCGGCCAGACCCGCGCCCATTCACCGACCGCATAGGACAGCGCCGACCGTTCTGCCGCCAGATAGGTGACCAGCACATAATCCATATTGCTGCGATGGTTCATGACGAACACCACCGTCGCGTCGGGGTCGATGTTCTTCAGTGCTTCTTCATCCTGATGGCCCAGCCGCACGCGGTAAAACGCATTCGACAAAAGCCGCGCGGCCCGGATGGCAAAGCCGAAATAGGCAGAGGCGGAAAAGGACGGCACGATTTCGCGCGCGTATCTGCGCGCCTGCTCAAAAGCCACGTTTTCGGGAATGCCTTGTTCGGCGGCATGTTGTGCGATGGCCTGGCTGACCTGCGGATCATAGATCAGGCGCTGGATCATGTCATAGCGCCGGGCCAGCTTGAACGGCTGGATGGGCCGTTCCAACCGCTGGTTCAGCCGGGCAACGGCCTTTTCCAGACGGCGACGGAAAAACCAGCGGACGGACGGGAACAGGAAATGCGAGGCAAAGGTGACCACTGCGAAAAGCAGGATCAGCACAAACAGCCAAAGCGGCAATTCCACGGTCGTCGTCATGATGAAACCCTTACAGCAATGTTTGGCGGGGTAAAGACCGCGCGTCACTGCCCGAAATTGCCGCATCGCGGCGAATTGACTTTGCCATAATCTTTCAAGTATCACGCTCCTGACGCAATAAAATTGCCCAAGCTGATTCACGAGGACGCCCATGTCGCAGACGCAGAAAGATCGCCCCTGGCTTATCCGGACCTATGCGGGACATTCGACCGCGAAGGCGTCAAATGCGCTCTATCGCGGGAACCTGGCCAAGGGTCAGACCGGTCTTTCGGTCGCCTTCGATCTGCCCACGCAGACGGGCTATGACAGCGACCATGTCCTAAGCCGCGGTGAAGTGGGCAAAGTGGGCGTGCCTGTCTGTCACCTGGGCGATATGCGGACGCTGTTTGACCAGATCCCGCTTGAGCAGATGAACACCTCGATGACGATCAACGCGACGGCGCCTTGGTTGTTGTCGCTGTATATCGCCGTGGCCGAGGAGCAGGGCGCGGATGTCTCAAAGCTGCAGGGCACGGTGCAGAACGACCTGATCAAGGAGTACCTGTCGCGCGGCACCTATATCTGCCCACCGAAACCCAGCCTGAAGATGATCGCGGATGTGGCGGAGTATTGCTATACCAACATCCCGAAATGGAACCCGATGAATGTGTGTTCCTATCACCTGCAAGAGGCAGGCGCGACGCCGGAACAAGAATTGGCCTTTGCATTGGCGACCGCTCAGGCGGTTCTGGATGAATTGCGCCCGCGCGTGCCTGCCGAAGATTTCCCGACGCTGGTGGGCCGGATTTCGTTTTTCGTAAATGCAGGCATCCGCTTTGTCACCGAGATGTGCAAGATGCGCGCTTTTGTCGATCTGTGGGATGAGATTTGCGAAACACGCTATGGCGTCACCGATCCGAAAATGCGGCGGTTTCGCTATGGGGTGCAGGTGAACTCCCTTGGTCTGACGGAGCAACAGCCCGAGAATAACGTGTATCGTATTCTGATCGAAATGCTGGCGGTGACTCTGTCGAAAAAGGCGCGTGCCCGTGCAGTCCAATTGCCGGCGTGGAATGAAGCTTTGGGCCTGCCGCGCCCGTGGGATCAGCAATGGTCGATGCGGATGCAGCAGATCCTGGCCTATGAAACGGATTTGCTGGAATACGGCGATTTGTTCGATGGCAACCCGGCGGTGGATGCCAAGGTTGAAGAATTGAAAGAAGGCGCACGCGCGGAATTGGCTAATCTGGATGGCATGGGCGGCGCGGTACAATCGATCGAATATATGAAATCGCGTTTGGTAGATTCAAATGCGGATCGCTTGAATCGCATCGAGGCCGGGGAAACCATTGTTGTCGGCGTGAACAAATACACCACGACCGAACCATCGCCCCTGCAGACCGAAGATGGCGGGATCATGGTTGTCGACCCGGCGGTGGAACAGGAACAGATCGCGCGCCTGAACGAATGGCGCGCTGAACGGGATAATGACGCCGTTGCTGCGGCTTTGGCGGCCTTGCGTGAAGCCTCGCAGAAGGGCGAAAACATCATGCCCGCCTCCATCGCCGCCGCGCGCGCAGGTGTCACTACCGGCGAATGGGCCGAGGAAATGCGCAAGGTTCACGGCACCTATCGCGGGCCGACGGGCGTTTCGGCCTCGGTGTCGAACAAGACCGAGGGGCTTGACGATATCCGCGACGCGGTGAATGCGGTCAGCGACAAACTGGGCCGCCGCCTGAAATTCCTGGTGGGCAAGCCGGGGCTGGACGGGCATTCGAATGGCGCGGAACAGATTGCTTTCCGCGCGCGCGATTGCGGGATGGATATTTCCTATGAAGGCATTCGCCTGACACCTGATGAAATCGTGGCTGCCGCGATTGAAGATCAGGCCCATGTGGTTGGTCTGTCCATTCTGTCGGGCAGCCACATGCCTTTAGTTGAGGAATTGGTGCAGAAAATGAAAGCCGCAGGTCTGGGCGATGTGCCCCTGATTGTCGGCGGGATTATTCCGGATGATGATGCGCAACGGCTTTTGAATATGGGTGTGGCCAAGGTTTATACGCCCAAGGATTTCGAGCTGAATACCATCATGATGGATATTGTTTCGCTGGCCGATCCCAAACCAATTGCAGCGGAGTAAATCCGGCTCAATTTCATTTGACACAAAATAGATCAGACCGGGGGGCTGTTTTCCCCGGCCTGCTCATGTATTTCCCGTTGTGCTTTTAAGCACTTGAACGGGAGACAGAAGAATGGCCATTGATCTGATCGGCATGACACGCAAAGAGCTGGAAAAGCTGAAAGCCGATGTCGAAAAGGCGCTGGAAAAGGCCGAGGCACGCGATTTGCGTGCGGCAAAGAAAGCCGCTGAAAAAGCGGCGGCGGAATTCGGGTTTTCACTGGGTGAGATCGCGGGTGGAGCGTCTACTGCAGAAAAACCCAAACGGAAATACACCAAGCGCAAAGCGGCCAAGAAAAGCGGCGTTGCGAAATACCGCAATCCGAGTGATGCCAAGCAGACCTGGACCGGCAAAGGCCGTCAGCCGCAATGGTTCAAAGCGGCGATTGACGCAGGCACCGATCCGTCCTCGATGGAGATCTGATTGCGCCCCCTCCCCGGATTTCGGATAAGGTTCGGGACACACAAAAGGGGAGGGTCGCATGACCATTCATATCGGCGCGGAGAAAGGGCAAATCGCCCCAACGGTTTTGATGCCGGGCGATCCCTATCGCGCACGCTGGGCGGCTGAGACCTTCCTGGATGACGCGCAACTGGTCAATGAAACCCGCGGCATGCTGGGGTTTACCGGTACATGGAACGGCCATACCGTCACGATCCAAGGCTCAGGCATGGGGATGCCGTCGCTGTCGATTTACGTCAATGAGCTGATCCGCGATTACGACGCACAGACGCTGATCCGGATCGGGTCCTGCGGAGGGATGCAGCCGCAGGTAAAGCTACGCGACATCATTCTGGCGATGACGTCGAGCACGCTCAGCACGCCGTCTTCGGGTATTTTCCGCGAATTGAATTATGCGCCCGTCGCCGATTGGGAATTGTTGCGCAATGCGGTTGCAGCTTGCGAGGCGAAATCGATTTCGCCTCATGTCGGCGGGATCTATTCGTCGGATGTGTTTTATGACGAGCGGCCTGATCTGAATAAGGAAATGGTGCGGCACGGTATTCTGGGCGTCGAAATGGAAGCGGCGGAGTTATATACGCTTGCTGCCCGCTATGGGCGGCGCGCTTTGGCTGTTTTGACGGTATCTGACCATCTGGATACCGGAGAGGCGTTACCTTCCGAAGACCGTGAGAAAAGCTTTGGCGATATGGTGGAAATCGCTTTGCAGGCGGCATTCACCTGAGCGGGCAAAGATTTTCGAAAATCTTTGACCAAGGCTTTTCGAAAAGCCTTGGTCCTTCTCAACCGTGAGAGCGATCGTATGCGTTTGGCTTGGGTGACTGCCATCCTGAAAGACTGCCCTCTTTCGGCGCAAATACCTCCACCAGCAATGGGTGGCAGGCGGCGGTATCCGACGAATGCTCGGACGAACAATCGCCACCGGGACAGGCACTGAGATTGCCCAGAAGATCGATCTCGGCAAAGAACTCGATGTAGTCGCCGGGGCGGACGGGACTGGCTTTCATGAAATACTGCCCTGTGTCGCGGGTGAAGCCGGTGCACATGAAGACGTTCAGCACGTCATGCACCAGCGGTTCGGCCTCGGTCCGGGGCACGCCCATGTAATCGGCCAAAGCGCGCGTCAGGTTCGAATGGCAGCAATGGTGGTATTGCCCGCCGGACAGCAGATTATTGGTATAGGGATCGCAGCGTGTGCCGACCACATCGTGGACCGATCCGCCGAACGCATCAATCCCGTACCAGCCAAGCGTGTCTTCGGTGATCGTGGCCATGGGCCGCAGATGCGGGAAAGATGACCACATGCGTTCGCCGGTGGTCAGATGCGTGCCATGCAAGGCGCGGGATTTGCCCGAATAAAACCGCTCGGACAGGTCATGCAGGTTGTGCAGGTTCAGGTCGCCCACCTGTGGCCCTTCGACCGAGGAGATGCGGAAGAACTGCCCGGCCTTCGCGACAAAGGTTCGGGCATCGCGGGGCGGCACCAGAACCTCGTCCACTTTTGTCGCCGTTGCCCGCGCCCGCGCGTAAAGCGCCAGATCCGGCGCAGGCAGCGTGTCATTCGGATAGCAGATCACCGGCTTGATGGCGCGGCGGGCGTCGGCGTCTGGGGGCGCTTGGGTCATAACAGGCTTTCGTTAACCACGTTTGTTCGGATCGCGGCATGTGTCTGGCGGGCCATCGGTAGAGGTGAATGCCTCGGCACCGCAGGCCATGCAGCGATACTTGCGCAAGGCACCGCGATTGCCCGACCGCTCCTCGCGCCAGCGACAGGCGCGCGTCGCTGCGCGCGACCGGGTCAGCAGCACAACAATGACGAAAGCGACAAGAAAGCCCAGCACAATATGCATGGGGCGCAGTTTAAAGACCGCGCCCCGTAATACCAGCCGTCTCAGACGGGATCAGACGGTGCGTTCCACCATCATCTTCTTGATCTCTGCAATGGCTTTCGCCGGGTTCAGACCTTTGGGGCAGGTCTTGGCGCAGTTCATGATCGTGTGGCAGCGATACAGCTTGAAGGGATCTTCCAGATCGTCCAGCCGCTCGCCCGTGGCTTCATCACGCGAGTCGATGATCCAGCGATAGGCGTGCAGCAGGGCTGCGGGCCCAAGGTACCGGTCCCCGTTCCACCAATAGGACGGGCAGGCGGTCGAACAGGACGCGCACATCACGCATTCATAAAGACCGTCTAGTTTCTTGCGGTCTTCGATGGACTGGCGCCATTCTTTCGCGGGGCGGTTTGTCTTGGTCTCAAGCCACGGCATGATCGAGGCGTGCTGTGCATAGAAATGCGTCAGATCCGGGATCAGGTCTTTCACCACCGGCATGTGCGGCAGCGGGTAAATCTTCACGTCGCCCTTGATTTCGTCCATGCCATAGATGCAGGCCAGCGTGTTGATCCCATCGATATTCATCGCGCAGGACCCGCAGATGCCTTCACGGCAGGACCGGCGGAAGGTCAGGGTCGGGTCGATCTCGTTCTTGATCTTGATCAGCGCGTCCAGAACCATCGGGCCGCAGGTGTCCATGTCCACGAAATAGGTATCCACCCGGGGGTTTTCGCCATCATCCGGGTTCCAGCGATAGATCTGGAATTTCCGCAGATTGGTCGCGCCTTCAGGTTTGGGCCATGTCTTGCCCGTTTTGATGCGCGAATTCTTGGGGAGGGTCAGTTGAACCATTTGCTGTTCTCCTCTCAGGCCGCTGTCAGGGCGGCAAAGCCCTGGCGGGCCACACATGTTTGCGTCTCGGACCGGGCCAGAACGCCCCGGATCAGGGAGACGGTTGTTTCCGACGTGCCGATCACCGCGTCCTTGGCGAATTCGCCGATTTCGCGGGCGGTGGAATTGTCGATGATGCAATCGGTGAACGGGGTCACAGCGGCCTCCGGCACGGTTGGAAACCGTGTCACCAAGGCTTCGCTGACCGCTGCCTTGGCGCTGCGCCGCGCCACGTCATCGGCCAGTTGCTGCGTTTGCGTGCAGGCCATCAGACAGACACACCCCATCAACGAGATCACTAGTCGCGGCAATAGGCGCTGCCCCCCTGAAAGACGTTGGATCCGCGTCCGCATTCGTCCAAAGCCACGATGCCAGGACCTGCTTCTGGTGAGGGACCTGCGGCAAGGCACTCCTGATATGCGCGGTTGGCCCGCGCTTGCGCGGACAACCCGCCCAGCGGCGCAGACGACGGAATGCGGCCTCGGCGCAGCGCTTCGCAGTTGCCGCTTTGCGCCGTTGGCTGAGCGGCACTGCCCACAGCGAACTGCACCTGATACCGATCCAGCAGGCAATCATTGACCGCCGCCGCGTCTTTCTGCGTGGCCCCGGCCCCTGCGGCAACCTGGGGCACCTGCCCAGCGGTCGATACCGCGAAGGCCCCTTGCGCGCCGGTCCGGGCGACGCATTCCTGTACGAACGCGTCGACCGTATTGGCGGAAGCGACCGCAGCAGGGCACAACGCGGCAAGAACAAACGCGGTTTTGATCAAGAGGCTGCGCATTAGTACACCCTCGCCTTTGGTGCGATTTTCTTCAGGTCGATCCCACCGTCATTATGGCTGGTCAGCGGCTGCGTGATCACACCGCGATAGCCCAGCGAGGCTTTGTTCCCCTTGAACCAGACAAGGCTGTGCTTGCGCCAGTTCTCGTCATCGCGGTCAGGGTAATCCTCGTGAGCGTGGGCACCCCGGCTTTCCTTGCGCGCCGCAGCGGCCGTGATCGTGGCGACCGCATTGGGCATGAGGTTGGTCAGTTCCAGCGTTTCCATCAGGTCGGAGTTCCACACCAGAGAGGTATCGGTGACCTTCAGGTCAGACAGTTTGCTAGCCACGTCTTCCATCTTCTTCTGACCTTCGGCCAGCGTCTTGTCGGTGCGGAAGACGGCAGCGTCGGCTTGCATCGTCTTCTGCATCTCAAGGCGCAGCGCCGCGGTAGGCGTGTGGCCATTGGCATGGCGCAGACCGTCAAAGCGGCTGAAGGCGGCCTCGATCGACCGTTTGCTGGGCGTCGGAACAGCCGTTTTGGGATCGACCACTTCCGCCGCGCGGATCGCAGCGGCGCGGCCAAAGACCACGAGGTCGATCAGGGAGTTCGACCCCAACCGGTTCGCCCCGTGTACCGAGGCGCACCCCGCCTCACCCACGGCCATCAGCCCGGGCGCAACCGCTTCGGAATTGTCCTTAGTGGGGGCCAGCACCTCGCCCCAGTAATTCGTCGGGATACCGCCCATGTTGTAATGCACCGTGGGCAGAACCGGGATCGGTTCCTTGGTGACATCCACACCGGCAAAGATACGCGCGCTTTCCGAAATGCCCGGCAGACGTTCGGCCAGGGTTTCCGGCGGCAGGTGGTTGAGGTGCAGGTGGATGTGATCGCCATCCGCGCCCACACCGCGCCCTTCGCGGATCTCAAGCGTCATGCAGCGGGAGACCACGTCGCGCGATGCCAGATCCTTGTAGGTCGGCGCATAGCGTTCCATGAACCGCTCGCCCTCGGAGTTGGTAAGGTACCCACCCTCGCCCCGGGCGCCTTCGGTGATCAGGCAGCCCGATCCATAGATGCCGGTGGGGTGGAACTGCACGAATTCCATATCCTGCAGGGGCAGACCGGCCCGTGCGGTCATCCCGCCACCGTCACCGGTGCAGGTATGGGCCGAGGTCGCGCTGAAATAGGCCCGGCCGTAACCGCCCGTGGCCAGCACGACCATCTTCGCAGCAAAGACATGCATCGTGCCGTCATCCAGCTTCCAGCACAGCACACCCTGGCACTGACCGTCTTCGCTCATCAACAGATCAATGGCGAAATATTCGATGTAGAATTCCGCATTGTTCTTCAGCGATTGGCCATAAAGCGTGTGCAGGATCGCGTGTCCGGTCCGGTCAGCCGCCGCACAGGTCCGCTGCACCGGGGGGCCTTCGCCGAATTCGGTGGTGTGGCCACCAAAGGGGCGTTGATAGATCTTGCCCTCTTCCGTGCGCGAAAACGGCACGCCGTAATGTTCCAGCTCATAGACCGCCTTGGGCGCTTCGCGCGCCAGGTACTCCATCGCGTCGGTGTCACCCAGCCAGTCCGAGCCCTTGACCGTGTCATACATATGCCACTGCCAGCTGTCCGGACCCATGTTGCCCAAACTCGCCGCGATGCCACCCTGAGCCGCCACCGTGTGCGAGCGTGTCGGGAACACCTTGGAAATACAGGCCGTTCTCAGCCCCTGTTCGGCCATGCCAAGGGTGGCGCGCAAACCCGCGCCGCCTGCCCCCACGACCACGACGTCATATTCATGCGTCTCGTAATCATATGCAGCCATATCTTGTCTCCTCTCAGACGCCGATCAAAGCGCCAGTTTCGCGATGGCAAACACGCCCGTCGCCGCTGCGGCGTAACTCAGGCAGATCATCGCGATAATCAGAATTTTCTGTGCCAGACCGTGGACATAGTCTTCGATCAGCACTTGGACACCGTCTTTGAAGTGCATGAAGGCCACGACGATCGTCAGCGCGGCCACAATCGCCGGGAACGGCTTGGCGTAATAGGCCGCCATCGTCTCGTAATCGCTGCCCAGGATCGGGCCGAAGGTCAGCAGGAACAGCGGGATCAGAACCAAAAGCCCGACCGAGCTGACTTTCATCGCCCAGAAGTGTTCGGTCCCGGTTTTCGCCGACCCCATGCCGGTGGCGCGTTTGCGGTCTGTCAGATAACGCATGTCAGCCTCCTCAGATGACGGCGATGGTCAGAACGGTGAGCAGAACCGACCCGCCGATGCAGGCCCAGCCCAGCTTTTCCGCCGTGGGAATGTCCAACGCCAGGGCATTGTCCCAGATCAGGTGACGGATGCCCGCCAGAGTGTGATACCACAGCCCCCAGAGCGACAGCGTCAGAACAAGATCCCCGAACCAGCTGGTCAGCACTCCGTTTGCTACGGCATAATACTCGGGCGAGGTTGCGGCCGCCAGAAACCACCAAACGATCAGTAAAGCGGCGACCAAAATCGCGTTCCCCGTGATCCGTGTCAGGATCGACGTCATCGAGGTCAGCTGCGGGCGGTAAATACTCAGATGCGGCGAAAGCGGGCGATTACCCCGGTTCACATCAGCCATCGGTCATGTCCTTTCGGTTCCCTTGGCATCTTTACTAACGCATCTGGCGCAACTGTCACGCGGACAGGTGGCCGCAAGGCGCGGTTTTTTGGCGCGGCAGTGCAGAAAAATCCGCATTGTGATCACAGTTTGTCTCTGTGTGATCACACGTTAACGCAAACGCTCCGAAACTGGTTGTACCACCACCAGGGGCGAGTCGCACGAAGGCGCGTCAGCGGTTTGTTTCGTGATCTCCCGCAGCAGCTTACGTCGGATTTTTTCCGGGTAATCCTCGAAATCGGCGGCAGTTTCGACAAAGGCACCTTCGCCGGTGATGACATTCTCGAAGAAATAGGCGGTCAGATCAGGCTCGCTTTCTTCGATCGCGATCGCGTTCACGGTCACCTTCGCCGCGCGCAAGGCGCTGCGCTGCCCCTCCGGCGAAATCCCTTCATTCGACGGACCATCGCCCGACACGTCAATCAAATGTCGCGTACAATCCGGCACATCGGCAAATTGGCTCAGCGAGAAACTCAACGCCTCCCCCACAGCCGTCGAATAGTTACGCCACACCCGCTGATCGCTGGCCACCGCAGCCGCAAAGCTTTCCACCGCGATAAAGCTGGTCATCTGCGTCCAGGGAATGGTCACCCGCTGCCGCGTTGCCCCGGTCCATTGGACCAGCATCAGCTTCGCCTCGGCCCGCACAAGCGCTTCCGACACCACCGGATCGCGCAGCGCCTCGGCCAACCCATCCATCTGAATGCGATACTCCTGCGCATCGACCGAGCCTGAGACATCTACCGCCAGAACCAACGCCAGATCGCAGGCCGCCACGGGAACGACAGACAGCAGGAAACCGGCAAGGGCAGACAGCACGCGCATATCCAAACCCTATCAACGCGGACGCAATTTGCACCTCAAAAAGAAGTGCACAGACACCCTGCTTCTTTCTGGCTCAAAATACCCAAAACCCCGGCTTAAACCGGGCACAGCGCCCAGTAATCCAGGTCCAGAAGCACATTCGGGTCGTACTTCCCATCCTCGCCTTTCAGCGCAAAGGGTTCGCCACCTTTCGTGGCCACCAGCCGCAGACGCAGCGCGCCGACACCGGGGGCCGATGTCTCGGCCTTGTCCAACACCTCGGACCACGCCTTGACCGTATCGCCCGAGAAACACGGGTTCGCATGCGCCCCGCCATTCAGCCCCACGATCATCTGCGCATTCGCGAGCCCGTTGAATGACAGCGCGCGCGCCATAGAGATCACATGCCCGCCATAAATCAGCCGCTGCCCATCAGACCGGAAGGTCGCATCGAAATGCACCTTGGCCGTGTTCTGCCACAGGCGGGTGGCCATCATGTGTTCGGCCTCTTCGATGGTCACACCATCGACATGGTCGATCTGCTCGCCCACCTCATAATCGCTCCAGCGATGCGACTCTCCGGCCAGTGTGAAATCGTAATTCGAGAAATCGAGCCCCTCGGGAACAACCAGATCCTCCACCAGCAAAGGCGCTTTCAGCGTTGGCACCAAAGTCTCAGGCGCAGGCGCGTCCACGTCGCGTTTGCGCACCATCACCCAGCGGCAATATTCCATCACGATCTCATCGCGCTGGTTCATCCCTCGCGTGCGGACGTAAACCACGCCCGTCTTGCCGTTTGAGTTCTGCTTGAGCCCGATCACCTCCGACGACGACCGCAGCGTATCGCCGGGATAGACAGGTTTCAGCCAGCGCCCCTCGGCATATCCCAGATTGGCCAATGCGTTCAGCGACACATCCGGCACCGTCTTGCCAAAGATCACGTGGAACGCCGCCAGATCGTCAATCGGACTGCCCGGCAACCCGCAAGCCTGCGCGAACGCATCGGACGAATACAACGCATGCCGCGCGGGATACAGCGCGTGGTACAAGGCCCGTTCCCCACCCGACACGGTGCGCGGAACCGCGTGGTCGATCACCTGGCCAACGGCGTAATCTTCGAAAAACCGGCCGGGATTGGTTTTGGCCATTTACTGCTCTCCAAGCTTCATATCGGGGGTATAGGGGGCGTCGACGCGCTTGATCACCGCCTGCCCGCAGCGCATCACGCCCGAGGCCTGATCAAACGCATAAGTCGGATCGCCATAAAGCTCCCACCCCTTGGCGAGCGCGTCTGACACCTTGTGGCAAAAGGCGGACGTGTCTTCCTCGGTCAGCAGACGGTAAAGCGTTGTCATGACGGGAAGGGCCACACACCCAGCCAGCTGTGGATATAGCCGATCACGGCCAGCAGCACGACAGACCCCACAAGGAACATCGCATCCTTGGCAATCGTGCCGGGTTCCGTCGGTTTGACCCAGCCGGGTTCGGAGCGGTTGATGACAATCACCTCAACCACGGCCCAGGCCAGCAACGCGCCGAACAGGATGATCGAGGCCAGATCGCCATTCACCAACAGGTGCGCAATCGCCCATGTCTTGAAGCCAATCAGCATCGGGTGGCGCATGCCATAGATCAGCTTGCCGCGCTTGGCCGCCGGGCTGAACAGATAGAGCGCAATCAGCATCAGCAGGTTGTTGATATGCACCATGAAGCTCGGCGGATACCAGACGTTGATGAACTCAACCCCGCGATAGCCGATCACCATCAGCACGATGGAGACAACCAGCAAGACGGCCACAATGCCCTTACCCGGATCGCCCATTGAGGCGCGCTTTGCCGGGGCCATGCGTTTGAACAGATGCGCGCCCCACCAGACCGCGATGCCAAGGATCAGAAGAAGCCAGCTCATGTGCGTTTACCCCGCAGCCATGGTTTCGATTGCATCGGCTTTTGCCAGAATTTCGCGTGCGGTCGCAACGTGAAGGTTTTCCACGATCTTGCCGTCCACAACGGCGACGCCCTGCCCTGCGGCCTCGGCCTCTTCGAACGCGGCGATCTGGCGGCGGGCCAGATCCACTTCGGCCTCGGACGGGGCAAATGCCGTGTTCGTCACCTCGACCTGCGCCGGGTGGATCAGCGTTTTGCCATCAAAGCCCATGTCGCGGCCCTGATCGCATTCGACCTTCAGCCCCTCATCATCCTTGAACGCGTTGTAGACGCCATCGACAATTACGACACCATTGGCCTTGGCCGCCAGCAGACAGAGCCCCAGCGAGGTCAGCAAAGGCACCCGATCCGCGCGGAACCGCGTCTGCAATTCCTTGGCCAGATCGTTGGTGCCCATCACCATGCCCTGCAGTTTGGGATGCGCGGCAATGGCGTCCGCGTTCAACATACCGCGCGGCGTTTCCATCATCGCCCAAATCGGCAGATCGCCGGTGATCGCCGCCAGCGCATCCAGATCGGCGGGGCTGTCGACCTTGGGCAGCAGAACGGCATCCGCATCCATCTGTGTCACAGCCGCCGCGTCATCCGCGCCCCACTCCGTATCCAGCCCGTTGATCCGCACGATCTTGACCCGGTTGCCATAGCCGCCCTGGGCCAAAGCCTCTTTCAACGTGGCGCGCGCGTTGACCTTTTCTTCCAGCGACACCGCGTCTTCCAGATCAAAGATGATCGCGTCCACGGGCAGGCCCCGCGCCTTGTCCAATGCGCGCGGTTTCGAGCCGGGTATGTAAAGGACGGAACGATAGGGGCGGGCGCGATGGTCCATGCGACTCTCCGGGCTTGAGACATAAAATTGCGCGAATGGGTGCAGTTTTTGACCGAAATGTTCAAGCGAAATGTGCCGCACTGCAGCAGAGCCGCCGCAACGTCCGCTGCGTTAACCCTGTTTTCAGAGGTTATCCGACAGTCTTTCCCCATATGACGCGCCGGAATTCCGGTGCACTCGCCACCGGGCGGTATCGCCCGGACATTGGGAAAGGGCACAAGATGAACGAGACGGTTTTCAAACTCACCCTCGGATTTGGCCTGCTGGCTCTGGCCGCGACAGAGGTATCGGCCCAAAGCGCCAATTGCGCCCCGCGCGCAATGGTGATCGAACGGCTGGCCGACACCTATGGCGAAAGCCGCCAAAGCATCGGGCTGGGCGGGGAAGGCCAGATCGTCGAGACCTTCGCCTCGGCCGAGACAGGGACCTGGACGATTACCGTCACCCTGCCATCGGGCATTACCTGCCTTGTGGCCTCGGGCCAGGCATACGAGACCCTGGCCGAAGCGCTGCCCAACACGGACGACGATGCATGACGCGAATGACGGGCCAAGATTTTTGAAAAATCTTTGCCCGCTCAGGTCAAAGCGTCCCAGATCAGTTTCGACCCGGTGACCACAAGCAGAACGTAGGTGATCCTGAAAAACAGCCATTCGGGCACCAGATGATGCGCCTTTACACCCAGCCACGCGCCCAGAAGCGCGAAGGGCGCAAGCACCACATTGGCCTTGAGGGTTTCCAGCGTGAACAGCCCCAGAAAGGCGTAGGGCAAGAACTTCACGATGTTGATGACCCAAAACAGCAGGACGGTCGTGGCCTGAAACTGCGTTTTGCTCAGACGTTGGGACAGCATGTAAACCGCCGCCGGCGGGCCACCCGCATGGCTGACAAAACTGGTGAATCCGGCCACAGCGCCCGCGACCCAGCCCGCCCAGATCGGCAAGCGTTTTTTCGCGGGCCGGATCAGGCCGCGCGCCTGCGCAATCTGCCAGCCGACGAAAGCGATGGAAATGCCCCCGATCAGCAACCGGAACAGATCGGCATCGGCCACGGAATAAAGCGCGGCCCCCAAGGCCACCCCCGGCACGCCGCCCAGGATCAGCACTTTGGCGTCCGGAAAACTCCATTTCCGCCAATAGGGGCGGAGCGTCGCCACGTCGATCAGCATCAACAAGGGCAGCATCACGCCCAGCGCCAGGCCCGGTTCGACCACCAGAGCCAGAATCGCCGCCGCCGCAAAGGCAGCGCCTGACCCGAAGCCGCCCTTCGAAATCCCGGCAAACAGAACCGCAGGCCCCGCGATTGCGAAAAACTCAAAGTTCAGTTCCAGCATGCGGGGGTCTCCAACGGCCTTGCTGGTCAAAGCCTTAACTGGTTCAAAAGCCCCCGAACAGGCCCCGGCGCGCGACATGCCGCAGATGCTCTCCCTTGCAAGAACAGCTATAACGCACTAACCCAGCGGCGAAATTTCATCGGACCGGAGAGACATCCAATGGCCAGACCCAAGATCGCGCTGATCGGCGCAGGTCAAATCGGTGGCACGCTTGCCCATCTTGCAGCAATCAAAGAACTGGGCGACGTGGTCCTGTTCGACATCGCCGAAGGCACGCCGGAAGGCAAAGCCCTCGACATCGCGGAATCGGGCCCCTCGGAAGGGTTTGACGCGGCAATGTCCGGCACCCAGTCTTACGAAGATATCGCAGGCGCAGACGTGTGCATCGTCACCGCCGGTGTGCCTCGCAAACCGGGGATGAGTCGTGATGACCTGCTGGGCATCAACCTGAAGGTCATGAAATCCGTGGGCGAAGGCATCCGCGATCACGCGCCGAACGCCTTTGTCATCTGCATCACCAACCCGCTGGACGCGATGGTCTGGGCGTTGCGCGAATTCTCCGGCCTGCCCCACAACATGGTTTGCGGCATGGCAGGCGTTCTGGACAGCGCACGCTTCCGCCACTTCCTGAGCCTCGAGTTCAACGTGTCGATGCGCGACGTCACCGCCTTCGTTCTGGGCGGCCACGGCGACACGATGGTGCCGCTGGTGCGTTATTCCACCGTTGCGGGCATCCCGCTGCCCGACCTGGTCGATATGGGCTGGACCACACAGGAAAAACTGGACGGCATCGTGCAGCGCACCCGTGACGGCGGCGCAGAAATCGTTGGCCTGCTGAAGACCGGCTCGGCCTTCTATGCACCGGCCACCTCGGCAATCGAGATGGCGGAAGCCTATCTGAAAGACCAGAAGCGCCTGCTGCCCTGTGCCGCCTATTGCGACGGCGAAATGGGCCTGAAAGGCATGTATGTGGGTGTGCCCACCATCATCGGCGCGGGCGGCATCGAGAAGGTTGTCGACATCAAGCTGACCAAGGACGAACAGGTCATGTTTGACAGTTCAGTCAACGCCGTGAAAGGCCTTGTCGAGGCATGTAAGGGCATCGACAGTTCGCTGGCATAAACCGGTTAAGACAGAAACGCGAAACGCCGCCCCGGTCCAGGATCGCGGGCGGCGTTTTTCTTTCGAGTTTCGGACGCGCGGCCTTTATCCGTGATTGCCTTCTGGCGCAGGCGCTCCGGGTTGCGGTTCCTTGGTCAGGCTCCGCCCTGCCGTCTTTCGGAAAACCGAGGCGCCGCAGCCTTGCGCGGTGTTAGCCGGACCGACCGGCAAGGCCCGTGATTCTCTGATCCAGAGTGATTTTGCGATACCGGATTGCGATTTGTGATCACACTTTTTTACCCTGTGATCACAAATGTCGGTTTTTGCCTGCAAAACCCTGCCCTGCGTCAAATTATCGTTTAACGGGGCACTCAAGCTCACCTTATAGCTCATTGCAATCAAAGCAAAACGGGACAGTTTCCAATGAACATCCACGAATATCAGGCCAAAGCCCTCCTGCGCAGCTATGGCGCGCCGGTTTCCGACGGGCGCGTTGTGCTGAAAGCCGAAGAAGCAAAAACCGCAGCCGGGGCGTTGGATGGCCCGATGTGGGTGGTCAAGGCTCAGATCCACGCGGGCGGTCGCGGCAAGGGTAAGTTCAAGGAAGCCGACGCGGGTGAAAAAGGCGGCGTGCGCCTGACCAAATCGGTGGAAGAAGCCGCCGAGGAAGCCAAGAAGATGCTGGGCCGCACGCTGGTGACCCATCAGACCGGCCCGGCGGGCAAGCAGGTGAACCGCATCTATATCGAAGACGGCTCGGGCATCGAGACCGAGATGTATCTGGCCCTTCTGGTCGACCGCCAGACCAGCCGCATCAGCTTTGTCTGCTCGACCGAAGGCGGCATGGACATCGAAGAGGTTGCCGCCGCGACCCCGGAAAAGATCCTGTCCTTCAGCGTTGACCCGGCCTCGGGTTACCAGCCGTTCCACGGCCGCCGCATCGCGTTCTCGCTGGGGCTGGAAGGCAAGCAGGTCAAACAATGCGTGTCACTGATGGGCACGCTTTACCAAGCCTTTGTCGAAAAAGACATGGAGATGCTTGAGATCAACCCGCTGATTGTCACCGACAGCGGCGATCTGAAAGTGCTGGACGCCAAGGTCAGCTTCGACGGCAACGCGCTTTACCGCCACGCCGATATCGCCGAGCTGCGCGACACGACCGAGGAAGACCCCAAGGAACTTGAGGCGTCGAAATACGACCTGAACTATATCGCGCTGGATGGTGAGATCGGCTGCATGGTGAACGGCGCGGGCCTGGCCATGGCGACAATGGACATCATCAAGCTGTACGGCGCCGAGCCTGCCAACTTCCTGGATGTGGGCGGCGGTGCGACCAAGGAAAAAGTGACCGAGGCGTTCAAGATCATCACCTCGGACCCGAACGTCAAAGGCATTCTGGTAAATATCTTCGGCGGCATCATGCGCTGCGATGTGATCGCCGAGGGCGTTGTCGCCGCGGTCAAGGAAGTGGGGCTGAAAGTGCCGCTGGTTGTCCGCCTTGAGGGCACCAATGTCGAAAAAGGCAAAGAGATCATCAACACCTCGGGCCTTGACGTGATTGCCGCTGACAACCTGCGCGACGGTGCCGAAAAGATCGTGAAAGCGGTCAAGGGGTAAGGCCCTGCACGCAACAGCCGACATGAGCATCATGAGCACGTATCGCCCCTGCCCTGCCTGCGGATCCGAGAGCATCTCGGATCTGCCGGAGCTTGCGCCAGACCCCTGGCGCATCGGGCAATGCGACGCGTGCGCTCTGGTCTATCTGCGCAACCCTGTCGATTATGACGCGCTGGAGGCCGAAGACCTGGCCTGGGAAACCAAGTTTGCGACCGAAGCCGCGCAGCGGGAAAAGAAACGTGGCCGCCTGAAACGCTTTGCCCGCGCTGTACGCGGTATCGCCAAGCGCATTCGCGGTGACAATCAGCGCTTTTATACCCGTCTTCTGGGCACGGGCCGCATGCTGGATATCGGCTGCGCCAATCTGATCCGCATGGGGCCGCCCAATGTGCCGTTTGGCATAGAACTGAGCAAACACTTCGCCGAGGGCGCGGACAAGGTGATGCGCGCGGCGGGCGGGTACTGCCTGCAAGGCGCCGGGGCCGAGCGCATCTTCGATTTCCCCGAAAACTTCTTCGACGGGATCGTGATGTCTTCATATCTGGAGCACGAGGTTCAGTTCCCCGCAGTTCTGGAAGGCGCCTTTCGTGCGCTGCGGCCTGGCGGGCGTATCTATATCCGTGTGCCCAATTTTTCCGCGCTGAACCGCAAGGTATCCGGCGCGGACTGGCCCGGCTTCCGCCACCCTGACCACGTCACCTATTTCACCCCCGCCACGCTGAAAGACACCGTTCAGCGCGCCGGGTTCGACTTCAAACTCGTCAATCGCCACAAAATCTGGCTGGACGACAATATTCAGGCACTCGCCATCAAGCCTGCCGCCTAAGAGGGACAAGAAACATCATGGCTGTACTTATCGACGAAAACACCAAAGTCATCTGTCAGGGCTTCACCGGAAGCCAGGGCACATTCCATTCCGAACAGGCCATTGCCTATGGCACCAAGATGGTGGGGGGCGTGACGCCCGGCAAAGGCGGCATGACCCATCTGGACCTGCCCGTGTTCAACTCGGTGCACGAGGCCAAGCATGTAACTGACGCCAACGCGACCGTGATCTATGTGCCGCCGCCCTTCGCCGCGGATTCGATCCTGGAGGCCATCGATGCCGAGATGGAAGTGATCGTCTGCATCACCGAAGGTATCCCGGTTCTGGACATGATGAAGGTGAAACGCGCCTTGGAAGGGTCGTCGTCCCGCTTGATCGGACCGAACTGCCCCGGCGTGATTACACCCGATGCCTGCAAAATCGGGATCATGCCCGGCCATATCCACAAGCGCGGCAAGGTGGGCGTCGTGTCCCGCTCGGGCACGCTGACCTATGAGGCGGTAAAGCAGACCACCGATGTGGGTCTGGGCCAGTCCACTTGCGTGGGCATCGGCGGCGACCCGATCAAGGGCACCGAACATATCGACGTGCTGGAATGGTTTCTGGCCGATGATGAAACCGAAGCGATCATCATGATCGGCGAGATCGGTGGATCGGCCGAGGAAGAGGCCGCTCAGTTCCTCGCCGACGAAAAGAAAAAGGGCCGCTGGAAGCCTACCGCAGGCTTCATCGCAGGCCGCACCGCCCCTCCGGGCCGTCGCATGGGCCACGCGGGCGCGATTGTCGCCGGCGGCAAAGGCGGCGCCGAGGACAAGATCGAAGCGATGAAATCCGCAGGCATCGTGGTGGCCGAAAGCCCGGCGAGCTTGGGCGAAGCTGTTCTGGAAGCGATTGGCTAAGCCGTAGGGCGGGCTTCAGCCCGCCACCCCGCAAGGCGGGCTGAAGCCCGCCCTACGGACCTGATTTGGGAGACAGAGACATGACAGACCAAAGCCCCAACGACCTCTTCCACGCCTCCAGCTTCATGCAGGGGCATAACGCGGAATATCTCGAACAGATGTACGCGCGCTTCGCCAATGACCCGAATGCTGTCGATGAAAGCTGGGCCGAGTTCTTCCGCCAACTGGGCGACGCGGAACTGGACGTGAAGAAAGAGGCCGCAGGTCCGTCATGGGCGCGGGGCGACTGGCCGCCGATGCCGTCAGATGAATTGACCAGCGCGCTGACCGGTGAATGGGCCGAAGCCGCGACCGAGGTCAAAGCCGCGGGCGACAAGATCAAGGCCAAAGCGGCCGAGAAGGGTGTCGAGGTCTCCGACGACCAGATCAAACGCGCCGTGCTGGATTCAATCCGCGCGCTGATGCTGATCCGGGCCTACCGGATCCGGGGGCATCTGGTGGCCGATCTTGACCCGCTGGGCATGCGCGATCAAACCCCGCATCCCGAACTCGACCCCAAAACATACGGCTTTGGCGACGCCGACATGGATCGCCCAATTTTCATCGACAATGTGCTGGGGCTTCAGGTCGCCTCCATGCGCCAGATCGTCGAGATCGTGAAACGCACCTATTGCGGCACTTTCGCGCTGCAATACATGCATATCTCGAACCCGGAAGAGGCCGCCTGGCTGAAGGAACGCATCGAAGGCTACGGCAAGGAAATCGCGTTTACCCGCGAAGGCCGCAAAGCCATCCTCAACAAGATGGTCGAGGCTGAGGGGTTCGAAAAATTCCTTCACGTCAAATACATGGGCACCAAGCGCTTTGGCCTTGATGGCGGCGAAAGCCTGATCCCGGCGATGGAACAGATCATCAAGCGCGGCGGCGCGCTGGGTCTGAAGGAAATCGTCATCGGCATGCCCCACCGGGGGCGTCTGAACATCCTCGCCAACGTGATGGGCAAGCCCTATCGCGCGATCTTCAACGAATTTCAGGGCGGCAGCTTCAAGCCCGAAGATGTGGATGGCTCGGGCGATGTGAAATACCACCTTGGCGCCTCGTCCGACCGCGAATTTGACGGCAATAATGTCCACCTGTCGCTGACGGCAAACCCATCGCACCTTGAGGCGGTGAACCCCGTTGTGCTGGGCAAGGTCCGCGCCAAGCAGGATCAGCTGAACGACCATGACCGCACCGCAGTAATGGGCATCCTGCTCCATGGCGACGCGGCCTTTGCGGGTCAGGGTGTTGTGGCCGAAGGCTTTGGCCTCTCGGGCCTAAAGGGCCATAAGACCGGCGGCACCATGCATATCGTCGTGAACAACCAGATCGGGTTCACCACGGCGCCGCACTTCTCGCGCTCCAGCCCCTATCCCACGGATATCGCGCTGATGGTGGAGGCGCCGATTTTCCACGTGAACGGCGACGATCCCGAAGCGGTGGTGCACGCCGCCAAGGTCGCCACCGAATTCCGCCAGAAATTCCACAAGGACGTGGTCATCGACATCTTCTGCTATCGCCGGTTCGGCCATAACGAAGGCGATGAGCCGATGTTCACCAACCCGGTGATGTACAAGAAGATCAAGACGCACAAGACCACGCTCTCGCTCTATACCGAACGGTTGGTGCAAGATGGCCTGATCCCCGAAGGCGAGATCGAGGATATGAAAGCCGCGTTCCAGGCGCATCTGAATGACGAATTCGAGGCTGGCAAGAATTACAAACCCAACAAGGCCGACTGGCTGGACGGGCGGTGGTCGCATCTGGACCGCAACAAGGAAGACTATGTACGCGGCAACACCGCCATCGCGCCGGAAACCTTCGCCCAGGTGGGCGAGGCGCTGACCCGCGTACCCGATGGTTTCCCGATGCACAAAACCGTCGCGCGCCTGCTTGAGACAAAGAAAGAGATGTTTGCCACCGGCAAAGGCTTTGACTGGGCCACGGGCGAAGCGCTGGCCTTTGGCTCGCTGCTGACCGAAGGGTACCCCGTCCGTCTGGCCGGTCAGGATTCGACCCGCGGCACGTTCTCGCAACGCCATTCCGGCCTGATCAACCAGGAAACCGAGGAACGCTATTACCCCCTCAACAACATCCGCGAGGGGCAGGCGCAGTACGAGGTGATCGACTCCATGCTGTCGGAATACGCGGTGCTGGGATTTGAGTACGGCTATTCGCTGGCCGAACCCAATGCGCTGACACTCTGGGAAGCGCAGTTTGGCGATTTCGCCAACGGCGCGCAGATCATGTTCGATCAGTTCATCAGCTCAGGCGAAAGCAAATGGCTGCGGATGAGCGGTTTGGTCTGCCTCCTGCCCCACGGGTTCGAAGGGCAAGGGCCGGAACACTCCTCCGCCCGCCTGGAACGCTTCCTGCAGATGTGTGGGCAAGACAACTGGATCGTCGCCAACTGCACGACGCCCGCGAACTATTTCCACATCCTGCGTCGACAAATCCACCGCGATTTCCGCAAACCGCTGATCCTGATGACGCCGAAATCGCTTCTGCGTCACAAGCTGGCGATTTCGGAGACCGAGGATTTCACCACCGGCTCCTCCTTCCACCGCGTGCTGTGGGACGATGCGGAAAAGGGCAACTCCGACACCAAGCTGAAAGCCGACGACAAGATCAAGCGCGTCGTGATGTGTTCCGGCAAGGTCTATTTCGACCTTCTGGAAGAACGCGACGCCCGCGGCATCGACGATATCTATCTGCTGCGGATCGAACAGTTCTATCCGTTCCCTGCGATCTCTCTGGTCAAGGAACTGGAGCGCTTCAAAGGGGCCGAGATGATCTGGTGCCAGGAAGAGCCCAAGAACCAGGGCGCCTGGACCTTCATCGAACCCAATATCGAATGGGTGCTCAGCCGCATCGAAGCCAAACATCAGCGTCCGCGTTACGTGGGCCGCTCGACCTCTGCCAGCCCTGCGACGGGTCTGGCCAGCCAACACAAAGCTCAACAAGACGCGCTGGTGAACGAAGCGCTGACGATTGAAGGGAACTGAGACAATGACCACCGAAGTGCGCGTGCCCACGCTGGGCGAATCCGTGACCGAGGCCACGGTTGCCACCTGGTTCAAGAATCCCGGCGACGCGGTTGCCGTGGACGAAATGCTCTGCGAGCTGGAAACCGACAAGGTGACGGTCGAGGTCCCCTCCCCCGTGGCAGGCACCATGGGCGACATCGTCGCCGCCGAAGGCGAAACCGTGGGCGTTGATGCGCTTCTGGCCACCATCGCCGAAGGCGACGGCGCCCCGGTGGGAGAGCCCCCTGCGGCGAAGGAAGAGACTGCCGCGGCCCCGGCCGCATCCGGTGGCGACAGCATCGACGTGATGGTTCCCACGCTGGGCGAATCCGTGACCGAGGCCACCGTCAGCACATGGTTCAAAGCCGTGGGTGACAGCGTGGCGCAGGACGAAATGCTGTGTGAGCTGGAAACCGACAAGGTCAGCGTCGAAGTCCCTGCACCCGCCGCAGGTGTTCTGGCGGAAATCGTGGCGCCGGAAGGTGCGACCGTTGAAGCCTCTGCCAAACTGGCGGTGATCTCCTCCTCCGGTGCTGTTGCGGCCACTGCCGCGGCACCTGCCGAAGCGCCTGCAGCTGCCCCTGCCGCTGCCTCGGGCAAAGACGTGGCGAACGCGCCATCGGCGGAAAAAGCCATGGCCGAAGCAGGCATTTCCGCCGATCAGGTTAGCGGCACAGGCCGCGACGGGCGCATCATGAAGGAAGACGTGGCCAAGGCCGTCGCCGCCGCCAAGGCCCCAGCGCCCGCCGCAGCACCTGCCACCGCACCCCGCGCGCCCGTGGCCGCAGAAGACGCCGCGCGCGAAGAACGGGTGAAGATGACCCGACTGCGCCAGACCATCGCCAAGCGCCTGAAAGACGCGCAGAACACGGCCGCCATCCTGACGACATATAACGAGGTCGACATGGGCGCCTGCATGGAGCTGCGCAAACAGTACAAGGACGAGTTCGAGAAGAAACACGGCGTCCGCCTGGGCTTCATGTCCTTCTTCACCAAAGCCTGCTGCCACGCGCTGAAGGAGGTTCCGGAGGTCAACGCCGAAATCGACGGCACCGACATCGTCTATAAAAACTTCGTCCATATGGGCATCGCCGCCGGCACGCCCCAAGGCCTGGTGGTTCCGGTCATCCGCGACGCCGACCGCATGAGCTTTGCCGAGATCGAAAAAGCCATCGCCGAAAAAGGCAAACGCGCCCGTGACGGCAAATTGTCCATGGCCGAGATGCAGGGTGGCACGTTCACGATTTCAAACGGCGGCGTCTATGGCTCTCTGATGTCCTCGCCCATCCTCAACCCGCCGCAATCGGGCATCCTGGGCATGCACAAAATCCAGGACCGCCCCATGGTCGTTGGCGGAGAAATCGTGATCCGTCCGATGATGTATCTGGCGCTGTCCTACGACCACCGGATCGTCGACGGCAAAGGCGCCGTGACCTTCCTGGTGCGCGTGAAAGAGGCGCTGGAGGATCCGCGTCGGTTGTTGATGGACCTTTGACACTGGCCGTCGCCCTCGGGCCTGCCCCGAGGGTCTCTCAACCAGCAAGTCCGTAGGGTGGGTGATAACCCACCTAGCCGAACCGAAAAGGACAACGAAAATTGGTTGTTTTGCGAGTAATCTTCGTTCTTTTGGCTTTCAGCTTACCGCTCGCAACTTACTTTATTGGCAAGTCGCATGGGGCCTATGAGGCAAATGCAAACAACGCGATCGTGAGCGCGATCCAAGAGGATCGCTGCGAAGGATTAGTCGCATCCGCGGAACAAATCGTGTCTGAAAGAAATCAATTTTCGAAGGAAGCCACTGATCTGAAGGCTGAGTTGAACGAAATGAAAGCACGAGTGGTATTCCTTGAAGCCTCCAGCAATACGGAAAGCTGCCCGAAACAATGACCCCCGAACTCACCGCCCTCACCCTTGCAGCGCTCCTTCAGGTCGTCCAATTCGTTCTGATGGCGGTCCCGGCCAATATGGAACTGGGCCCGCGCAAAACGGCCTCCCCCCGCGACCGCTCCCGTATGGGCGGCTCGATCGAAGACCTTCTGTCGGACAAAACCGCCCGCCTTTTGCGCGCGATGAACAACCATTTCGAAGGGCTGATCCTTTTCACCATCGCCTGTGTCGTCGTCACGCTGGCCGATCAGTCCACGCCCGTCACCGCCGCCTGCGCCTGGGCCTATCTGATCGCGCGCATCTTCTATGTCCCCGCCTATTACTTCGGCCTCGCCCCGTGGCGCAGCCTGATCTGGATGGTGGGATTTGGCGCCACAACGCTCATGCTGATCGCGGCCCTGATCTGATGCGCGGCCCGTCCCTCATATCCCGAAATTCACATCATCGGTGCACGGGTTGTGCACGCGCTGTGCACGTATTGTGCACACCCGATTTCCTCAAAGGAGACCCCCATGGCAAATTATGACGTCATCATCATCGGCTCCGGCCCCGGCGGCTATGTCTGCGCCATCCGCTGCGCGCAACTGGGCCTGAAGACCGCCTGTGTGGAGGGCCGGGAGACACTGGGCGGCACCTGCCTGAACGTGGGCTGTATCCCGTCGAAAGCGCTGCTGCACGCCTCCCACATGCTGCACGAAGCAGAACACAATTTCGCCGCCATGGGCCTGAAGGGCAAAGCGCCGTCCGTGGATTGGAAAGCGATGCTGGCCTATAAGGACGACACCATTGCCCAGAACACCAAGGGCATCGAATTCCTGTTCAAAAAGAACAAGATCGACTGGCTGAAGGGCTGGGGCTCCATCCCCGAAGCGGGCAAGGTCAAGGTCGGCGACGAGGTCCACACGGCCAAGAACATCATCATCGCCACAGGCTCCGAGCCGTCCTCCCTGCCGGGCGTGGAGATCGACGAGAAGGTTGTCGTCACCTCCACCGGCGCGCTGGAACTGGGCAAGGTGCCGAAGAAGATGGTTGTGATCGGCGCAGGCGTGATCGGGCTGGAACTGGGTTCCGTCTACAGCCGCCTTGGGGCCGATGTCACGGTGATCGAATATCTGGATGCAATCACCCCCGGCATGGATGCCGAGGTCCAGAAAACCTTCCAGAGAACCCTGAAGAAACAGGGCCTTACCTTCATCATGGGCGCAGCGGTTCAAAAGACCGAAGCGACCAAGTCGAAGGCCAAGGTCACCTATAAACTGCGCAAGGATGACAGCGAACATGACTTAGATGCCGACGTCGTCCTCGTCGCCACAGGCCGCAAACCGTACACCGACGGGCTGGGCCTTGAAGCACTGGGGGTCGAGATGTCGCCCCGCGGCCAGATCCAGGTGGGCAAGGACTGGCAGACCAATGTCAAAGGCATCTACGCCATCGGCGACTGCATCGACGGCCCCATGCTGGCGCACAAGGCCGAAGATGAGGGCATGGCCGCCGCCGAACAGGTCGCGGGCAAACATGGGCATGTGAATTACGGTGTGATCCCCGGTGTGATCTATACCCACCCGGAAGTCGCCAATGTGGGCGAGACCGAAGAAACCCTGAAAGAACAAGGCCGTAACTACAAGGTCGGCAAGTTCTCCTTCATGGGCAACGGCCGCGCCAAGGCCAATTTCGCCGCCGACGGGTTTGTCAAAATCCTCGCCGACAAAGACACCGACCGCATCCTGGGCGCCCACATCATCGGCCCCGCCGCGGGCGATCTGATCCACGAGATCTGCGTTGCGATGGAGTTCGGAGCCTCGGCCGAGGATCTGGCACTGACATGCCACGCGCATCCGACCTATTCCGAAGCCGTGCGCGAAGCGGCCCTCGCCTGCGGCGACGGCCCGATCCACAGCTAAGCCCATGCGCCCGGCGGGTTAACTGCCGGGCAACAGCCACGCGTCAAGATAGACCTTCAACCGGTCTTCAAACGCCGTGGCCTCATGAAGTGCGCAAAACTGCAGCGACAGCGCCTGTATCGCAAAGGCCTGCACGCCTTCAGCCAGAAGCGCGGGCGACACGTCGCGGCGGAACGGCCCCGAGGCCATCCACCCTTCCACCAGCCGGAAATACCGCTCGAAGGTGCGCGCGATCGGCCCGATCTCAGCAATCGCTGCCGCCCCCGAATAGCGCAGCGCGACATCGAACACATAGCGTTCGGCGCTGATGCAGCGGTGATACGGGGCCAGCGCGGCGACGATCGCGTCGACAGAATCAGGGGTCTCCCCTGCCTCTGCCTGATCCAGACAGGCGTCCAGTTCCGCCCCGATCAGGATCTCCATCAACGCATCCTTGTCACGGAAATGGGCAAAGAACGTGCCCTTGGCGACACCTGCGCCAAGCACCACCTCCTCCACCCGCAAAGCTTCATATCCGCCTTGTTTCACAAGGGCTTGCGCCACCTCCAAAAGGCGGGCGCGGGTTTTCAATGTGCGTTGTTGAACTGCTTTTGCCATGCCCCTTGATCGCATTTTTTCTGACCGTGGTCAAATTTAATATTGACCGCGGTTAATTTCTGCGCCAAATAAATGACCACGGTCAATATTGGAGCACATCATGGCACAGAAAAAGATATTCATGCTGAACGGTCACCCCGCAGAACACAGCCTCTCGCGCGGATTGGCAGAAACCTATGCCGACGCCGCGCGCAATGCAGGGCATGACGTCCGCATCGCGCATCTCAGCCATCTCGAATTTGACGAGGATTTCGGGCAGAGCAGCTTCGTCGATTTCAAACCTCTCGAACCCGCCCTTGAAGAAGTGCTGGGCAATATCGAATGGTGCGACCATCTGGTGCTGACCACACCCATGTGGTGGGGCGGCCTGCCCGCCCGCCTCAAAGGGTTGATCGACCGCACCTTCATCCCCGGGCGCACGTTTGATACTCGCAACCTGAAAGTCACCGGCATGCCCTCTCCGGTTCTCACCGGGCGCACGGCGCGCGTCATCCTCACCTCAGACACACCGGGCTGGTTCATGCGCCTGATGTATCGCCGCGCGCTGATCTGGCAGCTCAAAGGGCAGATCCTGGGCTTTGTCGGCATCAAACCCGCCCGGTTCACCTGGTTTGCAGGCGCAAGCCATCCCAAACCCGGGCTGGTTGCCAAATGGATGACTCAGGTACGCGCCATCGGGGCCCAGGCCGCGTGATCCTGCTTCTTTGGGGTCAAAAGTATCCCAGGGGGTTTGGGGGACAGCGTCCCCCATCCCATGAACAAAATGCGGCGCAGCCGCGCCTTCCGATCACCACATGGTCTTTGCAGCCCGCGCGGGCCATTCCGCGTCATAGGCCGCGCCGCCTTCTTCGCCCGCGCTGACTTCGGCCAGGATCTCACCGGGGCTGGGCAGACCGTTACTGTCATCGCGCGACCAGATACCGGCGCGCATCAGGGCCCGCGCGCATTGGGTGTAAACCTCCGCGATGGAGATCACGATCACCGTTGCAGGCCGCCGTCCCTTCCGGTCGAACCGCGCGCGCATCGTCTCATCCGCGGTCAGCCGCGCGGTTCCGTTCACCCGCACCACCGTGTTGGAGCCAGGCACCAGAAACATCAGTGACACCCGCCCATCCGACACAATATTCCGCAGCGAATCCAGACGGTTATTGCCGCGCCAGTCAGGCATGGCCAGGGTCTTCGCGTCCAATTCCAGCACCACCGGCCCGTCATCGCCACGTGGGCTGCCATCGGTGCCATCGGGGCCTACCGTGCTGAGAACACACAACCGCGAGGCCATGATCCACTTCCGGTAAAGCGGGGTCAGATGACCGGCCACCTTGCGCAGCGACGGCGCGCCCGGCCTGCCATACAGCGCTTCAAGCGCCGCGATATCCGTCAGGTACTGCGTCAAACCCCGCCTCCTTCATCAAAGCGTTCGAATGGCCTTCGATCCGGGTTTCCAGATCCTGCATGAACGCATCGCGGGCCACGCCTGGAGGGATCGGATCAAGGAACTCGACAACAGCCGTGCCGGGATAGCGCATGATCGTCCCCTTGGGCCAAAACAGCCCCACATTGGTCGCGACCGGCACGCAGACCTCCTTCAGCCCCTCATACAGAACCGCCGTACCCACCTTATAGGGCTTGTAATCCCCCGGAGAGACGCGCGTGCCCTGAGGATAGATGATCAACTGCCCGGGTTCGGCGAATTCCTTGGCCACGTCCTTGACCATCTTCGCAATCGCCGCGCCTTTCTTGCCGCGATTGACCGGAATACAGCCCAGCCGCTTGGCATAAAGCCCGATGATGGGTGTCCACAGCAACTCGCGCTTCATGATGAATTTCGCCCAGGGCACATGGTAGAAAATCAGCATGATATCCAGAAAGGACTGGTGCTTGGCAGCGATTAGAACCTCGCCCGTGGGTGGCGTACCGCGCACATCATAGCGGATGCCCACCATCCAGCGCGCCGTCCACAGCACCCACCGGCAATAGGTCTTGCAGGCGGTCAGCGCGCCGCGTTTGGACACCAGCGCCCAGGGCGCGAAGACCAACCCCAGAACCAGCATCGCCAGCGCATTCTGCACCACAAAGATCAGCGATATCACCGCGCGCACAGGTTTCGGCATCAACTCAACCCCTTCAGAACCCGGTCCGCCGCATAGCGCGTTGCGCCAAAGGCCACAACCGCGCCAAGGATCGGGATGATCACCGGGCTGAACCAGCCCAGACCCTGAAACCCAAGCCCGGTCAGGAAGCCGCCATCCGCATTGGCCGAAGGAAGCAGCGACACGGCAAGCACGCCCAGCACCGTCCCAACCGTGGCGCCCGCCAGCGCGCGCAGAGTAAAGCGGCGCACGAAAGCCCGCGCGATGTAAGTGTCGCGCGCACCGACAAGGCGCAGCACTTCGATCACCTGCCCATTGGCTGCAAGCGCCGAATTCGCCGCCAGCGTGATCATCGCCGCCATCGCCCCGATGATCAGCAGGATCGACACCAGCCCCAACCGCTTGAGGGTATCTGCCGCCTCGACCAGCGGTCTGCGCCATCGGGTGTGGTCGTCCAGAACCGCGCCCGGCACTTCCGCCGCCAGCCGCAGCCTGAGCCCGGTGGCGTCATACCCTTCGGCGGTTTCCAGCACCTCGATCAGACGGGGCACCGGCAGTTGCCCAATGGGCAGATCAACCCCGAACCACGGGGCCAGAAGGGCGGCCTGTTCCTCGTCACTCAGCGCGCGGGCGCTGGCCACACCGGGCGTCTGGCGCAACACGCGCAGCGCGGCTTCCGTCTGGGTGGCCATCTGATCGGCCGGCGCGCTGATGCGCAGCGTGGCGCTGCGCGCCAGTTCTTCCGCCCAGCGATCCGCCAGCCGGCCCGTCGCCAGGGACAGCGCCAGCGCAAAGACCGCCAGAAACGCCATCGCGGCCGAGGCGAAAACAGTCAGGTTTGCCGTGAACCCGGTGGGCGGCACAACCCTGTCGGCGCTTTGGTCGCGCGCCACAAGCTGCCTAAGATCCAGCCTCATCACAGATCCGCCCCCGCCAGCTGCAGCCTGCGGTTCGAGATGCGCAGAACACGCGCCTGCACATGGCTTTTGGCAGACCGGATCAGCTGCAGATCGTGGCTGGCAATCAGGATCGTCTTGCCCATGCGGTTCAGTTCGATCAGCAGCTGCATCAGGCGCTGGGACATCTCCCAATCCACGTTGCCCGTGGGTTCATCGGCAAGAATCACGTCGGGCGACATGATCAGCGCGCGCGCCAGCGCCGCACGCTGCCGTTCGCCACCCGAGAGTTCCGGCGGCAGGGCCGAGGCGCGCTCGCGCAGGCCGACCCAGGCCATCAGTTCATCCAGATTGGCGGCT
>NZ_JXYH01000110.1 GCF_001262635.1 Aestuariivita boseongensis
GCCTGATGGAGCAGATCCCGCTCGACATTCCGGACAATCCAAAACTTGTCCAGAACATCACCCATTTCGCCCGTGCCTTGCGCAAGGCGGGCTTGCCCATCGGACCGGGCCGGGTGATTGACGCCATCCGCGCGGTCGAGGCGGCAGGGTTCTCCGAAAAGCAGGATTTCTACTGGACGCTGCATGCCTGTTTCGTGAACCGCCCCGAGCATCGCGCGGTCTTTGCCCAGATCTTCCGGCTGTACTGGCGCGATCCGCGATATCTGGAGCATATGATGTCGATGATGATCCCCGCCGTGCGCGGCGTGCAGGAGGATCGTGTGGCCCAGGCTGCCGAAAAGCGCGCGGCGGAGGCGTTGCTTGACGGTGTGGCCCGGGATGAGCCGCCCGCCGGAGAGGACAATTCGGACGACGAAAGCCAGATCGAAATCGACGCCTCCATGACCATGTCCGAAGAAGAGCGCTTGCGCAGCCTCGATTTCGAACAGATGAGCACCGAGGAAATGGCCGCCGCCAAACGCATGATCGCACGCCTCAGCCTGCCGGTGAAACCCATCGCGTCGCGCCGGTCCGAAGCTGCGCTGCAAGGCGCGCGGATCGATTGGCGCAAGACCCTGCGCGCCTCCATGCGCCGAGGCGGGGAGATCTATGACCTGGCCCTCAAGCGCCCCAAGCCACGCTGGCCCAATCTGGTGGTGCTTTGCGATATCTCGGGCTCCATGAGCCAATACAGCCGCGTGGTCTTGCATTTTCTGCATGCGATCTCAAACGCCAAGGGGGCGGGCTGGGCGAAAGTGCACGCCTTCACCTTCGGTACGCGACTGACCAATATCACTCGCCATATGCGCCAGCGCGACGTGGATGCGGCGCTGAAGGCCGCGGGCGCCGAGGCGCAGGATTGGGAGGGTGGCACCCGCATCGGGGCCTGCCTGCACGCGTTCAACCGCGACTGGTCACGCCGGGTGCTGGGGCAGGGGGCGGTTGTGTTGCTGATCACCGATGGTCTGGATCGCGACGACCCCGATGCGCTTGCCCGCGAGATGGAGCGGCTGCATCTGTCGTCCCGCCGCCTGATCTGGCTCAACCCGCTTTTGCGCTGGGAAGGGTTCGCTCCCAAAGCACGCGGGATCGCCGCCATGCTGCCTCATGTGGACAGTTTTCGCGCGGGCCATTCCGTCGCCTCGCTCGAGGAATTGGCCAAGGTCATCTCGCGCCCGGACGATATGGGGGAAAAAGCGCGCCTCATGTCGGCGCTGCGCGAAGAGGCGGCGTGATCCAGAAGGAGCGCTTGCGCGCATTCTTTTTGAATTATCCCTTCGGGAGCCGTATTTGGAAAGAGAAGAAGGACAGGGCGGGCGCATCTGACCGCCCTGGAGGGGAGAGCTGCAATGGAACGCTTTGACAAGGGTCCGGAGATCGCGCTGGAGTGGCACCGCGCCGGCAAAGGGGCCGCTCTGGCCACGGTGGTGGAAACCTGGGGCTCGGCACCCCGCGGCGTCGGCGCGCAGCTGGCCATCAGCGGGGATGGGGAAATCGAAGGTTCCGTCTCGGGCGGATGTGTGGAAGGGGCCGTGATCGTCGAGGCGATCGAAACGATCGAGACCGGCACGCACCGCGTTCTGGAATTCGGCGTCAGTGACGAGGATGCCTTTGCCGTGGGGCTTGCCTGCGGCGGCACGATCCGCGTTCTGGTCGAACCCGTGGGCGCGGGATTGAGCGAAGCGGTGTTGGCCGAGCTGGTTGCCGCACGGGCGGGCCGCGAGGCGGTCGCCTATGAGGTCGATATGGCCACTGGCGCGGGCCGGATCCGGCGCGATGCCTACCCGGAACGCATGCGCATGGATCGCTCGGGCTTTGAAGAGGATGAGGCGCTGTTCGTGGCGGTTCACAACCCGCCCC
>NZ_JXYH01000111.1 GCF_001262635.1 Aestuariivita boseongensis
CCGGTTTGATGATCCGGCCCGTGGCGATCAACCGGTCACCCTTGCCCGGTGCCAGAAGGTGGATCTGCATCTGGGAGGTCAGAACCTCGGCCTCTTCCGGCATCACGCTAAGCGCGGTATAGCCTGCCGCGCTGTCGCCCAAAGCAAAGGTGAGGCCAGCATGGGCAAATCCATGTTGTTGCTGCGCGCCTTCGGAAATGGGGGCTGAAATGGTGACCGATCCGGGCTCAACCCGTTCGAGAGTTGCGCCCAGCGTTTTCATCAGGGTTTGGCGCGCAAAACTGGCGGTGATCTTCCGGGTGATGGGCGTATCGGTCATGCGTTTCCCTTGGTTCACGGTAAGTTGTTCCAGGTAGGGGGAAAAATAACCATTTTCAAACCGTGACGGTTGATTGAAGCGGGCCCTACTGTATTACAACGAGAGTAATTGAACAGGCAGTTCCTTCTTTCATGCTGGACGCAATAACAACGGCCTTATCTTCGGCGCTGCGACCCTTCAATGTCGCGATATGGATTCTCGTGACAATGGTCTTGGTTGTTGCAGGTCCATTCGGCACCTATGAGACCGTGGATTGGGGATGGCGTTTTGTTTATTGGGGCGCTGTTGTCAGCCTGTCGGCGATCCTGGGATATTTGTCGGCGAATGTATCGCAATACCTGACCCAAAGACGTCACCCTGTGGTGAGTGATCTTGTGGCGACGTTGATCATGGTCGTGCTGTTCTCACCGCTGAATCTGATGCTCACCGATCGGATCGTGGTGCGGGCGGCCGGGAGCGGGCCAAGCCTTCTGGAAATGATGGCCTATGTGGCCGCGATTACTTTCGCGATCATGACGGGTCGGCGTTTTGTCCCCGGATTGGAAGAGCAGAATTACCTGCCCAAGGATCACGACATCAACAAACCGCGCCTGCTGCGGCGCCTGCCCTCGGCCGAGAGGGCGCGTGTCTTGCGGATTTCGTCACAGGATCATTTCGTCGATGTGGTGACCGACCGGGGGTCTAGCCGGCTGCGCATGCGGCTGGCGGATGCGATCGACGAAATGGATGGCGTGCGGGGGTATTGCACGCATCGGTCGCACTGGGTTGCCGAGACCGCGATTGCAGAGGTTTTGCGCGACAACGGCAAACCGCAGCTGAGGCTGGAGAATGGGGATCTTGTGCCCATCAGCCGGAAATACAAACCTGATCTGGAACAGGCCGGGCTGCTTTAACCCTCGCCACGCGGCATGGGTACGGCGTGGGGATTACGCCCCGTGAGGATGGCCAGGGCTTCGGGGCGCATGAGGGCCGATAGCTCGGGCGCGGTGCTGCGCAGCCCGCCGGTATAGGTGCCATAGGACGGCAGGATCACCCGGTCGCTATCGGTCAGGAAAGCCGGGCGGGAGATCAGGCGCGCGCGCGTCATGATCTCGGCCTTGGGGTGATAATGGCCCGAGATCTCTCCGCTGGCGCCGGGCTGGGCGATGTGGCGGAATGTCAGCGGGGCACGCGGCAGTTCGGCCAGATGCGTGCCGCCCAAATCGACGGGGCCGGGATCGTGATTGCCTTCGATCCAGATCCAGCGGCGGCCC
>NZ_JXYH01000112.1 GCF_001262635.1 Aestuariivita boseongensis
TCAGATTTCGATCTTCTCTGCGATGCTCAGCGCGTCGTCGAGTTCGACGCCGAGGTACCTGACCGTGCTGTCCACCTTGGTGTGACCGAGCAGAAGCTGGACCGCACGCAAGTTGCCTGTCTTCCGGTAGATCAACGCGGCCTTTGTCCTCCGCAGGGAATGCGTCCCATAGGCATTTGGATCGAGATCGATCGCAGACACCCAGTCCCTCACAAGACGGGCGTACTGCCGAGTGGAGAGATGGGGCGAGCCGTGGAACCTGCTCGGAAACAGGACGCCGCAACCGATCATCGAGGGCGACATGACCCATTCAAGAACCGAGCTTCGCGTATTACCGGAGACTTCGAACTGAACGGGCCTGCCCGTCTTACTCTGTATGACCGACACGCGGTCTCGGACTGAACCGCCAACGACGAGTTCACTGACGCGCAGACGAACGAGGTCACACCCGCGGAGCTTGCTGTCGATTGCAAGGTTGAACAGCGCCAGGTCCCGTAGGTTATTGGCAAGTTCAAGCCTGGCTCGAATGGCCCAAACCTGCTTGGGTAGGAGCGGTCGCTTCTGGCCGATAAGTCGGCCCTTGTTCCATGCCGGACGTACGGGTCGCGTTGCCGGGAGCTGGATTCTGGACATGATGAGGTCTCCATCCGGCCCTCCCGCTCCTGGCGTCAGCACCGCGCCGACGTCGACAATCTACTGTCTCTCGACCAAGGACCGCTTTGGGAACCAAAGGCTCGACCAGCATTTCTGCGGCGCAGTAGTCCGCTTCGAGCCCATAGGCGACGAATAGGCGCAAAATTAGAGGAAGCTGCCCAATATTTTGCACATTGATAGATTATTTGCTCATGGATCAAAGGAGGTCCACGTTATGAATTCGATCAAAAACCTTGCGTTCACTCTTGCTGCGTCGACGGCTCTCGCGGTGCCGTTGACAGTCATTGACATTGATATGTCGGCTAACCCTGCTCATGCGCAAGCTGGCGGCAACGGTGGTGGCAATGGAGGCGGCAACGGTGGTGGCAATGGAGGTGGCAACGGTGGCGCTGGCGCGGCTGGCGCTAGTGACGGTGCCGCAGGCAACCCCGGCAATGAAAGTGCGGTCGGAAATGCAGGAGAGAGCCCAAACGGGAAAGGTGATTGGGGCGGCGGTTCCCGCGGAATGTCAGATGGAGACAAAGGCTCTGAGACCGATAGCGATCAAGCTGGAGGGGATGACGGAGAAGGCTCTGAGTCGGGGTCCGATGAGGCAGAAGGTACTGACTCCTCAACAACTCCGGATGGCGGTTTCGCCTAAACCCTCTTCTTGAGAAGACGGCCTCTCGATATACCGGGCGGCCGTCAATTCTCTAAACACAGTGTTGCACGGTGTTTAAGGACGCGGGGCGAACGACAGCTTCGTCCGCACAGCAGCCATTGAAGCGGCTTACAGGTGCGGCACTGCAGCGAACGGCAGCTTTCCCGCATCGCTGACAATGCGCACATCCGGTGGGAGGTGTCCAATCTGTCCAAATGTCCAGAATGGAGCCTACGAATTGGAC
>NZ_JXYH01000113.1 GCF_001262635.1 Aestuariivita boseongensis
AAAAAATCTATGGTCCCCCCCATTTTTGCAATACTGATTAACGGGCGATGTGGTTGGCTTGCTTAAATCTATCCGGCGTCTGTTTGGGGCTTGCCCCAGCGCCACGATGAGAGTCGCGCCTGACGATCCTTAAAAGCCCGTCGGCTTCTGAAGCCGATTTTTATGTCAGGATCTTCGCCAGGCCGGTAGGCCGTTCACGTCATCCGTTGTTCAGCTATCGCAAAACCTGAAGGGTGAATTGTGGTACTGCAACAACCGCAGGGTCAGGCGTTCAAGGCGTCTGGCCCTGCTTCATATTGCGCATGGTGAGCCGCTATCGCCCAAGCGATACGCGCCAGTTTGTTGGCCAGGGCACAGGCCACCACATTCGAGTGTCGTCGGCGCAGCAGCGCTCGCACCCAGTCGGCCAAAGCCCCCTTCTGATGATCCAGCCTCTGCATGTAAACCCTGGAGCATTGCACCAGCAGTTGCCGCAGGTGCTTGTCACCCCGCTTGCTGATCCCCAACAAATTGGCTTTGCCGCCCGTGCTGTACTGTCGCGGCACCAAGCCCACTGAAGCCGCAAAATCGCGACTGCATCGGTATTGCTTGCCATCGCCCATTTCTACAGCCAGAAGGCTGGCGGTGATCGGACCGACACACGGCATGCTAAGCAAACGGCTCCCCAGATCATCGTCGGCCAGCTGGCAAGCCAGTTGTTTGTCCAGTTCCTTGATCTGTTCATCCAGGTAAACGAAGTGATCGTGCAGGCGTTGCAACAGCACTGTCAGCCGCACAGGCAGCTCATGCTCGGCCAAAACAGCTGCCAAACGCTTCATGATGGCTGAGCCTTTGGGCAGGCTGATGCCAAATTCCAGCAGGAAACCGTGCATCTGATTGGCTGTCTTGGTGCGGTCATGCACCAACGACTCGCGCATGCGATGCAGGACAGACAGGGTTTGCTGAGACTCGGTTTTAGGCGTAACGAAGCGCATGGACGGACGGGAAGCCGCCTCGCAAATGGCCTCTGCGTCGATAAAGTCATTTTTGTTGCCCTTGACGAAAGGGCGGACAAACTGCGGTGAAATCAACTTGGTCGTATGCCCCATCGCCGCAAGCTGACGGGCGATGAAGTGAGAGCCGGCACAGGCTTCCGTTACCACGACGCAGCTCGGCAAGTTGCCGAAGAACCGCATCATCTGCGCTCGCGAGAGCTTTTTGCGAAACACCTCGCGGCCCGATTTGTCTTGGCCCAGAAGGTGGAAATTATGTTTGCCGAGATCGATCCCGATCAGTGCTGACTCGCTCATGATGATGGCCTCCAAAAACAAAACACCCTGCGAAAGCGTAGCCCTCGCAGGGTGTGGGGGTGACCATCTCATTAGCCCGC
>NZ_JXYH01000114.1 GCF_001262635.1 Aestuariivita boseongensis
ACTCGACGATTTTCGAGACGACGCCTGCGCCGACGGTGCGGCCGCCTTCGCGGATGGCGAAGCGCAGGCCCTGTTCCATCGCGATCGGGGCGATCAGCTCAACACCAAACGACACGTTGTCGCCCGGCATCACCATCTCGGTGCCTTCCGCCAGCGTAACCGTGCCGGTCACGTCGGTCGTCCGGAAGTAGAACTGCGGACGGTAGTTCGCGAAGAACGGCGTGTGACGGCCACCTTCCTCTTTGGTCAGGATATAGGCTTCGGCTTCGAACTTGGTGTGCGGCGTCACCGAACCAGGCTTACACAGAACCTGGCCACGCTCAACGCCCTCACGGTCGATACCGCGCAGCAGCGCGCCGATGTTGTCGCCCGCTTCACCGCGATCCAGCAGCTTGCGGAACATCTCAACCCCGGTGCAGGTCGTTTTCTGCGTGTCGCGGATGCCGACGATTTCGATCTCGTCGCCCACGTTGATCACGCCACGTTCCACACGCCCCGTAACAACCGTACCACGGCCCGAGATCGAGAACACGTCTTCGATCGGCATCAGGAAGGGCTGGTCCACCGCACGCTCGGGCGTGTCGATATAGTCGTCAACCGCCTGCATCAGTTCGCGGATCTTGTTCTCGCCGATCTCGGGATCACGGCCTTCCATCGCCGCCAGCGCCGAGCCTGCGATGATCGGGATATCGTCGCCGGGGTAGTCGTACGAAGACAGCAGTTCGCGGATTTCCATTTCCACCAGCTCAAGCAGCTCTTCGTCGTCAACCTGGTCGACCTTGTTCATGAAGACGACCATCTTCGGGATACCAACCTGGCGGCCCAGCAGGATGTGCTCGCGGGTTTGCGGCATCGGGCCGTCAGCAGCGTTCACAACCAGGATCGCGCCGTCCATCTGCGCCGCACCGGTGATCATGTTCTTCACATAGTCGGCGTGGCCGGGGCAGTCGACGTGGGCGTAGTGACGGTTGTCGGTCTCATATTCCACGTGCGCGGTCGAGATCGTGATGCCGCGGGCCTTCTCTTCGGGCGCGCCGTCAATCTGGTCATAGGCCTTGAAGTCGCCAAAATACTTCGTGATCGCCGCAGTCAGCGTCGTCTTGCCGTGGTCAACGTGACCAATCGTGCCGATGTTCACATGCGGCTTCGTGCGTTCAAACTTTTCCTTTGCCAT
>NZ_JXYH01000115.1 GCF_001262635.1 Aestuariivita boseongensis
GGAAAGCGGCGCGCGGGTGGCGGTGAGGAACTCGATCTCGCGCAAAGACGCCGATTTCGACGTCTTCGCCCGGACGCTGGCTGATCTGTTTGTGGCCGGTCAGGCGCTGGACTGGCCTGCGATCACCGGCGATGCCGACCGGTCGGTGACGCTGCCAAAACCGGCCTGGACGAATGAAGCGCATTGGACCGACAGCGAAGAAGTCCGCGAATATCTGAAATCCACGCTGCCGCACCCCTTCCTTGGCAGGCGCCAGAACCAGTCCGGTTTCAGCTGGCATTCCGAGCTGAACACCAAGGCGTTCCCCTATCTCAAGGACCACCGTCTGCAATCGGACAAGATCTTCCCCGGCGCAGGCTACATGGACATGATCGTCCGCGTGGGCCGGGAATTGCATGGCGACAAACCGCTTGAGATCGAAAACGCCCAGATCCTTGACGCGCTGTTTCTGCCCGATGATGCCGATATCCTGCTGAGCTCGCTTTATGACCCGACCCGTCAGCGCGCCTCCGTGCAGTCGCGCCAGCGAGACGCAGACGATGACTGGATCGCACGGTCGCAGGCCTTCCTGCGCGCCACGGACGTGCCCGCGCCCAAAGCGCCCGCTTTCGATCCCACCGCCAAATCCGTGACCGAGATTCCGGTCGATTGCGCCTATGACGTGGATGCGTCGCTGCCTTTCGTGAATTACGGTCCCGCCTTCCAGGTGATCGAGCAGCTATGGATGTCGCGCGGCCGCGTTGTGGCGCGCATGAAGGCGCCCGACGCGATCCTGGATCAGTTTGACCGTTACGAAGTGCACCCGGCGCTTCTGGATGGCTGTCTGCAGCTCTGCGATCCGCGCATGACACCCGCGCGCATCCGCAAGGGCCGCCAGCCGGGCGATCCGATCTATCTGCCCATCGGCGCGCGGCAGATGCGGTTTTACAAGCGCTTCCCACAAGAGATCATGGTCCACGCCAAACATCGCTTCGATGAAGCGACCCAGACCGGAGAGGCCGAATTCATCGTGACCGACCTTGATGGGGAGGTTCTGGCCATAGCCGAAGGTCTGGCCATGCAGGCGCTGCCCACCAAGGCCGCGGAGGCCGGGGAGGATGGCCCGAAACCGCAATTCGCGCGCCAGGTGCTAAGCGCGCTGCGCGAGCCGTTTGTGCCGGCGG
>NZ_JXYH01000116.1 GCF_001262635.1 Aestuariivita boseongensis
AGCGCGCTCTCGATACCCGTTTGGGCACGCTGAACCTCAAGGTTCCCAAGCTGCGCCAGGGTAGTTACTTCCCCGGCTTCTTGGAACCGCGCAAGACCTCTGAGAAGGCCTTGGTGGCTGTCGTGCAGGAAGCCTGGATCAGCGGCGTGTCCACACGCAAGGTGGACGACCTGGTGCAGGCCATGGGCATCAACGGCATGTCCAAGAGCACGGTCTCTAAGCTGTGCAAGGATATCGACGAGCGCGTGCAGGAGTTCCTCAACCGCCCCCTGACTGGCGAGTGGCCGTATCTCTGGCTCGACGCCACCTACCTGAAGGCAAGACAGGGCGGCAGGATCGTCTCGGTGGCCGCTATAATCGCCGTGGCTGCCAATACAGACGGGCGCAGAGAGATCATCGGCCTCGGTGTGGGCCCCTCAGAGGCTGAGCCGTTCTGGGTCGACTTCATGCGCGGGATTAACGCTCGTGGCCTGGCCGGTACAAAGCTGGTGATCTCTGACGCCCATGGGGGCTTGAAGAACGCCATTGAGCGCACATGTGACGCAACCTGGCAGCGTTGCCGGGTACACTGGATGCGCAACGCTCTGGCCCATGTCTCACGCGGCCAGCACACCGTTGTCGCCGCCGCCATCCGTCAGGCTTTTGACCAGCCCGATCGCGCGTCCGCAGGTGAGATGTGGCGCAAGGTGGCCGACCAGCTCCGCCCTCGGTGGCCAAAGCTGGCCGACCTCATGGACAACAGCGAGCACGACGTGCTGGCCTATATGTCCTTCCCGCGCCAGCACCGCACCAAGCTGCACAGCACAAACCCCATCGAGCGTCTGAACAAAGAAGTGAAGCGCCGCGCTGATGTCGTGGGGATCTTCCCAAACGAGGCGTCGATCATCCGCCTCATCGGTGCCGTGCTTTTTGAACAGAACGACGAATGGCAGACCGCTAGCAGATACATGCAGGTCGAAGCCTTCGCTCAGATAGATCAGGAGGAAACAGACCCAATTCTCAGCATCTCAACTCAAGCCGCCTGACCATGCCCTCAGGCCACCTAATTTACACCACATTGACGGACGTGACC
>NZ_JXYH01000117.1 GCF_001262635.1 Aestuariivita boseongensis
TCCTGAATTCATAGAATAAGCGCAACGCTTGAAACGAGAGGCAGAGAGCCAGCCACCGGTAGAATCCAGGCTCTCACACCGAAGGATTCAAGCGCAGATGACTACGCATTACCGGCAGCTGACTCAGGGACAACGTTACCAGATTGAGGCTGGCTTGAGCGCCGCAGAGAGCCAGGCGAGCATTGCAAAGCGGGTCGGCGTGCATCCCTCGACGATCAGTCGCGAGGTTCGCCGCAACAGCACCCAGAATATCTACAAGGCTGTTTCTGCGGCCCATGAAAGTGATGCTCGTCGAGCGGGTGCGCGCAAGTTTTGCAAGCCGGCGACATGGCTCAGCCATCATCTCCCGGTGTGGCTCAAGCATGGCATGAGTCCGGAGCAGATCGCCCAGCGGTTGAAGCAGGAGCAGCCAAGCCGGGCGGTCAGCCATGAGTGGATTTATCGGTTCATTGCCGCCGAACAGCGCGCCGGTGGTGAGCTTTATACCTATCTGCGACATCGCCGAAAGCGCTACCGGAAACGCTATGGAAGCCACGATCGGCGCGGGCAGCTGCGTAATCGCGTGTCAATCAGTGAACGCCCAGCCGAGGTCGAAAGCCGCGAGCGCCTGGGGGACTGGGAGGGCGATACGGTACATGGACTGGGCGGTAACCTGGTGACCCTGGTTGATCGCAAAAGCGGCTATCTGAGCGCCTATCCGGTCAAGCGCAGAACGCGCCGGCAGGTAACGCGGGCGATCAATCTGATGCTTCAGGGCCATGCCGCTCACACGCTGACGCTGGATAACGGAAGGGAGTTTGCCGGGCATGAACGCATCGCGCTACGGAGCCAGTGCCAGGTCTTTTTTGCAGACCCCTATTCATCCTGGCAACGTGGCACCAATGAAAACACCAACGGTCTGCTCCGCCAGTATTTCCCCAAGGGCAGCGACTTCAGCAAGCTGACCGTCGAAGCCGTCAATCGGACAGTAGCGAGGATCAATCTACGCCCGCGCAAGCGCTTGGGCTGGAAGACGCCGTACGAAGTGCATACAGGGGTGAGCGTTGCACTTATGTGTTGAATTCAGGC
>NZ_JXYH01000118.1 GCF_001262635.1 Aestuariivita boseongensis
ATAACCAGAAGTACAGGAATATTAACCTGTTTTCCATCGACTACGCTTTTCAGCCTCGCCTTAGGGACCGACTAACCCTGCGTCGATTAACGTTGCGCAGGAAACCTTGGTCTTTCGGCGTGGGTGTTTTTCACACCCATTGTCGTTACTCATGTCAGCATTCGCACTTCTGATACCTCCAGCAAGCTTCTCAACTCACCTTCACAGGCTTACAGAACGCTCCTCTACCGCATCACTTACGTGATACCCGTAGCTTCGGTGTATGGTTTGAGCCCCGTTACATCTTCCGCGCAGGCCGACTCGACTAGTGAGCTATTACGCTTTCTTTAAAGGGTGGCTGCTTCTAAGCCAACCTCCTAGCTGTCTAAGCCTTCCCACATCGTTTCCCACTTAACCATAACTTTGGGACCTTAGCTGACGGTCTGGGTTGTTTCCCTTTTCACGACGGACGTTAGCACCCGCCGTGTGTCTCCCATGCTCGGCACTTGTAGGTATTCGGAGTTTGCATCGGTTTGGTAAGTCGGGATGACCCCCTAGCCGAAACAGTGCTCTACCCCCTACAGTGATACATGAGGCGCTACCTAAATAGCTTTCGAGGAGAACCAGCTATCTCCGAGCTTGATTAGCCTTTCACTCCGATCCACAGGTCATCCGCTAACTTTTCAACGGTAGTCGGTTCGGTCCTCCAGTTAGTGTTACCCAACCTTCAACCTGCCCATGGATAGATCGCCCGGTTTCGGGTCTATTCCCAGCGACTAGACGCCCTATTAAGACTCGCTTTCGCTACGCCTCCCCTATTCGGTTAAGCTCGCCACTGAAAATAAGTCGCTGACCCATTATACAAAAGGTACGCAGTCACCCAACAAAGTGGGCTCCCACTGCTTGTACGCATACGGTTTCAGGATCTATTTCACTCCCCTCTCCGGGGTTCTTTTCGCCTTTCCCTCACGGTACTAGTTCACTATCGGTCAGTCAGTAGTATTTAGCCTTGGAGGATGGTCCCCCCAT
>NZ_JXYH01000119.1 GCF_001262635.1 Aestuariivita boseongensis
AAGGTAGCCGTAGGGGAACCTGCGGCTGGATCACCTCCTTTCTAAGGATGTTTCTAGCATCACAGAGCTTGCTCTTGATCGTGAAACACTTAGCAGAAGATCGGCAATCAAAACCGATCACATCAAAGGGCCGAGCCGTCCTCATATCTCTTCAGAATATCACAGACCTACCGGTCTGTTCTGGGTCGGTAGCTCAGGTGGTTAGAGCGCACGCCTGATAAGCGTGAGGTCGGAGGTTCAAGTCCTCCTCGACCCACCAAAACATCGGGCGTTTTGCCTGAAATGGGGCCTTAGCTCAGCTGGGAGAGCGCCTGATTTGCATTCAGGAGGTCAGGAGTTCGATCCTCCTAGGCTCCACCATCCTTCCGATTTGATCGTTAAGCACTTTCAAGTGTTTAACCATCCAATTGGATGACTTTTACATCGTATAGAGAGATACAATAACGACACTGTTCGGTTGTGCTAAGTACGGCATAACCTCAGTTGGTTCCGCTTCGGTGGAAGGTTCGTTCCAGGGTGCTTCCTCGCCCTTTTACGAATATCCCGGCTGAAACAGGCAGTGTTGTCCAAGTCAAGTACACTAACCAATGTTCCTGCTGACCGACATCAGCAGGAGCGGGATAGTATGCTTTTGGTTCAGAATAAGGGATGAAGTTTCTTACCAGCTTCTTCATCTGTGACATGCGCAAGCCTGTCTTTTTCTGGATCAAATCAAGCGCGAGAAGGGCGTTTGGTGAATGCCTTGGCAGTAAGAGGCGATGAAGGACGTGATACTCTGCGATAAGCTTGGGGGAGCCGAGAATAGGCTTTGATCCCAGGATCTCCGAATGGGGCAACCCACCTGACAGTTCCATATTGTTTGCTTCGGCAATCAATATGAAGCTGAAACAGGTACTTAAGACCTGAATACATAGGGTTTTAAGAGCAAACCCGGGGAACTGAAACATCTAAGTACCCGGAGGAAAGGAAATCAATTGATACTCCCCTAGTAGCGGCGAGCGAACGG
>NZ_JXYH01000012.1 GCF_001262635.1 Aestuariivita boseongensis
GGCTATGAGTCCTGACCCTAGTCCAGAACTATGCAGCATTTTCTCGCGTTCTATTGGAAACGGGTTCGAAAGCCATTGTAGAAAAAAAGGTTAAGCGCGAGGATTTTTGGGGAGCGAAAGTGCAGGATGACGGTAGTTTTGTGGGCCGCAACGTACTTGGAAGGCTACTGATGGAATTGCGAGACCAAGTGCGTTTCGGCGAGTACGATGAAAAATCAGTAGTTCTGCCGCCGAGGATCCCTGGCATGTTTATTTTAGGACAGCCAATCGGTCCGGTTTCCGCTAAAGACAAGATTTACGAGCGGCTGATTTGAACACGCCAGTATAGAAGTTAAAAACCAAACTGATCACCGGTGCGTTAAAACCCACCCTACTCCTCCACACCACCCCGCAACCGCTTCACCTCTCCCCGCACCTTCTTCGCCTTCAACCGCCGCTCCACCGACCCTTTCGTCGGGCGGGTGGGCCGGCGCTTCTTCGGGGCCACCGCGGCCTTGGCCACCAGCTCTGCCAGACGTTCCCGCGCGATCTCGCGGTTGCGCGCTTGCGTCCGGGCCTCGGAGACTTGCAAGACCACCGCGCCCTCTTTCGTCCAGCGCCGCCCGGCCAGACGTTGCAGCCGACGCTTCACCGGATCGGGCAGGTTGGGGGACCGCGCCGCCTCGAACCGCAGTTCGACCGCTGTCGCCACTTTGTTCACGTTCTGCCCGCCGGGGCCTGAGGAGCGGATGAATTGCTCGGTCAGTTCCCAATCCTCAATCGTGATCTGGTCATTCACTCTCAGCATGCCGGTGCCTTTTCGGTGCACGGGTTGTGCACGCCCTGTGCACGCATGTCATACACGAAAAAGGGCCGCCAAACAGGCGGCCCTTTCGAAAGCTTCAGGAGGGGATATCGGTTAGACCTCATTGGTCAAACGATGTCACCGCGGGCGGCCTTCAACCGCCAAGGGTTGCCTCAGCAGGCGACCTCCCACGTTGTCCCGACATATCTCTCCAACATCTTTCTCGACACTGGATCACCTCCTTTCGTTTTGTTGAACCTAAGGGAATCTTGGCACAGATTTCCCAAGGCGCAAAACGATTTCTTCAGGCCAATGTGCGGTTGGTTTCCAGCCGCCCAACGATCAGGCGGAAGGGGATCAGCGCGATCAGCGCTAGCGACAGTTTCACCATCCAATCCGCAACCGCCAGCGACATCCACAGCGGTGCCATCGGACCCACGCCCAGAAGCGGCAGAACCTCGTTCGCCCAGGCCACATCGGTGGCAGGATCAACGAAGGACAGCGCATCCGAAAACGCGATGGAGAAGAAAAGCGCCGTATCGACGGTGGAGCCGATCAGCGTTGAAAACAAGGGCGCCAGCCACCACACGCGGTCGCGCAGGGCCGAGAAGATGCCCACGTCCAGAAGCTGCGCGGTCAGGAAGGCCAGGCCAGATCCGATGGCGATGCGGAAGGTGACCAGCGGGCCAAACTCGCCCATAATCTGCGTGCCGATCAGCGAACAGAAGACGCCCACCAGAAACCCGGTGAAGACAACGGTGCGCGCAGGCCCCGCGCCATAGATGCGGTTCATCAGGTCGGTGACCAGAAAGGCGAGGGGATAGGTGAACGCCCCCCATGTCAGCCAGTTGCCAAAGAGGAACTGAACCAGGATGTTCGAGGCCACAACAATGGCCGCCATGGCAATGATGCCGGGAAGATGTGCGCGTGTCATATTCGTTTTCCGTTTTGACAAGGTTGCGGAGACTTGGCCCGTCAGGGCTGCGCGGCGTGTACGGCGTTGCGACAAAATGCGCAAGTCATTCCGTCAGTGCGAATTCCACAATCTGCGTCCGCATGAACGGCCAGAAGTTGTCGTCTGACACCATCGTCGCCCTCAGCGCATTCCTTGTGTCACGCCACAGCGCGAGACCTTCGAGATTGCTGAACTGGCCCGGGCCTGTGGTCAGAAGAAGGGTCTCGTTCCGGGCCGTGTCGCCGGCAATGTCCCACCGGCGCAGGCGGGACTGAAAGCCAAGGATCGTGACTTTGCGTTCCAGCAGATAAAACCGCCCGTCCGGGCCGAATTCGCCAGAGACCGCAAGGAAGCCGTCTCTCGCGCCCAGATGGAATGGCTGGCTCCATCCGGTGCCATCCAAGCGCCAGACGGCAAAGCCCAAACCCAGTGTTCGTGGACGTTCGGCCAGCGTAAACAGATGGCCCTGATCGTTGATCGCCAGAGCCTCCAGCCCCTTGTTCAGAGCCAGGCTGCGGAAGGCTCGGGGGGTTTTGACCTGTTCCGTGGCGTTGGTGTTCGGATCATGGCGATAGATCACGTTGTCCTGCTCGAACGAGATGAACACAGACCCGTCGCCGCCCCAGGCCAGACCTTCTGTATCGAACAGCGCATCCTCTGCGTCTGGGTCGTCACCCAGCCTTTTGCTGCTCAGAACGTCGATGCCGGCAATCTTGCCCGCTTCCCTTCGGATCGTGACATCGAACAGATCACTGCGATCGGTCAGCAGAAGCGCGCCTGACCCATCATCGCGCACCAGGATGGCAGACAGCCCGCCCAGGCGCGTCTCGGACGGTTTCCAGGTGAAGACGGAGAGTAGCCGCGCGCCATCCGCATCGACCGAAACCGGTCGATACGCAACAACAAGGCAAAGAAGGATTACTGCGAGCGCAGAACCGATGCGCATTGCTTGGGCAGATCGGCCAGAACCAGCTCGCGCCGGGGCTTGCTGGGTTTCTTCGGTGCGTTGGGATCGGGCGGCGGCGGGTTCAGGATGTTGTTCACCCATTCCTGCGCGTCCGCGCAGCCATCCCCACGGGGTGGCGGATCCTGGTTCACGCAACCGCGCATTCCTTTGGGGCAGGTCAGACGCACGTGGAAATGATAGTGATGACCATACCACGGCCGGATTTTCCGCAGCCAGCGCCGGTCGCCTTTTTCATCCTTGCACATCTGCACCTTGGCGCCGGGAAACACGAAGATACGGGCAACGCGCGGATCTTGTGCTGCAGCGCGCAGGATACGGTGGTGGGCGCGGCTCCAGTTGTCATTCACGAAAGCGCCCTTTGCCCGCCGCAGCGAGATGGACGAGATGCTTTCGCGTTGCTGGCGTGACAATTTGATGTTCGACGCAGGCAGCATCCAGATGTCGATATCAAGACCGATCTGATGGCTGCGGTGCCCGGTCAGCATCGGTCCGCCACGCGGCTGGCTGATATCGCCGATATAAAGCCCCCGCCAACCGGGTTGCTTTGCGGCAAAGGCGCTGAGGTCTTTGACAAAGTCGATCGCCTCTGGGTGGCCCCAGTTGCGGTTCCGGCTTAATCGCATGGCCTGCCATGTTGGCCCTGTCTCGGGCAATTGCACAGCACCTGCCACGCATCCCCTGGCATAACTGCCCAAGGGCGCAGGCTGTTGGGCCGATGCCGTCCGTTTCGCGCCGAATTGTTGCTTGGCCAGCGGCTCGGCCGTCAGCGGCGCCGCCAGTCCAAGGCTCAAACCAAGTGTCGCGATGAGACGGATGAAGTTCATGTTCGTCGGTCCCCGTCCGGTTTCACCCAGATTAGCAGAAAGAGGCCGATGATGAAAAGGAAGACGATCGGGGACACCCCCAAACGCGCGCTTTCAGTCCAGGCTGTGACCGCTCCGATCAGCATCGGGGCGATGAAGGAAGTCGCGCGTCCGGACAATCCGTAAAGCCCGAAATACTCGGTCGGCGAGGCGGGATCGGAATGGCGCACCATCAGGCTGCGGCTGGACGCCTGCACGACGCCGCCCATGCCACCGATCAGAACGCCGCATCCGAAGAACACGATGTCGGGCAGGGTTGATCCGGGCGGCAGGGCAATGCCGAAGAACGTCTCGCGCGACATGAATACGACCACGATGCAAACGCCGATCAATACCCAGATCGCGGCGATGATCACCGGCTTCGGGCCGATCTTCTGATCCAGGCGGCCACCCAGCCAGCTGAAGACCACCGATGAAATCAGCGCAACAATGCCGAAAATGCCGATCTGCGTGATCTCCCAGTCCAGAACCAGGGCGGCATACACCCCGCCAAAGCTGTAAAGCCCGTTCAACGCATCGCGATAGAACATCGAGGATCCCAGATAGGCCGACAGGCTAAGCCGATGCACAAGGCTTTTCAGGAGGGCAACAAGCATCCCCATGGCCGTGCCGAAGCTTGCACGGCTTTCAGGGCGAGGCGCATCGCGGACCCACATGAAATACGGGATCATAAACACCGCAAACCACAATGCGGAAATGGGGCCGACCGCGCGGGTGCCTTCCCGTTCCGAGGCATCCAGACCGAACAGGGGATCAAGCCCGATCAGCGTCTTGCCATTGCCCTGTTCGGCAAAAAGCAAAAGCATGATCAGAAGTGACACGAAGCCGCCCGCGTATCCGAACGCAAAGCCCGACCCTGAGATCGCGCCGATCTCCTCATCGGTGCCAAGCGAGGGAAGCTGCGAATTGGTGAAAATCAGCGCATATTCCGCGCCGATGAAGCCAAGGCCAAAGGCGGCCAGCATCCACCACATGTTTGACCCGTCGGGATAGGTGAACCAAAGCGCGCCAGCGCCGATCACATACATGCAGGAAAAGGCAAATACCCAGGGCACCCGCCGACCGGAACTGTCGGCCAGTGCGCCCATCAATGGGGCCCCGAACCCGATGATCAGGCCCGTGATCGTCAGGCACAGCGCCCAAACGCTTTGCGCCTGTGCGTCGGCGAGCTGTTCGTCCATCCCGGTGCCAAGGTAATACTCGGCCGCCACGGCCGCGAAATAGGGTCCGAAAATGAAGGTGACCAGCAGCGTGTGATACGGCTGGCTTGCCCAGTCAAAGAAAAACCAGCCCCAGACGCGCTTACGAAGAGACACGCCCCCGAAAGGCGCTTGTTCTGCTGTATCTGCCATATGTCCCTGTTCCTTTTTTTGTTGGATGAGACACGGGAAACGCCGATGGGGCAAGTTATTCCTGCATGGGCTTGCCCGGACGATTTGCGGCATGGCACCCGTCCCAGCGCTGAAGCGCCCGTCAACCACAACCGCGCGCCAAGGCTTGCCCTTTGACCGCATGCCGCTTAACTCAGACCCTGAGAATAAAGGAGCCTTTTGCCCATGCTCGCCATCTATGGCCCTCTGCAGCTGGTCCTCAGCGTCGTGTACTTCGTGATGATCGTTCACATCATCATGAGCTGGTTGATCAACTTTCAGGTGCTCAATCTGCACCAGCCGCTGGTCTCGCAGATCTGGCAGGGGCTGAACCGCTTGCTTGAGCCGATTTACCAGCCGATCCGCCGGGTCTTGCCGGATACGCGGCCACTGGATCTGGCCCCGCTGGTGGCGCTGATCGTGGTGATCTCGCTCAGGGCTTATATTCTGCCTGTGATCTTCGGCTTCGCGTAAGCTCGGGTCTTGTTCACCGAATCTTAGTATGGGACAGTCACCTGTAAGAGCAGACAACTAAAATCTTACAGGTCACCCATGACATCTGCCGCCACGCTTTTGCGCGACGTGTTCGGATTCGACGCCTTCCGCCCCGGTCAGGAAGAGATTGTCGAGGCTGTGAGCACGGGTGAAAACGTGCTGGCGATCATGCCGACCGGTGGCGGTAAATCCCTGTGTTTCCAGCTGCCCGCGCTTTTGCGCGATGGGGTAACGGTTGTCATTTCTCCGCTGATTGCGCTGATGCGCGATCAGGTGCGCGCTTTGCAGGAAGCCGGTGTTGCGGCTGGTGCGCTGACCTCTGGCAATACGCCTGAGGAAACCGAAGCCGTCTGGCAAGCGTTGGAGGATGGTCGGCTCAAGCTTCTTTATATCGCGCCCGAACGGCTGGCCGCAGGATCGGCCATTGGCATGCTGCGCCGGATCGGCGTCAGCTTGATCGCCGTGGACGAGGCGCATTGCGTCAGCCAGTGGGGTCATGACTTCCGGCCCGATTACCTGCGCATCGGTGCCCTGCGTCGCGCGCTGGGCGTACCATTGGCCGCCTTCACCGCAACAGCGGACGAGGAGACCCGGGCCGAGATTGTCGAAAAACTGTTTGATGGCGCAGCGCCGCGAGCATTTCTGCGTGGTTTCGACCGGCCCAACCTGCACCTGGCCTTTGGCGCTAAAAACAACCCTCGCGCCCAGATCCTGAGCTTTGCCGCCGCCCGCCGGGGCCAGTCGGGCATCGTCTATTGCGGTACCCGCGCCAAAACCGAAACGCTGGCCAAGGCCCTGCGCGACGAAGGGCACGCCGCCTGTCATTATCACGGCGGGATGGAGGCCGATGACCGCCGCATCACCGAACGCCGGTTCCAGCAGGAAGACGGGCTGATCGTCGTGGCCACCGTGGCCTTTGGGATGGGGGTCGACAAACCGGATATCCGCTGGGTCGCCCATGCCGATCTGCCCAAATCGATCGAGGCATATTACCAGGAAATCGGCCGCGCGGGGCGTGACGGCGCACCGGCCGAAACGCTCACGCTGTTCGGCCCCGACGATATCCGCCTGCGCCGATCACAGATTGACGAAGGGCTGGCCCCGCCCGAACGCCGCCTGGCCGATCATGCGCGACTGAATGCGCTTCTTGGTCTGGCCGAAGCGCTGGAATGCCGTCGCAAAACCCTGCTGGGATATTTTGGCGAAACCGATGTGACCTGCGGCCGTTGCGATCTGTGCGACACCCCGGCCGAGACGTTCGACGGCACGACGCCTGTGCGCATGGCGCTGTCTGCCATCCTGCGGACCGATGAACGGTTCGGCTCGGGGCACCTCATCGACATCCTGACTGGAACCCTGACCGACAAAGTACGCGCCCGTCGCCATGACGAATTGCCCACCTTCAGCGTGGGTACAGACTATGACCGTCGCCAGTGGCAGGCGATTTTCCGGCAGATGATGGGCCATGACCTGATCCGCCCCGATCCCGAACGCCATGGCGCGCTGCGGTTCACCGAAGCCGCGCGCCCGATCCTGCGGGGAGAGGCGTCGATCACCCTGCGCAAGGATACGATCACACAGGCGCAGCGCCGTCCTGCCGTCAAAACGCTTGTGTCAGACGAGGACGCGCCGCTGCTGTCGGCGCTCAAGGCCAAACGTCGGGCCCTGGCCGAGGCCGCGAAGGTGCCTGCCTATGTCATCTTCCCCGACCGCACCCTGATCGAAATGGCCGAGACTCGTCCGAAAACCCTCGACGACATGGCGCGTATTGGCGGGGTGGGGGCCAAGAAGCTGGATCGCTATGGCAAGACCTTCCTTGAAGTGATCGCGGGCGAGGTGCAATCGCTTCACCCCGCGCGTCAGAAACTGGCGGGTCGCGACGCGGGCACGCTTTACGATCGGCTGCTTGAAGTGCAGGCCAATCTGGCGCGCGGTGAAACGGGTGTCGAGAAGCCGCTGAGTTGTTCCGCGTCGCTTTTGGCCAAGGTCGCGCAGCAGCGCCCCAGCGATGAGCGCGGGATGGAGCGGTTGCTGGGCGAACGCCGTAGCGAACGCTTTGGCGCCGCCTTTCTGGACGTTCTGCGGGAGGCGAGCTAAGTCCTTCATCGGAAGCTGCAAAAGGGGTCATCATGCTTGTTGTCATCTCACCTGCGAAACGTCTGGACTGGGCCGAACGCGACCTGCCCGTGACAACACCCGATTTTCAGGACGATGCGATCCGTCTGGCGAAAACCGCGCGCAATCTGACTTTGGGTGATCTGCAAAAGCTGATGGATATCAGCCCCGACCTGGCCAAGCTGAACCGAGACCGCTTCCGGGATTTTGCCGATGCGCCCGACGCGGAAGCCGTCCGCCCTGCGGCACTGGCCTTTGCCGGCGACACCTATCAGGGGTTGGAAGCCAGTTCCCTGGACGAAGATGAATTGTCCTGGGCACAGGACCACCTGCGGATTCTGTCGGGCCTTTATGGCGTCTTGCGTCCGCTCGACGCAATCCAGCCTTACAGGCTTGAGATGGGCAGCCGCCTGAAAACCCGGCGCGGCGGATCGCTGTATGAGTATTGGGGCGATCAGATCGCAAAGGCGCTGAACGCTCAGGCCGACGAAACAGGGTCTGACGTACTGGTCAACTGCGCCAGCCAGGAATATTTCGGCGCGGTCAAGCCATCCGCACTGAAGCTGCGGGTGATCACGCCGGTCTTCATGGAAGACAAACCCAACGGCCCCAAGATCGTCAGTTTCTTTGCCAAGAAAGCGCGCGGTGCGATGGCGCGGTTCATCGTGCAGAACCGCCTGACCGATCCGTCGTCCCTGACAGATTTCGATATGGGCGGGTATGCCTATCGCCCTGATCTGTCCGAGGAGGACAAGCCCGTCTTCGTCCGCGCCGAGGCGGCTGCGCTGAAAGCCGCCTCCTAATCCACCGGCGGCTCAAGTGGCGCGGTCCCGTCTGGCTGATGGGCCCGCACCTGTTCCAGGATCACATCCTTACGTAGTGGCTTGGTCAGGCACAGATCGATACCAGCCGCCAGGATCTCGTCATGATCGCTTTGCAGTGCATGGGCGGTCAGCGCGATGATGGGAACGTGATGGCTGCTGCCCTCTTCCATCTGGCGGATCTGGCGGGTGGCGGCCTTGCCATCCAGAACTGGCATTGAGATATCCATGAAAATCATGTCAGGCCGCCTGTCGGCATAGGCATGTACAGCCTCTTCTCCGTTTTCGGCGAATTGAAGCTCGGCATTCAGGGCTTTGAGCATCTTCGACAAGACCAGACGGTTGGTCTTGTTATCCTCGGCCGCAAGGATACGCATCGGTCGGATCTGAGGCACCTCCAAGACCGCTGGCGGCGCATCGCCTTTTGCACCGCGCAGGTCTGACAGATCGCCGAGCTGCTTGAAAAGAACGGCACGGGTAAGAGGCTTGGGCAAGGTCCCGTCAAATACATCCGACTGCCCCTGACGTTCGCAAGACATCAGCAATATGGGCGCGTTCAGTCCCAAGCGCCGTACGCCATCAACGAGGTCCCGCGCCATCATATCAGGCAAATCCTCGTCTATGATGACGGCGGCAAAATCACAGTGTTCGCGCACGATGCTCAGGGCATCCGTTCCGGTGGTGGCGGCTGTCACTTCGACCCCAAGCTGCGTCAACTGGCGACTGACAATGTCGCGGTTCAGTGCAGTGTTATCGACCACCAGAATAGGCGACAGGCTGTCAGCAAGCTGCGGCGGTTCAGTGGGGCCGCCAACCATGGGAAGGGTCACGCGAAATCCGAAGCAGGACCCGACACCCTCCTGTGCATCGACCCAAACTTCGCCCTCCATCAGGTCGATCAGGCGTTGGACGATGGCAAGCCCAAGGCCGGTGCCTTCAAAGCGGCGGCTGTTTTCATGTTCGACCTGATTAAACTCACCAAAGATATGGGCGATCTTGTCCTCCGGAATACCGATCCCGGTATCTTCGACGGTAACGTGAAGGGTGACGGTGCCCGCAGCCAGATCGGTCACACCCGTCAGCCTGATCAAAACATGGCCCTGTTCGGTGAACTTAACCGCGTTGCCGGCCAGATTGGTCAACACCTGTCGGATTCGGCCACTATCGCCAACGACCTCCACAGGCAGGAAAAGGTCGCAATCCATCGCCAGTGTAATGCCTTTGTCGCGCGCCGCCGGCTGAAGCAGGGTAACCACTTCATGCACGCACCGCTCCAGATCGAAGGGTTCGGCATAAAGTTTCAGCCTCTCTGCCTCGATCTTCGAATAGTCGAGCACGTCATTAATGATGACCAGCAGCGCCTCGCCCGAGTTCTTGATGGTTGACGCGTAAAGGCGCTGTTCATCCGTCAGGTCGGTATCCATCATCAGGTCCGCCATGCCCACGACACCGTTCATGGGCGTGCGGATTTCATGGCTGATATTGGCCAGAAAGGCGGATTTGGCGCGGTTGGCGGTTTCGGCATTCTGCCGGGCTGCATCCAATTCGGCCTCGTAGTGGACTGTCGCCGTGATGTTCAGCGCAAGGCTGACAATGTCGCCGCCAAAACCGCGCTGGTCGATCAGTTTGATGTATTGATCGTTCCAAAGACGGATAACCGTGGGCTCCGGTTCCGGCATCTGCCAGCGCGCCATCATTTTGGCGCGCCAGTCTCCGGGGCTCAGGTCCTCGGTGTTTACAATCCCTTCATCCGTCAGGATCTGAAGAATACGGACATAGCTTACCCCGGGGGCGACCTCCTCGAGATCTTCGAACACCGACAGATAGGCGGTGTTGGCCCCTATCATCAGCCCGTCGGCGTCGAAGAAGGCAAACCCGTCCTGAATCGACTGGATCGACAACCACAATCGGCGTTCGGCGATTTCGACCTTGGCGTTGGCCAGTGACAGGTCAGATTTGACCTTTTCATTTTCGTCCCGAACCGTTGCGACTTCGGCTTCGGTCGCGCCGATGCGCCGGGTCAAGGCCAGGGCATGCTGGCCCAATTTGCGGTTTGCCGCGTGCAGTTCGGCCTGCTTCAACTCAAGCAGACGTTCGGCGGCCAGCCGCGCGCGCCGCTCTTCAGCCAGTTTGCCTGCAAGGGTCATCTCGTGGGTCTCACCGGAGTGGGTTTTGCATGGGGTCACGGGGTTCGCGGAACAATCTGCTTTTTGTGTGAAGATCGGCTTAATCGCGGTGCGTTTTACGACCCCGCAAAGAAATTCGTCCGCGCAGTTGCCAGCGTGACCTGCCTCGTGTCACGCTGGAGGCAATTTTCAGTTGGGAGAGCCCGATGCACCGTATGGCCTTTGCAGCATTGTTTTCGTTTTTGATCGCACCCGCCCTTTGGGCACAGGCTATGCCCGATCACCGGATGATCGTGACGCGGGATGTCGATTTCTATGGCTCGGACCTGCAGGCGATTTTCGATACCGATCTGCAAATATGTATTCGTGTGTGCGCGCAATCGCCCGATTGCCAGGCTTTCACGTTCAACACACGATCGAACGCCTGTTTTCCCAAGACAGATGTGACCGATGAAACGCCGTATCAGGGCGCCATTTCCGCGCGAAAAACGCCGGTTTCGGCGGAATTGCAGGCCAATGCAGACCGTCGCCGGGCGGCGTTGCCGTTTCTGTCGGATAATGTCGTGCAGGACGCCCTGCGTGAGGCCCGCCAGATCGGCTTTCGACACGCTGACACAGGACTGGCGCTTGGGGATCTGTTGCAAGCCGCCAATGCAGCCGAAGCATCGGGTAACCTGCAAAGCGCAATCCAGTGGATGGGCGTTGCTGTCGCGCAAACCGATCGCGCCGACCTTTGGACAGAATATGCGCGGCTGAACCTTGAGCTTTTGCCCGATAATGGACGCGCGCGCCGCAATGCGGAACGCCGTGCGCTTTTGGGGGCCCTGAACGGATATGTACGGGGCGAAACAGCCAACATCCGTGCGAATGCGCTGATGGTCATGGCGCTTGTTCTTGAACGCGCGAACCGCGGGCGTGACATGGTGTCCGCCCTGCGCGTGGCGCAATCCGAAGCGTCGCGCCCGGATGTGTTGGCGGCCCTTGATGCGGCCGTGGCCAAATACGGGTTCCGTGTTGTTGACACACAAGTCGACAGTGATGCCGAAGCGCCGCGCATCTGCGTGGAATTCTCCGAACCGCTGGTGAAGGCCGGGGTGGATTACGAACCCTTCGTGCGCCTGCCCTCGTCCGACCTTGTTGTGACAGGCTCTGACCGCCAGCTTTGCGTCGATGGGGTTACCCATGGCACGCGGTATCAGATCACCCTGCGCAGCGGTCTTCCCGCCGCCTCGGGTGAAACGCTGGTCCGCGACATCGAGATCACCCAATACGTCCGCGACCGAAGCCCGCTGGTGCGCTTCCCGGGCCGGTCTTATGTCCTGCCCAAAGCCGCCGACGCAGCGCTGCCCGTGGAAACCGTGAACCTGTCGCGGATCGACCTTGCGCTGCGCCGTGTGTCCGACCGTAACCTGCTGCGCGCGGTGCAGGAGGGATATTTCGGGCGTCCCCTGTCGAAATGGGAGGACGAAAGCTTTGCCGAAACCATCGCGCAAGAGGTCTGGACCGGCACGGCCGATGTGCAGAACACACTCAACCAGACCATGACCACCCGCCTGCCCCTGGGCGAGGTGCTGTCGGATCTGCCCACGGGGATCTATGCGCTGAAGGCGCGCAATCCCGATGGCGATCCCTATGAAGATGGCGGGGCCACGCAGTGGTTCGTCCTGTCCGACCTGGGGCTGGCGACGATGCTGGGCACGGAAGGTCTGCATGTGGATGTGCGAGGCTTGTCCGACGCGCAACCGCGTTCGGGGGTAGAAGTCACTTTGATCTCGCGCGCGAACGAGGTTCTGGGCCGCGCAACCACCGATGCCGACGGACGCGCCCGTTTCGATGCCGGTCTGACGCGGGGCGCAGGATCTGCCGCGCCCGCCCTGGTTCTGGCGGCGCTGGGCGAAGGGGATGTGGGCTTTCTCAGCCTTACCGATCCGGCCTTTGATCTGTCCGATCGCGGGGTCGAGGGGCGCGCACCCGCCGGCCCTGTCGATGTTTTCCTGACGCCTGATCGCGGTGCCTACCGCGCGGGCGAGACGATCCACCTGACGGCGCTTGCACGCGACAGCGACGCCCGCGCGATCGACGGGCTGCCACTGACGGCGATCCTCACCCGTCCCGATGGGGTCGAATATCGCAGGCTGCTGTCGAATGGCGGGCGTGCGGGCGGCCATGTCTTTGACTTCCCGCTGGGTCTTGCAGTGCCGCGCGGTACCTGGAACGTGGCGCTGAAAACCGACGCGAATGGCCCTGCACTGGCCACAACGCAACTGCTGGTCGAAGATTTCCTGCCCGAACGGATCGACTTTGACCTGTCCCTGCCTGACGCTCCTCTGCGCCCGGGCGACACGCCGCCGATGACGGTCGAGGCGCGCTATCTCTTTGGTGCGCCGGGATCGGATCTGGCCATTGAAGGATCCGTCGCCCTGCGTGCAACCCGCAGCCTTGAAGACTGGCCCGGATACAAATTCGGCCGCTACGATGACAGCACGCGCACGATCCGCAGCTATTTCGACGGCGGACCGACCGACGGGAATGGCCGCGCCGTCGTCGCAGTTGAGATCCCGCAAACCGATCTGGCAGGCATGCCGCTGACAGCCACGGTCACCGGACGGATTGCAGAAGGATCGGGCAGACCGGTGGAACGCCAGATAACGGCGGTGGTGCGGCCCGCCGGATCGCTGATCGGTATCAAGCCACTGTTCGAAGATGTGGTGGCCGAAGGCACCGAAGCGCGCTTTGACGTTATCGCGCTTTCCTCGGATGAGCAGCCCGAGGCGCGTTCCGTCACCTGGACGCTGAACCGCGTGCAGACGCGGTACCAGTGGTTCCAGCTTTACGGCAGCTGGGATTGGGAGCCGATCACCCGCCGCAGCCGCGTTGCCACCGGCACTGCCCGCATCGACGGCGGCCCGCTACGCATAGCTGCGCCGGTCGAATGGGGCCGGTACGAATTGATCGTGGAAACCGCTGATGGCGCTTATGTCGCCGCGTCCCAGGATTTCTACGCCGGGTGGTATGCGCCGGCCGACAGCTCGGACACGCCCGATACGCTTGAGCTGTCCCTGGACAAACCCGACTATGCGCCCGGTGACACCGCCCAGCTGCGCATCGTACCGCGTTTTGAAGGAACGGCGCTGGTTACCGTGATGTCGGATCACGTGATCGCCCGTCAGGCGGTGGAGGTCCGCACGGGCGAAAACCTGATCCCCGTTGCGGTCACCGATGACTGGGGTGCGGGGGCCTATGTCACCGCCACGGTGATCCGCCCGATGGATGTGGCCGCTGGGCAGAACCCCGCGCGCGCACTGGGTCTGGCCTATGCCAAGGTTGCTCCGGGCGACCTGCAACTGTCGGTGACGCTGGATGCACCGGATATCGTGCGCCCCCGCGGAACGTTGCGCGTCGGCGCGACAGTGGATGGCGCGGCACCTGGTGATGAGGTCTGGATGACTGTTGCCGCGGTGGATGTGGGTATCCTGAACCTGACGGCCTTCGACAGCCCCGACCCTTCGGCGCATTACTTTGGCCAACGACGGCTGGGGGTCGAACTGCGCGATGTCTATGGCCGCCTGATTGACGGCATGAACGGCGCAACTGGCCGCGTGCGATCGGGCGGGGATGCCAATGCGGGCATGCGCATGCAGTCGCCCCCTCCGACGCAAGAGCTGATGGCGCGTTTTTCGGGCCCCGTGCAGGTTGGCGCGGATGGCAAGGCCTTCGTCAATTTCGACCTGCCCGCCTTCAACGGGACCGTCCGACTGATGGCCGTGGCCTGGAGCAACAAGGGCGTCGGTCAGGCCGAATCCGATGTGATCGTGCGTGACCCGGTTGTGGCAACAGTCAGCCTGCCACGGTTCCTGGCACCGGGTGACAGAAGCCGCATGCGGATCGAACTGGTACATGCGGAAGGCCCTGCCGGAGAGATGGCGCTGCGCCTGGGCGTGCCGCAATCGCTGCTTCTTGCAGAAACGGCGGCACAGGTCACATTGGCCGAACAGGGGAAAGAGACGCTGGATATTGCCCTGTCTTCCGATCAGGTGGGCGATCATCCGATTACTCTGACGCTTGTCACCCCCGATGGCACCGAACTGACGCAGGACTTCCTCTTGCCTGTGCGCGCCAACGATCCTGAAATCGCGGAAACGCGCCGCTTCGCCCTTGGCGCGGGCGAGACATTCACCCTCGACACCCAGGTCTTTGCCGAGATGCGCGCTGGCACGGGCAGCGCGTTGATTTCGGCCGGGGCGCTGGCGCGGTTCGATGCGCCGGGACTCTTGGCGGCGCTTGATCGGTATCCTTATGGCTGCACCGAACAGGTGACCTCGCAGGCGATGCCGCTCCTCTATCTCAGTTCCGTGGCGCAGTCCGCAGGCCTGGGCGAGAGGCCTGATATGGACCGCAAGATCGCCTCGGCCATCAGCCAGGTTCTGGCGCGCCAGACCTCCAGCGGGGCTTTCGGGCTGTGGCGCGCGGAATCCGGTTCGGATTTCTGGCTGGACGCTTATGTGGCCGATTTCCTCAGCCGCGCCCGCGCCGGAGGGCACGCGGTGCCGGATCTCGCGTTCCGCATGGCGCTGGACAATCTGCGCAACCGCGTGAACTTCGCCGCCGATTTTGACCGGGGCGGACAGGACATCGCCTATGCGCTGATGGTGCTGGCCCGCGAAGGCGCGGCGTCGATGGGTGATCTGCGGTACTACGCCGATCAGAAGGCCGATGCGTTTGCGACGCCAATGGCGCTGGCGCAGTTGGCCTCGGCCCTTGCCGCCTATGGCGATCAGGTGCGGGCGGACAGGCTTTTTGCCCTGTCACAGGCGCGTCTGGATGCGCAAACCGGGGATGGCCTGCCGGTATGGCGGTCGGATTTCGGCACTTACCTGCGCGATGCCGCGGGCGTGCTGACGCTGGCGTCGGAGGCAGGCAGTACAGCGATCGACACCACCGCACTGGTTGACCGGGTGGCGTTGCGTCAGGGCCGCCGGTCAACGCAGGAAGCGGCCTGGTCGCTGCTGGCCGCACACGCTTTGGCCGATAACCCGGCCAGCGGCTTGCGCGTGAACGGCGCGGATGTGTCCGGCCCCTTCGTGCGACTGCTGCAGGATGCGATGACCGACCAAAGCTTTGCCATAACAACGGCCCAGCCCACGGATATCACGTTGACAACCATCGGTGTGCCGCTGATCCCGCCGCCTGCCGGGGGCACCGGGTACACGATCAGCCGCAGCTATTACGACTTGGATGGCGCACGCATGGACCCCTCGGCCCTGACACTGGGCGAACGGTTCGTCGTCGTGCTTGAGGTCCGCCCATCGCTCGACACCGGGGCGCGGCTGATGATCGACGATCCGCTGCCCGCCGGGGTGGAAATCGACAATCCCAGCCTCCTGCGCTCAGGCGATATCCGCGCGCTGGACTGGCTTGAGACGTCCGAGACTGAACATACCGAGTTCCGCAGCGACCGGTTCCTGGCCGCGGTCGATCTGCGGGATCGGCGGACGGTGACGCTGGCCTATGTCGCCCGCGCGGTGACGCCGGGGGTTTATCACCAGCCGGCGGCGTCGGTGGAGGATATGTACCGCCCCCGTTACCGCGCGCGCACCGACACCGGCCGCGTGACCATCGCGGAATGATCCGCGCCGCGCCCCTTCTGTTCACGGCAGGGCTGGCCTTGGCCGGCCTTGGGGCGCTGCGCGATTTTGGCGATGCGTGGATCGCTCGCACCGATCTGCCGCCGGTGCTTACCGAAACCTCGGTCGAGGTGGTCGATCGAACCGGCACCCTGATGCGTGTGTTCCCGGTGGAGGATGGCCGCTGGCGTCTGGCCGTTTCGGTCAGCGATGTGGACCCACTGCTGATCGACATGCTGATCCGATATGAGGATCAACGCTTCTGGTCACATGCGGGCGTTGACCCGCTGGCGCTAATCCGGGCGGCGCTGCAATCGGCATGGCATGGGGAAATCGTGTCGGGCGGATCGACCCTGACGATGCAGCTTGCGCGCCTTCTGGAAAACGGCAGCACCGGCCAGTGGTCCGGCAAGCTGAGGCAGATGCGCCTTGCGCTGGCGTTGGAGCGGCGGCTGACCAAGGATCAGATCCTGTCGCTGTATCTGCTGCATGCGCCCTATGGCGGCAATCTGGAAGGCATCCGATCCGCCACGCGGGCATGGTTCGGCAAGGACCCGCGCCGCCTGACCCATGCCGAAGCCGCCCTTCTGATCGCCCTGCCGCAATCGCCCGAAGCGCGCAGGCCGGACCGCAACCCCGACACCGCACGCGCGGCCCGCGACAGGGTGCTGGCGCGCCTGGCGCAGGATGGCGTGATTGCACAGGATGATACGCAGGTGGCCCTGCGCAGCGCCGTGCCTCTGCGGGCTCACCGATTTCCGGCACTGGCCCCGCATCTGACCGATCAGGTGGCAGTGCAGGATCCCGTTGCACTGCGCCACCACCTGACACTGGACGCGCGCCTTCAGGCGCGGCTCGAACGGCTGTTGCAGGAAGACATGGCCCAGGCTCCGCCGCGTGTTTCGGCCGCCCTTGTCGTCGCCGATCACCGCACGGGTGAAATCCTGGCCTCGGTCGGATCGCCCGATTTCACCGATACCCAGCGGCAAGGCTTCGTCGACATGACCCGCGCCATCCGGTCGCCGGGATCGACGCTCAAACCGCTGGTCTATGGTCTGGCCTTCGATCAGGGCCTGGTGCATCCCGCGACGCTGATCCATGACGGCCCAGTGCAGTTTGGCCGCTATGCGCCGCAAAACTTTGACGGGCAGTTTCGCGGCGATATCCGCGTGCGCGATGCCTTACAGCTTTCGCTGAACATCCCCGTGATCAAGCTGACCCACGCGATGGGTCCGGCCCGCGTGATGTCAGCCATTTCGCGCGCCGGGGTCGAGGCACGCGTGCCCGGCGGTAAGCCGGGGCTGGCGATTTCGCTGGGTGGCATCGGCCTCAGCCTGCGTGATCTGGTCCAGCTTTACGCGGCCCTCGCCAGCGGAGGGGAGGCGATCCCGCTCTCCCACCTCCCACAGGCCGAACAGCCGAAAACGCGCTTGATCTCCCGTTCGGCCGCCTGGCAGATCGGTCATGTTCTGGCTGACCTTGCGCCCCCACCCGGCGCCCCGGCCCACGCAGTGGCTTACAAGACCGGCACCTCCTATGGCCACCGGGATGCCTGGGCGGTGGGCTGGGATGGCCGCCATGTGATCGGCGTCTGGGTGGGCCGCCCCGATGGCACGCCTGTGCCCGGCGCCTATGGCGCGGATGCGGCGGCCCCGATCCTGTTCAAGGCCTTCGGTAGCCTCAAGCCGGCCTTCGACCCGCTTCCGCCGCCCCCGCCTGAAACCCTGCTTCTGGGGGCCGCGCAGCTTCCGCAACCCTTGCAACGCTTCAGCGCGCGGCAAAGCGGCCTTCAGCAAGCCAATGCTCCCGAGTTGACCTTCCCGCCGGATGGGGCAAGCCTTTCCTTGTCGGATGCCGGGTTGGTGGTGAAACTGCGCGGTGGGCAGCGACCCTATGCGATCCTGTCAAACGGATTGCCCGTGGCCATGAACATTCACGCGCAGGAGGTTGAAATGCCCAATCCAGGTGCGGGGTTTTCCACCCTCACCGTGGTGGATGCGCAAGGCCAATCGGCCCGGGTGAACATCCGCGTTCTGGACTGACCCGACCCGGTTTTACCGCCGACCTTCGCGTAACCAGCCTGTCAGGATGAACCCCGATGCCAGAAGCAGCACCAGCCATGCCGGTAACAGCGGGATTTGCGTGACATTGCTGGTCTCATAGGCCCCGCGCGGGGTAATCCCGATCCAGCCGCGCCCGGATGCAGGCCGGCCCTCACGTACAGATCGCAATGTAGGCAACCCGTCTTCCAGCCGCATCACGCCGCCGCGCAACGTGTTGGCGACGGGCTCCAGAAGCTCTGCGCTAGCGATGGTCTCTTCGAATTCGCGCGGGGCGGCCGGGCCAAGGCCGATCACGGCCTCCTGATCGCCTTCGACCAGACGGTAAAGCCCGATCTCGGGCCCTTCGTAAAGCGCCTCAAACCGGCCCGGACTGACCTCTTCCAATGTCACCTCGACACTGTCACCCACCGGCGGTGTGACGGTGACAGGCCCGACACCTTCCTCCAGCGTGCGGCGGATGATGCGCATGGTCTGGCCTGTCGCCTCGGCCCAGAGGGCTTCTTCCTCCAGCTCGGGCTCTTTCATCATCCAATGCGCCAGCCGGCGCAGCAATTCCATCTGTGGGCCGCCCCCTTCAAAGCCCCGGCTCCACAGCCAGGCATGATCCGATGCCAAAAGCGCCACGCGCCCCTCTTCCACGCGGTCAAGGATCAGCAGCGGGCGGTCATCGCTCCCGGTCATCACCACATTGCCGGTTTCGGGCAGGACGTCGATCTGGCGCAGCCAGGCGCCCCAATCCTCGGACCGGCCCAGATCGGCGGTCACGGGATGGCGCGTGCCCAGATCGGTGACCGTGGGCAGAAAGCGATCCTCGACCACCCGTGCCGTGGGTTCGGCCGGCAGGACCGTTGCAAGAGGCGAGCGATAGATACTGTCCGCCGTCGCGAAATCAGGTCCTGCGGCCACCAGAACCGCGCCACCCGCGCGGACATAGGCAGACACATTGTCCAGATAGATCGCAGGCAGAATGCCCCGGCGCTTGTAGCGGTCGAAGATGATCAGATCGAAATCGTCGATCTTCTCCAAAAACAGCTCGCGCGTGGGGAAGGCGATCAGGCTCAGCTCATTGACCGGAACGCCATCCTGCTTCTCGGGCGGTCTGAGGATGGTGAAATGCACCAGATCGACCGAGCTGTCGGATTTCAGCAGGTTCCGCCAGGTGCGGCTGCCCTGATGCGGCTCGCCCGACACCAGAAGCACGCGCAGCCTGTCGCGCACACCGTTCATCTGGATCAGAGCAGTATTGTTGCGGTCGGTCAGCTCTCCATCGGCCTGCGGGACGGTGAACTGCAACACATTGCGCCCGCCATGCGGTAGCGTGACAGGTAATTCCAGATCCTGTCCGATGGGCACGTCGATGCGCTGCGGCTCCCCACCATCGACCGAGATATCCAAGGGCGCGGTCGTCACGCCAGCGGGAGCGGCACCGCTGTCTTCAATGCGCAGGGTCAGCGTGACCGGCTCGCCAATGATGGCGAAGGCCGGCGCGTTGCGCACGATCAGGCGGCGGTCCCAGTCGTCCTCTGATCCGGTCAGCAGAACGTGGAGGGGCGCTGGCAGATCCGGCGTGCGTTCGATGTCATGCACCCGGCCATCGGTCAGCGCGATGATGCCCGCCACCCGCGCGCGCGGCTCTTCGGCCAGCGATTCGTTCAGGGCGGTCATCAGCTCGGTCCCGGCATCGCCCTCGCCATCGGGGATCCGCACGCGCCGCAATTCGGTATTGGCGCGCGCGGCGATGCGCGCGGCCAAATCTTCCGCCGCTTCCGCCATCTGAGACGGGCGATCGCCCAAAGACTGACTGGCGCTGTCATCCTCCAGCATGACCACGATATCGGTCAGCGGGCTGCGGTCTTCCTCCTGATAGACCGGGCCAGCCAGAGCGGCTACGATCACCGCACCGGCCAGCGCCCGCAGGCCCCAGCCCGACAGGCCACGCAGCCCGGCCAGCAGGACGGTGGCCAAAGCGACAGTCGCCACCGCAATCAGCGCTGTCCAGGGGATCAGCGGATCAAAGATGATATGTCCCGTCATTGGCCCAACCTGTCCAGAAGCGCAGGCACATGGACCTGGTCGGATTTATAATTCCCGGTCAGCACATGCATGATGAGGTTGACGCCGAACCGGTATGCCAATTCTCTCTGGCGTTCGCCAGTAAACCCGCGTCCGACCGGCAGCAGCGCGTTGCCCTGTGTATCGGTGGCCCAGGCCGCCGCCCAGTCATTGCCGCCAATGACAATCGGCGTCACCCCGTCATTGAGGTTGCGGAAGGGCATCCCCTCGATCTGTTCGGCATCTGGTGGGGCGGCCTCGACCCAGACATCGCGGCTCAGGTGGCGGCCCGGAAAATCCTGCAGCAGATAGAAGGTGCGCGTCAGCACATGATCCGCCGGAATGGGCTCAAGCGGCGGTACGTCCAGCGGTGCGGCCAGTTGCTGCAGCTTGCGCCCGTTCGGGCTGGCCGAACCGAACCGCGCAATATCCGCATCACGCGTATCGAAAACGATCATGCCACCCGATCGCAGATAGGTGTTGAGTTTCGCATAAGCCTCGGCCGACGGGGTTGGCTGCTCAGGGGTGACAGGCCAATAAAGGATCGGGAAGAAGGCAAGTTCATCCAGTTCCAGGTTCACGCCGATCGGGTTCGCCGGTTCGACCGAGGTGCGGAAAAACAGCGTATCCGACAACCCGCGCAACCCCGCTTCCGAGATTTCGTCCACGCGCCCATTGCCGGTTATGACATAAGCCAGCACCACCTCTGACGTGGCTGCAAGACTGTCGACATTGCTTGCCGATTGTGCGCCGGCAGGCTGCGCAAGCGGCGTGGACATGACCGCCAGAGCAATCGCAGCGGCGCCGATCGCGCGGCTGCGGCCCAGACGCCCCGACAGCGCTAGCGCGGCGATCACATCCAGAAGCAGCAGGCCGATGGCAAGGCTCAGAAGCAGCCCGCCCAAAGGCAGTTCGGCGCGGATCGAGATCCCCTCAACCGGGATGCGCGGAGGCCAGAGTGCCGGGCTCAAGACGTCCTCCGGCCCGACCACGTTGCGCGCAAGGCGGCGATCTTCGTTATCATACAAGCCGGGCAACAGATCCGGCCCAACCGGATCGGTGACCAGAACGGGCCCTTCGACGCCCGGCAGATTGCCCGCGTCGCGCAGGCGGCCGAAGCCATCCATCACCTGAACCGGTGTCCATGTGGTGCCTTCCAACTCCTGCGCTTCCGGCATCTTGGCCGATGAGGACACGGCCAGCCGCTCCAGCATCTCGACGAACAGTCCCGACAGCGGCAGGGTCGACCATTCGGCATTCGCGGTGACATGGAACAGGACCACCTGCCCCTGACCCAGATCCTTGCGCGTTACCAAAGGCGTACCGTCCGACAGAGAGGCCACAACCCGCTCTGCCAGCGTCGGATCCGGCTGTGCCACGACCTGAGCGGTCACGGTTACATCATCGGGGATCTGCAGCCCGAAGAAGGGCGACCCTTCGGCAAAAGCCGCCAACGCCTTGGGTTCGCCCCAGCTCATCGCGCCGCCGACGCTGCGGCCACCGGCCCGCAGGCGCACAGGCATCAGCGGATGTTCGTCATCGCGGCTGATATCGCTTGCGGCCATCCGCGGCCCGGCAAAGCGCAACAGCATGCCCCCCGCTTCGATCCATTGGGTCAGCGCTTCTTCCTCGCCCGAGGACAGGGTGGCGACATCGGCCAGAACGATCACATCGGGGTTGGCGGGCAGCACGTCCAGAAGCGCGCCGTTCAGCAACTCCGCAGTGGGGATCAGCGCCTGTTCCAGGAAATGGAGCGGCGAGAGCAGCTCAAGCCCCTCCCGATCCTCACGCGCGGCAATCAGGGCCACCTCGCGGCGGCGCAGGCTGTCATCGCTGAGCGTTGTCGCCCCGGCAGACCGCTGGCCCTGCAATTCGAAACGCGACAAACGCCCGCGCAGTTCCGCGGGCAGGGACAGCATGGCAGTGGCTTCGGTCGCATCTGCGGCAAAACCGGCGGGGGCTGTCGCCAAAACCCGTTCGGTACCGGAAGGATCGCGGCCAATGGCCAGAATGGTCACATCGCGTTCACCACCTGTCACGGCGCGGCGAGCGGTCAGCTGAATCGCGCCATCCTCGAACCGGGGCGGGGCCAGGGCGGAGGCCGGGCTTGGCGTTTGAAACACGCGCACGGCCCCGCGCGCCTCAAGATCGCTCAACAACGCTTCGCGGCCGGGATGATCCAGCGCATCACTGATCCAATAAGTGTCAAAGGATGCATCGCCAAACCCGGCGATTGCCTCTTCCACCCGCGCTTCATCCGGCTGCCAGGGCGCCGGAGCAAAGCCGGGCAGGCGGCTGCGCCACACATCGGCGGCCTGGAAAACCGGCTTTTCCGGGTCGGTCAGCTGCACAATGGCGACGGTGCGCCCCGCGCGGCCCGCATCGGCCAGCTTGTTCTCCAGAAGCTCCATCTTGACGGGCCAGGCAGGCGCGCCCGCCCAGCTGCCATCCAGCAGCACCAGAAGCGGGCCTGAGCCTTCGCGTTCGGCCTGCGGGTTCAGCACAGGCCCCGCAAGGCCCAGGATCATCGCCGCAACGGCAAGCATCCGCAAAAGCAAAAGCCACCAGGGTGTACGGTCCGACACGCTTTCGTCATCGGTCAGTCCCAGCATAAGCGCCACACCGGGGAAACGGCGGCGGATCGGTGCGGGCGGCACCGCGCGCAGGATCAGCCACAGGATCGGCAGGGCCAGAAGACCCAGCAGCAACCACGGTGTGGTAAATCCGATACCGCCCAGAACGGTCATGCCGTGCCTCCATCCAGCGCGCGATACAGCCACAGAAGCGCCGATTGCGCGCTGTCATTGGTGTGATGCAAACCCAGCTGCCAGCCCGTTGCCTGTGCCAGCTGCGCCAGTTCCGCCTTGCGGGTGGCCAGACGACCCAGATACCGGTCGCGCAGGTCATTTGCTTTCAGCGTCTCGTGGCTGAGCGTGCCGCCCATGCTTTCGAAAATCGTCCGGCCCTGGAAGGGGAATGCCTCTTCACTGGGGTCCAGAACCTGCAACAGCACGCCGCGCACTCCGCGATCAGCAGCCTTGGTCAGCGCCAGTGTCACATCCGCCATATCGCCCAGGAAATCCGAGATGAACACCGCCCGCGCATGCGGGATCATCGCGCGATGTTCGGGGGCGGCGTAATCCGCTTCCGCGTCGACCGAGAATGCTTCGGCCAGACGATAGATCTGATTATTGCCGCGGCGTGGCGGCAGGGTCGTGCCAGTCAGGCCCACACGCTCACCACCCCGGATCAGCAGGATCGCGGTGGCCAAAGCCAGCACCCGCGCGCGTTTGGCCTTCTGCGGCAGGTTTTTATCTGACGCAAAGCGCATCGACGCGCCCTGATCCACCCACAGCATGACCGATTGCGCGATCTGCCATTCCCGTTCGCGCACGAATTGAACATCGCCCATCGCGCTGCGCCGATGGTCGATCAGACGGCGACTGTCGCCTTGTTGCGCCGGACGGTATTGCCAGAAATCATCCCCCAACCCCGCGCGGCGGCGGCCGTGTTCGCCCAGAAGGACGGTGCCCGCCAGATGTTCGGCCCGCGCCAGGAGCGCAGGCAGACGGGCGGCCTCCGTCTCGGCCCGTTCGCGAAGGAAAAGGGGTTGCTTCACGCCGCAGCCTCAGTCCGCGTCAGACCCGCAGCTGTTGTTTCAATCAGATCGGCCAGGCTGTCGCCCCGCGCCCGCGCGGCAAAGTTCAATGCCATCCGGTGGCTCAGCACCGGGCGGGCCATGTCGATCACGTCTTCGACATTGGGGGCCAGGCGGCCCTGCAGCAGCGCCCGCGCTCGAACCGTCAGCATCAGCGCCTGTGCGGCGCGCGGTCCGGGGCCCCAGGCCACCGTTTCGCGCACGCGGTCTGAGACGTCAGCTTCACTGGGCCGGAAGGCGCGCACCAGATCAAGGATTATATCGACCACACCATCGCCCACTGGCATTCGCCGCAAAAGCGTTTGCGCCGCCAGCAATTGTGCGGTGTCAAACACCTGTGTCGAGACTTCTTCAGCCACACCAGTCGTGGCCAGCAGAATGTCCTTTTCCGTCTCCCGATCGGGGTAATTCACGTCGATCTGAACAAGGAATCGGTCCAGCTGTGCTTCGGGCAGGGGATAGGTGCCTTCCTGTTCAATCGGGTTCTGCGTTGCCAGCACGTGGAAGGGCGGGTCCAGCGGACGGTCCTGCCCCGCAACTGTCACAACCTTCTCCTGCATCGCCTGCAGCAGCGCCGATTGCGTCCGGGGGCTGGCGCGGTTGATCTCGTCTGCCATCAAAAGCTGGCAAAAAATCGGCCCCGGCACAAAGCGGAACGACCGGGTGCCATCGGCTGCAGTGTCCAGAACCTCGGACCCAAGGATGTCGGCCGGCATCAGATCGGGCGTGAACTGGATACGGTTGCCGTTCAGCCCCATTACGGTCGACAGTGTTTCAATCAGGCGGGTCTTGCCCAGCCCCGGCAGGCCGATCAGCAGCGCATGTCCCCCGCACAAAAGCGCGGTCAGCGTCAGGTCGACAACGCGCTCCTGCCCAATAAACCGCTTGGTGATCGACGCGCGCGCCTCGGCCAGTTTATCCTCGAGGGCCTCGATCTCGGCCACCAGATCTGCGTTGTCGGACATGACAATCCTTTCTCGGGTCATATATCGGTCTTAGACAAAGTGTATCTCGCCAAACGGAAATGGCAAAAGCTATGAGTGGACAAAAAGCTGTTACTCCCTCTGCAGACGGGCTTGCTGCCTCGGTTAAGGCAGCCAAACCGCGCGGACGTCCGCCGGTTCACCTGTGGAACCCGCCGTTTTCCGGCGATCTGGACATTCGCATCGCCCGTGACGGCACCTGGTATTACGAAGGATCGCGGTTTGAACGGCTGGAACTGGTCAAGCTGTTCTCGTCGATTCTCAAGAAAGAAGGGGACAAGTACTTCCTTGTCACGCCGGTCGAAAAGGTGGGCATCATTGTCGAGGACGCCCCTTTTGTCGCGGTCGATTTCGATGTTGAAGGCGATGGCGAAGGGCAAACCCTGACCTTTCTGACGCAAGTGGGCGAAACCGCCAAAGCCGGTGCAGATCTGCCGATCCGTGTCGCACATGACGACGAAACCGGCGAACCCGCGCCCTATGTCCTGATCCGCGACAACCTCGAAGCGCTGATCGACCGCAAAAGCTTTTACCGCCTTGTCGAACTGGGCACACACAAGGACGGGTGGTTCGGCGTCTGGTCGCAGGGCACGTTCTTCCCCATCGCCCCCTCGGACACAGTTGAAGAGGGCTGAACAGCACCGCCCCCTTGGCCCGGCTGCGATCCGCGTCTAATCCTGATCGTGATCAAGGAGGCGCGCATGCCCAAATTTGCAGCAAATATTACTCTGCTGTTCGATGAATTGCCCTATCTCGACAGGTTCGACGCGGCGGCGGAGGCCGGTTTCGGCGCGGTCGAGATCCTGTTTCCCTATGACTGGCCGGGGCAGGAGACACTGCAGGCCCTTCTGAAGAACCGCTTGGATCTGGTTCTGATCAACGCCCCGCCCCCAAACTATACCGGGGGGGAGCCGGGTTTTGCCGCAATTCCGGGTAATGAGGCACGGTTCGAAAAAGACATCGCGCGGGTCATGCGCTATGTTGATCTGCTCAAGCCGCGCTTTGTCCATGTGATGTCCGGCAAGGCGCAAGGGGCCGAGGCCGAAGCGACCTTTATTCGCAACCTGCAATGGGCCGCTGACAAGTATCCTGACCAGCAGTTCACGATCGAACCGCTGAACCCCGACGATCAGCCGGGGTATTTTCTGAACCGTTACGATCTGGCCGCGCGCGTTCTGGATGCGGCAGACCGCCGCAATCTGGGTCTGCAATATGACGCCTATCACGCGCAGAAAATCCATGGTGATGCGCTGGCGATTTGGCGCGAATACGGGGGGCGTGCCGCTCATATCCAGATCGGTGACACCCCTGACCGCCGCGCGCCGCTCAGCGGCGAGATTGATTTCAAAGCGCTGTTCCAGATGATCGACGACAGCGGCTATGCCGGTTGGGTCAGCGGTGAATACCACCCGCGTGGCCGGACCGAAGAGACGCTTCAATGGATGCGCTAAAAGCTGACGGCAACGTTGTCTCCCACGCAATCAGAGCGCAAAAACACCTCGTCGGAGGTCGGCAAACAAGGTAAGCCGCCTTCATGAGCGCGACTGACCCTTTCGAAATCTTCCTTGCCGCCACGCCGGGGCTGGAACAGGCCCTGTGCCATGAAGCGCGAGAGGCTGGCTTTCCCGATCCCGTTGCCGTGCCAGGCGGTGTCACCTTCCAAGGCGGATGGCGGGACGTCTGGCGCGCCAATCTGGTTCTGCGCGGGGCAACCCGTGTGCTGGCGCGCTTTGGCGGGTTTCCCGTCTTTCACCTGGCGCAGCTGGACAAACGCGCGCGGAAATTCGACTGGTCGGGGGTTCTGCGCCCGGATGTTCCGCTGCGCGTGGAAGTGACGGCCAAACGTTCCAAGATCTATCACGCAGGCGCGGCGAAACAGCGGATCGAAACTGCTCTGGCAGAAAGCTTCGGCGCGACCCTGTCGCCGGATGCCACGCTGCAGATCAAGGCGCGGATCGAAGACAATTTCTGCACCTTCAGCGTGGATACCTCCGGCGCGTCCCTGCACAAGCGCGGGTACAAGGAAGCGGTGGGCAAAGCCCCGCTGCGCGAAACCCTTGCCGCGTTATTTTTGCGGGAATGCGGCTTTACCGGGGATGAGCCGCTGGTCGACCCGATGTGCGGATCAGGCACTTTCGTGATCGAAGCCGCCGAACGCGCTCTGGGCCTTCATCCCGGCCGCGCCCGGTCCTTCGCGTTCGAGGATCTGGCAAGTTTCGACCCCGACGCCTGGGCAGCCCTGCGAAAGCCAGAGACACGGGCCGTACCCAACCTGCGGTTTCGCGGCTATGACCGCGATCAGGGCGCCATCGCGATGAGCACCGCAAACGCCGCGCGCGCCGGTGTGGGTGCGATCTGTGACTTCACCTGCCAACCCATCAGCGCACTGACCCGGCCCGATGGCCCGCCGGGGCTGGTCATGGTCAACCCGCCCTATGGCGCGCGGATCGGGAACAAGAAAATGCTTTACGGTCTATACAGCGCGTTGGGCGAGGTCCTGAAAACCAATTTCGCCGGCTGGCGCGTGGGCATCGTCACCTCTGAGGCCGGTTTGGCCCGCGCCACCGGGCTGCCTTTCGTGGCCAGCACGCCCCCGGTGCCGCTGGGCGGGCTGAAGATCAAACTGCACCGCACAGACCCGCTCTAGCCGTGCGGCATACCGGATCAATCTTGGAACGTTTGGTGCGAACTCAATGCGCCTCGGCCCAGTTCTGGCCCTGACCGGCATCGACGATCAACTGCACATCCAGTTTCACTGCAGGGTCGGCCGCGCCTTCCATCACCTCTTTGGCGCGGGCGATGGTGGTGTCGACGGCGTCTTCATCCACTTCGAACAGCAATTCGTCATGCACCTGCAGCAGCATTTTGGCCGGGAGGTCTGAAATCGCCTTTGGCATGCGCACCATGGCCCGCCGGATAACATCCGCCGCCGTACCCTGAATCGGGGCGTTGATTGCCGCACGCTGGGCAAAGCCTGCGCGCGGTCCCTTGGCGTTGATTTCAGGCGTGTGGATCTTCCGGCCAAACAGCGTCTGCACAAAGCCGTGTTCCTTCGCAAAGGCCTTGGTGTCATCCATATAGGTGCGAATGCCCGGGAAGCGTTCGAAATATCGGTCGATGAAACCTTGCGCCTCCCCCCTTGGAATGCGCAGGTTGCGCGCCAGGCCAAAGCCCGAAATCCCATAGATCACACCAAAGTTGATCGCTTTCGCGCGCCGCCGGATTTCGGGTGTCATCTCGTCCAGCGGCACATCGAACATCTCGGACGCGGTCATGGCGTGAATGTCCAGCCCATCGGCAAACGCCTGTTTCAGCTGCGGGATATCGGCGATATGCGCCAGGATACGCAATTCGATCTGGGAATAGTCCAGCGACAAAAGCACCTTGCCATCCTCGGCAACGAAGGCTTCGCGAATGCGGCGGCCTTCCTCGGTGCGGATCGGGATATTCTGCAAGTTGGGATCGGTCGACGCCAGCCGCCCGGTCGACGCGCCGGCAATCGAGTATGATGTATGCACCCGGCCCGTATCAGGATTGATGTGATCCTGAAGCGCGTCCGTATAGGTCGATTTGAGCTTGGACAGCTGCCGCCAGTCCAGCACCCGCGCGGGCAGTTCATGTTCGGTGGCCAGATCCTCCAGCACGTCCGCGCCAGTGGCATAGGCCCCAGTCTTGCCGCGCTTGCCGCCCTCAAGCCCCATCTTGTCGAACAGGATTTCGCCCAACTGCTTGGGAGAACCCACATTGAACGTCTCACCGGCCAGTTCATGGATCTCCGCCTCAAGACCGGCCATCTTCTGTGCAAAGGCGTTGGACATGCGGCTCAGCGTGTCACGATCCACCTTGATCCCGTCCATCTCCATCCGCGCCAGAACCGGTACCATGGGCCGCTCAAGCGTTTCGTAAACGGTCGTAACCTGCACGCGATGCAACTGAGGTTTGAACATTTGCCACAGCCTGAGCGTGATATCGGCGTCCTCCGCCGCGTAGGCGACGGCCTCGTCAATCGGGACGAAATCGAAGGTGCGCGCGGATTTGCCGGTGCCCAGCAGTGGTTTGATCGGAATGGGCGTGTGGTTCAGATACCGTTCCGACAGGGTGTCCATGCCATGCCCATGCTCTCCGCCATGTAGGGCGTAAGACATCAGCATCGTGTCATCAATCGGGGCCACGTCGATGCCGTAGCGGGCAAAGATCTTGGCGTCATACTTCATGTTCTGCCCGATCTTCAGGATCGCAGGATCCTCCAGCACCGGCTTCAGCGCCGCCAGAGCGTCCTCCAGCGGCATTTGCCCCTCCGCCAGCGCGTCCGATCCGAACAGGTCATCCGACTGCCCCGCCTTGTGGGTCAGCGGGATGTAACAGGCGTGCCCCGCCTCCACACACAGCGAAATCCCCACCAGATCGCACAGCATCTCGTTCAGGCCGGTGGTTTCAGTATCCACGGCAACCCAGCCGCGTTTGCGGATCTGCGCGACCCAGGCCTCCAGCGCCTGCGCATCGCGCACGCAATCGTATTGCGCCTCGTCAAACGACGGAGCTTCTGGCGCGTCGCTTTCCTCGTCAGCAGGCTTGGCGGGTGCATCCGGGATGACCGGCGCCTCAACACCAAGGTTCTCTGCGATCCGCTTGCTCAGCGTGCGGAACTCCATCTCGGCCAGAAAGCTCATCAGCCGGTCGGGATCGGGGTCGCGTACCTCCAGATCGTCCAGTGTGAAATCCAGAGGCGTATCCATATCCAGCTGCACCAGCTTCTTCGACAGCTCGATCTGCGCGCGCTTTTCGATCAGCGTTTCCCGGCGTTTGGGCTGCTTGATCTCTTCTGCGCGGTCCAGAAGCGACTCCAGATCGCCGAACTCGTTGATCAAAAGCGCCGCCGTTTTGATCCCGATACCCGGCGCGCCCGGTACATTGTCGACGCTGTCCCCGGCCAGGGCCTGCACATCGACCACACGCTCTGGGTATACACCGAATTTCTCGAACACGCCTTCGCGGTCGATCCGCCGGTTCTTCATCGCGTCCAGCATTTCCACGCCGTCGCCCACCAGCTGCATCAGATCCTTGTCCGAACTGATGATCGTCACCCGTCCGCCAGCATCGCGCGCCTGCACTGCCAGCGTGGCGATGATGTCATCGGCCTCGTAGCCCTCTTTCTCCTTGCAGGCGATGTTGAAGGCTTCCGTGGCCTCGCGGGTCAGCGGGATCTGCGGGCGCAGTTCCTCGGGCATTGCCTCGCGATTGGCCTTGTACTGATCGTACATCTCATTTCGAAACGTATGGCTGCCCTTGTCAAAGATCACCGCCACATGGGTGGGCGCATCCGGCCCATGGTTTCCTTCCACATAACGGTGCAGCATGTTGCAGAAGCCTGACACCGCACCAATCGGCAGCCCGTCAGATTTGCGCGTCAATGGGGGCAATGCGTGATAGGCGCGAAAAATAAACGCCGATCCGTCAATCAGATGCAGATGACAACCTTTGCCGAACGCCATTGCGACCTCCCATCTCCGTTCCGGTCAGGGATGGAGTACTGTGCCACAGATGTCCAGTCGGTCAACCTCTCAGCCGTCAGAAGGAAAAGATGTCACCGATGTTTTCGACGATTTTAACCAACAGCAAAAACCCAAGAAAGATCAGCACCATCCACCACATGTATTGCATGAGGATCGCGCCGCCGCCAAAGGTCACAGCATAAAACCCCAACCGCCAGTTTTCCTGTTTAATCAGCGACACCATAGCCAGCACAATCGCAATCCCGCCGATCACCGGCGTTGCATAAAAAAGATACTGAAAGATCTGCTGCGACAGAGACACAGGCACAGGCTCACGTTCCGGCTGGCTCAAGCCCAGAAAAGACCGCCAGGCCGATCGCTTGATGTCTCCGGCGATCTCACCGATCTGCTGCCCGATGGGCACGCTTTCCTGGCTCGACAGCACTTGCATCTGCACCAACACCAGTACCATCGCCACAACACCGCAAATCACGGCCCAAAACCCCCAGCTGCTTGTGACGCGGGGAGCCTGTGGATGGATGGCATCGCTCATGGCTCGATCTCCTCGACTATCAAGCGACGGGCGTAGCAATTCATTATGGCACAAGTGGGGCTACAGGCCCGGGCAAGCGAACCCTGCAGGCTTCTTCTTGCTGAAAATACGGCCGCCGGAGGCTCCCGCAACCGGCCAGCCGCACGGCCGCCAGATCGGCTCAGACCTTGCCTTCGAAATCGCGATGTACGTATTTGCAATCGCAATAGGGGCATTCGACCCAGCCGGTATCATCCGGGATCTGCAGCCAGACGCGCGGATGGCCCAAGGCCCCTTCGCCGCCGTCACAGGCCACACGATAGCTGTCAACGATTTTGGTTTCCGGCGCTTCGATGGTCATGCGCTGCGGTCCTTCCGGTTGTCGGCACGGGCAGGTTGAACTAGGTGCTTTATGAGCCAAGCAGATCAGAGGGGCAAGAGGCGCGGTGACACAAGACGCCATCCGCATAAACGGTCTGGTCAAGACCTACCAGGGCAGCAAGGGGCAACCCGCCAAAACGGCGCTCAAAGGGGTTGATCTGGCGATCCCTCGCGGATCGGTGTTCGGGCTTTTGGGCCCCAATGGCGCCGGCAAGTCGACGCTGATCAATATCCTTGCGGGTCTGGTGACGAAATCTGCGGGCAAGGTGCAGATCTGGGGCTTTGATCAGGACGTGAACCCCAGGCAGTCCCGCGCGGCCATTGGCGTCATGCCGCAGGAGCTGAACCTCGACCCGTTTTTCACCCCGCGCGCAGCACTTGAGGTGCAGGCGGGGCTCTATGGCGTGCCGAAATCCCAGCGCCGCAGCGATGAGATTCTTGAGCTGGTGGGCCTATCCGACAAGGCAGAGGTCTATGCCCGGACGCTGTCCGGGGGCATGCGACGCAGGCTTCTTCTGGCCAAAGCTTTGGTGCACAGGCCCAATGTGCTGGTGCTGGATGAACCGACGGCAGGTGTCGATATCGAACTGCGGCAGATGCTGTGGGACAATGTGCGCAATCTCAATGCCGAAGGCATGACGATCATTCTGACCACCCATTATCTGGAAGAAGCGGAAGAGATGTGCGACGAGATCGCCATCATCAACCATGGGGAGGTTGTGGCGCGCGACAGCACCGAAAACCTGCTGACCACGCTCGATGCCAAAACCTTGGTGATCCATCCCGAAAATGACGTTGCAAAAGCCCCCTCCGCCGACGGGATCGAGGGAGAGCTGCGCACCGACGGATCGCTGGCCTTTACCTATCGCAGCGGGGTGACAAAGGCCGAAGCGGTTCTGGACATGGTGCGCGAGGCCGGCATCCGAATTCGCGACCTGCGCAGCGAAGAACCGCATCTGCAGGATGTGTTCCTGGCGCTGACGTCATCGCGGCCAGATTTTGGCGCAAAATCTGGCTGAGAAACTGACGCAGTTTCTCATCGGGACTCGGCCGACAGAGATTTTGCGTCAAAATCTATCCGTTTTCTGTGGCAGAAAACGGATCGGACTCGAAAAAGAACAAAACGTGAATATAATGGTGCTCTGCCATGTATACAGAGCTGTCGATCACATCCAATTTCACCTTCCTCACCGGGGCTTCCCACCCCGAGGAATACATGGCCCGCGCCGCCGCACTGGGCCTGTCGGGTGTGGCGATTGCCGACGAAAACTCTGTCGCCGGTATCGTGCGCGCCCATACCCAGGCACGCGAGATCGCCCGGCTGGTGGCCGAACGCCGCGCGTGGGACGCCGAACATGACCCCATCGGCCCGCCATGCCCTGATCATATCCCCGCACCGCCTTCTTTCCCGATCTATGCCAGCCCCCGCCTGATCCCCGCCGCCCGACTGGTCTTTACAGATGCGCCCCCCATCACCGTGCTGCCTCAAACGCGCGCCGGTTGGGCGGGGCTTTGCCGGATCCTGTCACAGGGCAAGCTCAGGGCCGAAAAAGGCAGCTGCATTCTGAGCCTGTCCGATCTGATCGCCTTTCCGGACGATCTGCAGCTGATCCTCTGGCCTGCGGATCAAATCTGGCCCAAAGACTGTGCAGGCTGGGCGGATCACCTGCCCCGGCTCAAATCCGTTTTCGGGGGCGGCCTGCATCTGGGCCTTGCCCCGCGCTATGACGGGCGCGACGGCCTGCGTTTCGACGCACTGGCATCGCAGGCGGCAGAGGCGGGGCTGCCCACCCTCGCCAGTGCCGCACCGATGATGCATCACGCGCGCCGCAGGCGTCTGGCCGATGTCGTTACCGCGATCCGCCTGGGCTGCCGCGTCGACGATCTGGGTCGCGCGGCGCTGGCCAACGGCGAACAGCGCCTGCGCGGCGAGGCCGAGATGCGCCGGATCTTCGCAGGCCATGAGGATGCGGTCGACCGTGCCCATGGGTTGTCAGAACGCCTGACCTTCTCGCTTGATGAGCTGCGCTATGAATACCCGCATGAGGTGGCAGAAGGCGAAACCCCCGACAAACGCCTGCGCCGGCTGGCTTATGAGGGGATGCAATGGCGTTACCCCTCAGGTGCGCCCGATAAGGTCAAACGCCTTCTGGAACATGAGCTGACCCTGATCGGGAAGCTGAAATACGAACCCTATTTCCTGACCGTGCGCGACGTGGTCCATTTCGCTCGCTCCCGCAATATCCTGTGTCAGGGGCGCGGGTCAGCGGCCAATTCGGTCGTGTGCTATTGTCTGGGCGTGACCTCCGTTTCCCCTGAAATCGGCACGATGGTCTTTGAACGCTTCGTGTCCGAGGCGCGCGATGAGCCTCCCGATATCGACGTCGATTTCGAACATGAACGCCGCGAGGAGGTGATCCAGTGGATTTACCAACGCTATGGCCGTCACCGCGCGGGCCTGTGCGCCACGGTCGTGCACTACCGCGGCAAGCGCGCCATCCGCGAAGTGGGCCGCGCCATGGGCCTGACCGAGGATACGATCAGCGGGCTCAGCTCCCAGCTTTGGGGTTTCTTCTCGATCAAGGGGATCGAGGCCGAACGCATGGCCGAAATCGGCCTTGACCCCACCGACCGCCGCCTGATCCAGACATTGGAACTGGTGCATGAGATCAACGGATTTCCGCGCCACCTGTCCCAACATGTCGGCGGTTTCGTGATGACCGAGGGGCGGCTTGATGAACTGGTTCCGGTGGAAAACGCCACGATGGAGGATCGCACCGTCATCTGCTGGGATAAGGATGATATCGACACGCTGGGGATCCTGAAGGTCGATGTGCTCAGCCTGGGCATGCTCACCTGCATCCGTAAGGCGTTTGATTTGCTCAAACGGCATCACCAGACCAGCTACACGCTGGCCACGCTGCCGCCTGAGGACTCGCGCGTCTATGACATGCTCTGTGCCGCCGACAGCATCGGCGTGTTCCAGGTCGAAAGCCGCGCGCAGATGAATTTTTTGCCGCGCATGCGCCCGCGCAATTTCTATGATCTGGTGATCGAGGTTGCGATCATCCGCCCCGGCCCGATCCAGGGCGACATGGTTCACCCCTTCATCCGGCGAAGAAACGGGGAGGAGGAGGTCAGCTTTCCCTCGGACGAGTTGGGCGAGGTGCTGGGCAAAACCCTGGGCGTGCCGCTGTTTCAGGAGCAGGCGATGCAGATCGCTATCGTGGGCGCGGGCTTCACCCCCGATCAGGCGGACAGGCTGCGCCGGTCACTGGCCACCTTCAAGAAGCATGGGAATGTCAGCGAATTCCGCGCGCTTTTCCTGCGCGGCATGAAGAAAAACGGCTATGACGACGACTTTGCCGAGCGCTGTTTTTCCCAGATCGAAGGCTTCGGCTCCTATGGGTTCCCCGAAAGCCATGCTGCGTCTTTTGCGCTTTTGGTCTATGCCTCGGCCTGGATCAAATGCCACCATCCCGGCATCTTTGCCTGTGCGCTGCTGAACTCCCAGCCGATGGGCTTTTATGCGCCGGCCCAGATCGTGCGCGATGCCCGCGAACACGGGGTAGAGGTGCGCCCGATCTGCATCAATGCCAGCTTCTGGGACAATGTGATGGAGCCTGACGGGCAGGGGGGGCTCGCGCTGCGTCTGGGATTCCGGCAGATCAAGGGCCTGGCCGAGGAGGAAGCCACCTGGCTCACCGCCGGGCGCGGCAACGGGTATCATAGCGTGCAGGATGTCTGGCGGCGTGCCGGGCTGGGGCCGCAGGTTCTGGAACGGCTGGCCGAGGCGGATGTCTTTGCCGGTATCGGCCTGTCGCGCCGCGATGCGCTATGGGAGGCCAAGGCGATTGCCAGCGCAAAACCCCTGCCGCTTTTTGCCGGCGACATGGATGGCGAGGGGATCGAGGAGCCTGCCGCCCATCTGCCCCGGATGCATCTTGGCGAAGCGGTGGTAGAGGATTTCGTGGCCACGCGCCTGTCGCTCAAGGCGCATCCCGTGGCCTTGCTGCGCCATCTTCTGACACCTGGTGCTGTGCCGCACCTGCCGCCCGGCCGTGGGCGGCCTGCGCCGGATCTGTCGAAACTGATGTTCACCCGCGCCAACCCGGATTGATCCAAAAGCGCGCGCTGCCGCGCGCACGGTTTTCATTGATTTGGCGCCTGTGTCGCGGCATCGGCATCACGGTCTGTGGTCTGCCTTTTGCGATCTGTTGCGTGCCGTATTTGGAAAGAGAAGAAGACAAGGGCCGGGTTCCCTTCGCCTTGGGCTTCACCCGGGCGGCCAGCCGGGTTAGAAGGCCGCAAGAAACCTGATGGAGCGCGCCGATGCAGACCCCCAAACCCGTTGTCCTGTGCATTCTGGATGGCTGGGGTCTGTCGGACCGGACCGAGGCCAATGCGCCCTATCTGGCGGATACACCCAGTTTCGATGCCATCATGTCAAAAGGTCCCCATGCGCGGCTGATCACCCACGGGCCGGATGTGGGTCTGCCTTCGGGCCAGATGGGAAATTCCGAAGTGGGCCATACCAATATCGGCGCGGGTCGTGTCGTGGCGATGGATCTGGGCCAGATTGATCTGGCCATTGAAGACGGCAGTTTCTTCGAGAATCCGGCGTTGCAAGAGTTCATCCAGCGGCTGAAAACCAGCGGTGGAACGGCGCATCTGATGGGGTTGGTGTCGGATGGCGGGGTGCACGGGCATCTGACGCATATTTTGGCCGCGGCCAGGGCGATCACCGACGCGGGCGTTCCGGTGGCGCTGCATGCAATCACCGATGGGCGCGATGTGGCGCCGAAATCCGCCTATGGCTATCTGCGCACGCTGAGTGACCAGTTGCCCGAGGGCGCGCGCATCGCCACCGTGATCGGGCGCTATTTCGCGATGGATCGGGACAATCGCTGGGGCCGCGTGTCGGAAGCCTATGACGCGATGGTCCACGCCAAAGGTCGCCGCGCCAAGGATGCCCATGGGGCGGTCACCGCCGCCTATGAGCAAAGCGAAACCGACGAATTCATCACCGCGACAGTGCTGCCCGGCCATGCGGGCATTCGCGACGGTGACGGCGTCTTTTGCCTGAATTTCCGTGCGGACCGCGCGCGCGAAATTCTGGCCGCCATCGGCCAGCCCGGGTTTGATGCCTTCGACACAGGCACGCGTCCCGATCTGGCCGCTTTCCTTGGGATGGTCGAGTATTCCGATCTGCATAACACCTATATGACCACTGTCTTCCCCTCGCGTGAGATCGTGAACACGCTGGGCGCCTGGGTCGCTGCGCATGGCCTGCGCCAGTTCCGCCTGGCCGAGACCGAGAAATACCCCCATGTCACCTTCTTCCTGAATGGCGGCAAGGAAGACCCCGAACCGGGCGAAGATCGCTTCATGCCGAAATCGCCCGATGTGGCGACCTATGATCTGCAGCCCGAGATGTCGGCCCCCGAGGTGGCAGACAAACTGGTGGAGGCGATCCATGCGGAGTACGACCTGATCGTCGTCAACTTCGCCAATCCCGACATGGTGGGTCATACCGGCGATCTGAAGGCCGCGATCCGGGCCTGCGAGGCTGTGGATCAGGCGTTGACCCGCACCATCGCCGCGCTGGATGAGGTGGGTGGCGCGATGATCGTCACTGCCGATCACGGCAATTGCGAGCTTATGGTCGATCCGGAAACCGGTGGGCCCCATACAGCCCACACGCTCAACCCGGTGCCCGTGGCGCTGGTGGGCGGGCCGGATGGTGCGCGCCTGCATGACGGGCGGCTTTCGGACCTGGCGCCGACAGTGCTGGCGCTGATGGGTCTGCCGCAACCGCCCGAGATGACCGGAAAGAGCCTTCTGGAATGATCCGCCTGGCCGCCCTTCTGACGTTTCTGGTGTCAGGCGCGGCCTGGGCGCAATCCGATGCCGCGGATGCGGCGCGGCAGGCCGCCCAATTGTTGGAAGAGGCCGCCCTTTCCCTGCAGGAGGCCGAAAGCGCGCGCGACCGGGTGCGCGCCCTGACGGAAACCGTGCAGGCCTATGAGGCCGGGCTTTCGGCCATGCGCGACGGGTTGCGCCAGGCCGCGCTGCGCGAGGGTCAGCTGCAACGCCAACTGAACGCGCGCGAGGCCGAGATCGCCGATCTTCTGGGTGTGCTGCAAACCATCGGCGCGGCGCCGCCCCCGGTTCTGATGGTTCATCCCGGCGGCCCGCAGGACAGTGCCCGCGCCGCGATGATGCTGGCCGAGGTGACGCCCGCGCTTAACACCCGCGCCGCCGAGCTGCGCCGCGACCTGGACGAGGTGCGCACCTTGCGCCTGCTTCAGCAATCCGCGGCGCGGACATTGGAACAGGGTCTTGCAGGCGTGCAGGAAGCGCGCGCCGATCTCAGTCAGGCGGTGGCCGACCGTACCGATCTTCCCAAACGCTTCACCGAAGATCCGGTGCGCACGGCGATCCTGATTTCCTCGACCGAAACGCTGGAAGGCTTTGCCAGCGGCCTTGCCAATATGACGGACGAGGTGATCACGCCCACCGCCGCCGACATCAGCAGCCTGAAGGGCGAATTGCCGATGCCGGTGCAGGGCGTTCTTCTGCGCCGCGCGGGCCAGTCCGATGCGGCGGGCATCACCCGGCCCGGCATCGTGCTGGCCACACGCCCGCGCGCGCTGGTCGTCAGCCCGACGCCTGCAACGATTCGCTATCGCGGCCCGCTTCTGGATCTGGGCAATGTGGTCATCCTGGAACCGCAGGCCGACACGCTTTTCGTGTTCTCCGGCCTTGCCGAGGTCTATGGAGAGGCCGGACAAGTCATTCCCGCAGGCACACCAGTGGGCTTGATGGGCGGTTCCGACCCGGAAATTGGCACAATTCTGTCAACAAGCAGTGAGGGCACTGGAACAGACCGCTCAGAAACGCTCTATATAGAGGTGAGAGAGGGCGCAGACCCCGTGGATCCAGAAACATGGTTCCAAACCGATAAGGATGGATAAGCCAGAGATGAAAAAGATACTCACAGTAGCAGCCGCCGGGATCCTCTCGGGTGCCGTGGCCACGACCCAGATCGCCGGCCCGCTGCTTGCCCAGGAAACCGAGCGGAGCACGTCGGTCTATGAACAGCTTGACCTCTTCGGCGATATTTTTGAACGCATCCGCGCGCAATATGTCGAAGAGGTGGACGAGGCCGATCTGATCGAAGCCGCCATCGACGGCATGCTGACCTCGCTTGATCCGCACTCCAGCTATCTATCGCCCGAAGATGCCGCGAATATGCGCGTGCAGACCCGTGGCGAATTCGGCGGGCTGGGTATCGAAGTCACGCAGGAGGAAGGCTTTGTCAAAGTCGTCTCTCCCATCGACGGCACTCCGGCGGATGAAGCCGGGATGGAAGCGGGAGATTTCATCACCCATGTGGATGGCGAAAGCGTTCTGGGCCTGACACTGGACGAGGCGGTCGAGATGATGCGCGGCCCGGTGGGATCGGAAATCGTGATCACCGTCGTGCGTGAAGGCGAGGCCGAACCCTTCGACGTTTCCATCATCCGCGACACGATCAAACTCACCGCTGTGCGGTCGCGCACCGAAGGCGAAACCGTCGTCCTGCGGGTGACCACCTTCAACGATCAGACCACGCCGAACCTTGAATCCGGTCTGCAGAAACAGATCGAGGAAGCAGGCGGCATCGACCAGATCAACGGCATCGTCCTTGACCTGCGCAATAACCCGGGTGGCCTGCTGACCGAGGCGATCAAGGTTTCCGACGCGTTCCTTGAAAAAGGCGAAATCGTCTCGACCCGTGGCCGTGCGCCGGAAGATGGTGAGCGGTTCAACGCCACGCCGGGCGATCTGGCCCAGGGCAAACCCATTGTGGTGCTGATCAATGGCGGGTCCGCCTCGGCCTCGGAAATCGTGGCCGGTGCGCTGCAGGATCACCGCCGGGCTATCGTAGTGGGCACCAAAAGCTTCGGCAAAGGCTCGGTCCAGACCGTGATGCCGCTTCGGGGTGACGGCGCAATGCGCCTGACCACGGCGCGCTATTACACGCCGTCCGGACGGTCGATCCAGGCGCTGGGCGTCTCGCCGGACATCGTGGTGGAACAACCCCGCCGCCGCCCCGCCGAGGATGACGAGGAATCCAGCGCGCTGATCAACCGGTCGGAAGCCGACCTGCGTGGCCGTCTCGACAATGACAGCCTGAGCGAGGACGAGATCCGCCAGATCGAAGCCGACCGCGCCAAGGCCGAAGCCGCCGCCGCGCTGCGGGAAGAGGATTATCAGCTGGCCTATGCCATCGACATCCTGAAGGGTCTGTCGGCGATCGGTCCCCGCGACTGATCTGCACCTCATTCAAACATCCAAACGCGCGCGGTCTGAACACCGCGCGCGTTTTTCGTTGGCTGATGAAACGCCCCGGAAAATCGCCTGCACCCGCCTTGGCCAATGGGACTTCCCTCTCAAATCATTCCGCTTCATAGTGCCGCCCGAACGGCCGCGAACAGCCGTCAGTAACGGGAGGAAACACCATGAAGTTTTTCACGCGCGCAGCACTGGCTGCAGCGATTGTGGGCTTTGCAGGCACTGCCGCCTTTGCCGAAACCCGCGTCACTTATAAATCCGCCAAGGCCGGCTCGTCCTATTACCAGATGGCCGTGCAAATCGCCGAGGCGATGAAAGCAGGCTCGGACATCTCGGTCACAATCGAGGAAAGCCAGGGCTCCGTCCAGAACGTGATGGAGGTCAAGGCGCGCGGCGGCGATTACGTCTTTACCACCCCGCCCGCGCTGGTGGGTCTGGCCCAGGGCGGCAAGGCGATGTTCGAAGGCAAGGGCGACCCCGCCTTTGACGAGATCCGCGCGCTGTTCCCGATCCCGTCGCTGACCATGCATTTCGTCACCCGCGCCGATGCCGGGATCAACAGCTTCGCCGATCTGGAAGGCAAGACGATCCTTCTGGGCAAGGGTTCCTTCGGTGCGCGCGAGGGCGAAAAATACCTGGGCCTCTTCGGTCTGGAAGGCAAGGTCACCCTGGCCGAGGTTGAACTGTCCAACGCCGTGCCCGCGCTGAAGAACGGCCAGATCGACGCCTTTGTCACCGCAGGTTCCTATCCCGCGCCCAACGTGATCGAAGCTGCCGCCTCCACCGGTGTGAAGGTTCTGTCGCTGAGCGACGAACAGGTGGCCGAAACCAAGCGCGCCCGTCTGGTCATTCCGGCAGGCACTTATGCCGGGCAGGATGAAGACATCGTCACCACCTCTCTGCCGGTTGTGGCCTACACCACCACCAAGATGGACGATGACACCGCCTATCAGCTGACCAAGACCTATTGGGAAGGCAAGGCGGCGATGGGTGAGGCCGCACCGTGGTGGAACGGCGTGGACGAGGGCCTGATGTCGAACATTCCGGGTAAGATCCATCCCGGCGCGATCCGCTATTACAAGGAAGCGGGTATGGCGCTGACCGACGCTCAGATGTAATCACGCGCAAGGTTTGGAAAGGCCGGGCCCCGCGCCCGGCCTTTTTGATGAGGCAGGGGCAAAGACATGCTGCAGGATGACGGTCCGATCCGGTTCAAGCTGCTCTGGCTGGCGCTGGCAGCGCTGCTGGTCGTCTATCATATCGGGCTGATCTTCTGGGGGCTGGTGCCGAACCTCGTCTCCCGCCCGCTGCATATGGCGCTGGTCCTGCCGTGGATTTTCCTTTTTGCGGCGCGCAGCCGGGCGCAACTGATCTCCGGCGCGGTCTTTGCGGTACTGGGCATGGCCTCGGCCATCTGGGTGGCGTGGAACCACGACGCGCTCAGCGATCAATACGGGTTTCTGGAAAACAACCTGCAGATCGCCATCGGCGCCACGCTTCTGATCTGCGTGCTCGAAGCCGCCCGGCGCGCCATCGGCTGGCCCTTGCCCGTGGTGGCTGCGCTTGCCCTGCTCTATGCGCTGTTCGGCCAGCATATTCCGGGCGAATTCGGCCATTCCGGCACGCCGCTGAAAAGCTTTCTGGGCACCATGACCATCGCCGAAGGCGGTATCTGGGGCAGCCTCACCGCAGTCTCCGTGGGTGTCGTCGCCGTCTTCGTCATCTTCGGCGCGGTCCTGAACGCGGGCGAGGCCGGTCAGGGCTTCATGAACGTCGCCGCCGCGGCCGCGGGGCGGCTCAAAGGGGGTGCGGCAAAGGTCTCGGTCATCTCTTCGGCGCTGTTTGGATCCATCTCTGGCTCGGCTTCGGCCAATGTCGCCTCCACCGGGGCGATCACCCTGCCTGCCATGACGAAACTGGGCTATCCCAAACGCCTCGCCGGCGCGGTCGAGGCCGTGGCTTCATCCGGTGGTCAGATCATGCCGCCGCTGATGGGGGCAGGGGCCTTTGTGATGGTCGAACTCACCGGCGTGCCCTATACCGGCATCATGGCCGCCGCGATCCTGCCCGCGATCCTGTATTTCCTTGCGGTCTGGGTCGGCATCAACGCCTATGCGCGCCACACCGACCTCAAAGGCATCGACGCCAAGGACCAGCCCGGTCTGAAAGACGTGGCCATCACCTCGGCCTTTTTCCTTGTGCCTTTCGCTGTGCTGCTTTGGGGCATGTTCGGCCTGAAAGTTACCCCGCAATACGCTGCCTGCCTTGCCATCGGCGCGGGCGCGGTTCTGCTGTTTACCGATCGTGGCCTGACCGTCGACCTTCGCGCCACGTGGGACCGTTATGAAAACGCGCTGCTTACGGCCGCCCGCCAGGTATCGCTGATCGCCGCGATCATCCTCTGTGCCTCCATCATCATCGGGGTGCTGTCGGTGACCGGCCTTGGCGTCAAGATCACCTCCCTGATCCTGTCAGGTGCCGGCGGCCTGCTCTGGCCCGCGCTTCTGCTCACCGCGCTCGCTTGCCTCATCCTGGGAATGGAGGTGCCGACGACTGCCGCCTATGTCATCTGCGTCTCAGTCGCGGGCCCCGCGCTGATCCAACTGGGGCTCGAGCCGCTGCAAGCGCATTTGTTCGTCTTCTGGTACGCGCTTCTCTCCACGATCACCCCGCCCGTTTGCGGCGCGGTCTTCATCGCATCGGGCATGGTGCGCGAAAACTGGCTGCGTGTGGCGATCACGGCGATGGCGCTGGGCGTGGGTCTGTACATCATCCCGATGGGCATGATCGCCAATCCCGACCTGATCCGCGTGGCCGAAAGCCCCGCCCTTGCGATCATCGCGTTCCTGCGTGTCGGGCTGGGGCTTGGCCTGATCTCCTATGGCCTCATCGCCATGCGCAAGCCGCTGCCCACGCTGGCCCTCTGCGCTGCCGGTCTTCTGGTGATCTTCGCCCCGATCTAGACCCGTAGGGCGGGACTTGTCCCGCCGCCCCTAGGCCGTTTCCACGCAATGCCGCCGGAAGGCACGTTTCAGCATATCCAGCTCGGCGCGCAGCAATTCCATCTCTGCCCGGATGTCATCGGCCAGAACGTCACCAGCCATCAGCGTGAAATGGGTCAGTTTCTCCGACCCGTCGAAAATCGCGAATGTGTGCACCCCATCGGCAATCGCGTATGTCGGAACGGGCACCCGCACCGCCCAGGCCCCGCTGGCGGGATCAAGTGTCACCTCTACCCCCGGAACCTCCTGATCGCGATGCAGCACGCGAATATCCGGGTTCTGCTCCCCGGCTTCAAGACGTGCCAGGATGCCTTCCCACACACCATTCGCCAGACGGGTTTTCATCAATTCAAACTGGCTCATGCCTCACCTCAGATCGCCGCGCGCAACCGGCGCGAGAATGTCAGATCGCGCAGCGTCACCTGGTTCATTTCAGGGCCTTCGAAAATGATATCCAGCCACGCTTTCTCGATCCGCTTTTCGTTCAGATTGGAATAGGCCAGATCGAATTCCACCATCACGTTTTCCTCGTGCAAAGGCAGCTCCCGCACGAATTGTTCGGTGTTCGGCCCGTGCTTGATATTCAGCCGCGCGAAAATCTCGATCGGCTTTTCCACCTCGACGATCGTATCGACGCGAATGACGTGATCCTTTTTCAGCCCGGCAATCGATTCCTTCGGCATGTCGATCACCAGCGACAGGAACGACCCGTCGAACCTGAACACATCCATGCGCACGCCATAGGGTGCCAGATCCGCCTCTCTTAAATTGCGAACCTGGCGCAGGGTCAGCTCGGAGCGCGCGCAATCGTGAAACAGCGTCGCCTCCTTGCCCAGCATGGACTTCGTCTCGACCGAGGACATTCCCGGCACCGGCAGAGGGCCGCGCCACAGTTCGGGCCGCCACGCCCAGTCGGTGCCAAAAGGCTTGGGAAAAGCGTTTGACCCGATCAGAGGCAGCGCCAGCCGCTCTTCGCTGGCATAGATCACCTCGTTCAGATGGGTCCTCAGCTGCCGTGCCCGTTGGCGGTATTTCCGCAATGTCGACAGATCGGCCTTCCGCGCCTGCCGCGCCGCCTGCCGCCACCACCGGATTGCGCCGTTGTGGATAAAGCGATCCATCACTGTGCCGAACTGAAATGCCATATGCGCAGTTTCCATCGTTTCCGATTCAAGAACAATCCATCAGATTGTTTTCGATAGGCTAAATCCAGAATTCCACGCGCGATTTTGCTTTCGCGCCACACTCAACCTTCGGGCTGTGCCGTTGCGCGGCGCGTTGCCGCCACCGCACGCTCCAACAGACGCGCGCCTTCCCGTTCCAATGCCGGACTGCCGGGCGGAGCGTAAAGCGACAGGTTGACCAGCTGGTCATTGACCACGAACGCCGTGCGCCAGAACGTGTCACTCACCGCGTCAAGCCGTGCGGGCCCGCCGCGCAGGCGCACAAAGGCAAGCCCGTCCCCCTCAAGCGTGTTCACCAGTTCCGCGCCGGGAACCGCGGCCAGCGCGGCCGCATCCGGATCAGCCGTCCCCTCCGCCACTGACGTGGTCGAGGCCGTGATGATCGCCAGATCCTTGTCGTTGAAAAAGCCCTGAACACCCAGCGTATCGCACCGCCCAAGCAGAGCGAACCGGTCGCGCATGCTGCGCGGGTCGATGCAATATCCCTCTGGCGCGGCCAGTTGCACCTCACCTTGTGCCAGGCTGGCGCGGGTCACGGCTTTGGCCCCGCCCGCCCCGTTTGACTGGGGCAGGGGGATCTCGTCACACCCGGCCAGCGCGATCATGGCGCAGGCCGCGACAGCCCGAACCTTACAGGTCCATATACTCATGCTTCTCGGCCTTGCCGCCGGGATGGGTCACGGCACCCTTATAGGTGTCGCCCACCAGCTGTGCATATTTCCAGATCGCGCCCGAGGCATAGACGGTCTCGCGCGGGCCGCTCCAATTGGCGCGGCGCTCGGCCAGTTCCTCGTCCGACAGATCCACCGACAGTTCACCAGTGACCGCGTTGATCGTGATCATGTCGCCATCCTTCAGCAGCCCGATGGGCCCGCCCTTGGCCGCTTCCGGTCCAACATGGCCCACGCAGAAACCCCGCGTCGCGCCCGAGAACCGGCCATCGGTGATCAGCGCCACCTTCTTGCCCATGCCCTGACCGGACAGCGCCGCCGTGGTTGCCAGCATCTCGCGCATGCCCGGCCCGCCCGAGGGGCCTTCGTTGCGGATAACGATGACATCGCCTTCCTTGTATTCGCGTTTCTGGACCGCCTCGAAGGCGTCCTGCTCGCATTCGAACACGTTGGCGGGGCCGGTAAACACCTGATCCTCTGCCGAAATACCGGCCACTTTCACAATCGCCCCTTCCGGTGCCAGGTTGCCCTTCAGGCCCACAACGCCACCAGTCTTGGTGATCGGGTTCTCGATCGGATAGATCACCTTGCCGTCGGCTTCGCGCTCGATCAGGTCAAGCTCCTCGCCCATGGTCTTGCCGGATGCGGTCATGCAATCCTCGTGGATCAGACCGGCTTTGCGCAGCTCTTTCATGACGACAGGCACACCGCCTGCCTCATAAAGGTCCTTGGCCACATACTGACCGCCCGGCTTCAGATCGACGAAATAGGGCGTGTCGCGGAAGATCTCGCAGACATCGTCCAGGAAGAACTCGATCCCCGCTTCATGCGCAATCGCAGGCAGGTGGAGACCGGCATTGGTGGACCCGCCGGTGCAGGCCACCACGCGCGCGGCATTCTGCAGCGATTTCAGCGTCACCACGTCGCGGGCACGAATGTTTTTTTCGATCAGGTTCATGACCGCGCGGCCCGACGCCTCGCCATACTGGTCACGGCTTTCGTAAGGTGCAGGCGCGCCCGACGAGTTCATCAGCGCCAGGCCAATCGCCTCAGACACACAGGCCATGGTGTTGGCGGTGAACTGACCGCCGCAGGCCCCGGCGCTGGGGCAGGCCACACGTTCCAGCACATCCAGCGCCTTGTCGCTCAGCTGGTTGTTCTGGTGACGGCCCACCGCCTCGAACATGTCCTGAACAGTCAGGTCGCGGTTCGCGAAATCTTCGGGCATGTCCCCGATCTTGGGCGCCTTGCCCGGCAGGATCGACCCGCCATAGATGAAGACCGACGGCACGTTCAGCCGCACCATCGCCATCATCATCCCCGGCAGCGACTTGTCGCAACCCGCCAGTCCCACGATCGCGTCATAGCAGTGCCCGCGCATCGTCAGCTCGACCGTATCCGCAATCGCCTCGCGCGAGGGCAGCGACGACCGCATGCCTTCATGGCCCATCGCGATCCCGTCGGTCACGGTGATGGTGGTGAATTCCCGCGGCGTGCCGCTGGCTTCCTTCACGCCCATCTTCACCGCCTGCGCCTGACGGTTCAGCGCGATGTTGCACGGCGCGGCCTCGTTCCAGCAGGTGGCGACCCCGACCAGAGGCTGGTGGATCTCCTCCTCCGTCATGCCCATCGCATAGTAATACGACCGATGCGGCGCGCGCTCGGGCCCTTCGGTCACGTGACGGCTGGGCAGCTTGGATTTGTCGAATTTGCGCTTGAGCATGGAAACCTCCCCGGGAAAACGTTCTGCAAGAAGGCAATAGCGACGCGCCTATCCTCTCGCAAGTCAGAACGCTCACGCTTTGGCCTCGAGTGCCCCTGGCAAGGGGGTGCAAAACGCACAACACCCCTGTTTGAGAGTGTACAAAATAGACAATTTCGGGGCTATCGGTCCCATCTGGCCGACTGCCCAAGCGCGCAAACTGCAGCCCCAACCCGCGCGGATTGCCCCGAACCATGTGCGCCAAAGTCAGGTTTCGTGTGCACAACCGCTCCTTGCAATGTGCCTTCACAACGCTTTAGTTAGCCCTAACACCGCAATTTACGGGCATTTATTCCGACAGCATGGGCTGCCGGCCTGTCTTGGGCAGAACATGGAACGCACCCTTTTCTCTTTCATCTGGAAGTACTCCACCCGGCAGCAACTGGTCTTGTTGCTGGTGACGGTTCTGTCTTTCCCGTTCCTTTATGCCTCGCTGGAACTGCCCAAGATGATCATCAACGATGCCATCGGCGCAGAACGCGATAACATTGATTTATTTGGGTTTTCCGTCACGCAGGTGGAATATCTGCTGATCCTGTGTTTCGCATTTTTGGGCGCTGTTCTGGTCAGCGGCCTGATGAAAATGCGCATCAACACGATGAAAGGCGTGCTGGCTGAACGGCTGCTGCGGCGCTTCCGGTATCAGCTGCTCAGCCGGATGATGCGGTTTCCGAAATCCTATTTCCGCTCGACCAGCCAGGGCGAACTGGTCTCCATGGTCACGTCCGAGGCCGAGCCAATGGGCGGTCTGATGGGCGACGCGGTTGCGCAGCCGGTCTTCCAGGCGGGTCAGATGCTGACCATCCTGACCTTCCTCTTCTTGCAAAGCATCTGGTTCGGCCTAGCTGCTATCGCCTTGATTCCATTGCAAGCCTGGCTGATCCCAATGCTTCAGCGTCAGATCAACCAGCTGAACAAAAAGCGCATCGTGCAGGTGCGCCACCTGGCGTCCGAGATCGGAGAAACCGCCGCCGGAATCGGTGATCTGCGCGTAAATGGCGGCTGGCGGTATCGGTTGGCGGAATATTCTGCGCGTCTGGGGCGGCTGTTTGATATCCGCTTCCAGATCTACCAGAAGAAATTCTTCATGAAGTTTCTCAATAACTTCATCACCCAGCTGACACCGTTTTTCTTCTATTCCGTGGGTGGTTACCTCGCCATTCAAGGGGAAATCACGGTTGGCGCGCTAGTCGCGGCACTGGCGGCCTACAAGGATATCGCCAGCCCGTGGAAAGAACTGCTGATGTACTACAACCAGGTGCAGGACATGTCCCTGCGCTGGGAAATCGTGACCGAACGCTTCCAGCCCCGCGGCATGCTCGATGAGCGGCTTTTCGAAGGCGAACCGGACGAGATCCCCCACCTGCGCGGCAAGATCGAAATCAAGGATGTCACCATCCGCGATCAGGACGGCAACACCGTGCTTGAGGATATCACGCTGGACATTCCCGCCGGCGCCCGCGTGGCCATTCAAAGCACCAGCGCGAACGAACGCGCGGCCTTCGCCGATCTTCTGACGCGCGAGGTGATGCCCGTGCGTGGCAGCGTCACCATCGCAGGACATCCGCTGAACAGCCTGCACCAGCGGGTGCTGGCCTCCCGCATCGGCTATGCCCATTCGCGGCCCTATCTGTTTGACGGTACGCTGGGCGACAATCTGTTGATGCCGTTGCGGGTCAAGCCACATGGCGACAGCCAGCCGCTAACCGAGAAGCGCAACCTGGTCGAGGCGAAACGCTCAGGTAACAGCATCGATCTGGTGTCGGCGGAATGGGTCGATCCCGATCTGGCCGGACTGGAAAGCGAAGAGGATATCCGCAACTGGTGGTTCCAGCTGGTTCAGGCCATGGGCGTGGATAAAGCCATGGTCGCGCGGTCGCTGCGGTCGCGTTTTGACCCGGATAAACACCCCGAACTTGCGCGGAAGATCGTCGAACTGCGCGACGAGGTGCATCAGCGTCTTGTCGATGCGGGGCTTGATGACGTGATCCGCCGGTTCGATCCCGACAGCTTCAACCCCTCCGTCCCCCTGGGCGGCAACCTGCTTTACGCGTCGCCGCGTATGTCGATCTCTCAGGAAACGCTGGCCGGGGAGCGGCACTTTATCAACATGATCCACGAGATCGGCATGGCCCGGGATGCCCGCGACATAGCGCTGGGCGTCATGCAGACCCTGCGGCAGACCTTTGGTCAGGACGGCACGGACCATCCTCTGTTCCGCCGTCTGGGCATTGATGAAGAAACCTATATCCGCCTGTCCGAAATCGTGCAGAAGCTGGACAAGGAAGGGAACGACGCGCTGTCCGATGAGGAAGAGGCGCTTTTGCTGACAGTGCCCTTCCTGCTGACCGCCGAGCAGATCGGCCCCAGCTTCCCCGAAGAGTTCAAGGATCGTATTCTTGAAATCCGCAAAACCAAGGCGGAAGACCTCCGGGCCTTGGCAGGCGACCTGTTCGTCCCGATCGAAGAGACGGCGTATCTTCCGCGCCTCAGTGCGCTGGAAAATCTGCTGTTCGGACGCATCGCAATGACGGCCGGGTCTCGGGCAGAACAGATCGAAGAGATCGTCACGAAGATGATCGACGAACACGGTCTGCGCCGCGCAGTGGCCGAGCTCATTTATGATCTGCCATCCGGCCTTGGCGGGACGAACCTGCCCACCGTCATCCAGGAACGGGCGGCCTTCAGCCGCGCGTCGATCAAACGGCCCGATATTCTGGTTCTGGACAAGGCCTTGGCCAGCCATGACAGCAAAAGCCGCGCCGAAACCCGTGTGCGCTTGCGCGATCTGCTGCCTGAAACGACCATGGTTTTCATGGAAGACAGCTTTGCCAGCCCCGACAATTACGACCTTTATGTCGAGATCAAGGATGGCAGGATCGACGGCGTATCACGCGGCAACAAGGAGCTGGCGGATGGGCCGGGTGCCGCGGATCTGCGGCGCAAGCAGCGGCTGATTGCGCAGACCGATATGTTCGGTGGGCTGGATGCAAGAAACCAGCGTCTTCTGGCCTTCTCGGCACAGTGGTTCGAGGCCGAAAAAGGCCGCATCATCTTTCACGAGAACGACCGTGCCGACGCGATCTATCTTTGCGTCGAGGGCCATGCCGAAATGCATTGGCCGGAAAACGATCTTGGCGCCCGGCCCATCGCGTCCATCAATCCGGGCCGCGTCATCGGGGATCTGTCGATCATCCTGAACGAGCCCCGCCAGCTGCGCCTGATATCCGTGACCGATACCAAGTGGCTGCGGATCGGTGCCGAGGAATTCCGCGCCGTTCTTGACAACGATCCGGCCGTGGCGCGCAGCATGCTGAAAACCGTGGCCAGCCACCTGACTGGTGCGGCCGAGCTGCTGCGCCATGCCAAGCTGGATATTCCGGATGACGGGTCGAAAGCGCTGGAACAGACCGGGCGCGGGAAGCAGGAGAACTGACATGAACCTGCGCCGCGCCTATATCCCACACGAGATCCTGGTGGGCCCTGCCCGCGCACGTTCCGAACTGTGGCGCGTCTTTGCCGGATGTGGCGTGATCTTTGCCACCGCGATGCTGCTGAGTGCTCTGGCCAGCTTCGTGATGTGGTTTATCCTGCAGCCCCAAGGTCAGGAGATCGGCGACCCAACCATGGGGCAGACCCCGCTGTCGCTGCTGTTTCTGCTGGGTGGATTTGTTTTTCTGACGCTGGGCACTGCTGTTGCGGCCCGGCTGCTGCATGACCGGTCGCTTTTCAGCATTCTGGGCCCGCCCAGGGCGGTCATGCGGGATTTCCTGCGCGTCTTCCGAGGGCTGGTCGTGCTGGGCGTGGTTGTGTTTCTTCTGCCGCCCTACGACATTGGGGCCCAACTGACACCCAACCTGCCGTTTTTCAGCTGGCTTTTGTTGTTGCCGTTCTCTCTGCTCGTGTTGCTGATCCAGACCAGTGCCGAAGAGATCGTCTTTCGCGGATATCTGCAGCAGCAACTGGCGGCGCGCTTTTCCTCCCCCTTGGTGTGGGTCGCGGTGCCGTCGGCGCTGTTCGCCTTTGGGCACTATCTGCCGGCCGAAGCGGGCAATAACGCGATCTTCGTGGCCGCCTGGGCCGGGCTGTTCGGCGTTCTGATGGCGGATCTGACGGCCCGCGCCGGAAACCTGGGCCCTGCGATTGCCGTGCATTTCGCCAACAACCTGTCGGCCATCATTCTGGTGTCGCTTCCCGATCAGCTGAGCGGCCTGTCGCTTTACACGATCGACATTGAATTGTCGGATCCCGGTGCCTTGCAAACATGGTTGCCGATCGATTTCGGCATGATGATCCTGATGTGGCTGACGGCCCGGCTGGTCATTCGCCGTTGATTGCATTTCACTTTCAAGGGGCTTATTTCACGCCCAAGGCAATGCGCGAAAGGTGTGGGCTATGAACTGGATCACCAATTATGTCCGGCCACGGATCAACTCGATCTTTTCGCGCCGTGAGACTCCGGAAAACCTTTGGCAGAAATGCGATGACTGCGGCACCATGCTGTTTCACCGCGAACTGTCCGAAAACCTGAATGTCTGCACGAATTGCGGCCATCACATGGGCATCACGCCGCGCGAACGGTTCCTGGCGCTGTTTGACGGGGGTGTCTTTTCGCAGGTGACCGTTCCTGAACCCGTCTCTGACCCGCTCTCGTTCCGAGATCAGAAGAAATATCCCGACCGGATGAAGGCCGCCCAGAAAATGACCGGAGAGCCCGAGGCGATGCTGGTCGCCACAGGGGAAATCGGGCGCACGCCGATTGTGGCGGCGGCTCAGGATTTCTCGTTCATGGGCGGGTCCATGGGCATGTATGTGGGCAACGCCATCATCGCCGCCGCGGAAGAGGCGGTGCGCCTGAAACGCCCGCTGATCCTGTTTTCGGCGGCAGGCGGCGCGCGGATGCAGGAAGGCATCCTCAGCCTGATGCAGATGCCGCGCACGACAGTGGCCGTGCAGATGCTGAAAGAAGCCGATCTGCCCTACATCGTCGTGCTGACCCATCCGACGACGGGTGGGGTGACGGCGTCCTATGCGATGCTGGGCGATGTGCAGATTGCCGAACCCAACGCACTGATCTGCTTTGCCGGCCCCCGCGTGATTGAACAGACCATCCGCGAAAAGCTGCCCGAAGGGTTCCAGCGCGCCGAATATCTTCTGGATCACGGAATGCTGGATCGTGTGACGCCCCGCACCGAACTGCGGGACGAACTGATCACCATTACCCGAATGCTGCTGGGCATGCCGCCCGCGGTGAAGGGCGATCTGCCCAAACCCGACATGGCCGAACCCGCACCCGCCGAACCAGAGACTCCGGCCAAGGAATGACCGCGCCCACATCCGACGCCATCCTTGCACGGATGATGGCGCTGCATCCCAAGATCATCGACCTGACGCTGGATCGGGTCTGGCGCCTGCTTGAGGCTCTGGACAACCCGCAGGAGAAACTGCCGCCGGTCATCCACGTGGCGGGCACGAATGGCAAGGGATCGACGCTTGCCATGATCCGTGCAGGGCTGGAGGGTGCGGGAAAGACGTGTCACGTCTATACTTCGCCCCATCTGGCGCGGTTTCACGAGCGCATCCGCCTTGCGGGCCAGTTGATTTCGGAACCCGATCTCACGGCCGTGCTGGACGAGTGCTATGACGCCAATGGCGGGGAACCGATCACCTATTTCGAAATCACGACCGTCGCGGCGATTTTGGCCTTTTCGCGGATCCCTGCGGATTACACTCTTCTGGAAGTGGGTCTTGGCGGGCGTCTGGATGCAACCAATGTGATCGACCGACCCTTGCTGACCGCGATCACGCCCGTGTCGATGGATCACGAGGCCTTTCTGGGCGACACGCTCGCCAAGATCGCGGGCGAAAAGGCGGGGATCATCAAGCGCGGCGTGCCCTGCGTTGTGGGTCCCCAGGCCGATGAGGGGCTTGAGGTTATCGAGGCGCGTGCCGCAGCGCTGGGCGCGCCTGTTCTGGCCCATGGTCAGCACTGGCATGTGTCCGAGGAACGAGGCCGCCTGATCTTTCATGATGAAACCGGGTTGCTGGATTTGCCCCTTCCCAACCTGCGCGGGGCACATCAGATCCAGAACGCAGGCACGGCGCTTGCCGCGCTTCGCTGGATGCAAGCGGGTGAGGCGGCCTATGAGGCGGCGGTAACCAAGGCGGAATGGCCCGCGCGGATGCAGCGGCTGAAAACCGGCCCGCTGATCGATGCGGCACGGGAGGCCGAGCTGTGGCTGGATGGCGGCCACAACCCGGCGGCGGGTCAGGCGCTGGCCGATCTGCTGCAGAGCCTGCCGAAACGACCGACCCATCTGGTGGTGGGGATGCTCAACACCAAGGATATCACCGGGTACCTGTCCCCGCTGGCCCAGCTGTCGGACAGCCTGACCGGCGTTTCCATCCCCGGAGAGGCAAACACCATCCCCGGCGAGAAAACCGCGCAGATCGCGGCGGATCTGGGGATGAAAACCGCTGTTGCGGACACGGTTCTGGACGCGGTGCGTGCCATCGCATCAGAGGATTCACATGCGCGGATCCTGATTTGCGGGTCGCTCTACCTGGCCGGGTCAGTCTTGCGCGAAAACGGGTGACGCCGGGCCCAAGACTTTTGCAAAAGTCTTGGGCGTCATCGCCCCCAGTCTTCGGCCTGCATTTCGCGCAGGCGGCTGGCAGTGCGCTCGAATTCGAACGTGCCTTCGCCTTCGACATACAGCATCTCGGGTTCGGCCGCGGCGGAACAGATCAACCGCACCTTGGCCTCGTAAAGCGCGTCGATCAGGGTGACAAAACGCTTGGCCTCGTTGAAATTGCTGCGCGACAGACGCGGGATATCTTCCAGAACCAGAACCTTCACCGCCTCGGCAATCGCCAGGTAATCCCCTGGCCCCAAGGGCTTGCCGCACAGGTCGTAAAACGTCGCCCTTGCCACGCCATTTCGGAATGCGGGCAAAACCACCGCGCGCCCTTTGACAGGCAAGACCAGTTCGCTGGCGGGGCCTCCGGTCAGGTCTTTCCATACGTCTGCAATGGCCTTGCGGGCGTCTGGCCCGATGGGGGTGAAATAGACCGGGCTGCCTTCCAGCCGGTTCTGGCGGTAATCCGTTGGGCTGATCAGTTCGCGGACCACCATCCTGTCTTTGATCAGGTCGATGAACGGCAAAAAGATCTGACGGTTCAGCCCGTCCTTGTACAGATCATCCGGCACCCGGTTCGAGGTGGTCACCACGGTCACACCGGCAGCAAACAGCGCCTCGAACAGGCGCCCGACGATCATTGCATCGGTGATGTCGGTGATCTGCATTTCGTCAAAGGCCAGAAGGCGCACCGACTTTGCGACATCGGCGGCGACAGGCGCAATGGCGTCATCGACGCCGCGCTTGCGGGCCTCGTGCATGGCGGCGTGGATTTCCTGCATGAACGCGTGGAAATGGACGCGCCGCGCGGGCACGCCGTCCAGACTGTCGACAAACAGATCCATCAGCATCGACTTGCCGCGCCCGACGCCGCCCCACAGGTACAGCCCCTTGGGCGGCTCGGGCGCTTTACGGAAAAACCCGCGTTTCACCGGTTGGGCAAGCGCCGTCTGGATGCGGGCAAATTCCGGCAGCACGGCTTCCTGCGCCGGGTCCGGCTGCAAACTGCCCTCTGCGATGCGCCGGGCGTAAAGATCGGTGACAGATGCCATGCCTCAGCCCTAGCTGCGCGGCGCGGAATTGAAAAGATCCGCCAGTGGGTTCATACGGTTCCGCTGCCTATTGCGCCGCGCGCCAGCGATCCAGTACATAGCGCGAGGTCATCAGATCCAGATGCGCCCCGCCGCCGTTCTTAAAGACGGTGATCTCATCCGGCCCGCCGCGCCGGAAATCGGACAGCGCATAGAAATCGGCACGGATATCGTCACGAGTGATCACACCGGCCTGCAGCGGTTTTTCGATCTCTCCGATATGGCCGATGGTCGTGTCGAAACTGTCGACATAGATCCTGGCCCGCGTCATGGCGGTGTCATCGGTCTCGCGCATGTCGGGGCGGTAGGCGCCGATCAGGTTCAGGTGCTGACCGGGCCGCAGCCAGTCGCCCCTGATCAGCGGCTCTGACGACATGGTGGCCGTCAGGATGATATCGGCCGCACCCACGGCCTGTTCCAGATCCGCGGCAACCAGGGTTCCGGGATACTGGGCAGCCAGAGCCTCTGCCGAGGCGGCTGTTCTGTTCCACAAGGTGATCTGCGCGCCGGGGAAGCCTGCGGTGAAGGCCTCGATCAGCGATGCGCCCACCGTACCGGCACCGACGATCAGGATCTTCGACGCTCCTTCTGGCGCCAGCCGAAGCGCACCCAGAAGGCTGTCGCCCGCTGTCTTCCACTTGGTGATCAGGTGGAAGTCGATCAGCGCTTCCAGGGTGCCGTCGCCGTCCGAATAAAGACACACGCCGCCGTTCACGATGGGCAGGTTCTGCGCCGGGTTGCCGGGAAAGATGGTGGCGGTTTTCACGGCCATCCCCATCCCGTCGATCCATGCCGCGCGCGACAGAACCGTATCGTCACCACGATAGAGGAAGGTGTCGCCCACTTCCGCTTTGGGCAGGGCGTGCCCTGCCTCAAACGCTTTGGTCAGGTCGGTCCAGTCCATCAGCGCTTCGCCTTCCGCGAACGAAATCGAGGGGATCGTCATGCCGCTTCCTCCGCGCTCAGCAAACCAACGTCTACCAATTTGTCCGCCCAGCCTTGCGGGCCCTGAAACAGATGGGTTTGCCAGCCGCGCGCATTGGCTGCCGCGATATTGTCGGGCCGGTCATCGGTAAAGATCAGCCGTTCAGGCGCCACGCCGCAGTCGGCCTCCACCATCTCATAAATCCGGACATCCGGCTTGATCACACCCATATGGCCCGAGATATAGTCACGGTCGAACTGCCGCAGAAAGGGATAGAACCCGGCGGCATAGTCATAGCTCTGGATGCCGAAATTCGTCAGGCTGAAGACTGGCACGCCCCTGGCCTGCAGCGCGCCCATTAGGCGCACGGAATGATCAATCACCGGCGTGGCCAGTTCGATCCAGCGATCATGCCACATGCGGATTTCTTCGCGCCATGCGGGGTAGGCCTCGGCGGTGGCATAAATCGTTTCGGTGAAATGTTGCCCGGTATCGACCTTGTCATTCATGCCATGCAGATCAACCTCGGCAAACATAGCGCGACGACGATCTTCACCAATCACGGCGTCATAGAACCGTTCGGGCTGCCATTCGATCAGCACGTTTCCAATGTCGAAAATGACGGCTTCTGGCCTCATTGCTTACCCTTTCTTCGCGGCGCGCAACTCCCGCTCCAGCGCATCCAGAAAACGAGAGCGGTCCGCCTTTGTAAACCCGCGCCCGCCGCCGCCCGCACCCAGCGGGTTGGCCGCACGTAAATCGGCCATCAGATCGCGCATGGCAAGCTGCTGACCGATATTGGCCTGCGTGAACGCCTCCCCATTATGGCGCAGAACGCGGGCCCCTGCTTCGATGCATTTCGCGGCCAATGGGATATCACCTGTCACCACCACGTCGCCGGGTCCACAGTGTTCGGCGATCCATTTGTCGGCCTCGTCCGGGCCTTCTGCAACGATCACATGATCGACGAACGGGTTCTGCGAAGGGCGCAACCCGCCGTTTGAGACAACGAACATCTTGATCTCGTGCCGGGTGGCGACACGTTCGGCTTCGGCCTTGACGGGGCAGGCATCGGCATCAATGTAAAGGCTCGTCATAGGTCTGTCACAGTCTCCAAGCCAAAGCGATGTTCTCCGACCGCCAGAGAGGGCCCGCATCGCGGAACCGGGCCCCCTTGCGCGCGCCTTCCCTGAGATAAAAGTCGATGGCGCGTTGATTCTGGATGACTACGGCAAGGTGTGCCTGAGCGAAGCCTGCCGCGCGCAGTTTGTCGAACGCCGCGTGCAGCAGCCGCGCGCCAAGACCTTGCGACCGGAACGCGCGTACTACAAAAAGATGTTTGACCTCTCCCCCGCTGCCCAGCGCAGGGTCGGAAGAGGGGCCGTATTGGGTAAACCCGACAATCCCTTGCGCATCGGTGTCAGCGACCAAAACGCCAGCGCGGGGATCAGCCTCGGCTACAATTTTTGCAAGCGTGTCTTGCCAGTGCGCCGGCCCTCGTCGGGTTTCAATGACGTCCTGCAAAGCCTTTGGCGCGATCCCGGCATAGGTTTCCCGCCAGACCGCAACATGAAGATCGCCAATCGCCCGGGCATCGCTCAGGCTTGCCGGGCGCAGATGGGTTGTCTCAGGCATAAAGCGCGTCTGCATGGAACGCGATATGGTCTTCCATGAAGGTCGAGACGAAGAAATAGCTGTGGTCATAGCCCGGCTGCAGCCGCATCTGTGCCTGTTGCTTGCGGGCGGCGAAGGCCTCGGTGAAGGCATGGGTGTTCAGCAGATCGAAAAACTGATCGTTCGTCCCGGTATCGGTCAGGATCGGCCCGTCAAAGCCCACCTCGCGCATCAGCAGCGTCGCATCATGGCGCGACCATTTGCTTTCATCCGGCCCAAGGTATGCGCCCAGCTGCTTGCGGCCCCAATCGCTGGCCGTGGGGTTGCAGATCGGCGCAAAGGCCGAGACCGAGCGGAACCGCCCCGGCAGGCCCATCGCCAGGGTCAATGCGCCATGCCCGCCCATCGAATGGCCGGTGATCGCCTGACGCTCCATATCCACGGCGAAATGGTCCGAGATCAGGGCAGGCAGTTCCGCAGCCACGTAATCCCACATGTTGAAATGCGGTGCCCAGGGCTTCTGACTGGCATTCACATAGAACCCCGCGCCCTGGCCCAGGTCATAGGCGTCGTCATCCGCAACCTCTTCCCCGCGGGGGGAGGTATCGGGGAACACCACGGCAATGCCATGTTCCGCCGCCCATCCCTGCGCGCCGGCCTTCACCATCGCGTTCTCATGGGTGCAGGTCAGGCCCGACAGGTACCACAGGACCGGAACCGGCCCGTCGCGGGCCTCTTCCGGCAGGAACAGGCCGAAGGTCATATCGCACAGACAGGAAGAAGACGCGTGGGTATAGACGCCCTGCACGCCGCCAAAGGCTTTGTTTTCGGATTGGGTTTCCATGACGTTCTCTCCGCTGTTGATCGCGACAGGAATACCAGCGCGGGCAGAAACCGCAACGGGTCAGCCCAAGGGACCACTGACCAGTGCAATGGCGACCGATACCGTCACGATGGACAAGACGGTCGAGATAAAGATCGCCGCCGACGCACGATGGGGCGCGACGTTGTAATGCTGTGCCAGGATATAGACATTTCCCGCCACCGGCAGGGCGGCGGCAGAAACCACGACCGCAGCCGAAAACGGGTCGATCGGGAATAGGTAAAACACGCCAATCGCCACAAAGATCGGGTGGATCACTAGTTTGCACAGGCTCAGCCACAGGGCGATCTGCACCCGTTCCGCCGATTTGGACGCAAGCGAGGCCCCGATGGCGAAAAGTGCACCGGGCGTTGCGGCGGCGCCCAGAATGGCCAGGAACTCGTTCATCGGGCCTGGGATTGGGATGTCGAAGGCCGACCACAGCAGACCCAGCGAAATCGCTACGATCATCGGGTTTTTGACCAGGCCAAGACCAACTGTCTTCAGGATCCCAAGACTCATTCTGCCGTCGCGCGATCCGGTGATCAGAATGACGATCAGGGATGAGAACACGATCAGATCCACCGCCAGAACCAGCATCACGGGACCGATGGCCGCCTCGCCGAAGATCACCGCCAGCATGGGGATACCCAGGAAACCCACATTTCCGATGACGGCGCATTGCGCCTCGATCGCGGTGTGAGAGACATCCAGCTTGCGCAGAAAGGCCACGACGGTCGCGATCCCGTACACAAAGGCCGTTCCCCACAGGTACCCGGCGATCAGACGGCCGTTGAACACCTCGTCCAGCGACAGGTTCGCGGCAAAGCGGAACAGCATGGCCGATAGTGCAAAGTAGAAGACGAATTTCGTAAGATACGCCGTCGCCTCTTCGGAAAAAAAGCGTGTCCGCCCGGCCCAATATCCAAGGCCGATGATTGCAAAGAACGGAACAGTGCGAAGAAAAATCTCGACCATGGCAGACCGTTACGGTCTTGGGCCGGGCTGCGCAAGACGGTGAAGGGGCCCGAAAGGGCTTTGTGCCATACCCGTCGAAACCGGGTCACGCTACGCAAGTCATTGCGACTAAACCGTTCGGTTTATATATATGAAGTCCCAGGGCATACGGAGAGGCAATGGCGCAGGCAGCAGAAACAGTCCGCAAAGGTCGGAAATTCGACCAGGTGCTGGAAGGCGCGCGCAAGGTCTTTCTGGCCGATGGGTTTGAAGGGGCCAGCGTCGATGACATCGCCCGCGCGGCCGGCGTGTCGAAAGCCACGCTTTACAGCTATTTCCCTGACAAGCGCCTTTTGTTCATGGAAGTGGCCCGTCTGGAATGCATCCGCCAGGGCGAGGAATCGATCAAGGAGATCGACACGATGGCCGCCCCGGAACGGGTGCTGGCCAATGCAGCGCGGCACATGCTGGGCTTCATGCTGTCGGATTTCGGTCAGCGCGTCTTTCGCATCTGCGTGGCCGAGGCAGACCGTTTCCCCGATCTGGGCCGGCAGTTCTATGAAAGCGGACCGATGATGGTGCGCACGCGGATGAAGGAATACTTCGCCGATGCCGTTGCGCGCGGAGAGCTGAAGATCGACGATCTGGACCTGGCCGCCGATCAATTCGCCGAGCTGTGCAAGGCAGACCTGTTTCCGCGCTGGGTGTTCAATATCGACCCGTCCTTCACCCAGGAAGAGATCGACCGCGTCATCTCGGGCGCGGTGACAACGTTCATGGCGCGCTACGGCGCTTAATCGACCCGGCGCACTTCCAGCTGGTTTCCGGATTTCCGCGTCTCGAAGCGTTTGATGTCTTTCACAAGATCGCTGAGTTTTGGTTTGCCGTAAGTCCGTGTGTCGAAATCCGGATTGTCGGCCACAATGTACTGGCCAAGCGGGCCAAGCGGGTACCAGTCGCCATCCTGCGGGATCTTGTCCATCGCTTTGAGGATCAGCGGAATCGCATCTGTAACGGGTTTCTTACCGGAGGAGGCTTTGCCCCCTTTGGCTGGCGCAGGTTCGTCGATGATATTCTCGATCAAGACGAACCTGTTGCAAACATTCCGAAGGGACTCCGGCGCTTTTGCTTCGCCGATCCCTATGACATCCATGCCCTGTTCGCGAATACGATTGGCAAGCGCGGTGAAATCGCTGTCAGAACTGACCAGCACAAACCCGTCGAATCGCCCGGTGTGCAGAATGTCCATCGCGTCGATGACCAAACCGATATCGCTGGCGTTCTTACCACGGGTGTTTGCGGTTTCCTGATGTGCCACAAGCCCAAGATCGCGCACAACCTTGGACCAGCTATTCAGCCGATCCGACGACCAGTCACCATAGACGCGTCGCAGGGCGGGCTCTCCGAAGCTTGTGATCTCTTTCAGGATCGCGCCTGCATATTTCGCCGGGATGTTGTCTGCGTCGATCAGAACGGCATAAAGCGGCCGGTCGCGGTCTGGCATGGGATAGCTCCCCCGTTGTGAAGAAAAGCCCGCTTTCTTTCAAAGAAAGCGGGCCGGAAACGTTCAAAGTTTCCGTTGTCTTATCAATAGATCACCACAGACCGGATCGATTTGCCTGCGTGCATCAGGTCAAAGCCCTTGTTGATGTCCTCCAGGCCCATGGTGTGTGTGATCATCGGGTCGATCTCGATCTTGCCGTCCATGTACCAATCGACGATTTGAGGCACATCGGTCCGCCCGCGCGCGCCGCCAAAGGCCGTGCCGCGCCAGCTGCGCCCGGTGACCAGTTGGAAAGGCCGGGTGGAAATCTCGGCCCCGGCGGGCGCCACGCCGATGATGATCGACTCCCCCCAACCCTTATGCGCCGATTCCAGCGCGGCGCGCATGACCTGCACATTACCCGTTGCGTCAAAGGTGTAATCAGCGCCGCCCTTGGTCAGGTTCACCAGATAGGGCACCAGATCGCCTTCCACCTCGGTCGGGTTCACGAAATCGGTCATACCGAACTTCTGCGCCATGGGCACCTTGTCGGGGTTGATATCGACGCCCACGATCTGATCGGCACCCGCCAGCCGCAAACCCTGGATCACGTTCAGCCCGATGCCACCTAGGCCAAAGACAATGGCGCGGCTGCCAATTTCGACCTTGGCCGTGTTGATGACCGCGCCAATACCTGTCGTCACACCGCAGCCGATATAACAAACCTTGTCGAACGGCGCGTCTTCGCGGATCTTGGCCAGCGCGATTTCCGGCAGGACCGTGTGGTTCGAAAACGTCGAACAGCCCATGTAATGCAGGATCGGATCGCCATCCAGAGTTGTGAAGCGGGACGTGCCATCCGGCATCAGACCCTGGCCTTGGGTTTCACGGATCGCCTGGCAGAGGTTCGTCTTGGGATGCAGGCAGTATTCGCATTCCCGGCATTCCGGCGTGTAAAGCGGGATCACGTGATCGCCGGGCTTCAGCGAGGTGACGCCTTCGCCGACCTCAACCACCACGCCCGCGCCTTCATGGCCCAGAATGGCGGGAAACAGCCCTTCGGGATCCGCACCGGACAGCGTGAATTCATCGGTGTGACAAATGCCGGTCGCCTTGATCTCGACCAGAACCTCTCCGGCACGGGGGCCATCCAGGTTCACATCCATGATCTCCAATGGTTTTCCGGCTGCTGTCGCAACGGCTGCGCGCGTTCGCATGATCTGTCCCTCCCTTATAGGTATTGCGCCCGACCGTGCGGGAAAGGGCCTGGCAAATCAAGGGTTGGTTATTCGCCGTAAGGCACCCAGATGTTCTTGACCTCGCTTGCGGCGCGCAAAAACGCCTGCGCATCGGCTTGCATCCAGTCGCGTGCGTGTCCGTTGTTCACCCAGGTCCGTTTCAGGTTATGGGCGGCCTCTTTCTCGATCACCGCAGAGATGTCGGAGGACGAAAAACTCCACACAGCATCCACATTCATATGTCCCGCCAGATGTGGAGCCAGCTCCTCATGCGACCCTGTCAGGATGTTCACCACCCCTGCAGGTACGTCCGAGGTTTCAAGGATCTGATAGAAATCCGTGGCCGCCAGCGGGAAGGGCTCGCTTGCCACCAGAACGGTGCGGTTGCCCATCGCGATGGCGGGCGCCATGACCGACACCAGCCCAAGCAGCGGTGCCTCATCGGCACAAAAGGCCCCGATAATGCCGACCGGCTCATTCATAGCCAAGGCCACACCGCGGATTGGCACGCCATGCACCCGCCCGTCGTATTTGTCAGCCCAGGCCGCATAGGTGAACAGTCGGTCGATCGCGGCCTCAACCTCTTCCATCCCGCCGCGTTTGCCGGTCAGGGAGTCGATGCGATGGGCAAACTCATTGGCGCGGGCCGAAAGGTTTTCGCCGATGTAATACAGGATCTGCGCGCGCAAATGGCCGGTCGTCCTGGCCCAGCCACTGGCAGCATGCGCGGCCTCCACCGCGTTGCGGATATCCTTGCGGTTGGCGATGGGCGCCTGCCCCAGAAGCCTGCCCTTCTTGTCGAAGATATTCTGCGAATACCCGCCATCGGGCCGTGCCTGTTTGCCACCGATATACAGCTTGGGCGTGCGGTCGATCCCATCCGCCGGGCCATCCGACCCTTCAAACGCAGTGACGCGCGCCAGCGGTTTGATCTTGCCCTTTGGCCTCGTATAGGCCGCCAGCCCCTCCCAACCGCCTTCGCGGCCAAAGCCGCTTTCGCGCACCCCGCCAAATCCGGCTGCGGCATCGAACAGGTTCGTGGCATTCACCCAGACAACCCCCGCCACCAGCTTCGGTGCGATATCCAGCGCAAGGTTCACATTCTCGGTCCAGACCGTCGCGGCCAGCCCATAGCGGGTGTTATTGGCCAGATCGACAGCCTCGGACGGCGTGCGGAACGTGGTCGAGACCAGAACGGGCCCAAAGATCTCTTCCTGCATCAGAGGGTCGGACGTGGACAGCCCCGTGATCAGCGTCGGTAGATAGAAGCAGCCATTGGCAGGCAGGGCGGTATCGGCGCGATAGACCTCTCCGGCGGTATTGCTGTCGACCAACTGCGTGATCGTGGCCAACTGAACCGGGTCGACCACAGCGCCCACATCGATGCATTTGTCCAGCGGATCGCCCACGCGCAGCCCGTCCATCCGCGCCTTCAGCTTGGCATAGAACGCCTCGGCCACGCCTTCCTGCACCAACAGGCGCGATCCGGCGCAGCACACCTGGCCCTGATTGAACCATATCGCATCGACCAGCCCCTCGACGGCGCTGTCCAGATCGGCGTCGTCAAAGACGATATACGGGGATTTGCCGCCCAGCTCCAAAGTCAGCGCCTTGCCTGACCCCGTGGTGGCCTGACGGATCTTGCGGCCCACGTCGGTCGAGCCGGTGAAGGCAATCTTGTCGATGCCGCCATGGGCCACGATCATCTCGCCCACCGCGCCGTCGCCCGTGACGATGTTCACCACGCCCTTGGGCAGACCAGCCTGACGGCAGATATCGGCAAACAGAAGCGCGGTCAGCGACGTGTATTCCGCAGGTTTCAGAACCACCGTGTTGCCCATCGCAAGCGCAGGCGCGATTTTCCAGGCCAACATCAGCAGAGGGAAGTTCCACGGGATGATCTGCCCGCACACGCCCAACGCCTCGCGGTCGGGCAATTCGCTGTCCATCAGCTGCGCCATCCCCGCGTGATAATAGAAATGCCGCTGCGCCAGCGGCACGTCGATGTCGCGCGCTTCCCGGATGGGTTTGCCATTGTCCAGCGTCTCAAGCACGGCAAACAGCCGCGCGTGTTTCTGCAAAAGCCGCGCAAGGGCATAAAGATACCGCGCACGGCCCGCGCCACCCAGTTTCTGCCATTTGTCTTGCGCGGCCCGAGCGGCGGACACGGCGGCGTCCACATCGCCCATGGTGGCCTGAGACAGGGTCGCCAGAACCTCGCCCGTTGCGGGGTTGCGGCTTTCAAACCCGTTCGCCGGTTTGGTGAATTCACCGTCAATGAAATGACCAAACCGATCGCCCTGGTCGACCAGCCAGGCCAGCGCTTCGGCCGCGCTTTCGGGGGCGGGTCCATACTCCATCGTCTCGAAGATCTCTTTGACGGTCATTTCTTCTTCTCTTTCCAAATACGGCAAACCGGCATCGGCCACCTAGCCCATCGCATGCCGGTAACTCGCCGAATAGCGGCCCGTGACATGGTGCTCCAACTGCCGTTCGATATCACCCAGCAGTGAAGACGCGCCAAAGCGGAACAGATCCGGCTGCAGCCAGCGATGGCCCAACTCGTCCTTCATCAGCGACAGATAGACCAGCGCGTCCTTTGCCTTGGAAATCCCGCCCGCGGGTTTGTACCCCACGCGATACCCGGTACGCTGGTAGTAGTCGCGGATCGCCCGGATCATCACCAGGCTGACCGGAAGCGTGGCATTCACGCTTTCCTTCCCCGTCGAGGTCTTGATGAAATCCGCCCCCGCCATCATGCAGACAAGCGATGCGCGCGCCACATTGCGCAGCGTGCCCAGTTCTCCGGTTGCCAGGATCGCTTTGACATGTGCCTCACCGCAGGCGTCGCGGAAGGCCCGCATCTCGTCATAAAGCGCCTGCCAGTTTCCGCCCAGAACGTGCCGGCGCGAGATGACGATGTCGATCTCCTCGGCCCCCGCCTTCACGCTTTCGTCAATCTCCGCCACGCGCAGTTTGAAGGGCGACAGGCCCGCCGGAAACCCGGTCGATACGGCGGCCACCGGAATGCCCGTTCCCCGCAGCGCCTCAACAGCGGTTTCGACCATGTCGTGATAGACGCAGACCGCCCCCACATGCAGGCCGTCCATGCCAAGCGCATCCAGTATATCCGCCCGCACGGGCTGGCGTGCCTTGGCGCATAGCCGTCGCACCCGGTCTTCCGTGTCGTCACCCGACAGCGTCGTCAGGTCGATGCAGGTCACAGCCTTCAAAAGCCACGCCGCCTGATAGTCTTTCTTCACCGACCGCCGCCCCGGCAGCGTCGCCGCGCGCCGTTCGATGGCCGAGGTGTTCGCCTGCACCGCCCGCACCCATTGCATATCCAGCGCCATGCCGGGATTGCGGGCATGGGTGATCTGGGGCAGTTGCGTGGGCTGGGTCAGGGCAGATTTCTGCATGGCAGGCTCGTGACTTGTTAAGGGCACAAGATCGCATCTGCGCCTGGCTTTGGCAAGAAATCCGGATGTTGACCGGGCGGCAGCAGACCGAATTCAGCTGCCGCGATAGGTCGAATATCCGAAGGGCGACAACAGCAGTGGCACGTGATAATGCGCGTCCGCGTCCGAGATTCCGAACCGGATGGGAACCACATCCAGAAAGCGCGGATCCTCTGCCCGGGTGCCGCTGGCGGTAAGGTACGCGCCGGCCTCGAATTCCAGCTCATAAGTGCCGGTCGCGAATTCCCCTTTGGGCAGGATCGGGCTGTCGGTGCGGCCATCGTCATTCGTCACCATCTCGGCCAGAAGCCGCCGCGCCTGCCCGTCGATCGCGTATAGCCGGATCGCCAGGCCCGCCGCAGGCACGCCCCGCGCGGTGTCCAGAACATGGGTGGTCAGATATCCGTTGCTCATTGCGCCTGTCCTGATCTTGATGCTTGCCCTTTGGCGTAGCCTAGTTTTGGCTGGGCTGGAAAGGGGCTTGGCGGAAAGCTCTTTCATGATTTTTTTGAAAGCACGCCGGGTTCAATCGGAATAAGCTGAAAAAGACACGGCAAAGAAAGGCCCAGATGGCACGTTATCCAAGGGACATGATCGGTTATGGCGCGACGCCACCCGACCCCAAATGGCCGGGCGGTGCGAAGATCTCCGTGCAATTCGTGCTGAATTACGAAGAGGGGGGTGAGAACAACATCCTCCATGGCGACCCCGCTTCTGAGGCCTTCCTGAGCGAGATCGTGGGCGCCGCCCCCTGGCCCGGTCAGCGCCACTGGAACATGGAATCGATCTATGAATACGGCGCGCGCGCCGGGTTCTGGCGCCTGCACCGGCTGTTCACCGGAGCGGGCATTCCCGTCACGGTCTATGGCGTGGCCACCGCGCTTGCGCGCAGCCCCGAACAGGTCGAAGCGATGACAACCGCCGGGTGGGAGGTTGCCAGCCACGGCCTGAAATGGGTCGAACACAAGGACATGCCCGAGGACGAGGAGCGCGCCCAGATCGCCGAGGCCATCCGCCTGCATACCGAAGTCGTGGGCACCCCGCCGCAAGGCTGGTATACCGGGCGTTGTTCGATGAACACGGTACGGCTGGCGGCGGAAACCGGGCAGTTTGCCTATATCTCCGACACCTATGATGATGACCTGCCCTATTGGCTGAATGCCGACGGGCGCGATCAGCTGATCATTCCCTATACGCTCGATGCCAATGACATGCGGTTTGCCACGCCGCAGGGGTTCAACTCGGGCGATCAGTTCTTTTCCTATCTCAAGGACAGCTTCGACGCGCTTTATGCGGAAGGCGAAGCGGGTGCGGCCAGGATGATGTCCGTGGGTCTGCATTGCCGTCTCATCGGGCGGCCGGGCCGCGTACAGGCGTTGCGGCGCTTCATCGACTATATTCAGGGCTTTGACGGCGTCTGGTGCCCGCGCCGCATCGACATTGCCGAACATTGGGCCAGAACCCATCCGCCGCGATCCCGCCCGCGACCCCATCTGATGGAAAAACAGGCCTTCATTGACGCGTTTGGCGGTGTGTTCGAACATTCGTCCTGGATTGCCGAACGCGCTTTCGATCTGGAGCTGGGACCGGCCCATGACACGGCGGCGGGCCTGCATAACGCGCTGGCGCGCGTCTTCCGCAGCGCTTCGCGGGAGGAGCGTCTGAGCGTGCTCTGCGCCCATCCGGATCTTGCCGGAAAACTGGCCGCCGCCAAGCGCCTGACCGCCGAAAGCACCGCCGAACAAGCCAGTGCCGGGCTGGATGCGCTGACCGATGAGGAACGCGCGCAATTCACCGCGCTGAACACGGCCTATGTCGAAAAGCACGGCTTTCCCTTCATCATCGCGGTGCGCGATCACGACAAGCCAGGCATCCTCGCGGCCTTTCTGAGCCGTGTGGACAATGAAAACGAAACGGAATTTGCTGAAGCCTGCCGCCAGGTCGAACGCATCGCCCGTCTGCGGTTGGAGGACATGTTATGAGCTATGCCTTTCCCCCCGGCGGCCTTCCGGGGCAAGAGGTTAGCCCCGTTGGCACCGCCGTCTTCACCACGGCCTATGCGGTACTGCCCGCCGACACACAGCGCGATATCGTCACCAGCCTGTTTCCCGGCTGGATCGGCATGCGCGCCTGGATCCTGGCGCGCCCGCTCAGCGGTTTTGCGGAAACCTTCGCGCAATACGCGGTCGATCTGGCCCCGGGCGGCGGCAGCGATACACCCGAACCGGATGCCGGGGCGCAGGCGATCCTTTTCGTGGCCAGGGGTCACGGCGATCTGACAATCGACGGACAGGCACATGCGCTGGAACCGGGCAGCTATGCCTATATCCCGCCGGGGGCGGATTGGTCGATCTGGAACCGTTCGGACGACGTGTTGCAATTCCACTGGATCCGTAAACGCTGGGAAGGCGCACCGGGGCTCAGCGCTCCGGATGCCTTCGTCACCCATGATCGCGACCACGCCCCCAAAGCCATGCCCGATTGCAACGGCGTCTGGGCCACGACCCGCTTTGTCGATCCCGATGACCTGCGCCACGATTGCCATGTGAACATCGTGACCTTCCAGCCCGGCGGGCGCATCCCCTTTGCCGAAACCCATGTGATGGAACACGGGCTTTATGTGTTGCAGGGCACGGCCGAATACCTGCTGAACACCGATTGGGTCAAAGTGGGTCCGGGCGATTTCATGTGGCTGCGTGCCTTCTGCCCGCAGGCCTGCATCGCGACCGGGAACGAGCCGTTCCGCTATCTGCTTTACAAAGACGTCAACCGGCATCCCAAGCTGTGAGCACCGATCGCGATATCCTCTGCCAGCCTTTGACGGCTGACGCTTTCGCTCCGTTCGGGGACGTGCTGGACGCCTCGGGCGAGCCTGACAAGATCATCAATGCGGGCAAATGCGGCCGCTACCATGACCGCGCCCAGCTGGATTTTGGGCCGGGCGGCCGGGCGGGTATCAGCCTCTTTCACGCGGAACCCCGGCAATTTCCCTATACGCTTGATCTGCTGGAACGGCACCCCGAAGGCAGCCAGGCCTTTCTTCCGATGACCCAGAACCCTTTTCTGGTCATCGTGTCGGAAACCGCCCATTCCAGGCCGCTGGCTTTCCTGACGGCCCCCGGTCAGGGGATTAACCTTCACCGTGGCACATGGCACGGGGTCCTGACGCCTCTTGCCGCGCCGGGGCTTTTCGCCGTGATCGACCGGATCGGAGACACCGCCAATCTGGAAGAACATCGCCTGGATCCGCCCTGGCGCATCCTGCCGGGCTGACCACGGGAAGGGGCACAGATGAACCATATGACCGACGTCATGGACGGGCAGGGGACAACCCTGGCCCGGCTATCTGATTTCGCGCTGAACCTTGCCGCCGATGATATCCCCGCGCCGGTGCTTGAACGCGCGGCGCTGCTCCTTCTGGACACGCTGGGCATCTGCATCGCTTCCTCCCCGATGGAGGCGGGTGTGCTGGCACGCGACGCTGCCACGCGGCTTTTCGGGGCCGGCGATCCGGCATACGCGGCGCAGATGCTGTTTGATGGCCGCACCGTCAGCCTTGCCGGTGCAGTTTTCGCCGCAGCGACCCAGACCGACAATCTGGATGGCCATGACGGGTTCAATCCGGTCAAGGGCCATGTTGGTGTTGTCACAGTGCCCACGCTTGCCGTGCTGGCCCAGCACCTGCCCGATTTGCCCGGCCGGCAGGCGCTGGCGGCCCTTGTTGTGGGCTATGAGGTGGCAGGCCGCGCCGGGATGGCGCTGCATAACACGGTCAGTGATTATCACACCTCGGGCGCATGGAACGCGCTGGGCGTGGTCGCCATGGCCGCCCGGCTGCGCGGACAGTCCCCTGAAGTGCTGCGCGAAGCGCTAGGGATTGCGGAATACCACGGTCCGCGCAGCCAGATGATGCGCGAAATCGCCAGCCCCACCATGTTGCATGATGGATCTGGCTGGGGCGCCCTTGCCGGGATGAGCGCGGCCATCATGGCCGAAAGCGGTTTCACCGGCGCGCCCGCCATCACCGTCGAAGGGGCAGGGGCCGCTGTCTATTGGGCCGATCTGGGGCAGGTCTGGCAGACGCAGGACCAATACATCAAACCCTATCCCATCTGCCGCTGGGCCCATGCGCCCATCGACGCCGCGCGCGAATTGATGCTGACCCATGATGTCACCCACACGCAGATCGAAAAGGTGATCATCCGCAGCTTTGCCAATTCCATCGCTTTGTACCCGGATATGCCCGACACGACGTCCAAGGCGCAATATTCGCTGGCCTTTGCGGTCTCGGCCATGCTGGTGCATGGGCATATCGGACTTGACCAGATTTCAGGAGACGGGCTGCGCGATGAAAACATCGCCCGGCTGGTCGCCGCCACGGAACTGGTGGTGAGTGAAGACCATGAGGCGCTTTTCCCCCGGCACCGGACGGCGGATGTCGATCTGGTTCTGCGCGACGGGCGTGTCCTGCGTTCGGGCCTGACCCACGCGCGCGGCGGGACCGAACGGCCCTTTGACGCGTCCGAGATTACCAAGAAATTCACGGCCTTCGCAGCTCCGGCCGTCGGGGAAAGCCGCGCCTCCGCCATCCGCGATGCCTGCCTTTACCTGACGCGGCCTGATGCATCCTTCCGGGCGCTGGGCCAGCTGTTGCAGGATCCGTTGTAAGACTGCCTGCCAAACGGCCAACGGCGGAAATCTGAACTGCCCTGCCGCCTCTGCCCTTGCAGTGGTAACGGCGTTGGATCATGGTCGGGGCATTCTCTTGCACCGCTGTTTCGGGAGGTCCGACCATGAAAGACGACAATTTTCTGCGCGCCAACAACGCGCAACATCTGTGGCACCCGATGGGCCATCCCGGCGATATGCGCGCCCATGCGCCAACCATCATCACCGGGGCCGAGGGGTCTTCGATTGTCGATATCGACGGCCACAAGACCGTTGATGGTGTGGGCGGCCTCTGGTGCGTGAACCTGGGCTATTCCAATGACCGGGTGAAAGACGCGATCGCCAAACAGCTTTACGAGCTGCCCTATTATTCGGCCTTTGCAGGCACCTCGAACCCCACGGCCATCGAAGCCTCCTACGTCGTGCGCGAATTCTTCGCCGAAGACGGCATGGCGCGGGTGTTCTTCACCTCTGGCGGGTCCGACAGCGTGGAAACCTGCCTGCGGCTGGCCCGCCAATACCACCGCCTGCGTGGGGAGCCGACGCGGACCAAGTTCCTCAGCCTGAAGAAAGGCTATCACGGCACCCATTTCGGCGGCGCGTCGGTGAACGGCAACAACCGCTTCCGCACCGCCTATGAACCGCTGCTGGCGGGCTGCTTCCACTTGCCCAGCCCCTATCCCTATCGCAACCCGTTCCATGAAACGGATCCGGCGAAGCTGGCCCAGAACATCGCCGCCGCGATGGAGGACGAGATCGCCTTCCAGGGCGCAGGGACCATCGCCGCCTTCATCATGGAGCCCATTCAGGGCGCGGGCGGCGTGATCGTGCCGGATGCGTCCTTCATGAAGCTGATGCGCGAGATTTGCGACAAGCACGGCATCCTGATGATCTCGGATGAGGTGATCACCGGCTTTGGTCGCACTGGGTCGTGGTCGGGTGCGCGGCATTGGGGCGTGCAGCCCGATATGATGAGCACCGCCAAAGGCATCACCAGCGCCTATTTTCCCGTGGGAGCTGCGTTGATGAGCGAGAAGGTCGCCGAGGTCTTTGAAACCTCGGACGAAGCAGGCGGCATCTTCCACGGCTACACCTATTCCGCGCACCCAGTGGGGGCGGCTGCGGTCACAGCCTGTCTTGAGGAAACGCTGCGCCTGGATACCAAAACAAACGCGGCCGCGCGCGGCAAGCAGCTCTACGAAGGGATGCTGGGGCTTCAGCAGAAATACGACATCATCGGCGATGTGCGGGGCGGCGAAGGCCTCATGACCGGGGTCGAGATCGTGTCGGACAAGGCGGCCAAGACGCCGATGGACATGGCCACGATGAAGCGCATCCACAAAACCGCATATGAGGCCGGTGCCATGGTGCGTCTGGGGATGAACAACATCCTGATGTCACCCCCGCTGGTGATCACCGAGGGCGAGGTTCAGACGATGATCGACGCGCTGGACAAGGGGTTTGCGGCAGCGTGACAGCCAAAGGTCATGCGGGTCAGGGTATTGCCTCGCATGGCCAAACGGGCATCGTCAGGTACGAACAGGATTGATTGATCGCTTCCCGGTATACCTGGGACACGCTTTCCAGTTTAAGTGCCAAGGTCTGGTGAATGCCGCATGTCATCTCGACCTCGCGCGGGCGCTTTTGCGCCCAGCTTGCGTATTCGGTGCCGTAACCGGGGCAGCTTTTGGCAACGATGTCTATTGACCGGTTGGTGTTACGGCATTGGTTGCGGTCACTATCCCACTGATACTCGCACGAGGATCTGCGATCGGCAGACGGAAATTGCTAACTGCTCCGCCATGAAAGCGTCAAAGGCTTCGCTTCCGCGTTTCATGCCGAAGTCTTGGTTACACATACGTGTTGGTTCCATGCACTGGCCCGCTGCGTTGCCGTCGCCCTCACTGGTTCTGAAGCTGTCACCGGGGCCGATTGCGCAACTGAAACCGCCTGACCAAACACGCTATTGACCGGAAGCGGATCTGCCACCATTTGCCCGCCGCTTTCGGCGGCGGTCCGGGTGATTGACCCGCTTGCATCGCGCAGGGTGGAAATCAGATCACCGGGCTTGATGCGCTGATCCTTAATGAAATGCGTGCCGATGATTGTGATGGGGTAGACAAGAGCGTTTGAAAGCCAGACTTCGGTATTCATGGACGGGATTATGTAAAGGCAACTGCATCCTGACAGTTAACCTGGGTGCAAAAAAAACCGGCACCTGTTGGGTGCCGGTTTTGCGAGATCTCCGAGGGAAGTCTTGTCAGATCCGCAGGAAGGGCTGTGCAATCTTGGGCAGCAGGGATTTGAACTGCAGCGGGCCATCTGTGACGGCAAGACAGATGCAGTCTTCGCCGATATCGGCGACAGGTGTGTGATCCAGATCGCTGTCGGCAATCTCTACATCGCCCCGGGCAAAACGTTCGCCCTCGTCGATGAAGGCACCTTGCAGAACCATCGTCATTTCGATCCCGCGGTGGCCATGATCCGGCATCGCCGCGCCCGCCGGAATGTAAAGCAACCGGGCGGATGCATCCTTGCTGGTGGGCAGGATCGCCTGCTTCACACCCATACCGACCGACCGCCATTTGACGTCGGCCAAATCTCCGCCGATGTAATCCTGCAGCGGCGCGGGCAGAATGCTGTCTTTGCGCACCGATGCCTTGGGGGCCGGTTCTACCGCCCCGCCTGCGATCAGCGCCATCGTCGCGGCCAGCGCGTCGTCCGACATCGCGGCAACCTCCAGCGCGCTGTCTTCCAGAATTGCGCCGCCGACGGCGTCAAAGCTTTCCACCCGTGCGCGGCATTCGTCACACAGGGACACATGGCTTGCGACCATCAGGTTGAAGGCTTCGGGCAGCGTCCCTGCCGAATAGGCCATCAGGATCGGGTCGCTCAGATGATGATTGATGCGTGTCATCTCGTTACTCACTTCATGGCATGGCGCAATCGGTCCAGCGCCAAACGTATCCTCGATTTGATCGTCCCAAGGGGAAGCCCCGTTTCCTCGGCAATCTGGCTATGGCTCAGATCGCCAAAATAGGCGCGTTCGATCAGTTGTCTTTGTGCGTCCGGCAGCTCTTCAAGCGCTTTCCGCAGCAGTTCACTCTCCTGTTGCAGAACCAATGTATCTTCCTGATCCGGTTCCGCTTCTGGCCCCCACGGAAGATCTTCCGGTTCGGGGCGTCTTTGTTTCCTCAACAGGTCGATCTTGCGGTTTCGGGCGATGGTAAAGATCCAAGTCGCCACCGATGCCCGCGAGGGATCGAACATATGTGCCTTGTGCCACAGCGTCGCCATGACTTCCTGGGCGCACTCCTCGGCCAATGTCGCATCGGCCCCGGACTTCATCAGGAACGCTTTGACCCGAGGCGCAAAGTACTGAAACAGCTCAGCAAAGGCCTTCTGGTCCCGGGCGTCCCGAATACGCTCTACATGGCTGATCCAATCAGAGCGCGCCGTCGTATCTTTCTTGATCACCAAGGGCTGGTCCATCCGTTTCACATCCTGCGCCCGAAGGCCGGAAGGCGCTGCCTTAGCACTTACGCCTTTGCACGTTGAAGGATCAACCGAGATCATCATACAAGGGCTACGTGGGCTGTACCGGATTGGATCAAAAAAATAGCTGAAATTCTTTTGCATCCAAACGCTAAGCGGCCCCGTATCCCCCTTCAATACTGACTTATGGTGGAGTTCCCCCTCTTATGCCTTTTGAACTCGGCGCAGGCGCGCCCAAGAAAATTGCTGTCATCGGCGCCGGTATCTCTGGAATGGGAGCGGCTTTCATGCTGGCTGACGGCAACTCGGTCACATTGTTCGAGGCCGAGCCGCGCCTGGGCGGACATGCCCGCACCATTATGGCGGGCAAAAACGGGGATCAGCCGGTCGATACCGGGTTCATCGTCTTCAATTATGCCAACTATCCGCATCTGGCCGCGCTGTTCGATCAGCTGGACGTGCCGGTCACCAAAAGCAACATGAGCTTTGGCGCCTCGATCGACGGCGGGCGGATCGAATACGGCCTGCACTCGCTGGATGCGCTGTTCGCGCAGCGTAAGAACGCGCTGACCCCCAGCTTCCTGCGGATGGTGCGCGATATCTTCCGTTTCAATTCCAAGGCACTGAAAATGGCCCGCGCCAACCCCGAGCTGACCATCGGTGAATTTCTTGAGCGGATGGGCACCGGCCCCTGGTTCCGCGACTACTATCTGCTGCCGCTGACCGGCGCGATCTGGTCCACGCCCACCGAAAAGATCATGGACTTCCCAGCCTATGCGATGGTGCAGTTCATGGAAAACCACGCATTGCTGAACCACACCGGGCAACATCAATGGTACACGGTGCAGGGCGGGTCCATCGAATATGTGCGCCGTCTGGAACGCGCGATGATCGCAAAGGGTGTCGATCTGCGGCTGGGCGCGGCAGTTCAGGGCGTCCGCCGCGTCGTCGCCGGGGCCGAGGTCAAGACCTGGGGCGGGGAATGGGAAAGCTTTGACGAGGTTGTCTTCGCCACCCATTCCGATGACAGCCTCAAGATGCTGACCGACCCATCGCCGCAGGAACAGCGCGCACTGGGCGCAGTGGCCTATCAGCCCAACGATGTGGTTTTGCACGCCGATGCGTCGATCATGCCCAGGCAGCGCAAGACCTGGGCCAGCTGGGTCTATACCGAAGACCGCGTGGCCCAATCCGACCGGATCGACCTGACCTATTGGATGAATTCGCTTCAGCCGATCCCGATGGACGATCCGCATTTCGTGACACTGAACACAAAGCGCACCATCCGCGAAGAGCTGATCTATGACCAGGTCACGCTGCGCCACCCGGTCTATGACCTCGACGCGCTTGCCGCTCAGGACGCGGTGCGCGCCTTCAACGGAACCGGCAACACGTGGTTCTGCGGCGCATGGATGAAAAACGGCTTCCACGAAGACGGGCTGTCCAGCGCCGTCGATGTGGTCGAAGCGATCCGCCGCGCCTCGACCCTGCAGGTGGCTGCCGAATGATTGAGACCGTCGATCATATCCAGGGCCAGACCTATCACGGGCGCAAGGGCGCGGTAACGAACGCGTTCCGCTATTCCATCGACTACGTGATGCTGAATGCCGAAGCCGACCTGGCCACGCCGCGTCTGTTCAAACGCAACGGGCGTGGGCTGTGCGCGCTGTTCGACAGTGACCACGGCGGCGCGCCAGGCGATGGCAAGGGCGCAGCCTGGGTGCGGGATGTACTCAGCCAGTACCAGCTGCCCAGCCCGGCCCGGATCATGCTTCTGGCCCAGCCGCGGTTCTGGAACCACGTGTTCAACCCGGTCAGCTTCTGGGTCTGCTACAACGACCATGACGAGATCACGACCGTCATTGCCGAGGTCACGAACACCTTCGGCGAACGCCATTCCTATCTGGTGCACCACCCCGACAACCGGCCCATTCAGCCAACAGATCGGCTGAAGGCGTCGAAGATCTTTTTCGTCTCGCCCTTCCAGAAGATCGAAGGCGGGTACGAGTTCCGCTTTGATATCTCGGATGACCGCATCGGCATCTGGATCGACTATAGCGGCGAAGGCAAAGACGGGCTGATCGCCACACTGACCGGCAAGCGGAGGGGCCTCACAAACCGCTCTATCCTGTCATCGGTCCTGCGCCGCCCGCTGGGGTCGCGCCGGGTGCTGGCGCTGATCCACTGGCAAGCGCTGAAACTGTGGTGGAAAGGCGCGAAGTATCGCGTGCGCCCGACCCCCCCGGCAGGGGAGGTGTCGCGCGGATGACAGCCCTGGCAGCCCGCATCACAGCCGAGCGTTTGCCGGCCTATGCGCTCTTTGCAGCGCTGCTGGCTGCTGCGGGCTTGCCGATCTATATCCACGCGCCCAAATTCTATGTCGATGAATATGGCGTCAGCCTTGCCGCACTGGGTGCGGTTCTGTTCGGGCTGCGCCTGCTGGACGTGGTGCAGGACCCGCTTCTGGGCCGCTTGTCGGAACGGTTCCGCCACCGTCGATCGCTGGCGGTTGGCATCGGCCTGATCGTGATTGCCCTGGCCATGCTGGGGCTTTTTGCCGTCGAACCGCCGATCAGCCCGCTGATCTGGTTTATCCTGATGCTGACTTGCGTGTTTTCGGCCTTCAGCTTCCTGACCATCAATTTCTATGCCCAGGGTGTCCTGAAAGCCGATCAGATGCCGGGCAACGGTCATCTGCGTCTGGCCCGCTGGCGGGAAACCGGCGCGTTGCTGGGGGTCTGCATGGCTGCGATCGCTCCTGTCGCGCTGGGCGTGGCGATGGACCGGCCTTTTGCCGGGTTCGCTGTAGGCTTTGCCATTGTCGCGCTGATGGCGCTTCTGGCGATGCGCGAGGAATGGAACGCGGCCCACGCCGCACCGTCGCAGGGCTTTGGCGTGGTGATCCGCGATGCGCTTGCCCGCCGCCTGCTGCTGATCGCGCTTCTGAATGCCGCCCCCGTCGCGGTCAGTTCGACGCTGTTTCTGTTTTTCGTGGAAAGCCGTCTGCTTGCGCCTGGAATGGAAGGGCCGCTTCTGCTGGTCTTCTTTCTGTCCGCCGCCCTTGCGGCACCGCTGTGGGGGAAGCTGGCCGAAACCCATGGCGCCCGCCGCGTGCTTTTGTTCGCGATGGTGCTGGCCATCGTGGCCTTTGGCTTTGCCCTGACGCTGGGCGCGGGCGATGTCGCGGCTTTTGCGGTGATCTGTCTGGTCTCGGGCGCGGCTCTGGGCGCGGATCTGACTTTGCTGCCCGCGATGTTCGCCACGCGCATGGCGGAAATCGCGCCCTCAGCCTCCGAAGGCTTTGGCCTTTGGTCCTTCGTGTCGAAATTCACTCTGGCCTTCGCCGCCGCGGTCCTGCTTCCGCTGCTTGACGCCTCCGGCTTCCGCGCGGGCCCCGAAAACCCCGAAGAGGCGCTGACGCTTCTGACATGGCTTTACGCAGGCGTGCCCTGCGTTCTGAAAGTGCTGGCCATCATTCTGCTGGCCCGCACAAAGATGAAGGAGAACGGATAATGGATTCTCTGCTTTTGGTGGCCTTGGGCGCTGGCATCGTGCTGGCCCTTGGCTGGATCAAGAACCGGCTTTGGTCGTTCAAGGCGCAAAAGCCCGGCGACTATGTCGCGGGCCAGCCGCAGTTTGACCTGCGCACACATCTGAATGGCCCCGTTGTCTGCGAAGGCGTGATCTATGGCCCGCTTGGCCGTGTCTCTTCCCGGTTCGAGGCAGATTTCGACGTCCAGTGGTCCGGCAATACCGGTATCATGAAAGAACATTTCCGCTATGATGACGGGTCCACCCAGGATCGTGAATGGCAGCTGACGCTGGGCAATGACGGTCGGATCAAGGCGAAAGCCTCGGATGTGGTGGGCACTGGAACAGGGGTGCAAACCGGATCGGCTGTGCAGTTGCTTTACAAATACAAACTCCCGGACGAGGCCGGTGGCCATGTTCTGGACGCGGTTGACTGGATGTACCTTGCGCCGAACGGCACCATCGTGAACCGCAGCCAGTTCCGCAAATTCGGCATTCAGGTGGCCGAGCTTGTTGCCACCATGCGCCCGGCTCAGGAAGGGATGAAAGACGCTGCATGAGATCCTTCAAAGGCAAGACATACTGGCTGGTCGGCGCCAGCGAAGGGCTTGGCGCGGCGCTGGCCCATAAACTCAGCGCGGCGGGGGCGACGCTGATCCTCTCGGCCCGGTCCGAAGACAAGCTGCAGGCGCTGGCTGATGATCTGCCGGGAGAGGCGCGCGCGCTGGCCATGGACGTCTCGGACACCGAAAGCGTCACCGTCGCTGCCAAAGCGGCCGGAGAGGTTGACGGCGTTGTCTTCCTCGCGGGTGTTTACTGGCCGATGCCGGCGACGGAATGGGACGCCGATGCCGCCACAGCGATGGCCGATATCAACTTTACCGGGCTCGTCCGCGTCGTGGGTGCCTGTGTCCCGTCCATGGTCGCGCGCAACACGGGCCATATTGTGATTACGGGGTCGCTGTCGGGTTTTCGTGGATTGCCCGGCGCCATCGGCTATGCCGCGTCGAAGGCAGGCACCATGGCGCTGGCCGAATCCATGTATGCCGACCTGAAGGACACAGGCGTTGATGTGCAATTGGCCAATCCCGGTTTCATCAAAACCCGGCTGACCGACAAGAACGATTTCAAGATGCCCTTCATCATGGAACCCGATGAGGCGGCCGAGGAAATGATCGCCCACATGCGCAGCGACCGGTTCAAGAAAAGTTTCCCGCGCGTCTTCTCCTGGGTGTTCCGGGTCAGCCAGTTCATGCCGGATTGGATGTATTACCGGCTATTTGCGTAAGATCAAAGACGCCCCCATCTGTTCGCCGTCTGATACCCTCGTGCGAACAGAGGAGATTTGCCATGGAAAACCTGTCTACACGAGCGGTCGCTCAGGTCATCCTGATGAGCCGTGAACTGGACCGCGCCGAGGGAGAGCTGCGCGCCTTCATCGACCGCATGACCGAAGAACAGCAGGCCGAGCTTGTTGCGGTGATGTGGATCGGGCGTGGCAGTTTCGAACCCGAAGAGTATGACGAGGCGGTCAATACCGCCCTGACCGAAGCGACCACGCCCTGCGCCGATTACCTGCTGGGCACGCCGCACCTGTCGGATAATCTGGAAAACGGCCTGGACGCGCTGGGCTTTTCCGCCACGGATGAAGAGGATGCGTTGCTTTGATCCAAAGGCGCCCCCTGCGGGCGCAAGACATGCTTTGATCTGGCGCCCGATGCAGACCGGTGTGCCTGATCTTTGATCGCATCTCTCCTGGCGGGCGTCGTGTTCCGTATTTTGAAAGAGAAGAAGGCAGCGGGTGCTTCTTCTCTTTTCAAATACGGGTTAACCCGACATCAGCCGATATGATCGACAATGGCCAGGTGTTGCGCCAGCGTGTCGATCTCGCCCATCCAGTCCGATACCAATTTCCGGTCGGAGGGCGCGGCATGAACGCCCGCCGCGATCTGGCGGTTCAGCACCGCCTCCACCGCAAGCGAGACCGGAACCGACACCAGTCGCGCCATCGCCGTACCGCGCGCATCGCCCCAGGCATCCATCACATAGGTCTTGTGCCAGACCGGAACGCCTTTCTGTTCCGCCTTCAGGCTGACGCAGAGAACCACGCGGTCCGGCTCTCCCTCGTCATAGGCGTTTTCGGCCCAGAACTGATCGGACATTTCCTTCAGGCGAGCCTCTCCGGCCTCGCCCTCCAGGGTCTCGATTTCCCGGAACACATCGGCCCAGGCCTCGGCCCAGCCGTTGAGGCGCAGCGTGCCGCGCACGAATTCCCTGACGGGCCAGGCCGGATCGAAATTGTATTCCGCCATGAAGGGCAGGCTGTCACGGTTGGGATAGACCTCGAAGCTTTCCGGCGCAGGCAGCGGGGCTGTGTAGGATGAGATCGCGTCCCAGGGCCGGTTCACCCTGAGTTCCGAGAAATCGCGGATCGACCGTGACGGCGACCGCAGCGCCTTGAGCACGCCCAGGGGCGACCAGCTGAACTTGTACCGGAACGGGTTGGGGTGTTTCGGGATCCCCCCGCAGTAAGAGATGAAGCTGATTTCGTTTGTCGGATCAAAGGCTGCTGATCCACGGTAATCGGCGACCAGCGCATGGGCCATCAGATGGTCGATCCCCGGATCAAGCCCCACCTCGTTGACCAGCGCCACGCCAACTTCCCGCGCGGCACCGTCCAGCGAACGCATTTCCGGCGCGATATAGGACGAGGAGACGAAATGCGCTGCTTTCTCGATGGCCCGTTCGGCCAGCGGCACATGCCAGTCACCCGGCAGCATCGACACGATGACATCGCCTGCCTGAAGCTCTGCGGTCAGGGCTTCGATATCAAAAGCAGCGATATTGCCGGTCAGGTCGCCGACAGCCTCCTGCGCCTTTTCGACCGTCCGGTTCCAGACCTTTACGTCGTGACCGTCAGCGATCAGGCGGCGAAGCCCCGGAATTGCCGAAAGTCCTGTTCCGCACCAGTGAATCGTCATGAGCCCAGCCTTCTCATATGTTCCTCGAACGTGGCCGCCGCGCGGCCCCATACACCGCCGGACAAATTGCCCAATGTCAGAAGCGAGGGCAACAATTGTCCTGCATAATCATCCGAGCTTTCCGCCGGCAGCATCGATGGCAGATTGTCGATCGCCGTGACATCCAGGGGCGGCGCCTCATGCACGCGCAAGGCCGGTTCCGCCCAGCTTGTCGTCCGGTCATAGACCTTGATCGGGGAAAAATCGCTGTCCGGGTCGCAGGAGATATCGCCGATCACCGACAAGCGCCGCGCCGCGACCTTGGCGCTTGCGGGTACGAAAACAGGCGTGCCCGGCCGCGCGAGGATGCAGTTGAGGAAGATGTCATGCTGCAGGATCTCGGGGAAGGGGCCGCCGCTGGCGGTTTCCGCCATGTCCCAGCGGGTGACAGGCACGCCCATCGCCGTGCACAGATCCGCAGCCCCCGTGCCCACACGCCCCAGTGCACCGATCACGATGGCGGTTGGCCGGTGCGTGCCGGTTGCCACCAGTTCCGCCTGCAGGTCGGCCAGCAAGTGGGTCGAGCTGCGATAGGTCGAGACCGGTCCGCAGAGGCCGCCTTTCTGCTGCGCCGCCCAGCACTTCAACGCAACCGCTGCACCGGCATAGCCCGCCCAGTATCCAAAGGCGGCCACGCGGCGGCCTGCCTCGTCTACCAGATATTCCAGGTCATACAGCGTCCCGCCGCCTTCGCGGAAGCGGCGCAGCAGAACCTGACCGGCTGGCTGGCCCTTGAAGGCATGGCCGAACATGATGTGGCGATTCCGCAGCGGCGTGCCGTCCTCGGGCAATTCCTTCAGGCCGAAGATGATCGCGTCGTCCGGCGCATCGGGCCAGCTGTTCTCGGCCACGATGGTGCAACCGGCCTGGCGATATCCGTCAATCGGGATCGCCCGGACGCCGCTTTCCTCCACACTCACCGCGATGCCCGCCGCAATCAGCGCCCTGGCACCTTCAGGGGTCAGCCCCACACGTTCTTCATTGGGCCGCTGTTCGGCCCGCACCCATAGATGTGTCATGCGCCCCTCTTACAAAACGCCGTCCGACAAGGCCATGCGCACCGATGGGCGTTCCCACATCGACGCGTGGAAGGCCGCCAGTTTCGGATAGCGCCCCATATCCACCCCGTCGCCCGGCAGCCAAGTCGACACCACAAAGAGATAGGGGTCCGCGAGGCTGAACCGATCGCCCAGAACAAAGGGGCCGGTCAGCACATGTTCTTCCACATAAGCTGAGCTTTCCGACATGGTCTGGGGCACTTTCTGCTTCATGTCCGCCCAGGAGGACGGCTCATCGGCCCAGCGCGCGCCCCGCATCGCATGGGCGTGGTTCACATGCATCGTGCTGGCCAGATAGGTCATCGCGCTGCGCATCCGTGCCGCGTCAAAGGGATCCTCGGGGACCAGCCCCGCCTTGGGATGCATGGCGGCGATGTAATCGAGGATGGCGGATGTTTCCGTCAGAATGCCGCGCGGCGTCTCAAGCGCGGGCACCCGGCCCTTCGGGTTGATCGTCAGATACGCCGCCCCGCGCTGTTCCGCGTCCGAGAAATTGATGCGCCGCAGGTCGTGATCTGCCTGAGCCTCGTTCAGCGTGATCGCCACGGCGGCTGCAATCGTGCCGGGCGCGAAATAGAGTTTCAGCATGCAGTCAGCCTTTCGGGGTCAAAGATGGGTTTGCGCGTAATGGCGCTCGGGGTGTTCGAGATGTGGAACCGCGTTGAACAGAACCGGGGAAAGCTGATCGCCAATCGGGTGCAGCCGGTGCATTGACGTATTCATGATCGCCAGCGCCACACGTGCCATGGCCGGTATATCCAGATCCATCACCTGCCGCATCGCCATCGCGATCAGCCCGCCGGACGTGACCACCAGCGCAGGCCCGTCGCCTTTGGCAATCTCGGTCAGGGATCCCAGGACCCGGTCTTCGAACTGCGCAAAGCTTTCGGGCGGGTCCTTGATCACCCCGTCGCGCCAGGCGCTGAACACCTGCGGCAAATGCTGGGCGAAATGCTCGCGCTCGGTGGGGATCGCGACGCCTTGCTGTGTCTCCAACGCTTTGGCGAGGGTGAAGTATTCCATCTCGTTCAGGCGCGGATCCTGCACGACCTCTTCCGCGAAACCCATGCTTTGCGCGGTTTCGATATGCCGGGTCAGCGTCCCGCAATAGATCCGCGGATGGAAAGCGTTCGAGGCGCGCAGATGGTCTCCCAGCCAGGCGGCCTGCTGGTGGCCAAGCGCGCTCAGCTTGTCATAGCTTTTTTCGTCACGGGCCTCGGTATTGGCCTGCCCGTGGCGGATCAGGGTGATGTGGGACATGTCAGCCTTTGGGTGTCTGTCCCGCCTGACTTAACGGGCCGCGCGCCCGGTGGAAAGGGCAGGATCCCGTATTTGTAAAGAGAAGAAGACGCGATGTCGTGCATCGGAAACAGCGGTGGCGCAATTTCGGCAAGGGATGTCGGGATTGGGAGTCCCGCCCGCGCGCGAGGTTGATTTATACTGCGCCCACGCGAACGGGAGGCAGGAATGTCCGACACGATCAAATTCACGCTGGACGGCCAGGAGGTTGAGGCGCAACCCGGCATGACCATCTGGGAGGTTGCCAATGGCCGTGGCCTGGTGATCCCGCATCTGTGTCACAAGCCCGCGCCCGGCTATCGCCCTGACGGTAACTGCCGCGCCTGCATGGTCGAGATCGAGGGCGAGCGGACACTGGCCGCCTCGTGTATCCGCGAACCGCAGGACGGCATGGTCGTGACGACGAACTCCGCGCGGGCGACATCGGCGCGCAAACTGGTTGTCGAGATGCTGCTGGCCGACCAGCCCGAGCAGGAGGCGTCGCATGACCGCTCCTCGCACCTGTGGGACATGGCGGCGGCCAATGGCGTCTCGGAAAGCCGCTTTCCCAAGCTGGAAGACGGCCGCATCCCGTTGCTGGATGACAGCCATGTGGCGATGCGTGTCAATCTGGATGCCTGCATTCAATGCGGGCTTTGCGTGCGCGCCTGCCGCGAAGTGCAGGTCAATGATGTGATCGGCATGGCGGGGCGCGGGCATGACGCCTATCCGGTTTTCGACATGGACGACCCGATGGGCGACAGCACCTGCGTAGCCTGCGGTGAATGTGTGCAGGCCTGCCCCACCGGGGCGCTGATGCCAGCCACCGTTCTGGACGACGCGCAGCAGGGCGACAGCAAGGATTACGACAGCGAAGTGGACAGCATCTGCCCCTTCTGCGGTGTGGGCTGCCAGGTCTCGCTGAAAGTGAAGGACGGTAAGGTCAAATATGTCGAGGGGATCAACGGCCCTGCGAATGAAGGCAGGCTTTGTGTCAAGGGCCGCTTCGGGTTCGATTACATCCATCACCCGCATCGTCTGACCAAACCGCTGATCCGGCGTGACGATGCGCCCGCCAAGGGATTGAACGTCGATCCCGGCAACTGGCAGACCCATTTCCGTGAGGCCAGCTGGGATGAGGCGCTGGATTTCGCGGCAAACGGCCTGAAGGGCCGGGGGCGCGAAGTGGCCGGGTTTGGCAGTGCCAAATGCACCAATGAAGAGGCCTATCTGTTCCAGAAGCTGATCCGCCAGGGATTTGGCCATAACAACGTCGATCACTGCACGCGTCTGTGCCACGCGTCCTCGGTCGCGGCGCTGATCGAAAACGTGGGCTCGGGAGCGGTCACCGCGACCTTCAACCAGATCGAACATGCCGATGTCGCCATCGTCATTGGCGCGAACCCGATCGAAAACCATCCCGTCGCGGCCACCTATTTCAAGCAGTTCACCAAGCGCGGCGGCAAGCTGATCGTGATGGACCCGCGCGGCCAGGCGCTCAAACGCTTTGCCACCCATATGCTGCAATTCCGCCCCGGCGCGGATGTGTCGATGCTCAACGCGATCATGCATGTGATCGTGGAAGAGGGGCTTTATGACCAACAATATATCGACGCCTATACCGAGAACTGGGAGGCCGAGAAGGCCCATCTGGCAGGCTTCACGCCCGAGTTGATGAGCGAGATCTGCGGGATCGATCCCGACACGCTGCGCGCCGTCGCGCGTGATTTCGCGACGGCCAAGGCAGGGATGATCTTCTGGGGCATGGGCGTCAGCCAGCATATCCACGGCACCGACAATTCGCGCTGCCTGATCTCCCTTGCGCTGATGTGCGGCCATGTGGGGCGTCCCGGCACGGGTCTGCATCCGCTTCGGGGGCAGAACAACGTGCAGGGCGCGTCGGATGCGGGCCTGATCCCGATGTTCCTGCCGGATTACCAGACTGTGACGGATGATGGCGTCCGCTCCGCCTTTACCGAGGTTTGGGGCGGCGGCGATTTCTCGAACGAGAAGGGCCTGACCGTGACCGAGATTATGGATGCCGTGCACGCGGGCGACATCAAGGCGATGTATGTGCTGGGCGAAAACCCCGCCATGTCGGACCCGGATGTTGAACATGCCCGCGACGCTTTGGCGAAACTCGACCACCTTGTGGTGCAGGATATCTTCCTGACGGAAACCGCGAACTATGCCGACGTGATCCTGCCCGCCTCGGCCTTTTACGAGAAGAACGGTACGGTCACCAACACGAACCGTCAGGTGCAGATGGGCCGGCAGGCAGTGCACCCACCCGGCGAGGCGAAGGAAGATTGGTGGATCGAGGTGGAACTGGCCAAACGTCTTGGCCTGGGCTGGGATTATCAGTCCCCTGCGGATGTCTTTGCCGAGATGAAACTGAACATGAAATCGCTGGACAACATCACCTGGGGCAGGCTCGCGGGCGAAAACGCGGTGACCTATCCGTCCCTCTCGCCCGAGGATCCGGGTCAGGCGATTGTGTTTGGCAATGGCTTTCCGCGCACCGACGGGCGCGCACGGTTTACACCGGCCTCGGTCATCCCGCCGGATGAGGCGCCAGATACCGAATACCCGATGATCCTGACCACAGGGCGCCAGCTGGAACACTGGCACACCGGGTCCATGACCCGCCGCGCCACGGTGCTGGACGCGGTCGAACCGGAAGCCAACTGTTCGCTTCACCCCAAGACGCTGCGCCGTCTTGGCGTGGCCCCCGGTGACATGATCCGTCTGACAACGCGTCGCGGTTCGGTTCAGGTGATGGCCCGCGCCGACCGCGCCGTGGCCGAGGATATGGTCTTCCTGCCCTTCGCCTATGTGGAGGCGGCGGCGAACATCCTGACCAACCCGGCGCTCGATCCCTATGGCAAGATCCCGGAGTTCAAGTTTTCCGCAGTGCGCGTGGAGCCGGTCGGGGCGCAGGTGGCTGCCGAATAGGCGGGCCAAGCAATTTCGAAATTGCTTGCAAGGCCGTTCGAACGGCCTTGCGCCCGTCGCGCCCAGCGGGAACACTGTCGCAATGATCGACGCTGACCGCTTCCTTGAAAACCTCCACACGCTGCGCAGCTTTGGCGCGTCCGGCATTGGCAATGGTGTTGTTCGCCCGGCCTATTCCGACGCGGATATCGCGGCGCGTAGCTGGCTTGCCGATCAGATCGCCCAGGCCGGTCTGACCCCGCATATCGACCCGATGGGCAATGTCTTTGGCCTGCGCGATGGTCCTGCGCTTCTTCTGGGCTCGCACAGCGACACGCAGCCCGAAGGCGGTTGGCTTGACGGCGCGCTGGGCGTCATTGCCGGGCTGGAAGTGGCCCGCGTGAACCCGCATGTGTCGGTCGTGTCCTTCCAGGATGAAGAAGGCCGGTTCGGTGCGCTCACGGGCAGCTCGGTCTTTGGCGGCGCGATCACGCAGGATCAGGCTGACGCGCTGACCGCAAAGGACGGCACAACGCTGGGCGATGCGCGCAGCGCCCTGCCGCGCAATGATGGCCCGGTCGATCCCTCCCGCTTCACCGGCTATATCGAGATGCATATCGAACAGGGCCCCGTTCTGGATGCCGAGGGCGACCAGATCGGCGTCGTCACCGATATCGTCGGCTCGCGCCAGATCGAGGTCACATTCACCGGCCAGCAGAACCACGCGGGCACCACGCCGATGCATCTGCGCCGCGACGCGTTTCAGGCGCTGTCGGTCTTCAACACCGCGCTCAACGACCGGCTGCGCAATGTGGTCACGCCGCGCACGGTCTGGACGATTGGTCATGTGACGCTGCACCCGAATGCCTCGTCCATCGTGCCGGGGCGGGTATCCTTTTCCGTCCAGTGGCGCGATGCCGACGATGACCGTCTGACCCGGATGGAGCGGATCGTGCGCGACACCCTGGATGAGATCGCCGGTCAGACGGGCATGCAGCTTTCCCTCCACGGCCTGCGAAACCTGCGCCCCACCGCGATGGACGCCACCCTGCGCGCGGCACTTGAAGCCGGGGCCGAGGCCGTCAGCCCGGGCAAATGGCGGACCATGCCCTCAGGTGCGCTGCACGACGCGACGAATGTGGCGCGGGTTTTGCCGGTAGCCATGCTGTTCGTGCCCTCCATCGGCGGCATCAGCCACGATTTCGCCGAAGACACGGACGAGGCCGATCTGGTTACAGGTCTCAACGTGCTGGCCCATGCGGCGCAGAGGGTGACGGGCTAACGCCTAACCCCATTCGACATCCCCCAGAAAGATATAGCCCGCGCCATAGATCGTCTTGATCAGCCGCGGGTTCTTGGGATCCTCGCGCAGCTTCGTGCGCAGCCGCGAGATGCGCACATCCATCGCCCGGTCAAAGCTTTCGCCCGCAGCACCGCCCAGCGCGTCCTGCATCTGCTGACGGCTGATCAGACGTTTCGGGCTGTCCAGAAACAGACGCAGCACTTCGCCTTCTGCATGAGAGAACGGTGTTTCCTGACCCGTGCCATCCTCCAGCACATAGCGGTCGAAATGCGCGGTCCAGCCGTTGAACTGCGCGCGGTCACCCGAGCTGGGCGCGGCCCGCGCCCCGCCGCGCAGGCGG
>NZ_JXYH01000120.1 GCF_001262635.1 Aestuariivita boseongensis
ATTGGTGCGGGTAAACAGGCGTCTAGGTCCGGACTGCCTCTCAGGGGGCCGCTCAGCGGCTCTTCTAAAGGTTCGACGGTTCAGGTCCCTGCTGTCGGTTGGATTATGCTTCCTGAAACGGACGATATAGCGCTGACTATCACATGTTTAGTTTCAAGTTTTGCTTGGGAGATAGAATTGACCTACACATCTACCGCTGAGTTGCTTTCTGCCGCGATCGAAGCGTCACCTCTGACACAGCGCGAGATCGCGGAACGGGTTGGGTTTCCGACAGCGAGCATTGTTTCAATGATCAAACAGGGCGTGACACGAGTTCCGCTGAACCGTGTCCCGGCGTTGGAGCAAACGCTGGAGATCGAGAAGGGGGCGATCTTGCAGCTGGCTCTGAAGGAATACCAACCAGATCTTTATGACATTCTGGTCGACGCCTACGGTTTGCCGGTTACACAAGAGGAGAGGGAGCTCCTGTCATTGTATCGGGCCGTGGATCCGGTTGTTCGGGCAGAGAAAGCAGAGGCGATCAAGTCTTTGTTGGAGGGATAGCGTCCAGGCGTGACAGAAACTTTGCAAAAATGCACAGATCGGACGACTATACAAGTTAATGTGTAGTAGCACACAAATCGCTGATTTCGTGCGTGTTCAAAGTTTGCGTTATCCTATGAATTGAAGCGATATATGCGCATAGTTATGCGCATAATTCTCGTGAAGGAGATAACATGTCCTCGTCATCCTCTCGCCGCGCGACCAATCTTTCGCTTGATGCCGAGCTTTTGTCTGAGGCGCGTCGATTGGATATCAATCTGTCCCGTGCAGCGGAGGCCGGCATTCGCGCAGCAATATCAGACGTTTTATCTGAGCGGTGGCGTATTGAGGAGGG
>NZ_JXYH01000121.1 GCF_001262635.1 Aestuariivita boseongensis
GTCCGGTCCGTACTCAAAGGTTGGTAACTGTTGCGGATAAGCCCATGGGCTGGCTCTATACCGGTCCATAGGCACCTTGTAGTCCAGCGCCTGATGGGGCCGTTGCAGGTTATAAACATCACGCCACCGATCAAATGCTGCTTGAGCTTCCTTGAGCGTGGAAAACTGACGCCCTTCAAGTACTTCGGCCTTGAGTGAGCGATGGAAACGCTCAATCTTTCCATTGGTTTGTGGGTGGTAAGGGCGGCTGAAACTGATCCGAATACCCAGACGAATCAACCAGATACTCAGCTCTGTGATTTCACCAGGGTTACGTGGAGAGCCCCAAGGCGGTCCGTTATCAACGTTGATGCGAGCCGGTAATCCGAAGCGCTGGAATACCTCGGTCAACCTTTCTTTCACCGTGGCTCCACGCTCGTTATCACAAGCTTGAATAGCCAAACTGAAACGTGAATGGTCGTCCAGTAAAGTCAGGGGATGGCATCTGCCTTCTTGCGTCGGGAAATGCCCTTTGAAATCCATCTGCCAAAGATTGTTGGGCGCCTCGTGTTCAAACCTCAGCTTTGCCTCTTGCTCCTTCGTAGTCGGCTGAATCAGCCCGTGCCGGTGCAGGACATTGGTAACGGTGCTGGGAGCAATCTGCTTTTTCAAGAGGCTGCTGATCGTGCGCCCACCCCATGCTGGATGGTCTTGTCTGAGCGCTATGACCTGCGCTTCCAGGGCCGGCGTGGTCAGCTTGGGGCTGGTAGCCGGTTTTCGGGATTTATCTTGCAGCCCTGAATGGCCGAGCGTCGCGTAGCGGTTAAGCCACTTGTAAGCCGTCTGCGGACTGATACCGAACCGTCGGCATAGTTCTCGTTTGTTGCTGCCGGG
>NZ_JXYH01000122.1 GCF_001262635.1 Aestuariivita boseongensis
GATTGAACGACGCGCAATTTAGGGCAGATCACGGAGAGCTTTCATGATCCTGCCCATGACTGGTTTAGTGCGCTTGTTGGGATTCTTCAAAAGCACGGTGAACCGACTGACGCGCTCGACCAGCGAGGTTACGTTTGATTGTCCAAAGCGTTGTTTGAACAAGACAAGATCAGCCTCCCAGTGCCCAAACTGGCGACGATGTGCGACATCATCCGGACGGAACAGAATGCCGACATCACGATCAAACTTAGGCTTCTGGCGCTTTCTGGCCCGGCGTGGACGACGCGCTTTGCGATGCTCGGGCAGGTACCACCACAGCTCCTGATCCATGCCTTCTTTCGAGTAGATGTAGCGATAGATCGTTTCCTGGCAAACGCGCAGTTTGGCGCCTTCGTAGATCATGCGATTGCCGATCTGCTCGGGCGTCCAGCCTTGCTTGATCCGCGCGATCACGGTCTTGCACAGGTCTGGATGCCGGATCAGCTTGCGTTGTACGGATCTACGCCTGTCCGTCTGCAATTGTGCTGCGTGACCGAAGTAGCCTGCATACTTCTTCGGGAAGGCATCATCAGCCCAGAAATTCCGTTTGATCTCACGAAAGATCGTCGATTTGTGGCGTTTCAAGACGCGCGCTATCTCTCTGACGGGGACATTTGCATGCCACCAGGTCTCAATCTTTCGGCGTTCTTGCAGCGATAGTTGCGTGTATACGGCTCCCATGCCATGATCTCCTATTAGATAACTCTTTGTTTTCTAATAGGAGTCGCACTTCAGGGTAGCGCGCTCC
>NZ_JXYH01000123.1 GCF_001262635.1 Aestuariivita boseongensis
TGAGCAGCCCGATCTGATTGGTCCAAGGTAATTGTTAGTGCATGATTGGGCTGGTTTCCATTGGGATGATGGATTCGGGGGCCGGTGGCCGATAGCCCAATGCACTGTGTGGCCTCTTGGTGTTGTAGTGTTTCCTCCATTGCTCGATCAGGATTTGAGCCTCACGCAGGCTATAGAAGATTTCCCCATTGAGCAGTTCATCCCGCATCCGCCCGTTGAAGCTTTCGCAATACCCATTCTCCCAGGGCGAACCTGGCTCGATGAATGCTGTCTTTGCACCGACAGCCGCGATCCAATCCCGAACTGCTTGGGCAACGAACTCAGGTCCATTGTCCGACCGAATGAAAGAGGGAGCACCTCGCAGAATGAACAGATCTGTCAGAGCATCGATCACATCTGATGAGTTCAGCTTGCGCTTCACCTTGATTGCCAGGCATTCGCGGCTGTGCTCATCCAGGATGTTCAACGTGCGGAATGCCTTCCCGTCATCGGTCCGGCAATGCACGAAGTCATAGCTCCAGACATGGTTCCGATACTCAGGCCGCAGCCTTACGCATGATCCGTTGTTCATCCACAAACGCCCTCTCTTGGGCTGCTTCTGTGGAACCTTCAGCCCCTCTCGCCGCCACAGCCGTTCAACCCGACCATCGCTGACAGACCAGCCTGAATCTCTCAGCAAGGCCGCAATCCGCCGGTAACCGTAGCGACCAAACTGTCTGGCCAGTTCGATCATGTCGGCAACCAGCTGATCCTCATCTGCACGCCCCTTGGGCACATGCCGT
>NZ_JXYH01000124.1 GCF_001262635.1 Aestuariivita boseongensis
ACGGCCATCTGGGCCGCCAGCAGGGTTTCAATCTCGTTTTCCGGCTCAATGCTTTTGATGAAGGCAATGACGAACTGCAGCGGGTCGTTTGTTACCTCACCCTTCCTGGAAACAGCATTCCCAATCTGTCCAAGAAGGGGACTGAAGAGATCCGTGTCACAGACACCCAGCGCGTCCATGAGCTGCAAAATCTCTTCGTTCTTGCCGGACTTTCCGATGGTCATATTCGCATTGCCGTCTACCATCTCGACCGAGACGTTCGGGGCGCGCTGTTCCCGGTCTTCCACCCGCCTGGCGATGTCGGCGACTTCGTCGCTGGGTTCCTTGGTCAGCTTGCTCATGTGAAGATCCGCCCCTGCAAAATGCTATCTGATACTTGTCGCAAGTATACGCGAAATGGGTGTGGACTGGAACAGAACGTTCACATTATGTTCTGAATATGAAGTGGCCGAACGACGTTCCCAAAGACCTCGCCAAAGGGCTGGATCAGCTTGCACAATACCGAAGCGCGCCAGCCAGCTCAGACATCTGGGCTGTCATCAAGGAATGGCTTGAGCGCCACAACGTCCCCCCGCCAAGCTGATCGCATGCGTCTGTCCAGAAAACAGTGTCCAAACTGTCCATTTGTCCAATTCGTAGGCTCCATTCTGGACATTTGGACAGATTGGACACCTCCCACCGGATGTGCGCATTGTCAGCGATGCGGGAAAGCTGCCGTTCGCTGCAGTGCCGCACCTGTAAGCCGCTTCAATGGCTGCTGTGCGGAC
>NZ_JXYH01000125.1 GCF_001262635.1 Aestuariivita boseongensis
GAATTGCTTGATTCATTGAAGAAGACGATAAAGAAGCAGCCCGAAATTGGGTCTGTAGCTCAGTTGGTTAGAGCGCACCCCTGATAAGGGTGAGGTCGGCAGTTCGAATCTGCCCAGACCCACCAATTTTGTGTGGGAAACGCCTGTAGAAATACGGGGCCATAGCTCAGCTGGGAGAGCGCCTGCCTTGCACGCAGGAGGTCAACGGTTCGATCCCGTTTGGCTCCACCACTACTGCTTCTAGACGTTGAAAGCTTAGAAATGAGCATTCCATCACTGCGATGGTGAATGTTGATTTCTAGTCTTTGATTAGATCGTTCTTTAAAAATTTGGGTATGTGATAGAAAGATAGACTGAACGTTACTTTCACTGGTAACGGATCAGGCTAAGGTAAAATTTGTGAGTTCTCTTAATTGAGAAATTCGAATTTTCGGCGAATGTCGTCTTCACAGTATAACCAGATTGCTTGGGGTTATATGGTCAAGTGAAGAAGCGCATACGGTGGATGCCTTGGCAGTCAGAGGCGATGAAAGACGTGGTAGCCTGCGAAAAGCTTCGGGGAGTCGGCAAACAGACTTTGATCCGGA
>NZ_JXYH01000126.1 GCF_001262635.1 Aestuariivita boseongensis
CGGGCAACCCTTGTGCCGCGACGACAGCACAGTGCCTCCGGTTTCTTCCTGTTTACGCTTGTTCAGATTCTTCACCTTTGGGGTATCGCCCCTCGGAGAAGAACTGAGGATCTCCGATTTTCTCCAATAAAAACAATGTTTTAGATATTCCGCGGCCGCGCTAATCACATCCAAAGTCACATTTTGACCCCACGGCAAGAACATGTTCAGCTTCTTCACCTCTATGTGCGCAAACCTAACATTTAGAGATCCCGGCCCGCCTTTATGCCCGCGCTTCAGCCGTCCTACCGTCTTATGCCGATCGATCGACATCCCATACAGGCTCTGGTCGGCACATGCGATAACGCCCAGGCCCTACAGCCGCTTCAGAAGCCGTGGAACACCATATCCAGCGCATCCGTAATCACCCCGGCATGCAGCGTCAGATCCCCCACACACGCGGCAAATTCAGACATCTGCACCGCGGACAAATACTGTGTCGCCATCACGTATGCCCCATCATCAAGCTCAAAAACCGGGTTCAGCCGTCGCGCAGGCTCCGGCGCCTGATCCAGCGGCAGCAGCGG
>NZ_JXYH01000127.1 GCF_001262635.1 Aestuariivita boseongensis
GGTCTGAAGTAGCCATGTATTTCCCCGGCATACCACCTAGCGCAACTTTTAAACTCGCCAAATGATCAAAAAACAATCAATTCGACGAGTATTTCTTACGTTTTCGCCACCCGGACCCCACTCCGGTGGCCATTTCCCGCATTACAGGCGCACCTCTCCTGCATTCGTCAGTAAATGTCGGCGCGCCATCCACAGGTTCGACAGAGCGAACAGTGTCACCAGTTGCGCCGTGTTTTTGGCCAAGCCGCGAAAGCGCACCTTGGTGTAACCGAACTGGCGCTTGATTACCCGGAACGGATGCTCGACCTTGGCGCGCACCTGAGCCTTGGCCTTTTCAATCTTGCGCTTGGCTTTGTACAGCACGCTGCGCTTATCGAGTTTTTTGTAGGTGCTGCGGCGTGCCGCCACCTGCCAGATAACTTCACGTCCTTCATGCTCGGGCCGCTTTTCGACACCGGTGTAGCCTGCATCGGCGCAGACCACGTTTTCGTCGCCATGCAGCAATTTGTCCACCTGGGTGACATCCGCCACATTGGCCGCCGTGCCCACTACGCT
>NZ_JXYH01000128.1 GCF_001262635.1 Aestuariivita boseongensis
GTGGCGATCCGGGCGATCATGAATAACCTCGTTCCGCGCTTGGAAACGGCAACGGGTGCATCGGTCATTCAGTTGGTTGATCTCAACCCCGTGATACCGGAGCGCATCTCGGCGGGTGAAGCTTATGACATCGGCTTAACCAACCCCCCTTACGCTAAGGCGCTCATAAAAGCTGGAAAAGCAGACGGAGCCAGTCACCGAGCTTTTGGACGTGTGCCCCTTGCCGTTGGCCGAAAAGAGAAAACCGAAGGCTCAATCAGAAAAGACGTTGAAACGATCAAAGCCCTTTTGCATGAGGCCGACAGCATCGCCTACACGGGTGCAGGTACAAGTGGCCGCACCTACCTCGATGTGATCGAGCGGCTCGATCTGAATACTGCACTTTTGCCAAAGAGCCTGGCCATGGGTGGTGGCGAGCCGGTCGCATCCGTCGCCGCTGGCCAAGTTGAGCTTGCAGTCGCTCCGCTGACCACGGTGCTTGCAACACCAGGGGTGGTTCCTGCGGCAATCCTACCCGAAGAGCTTGGGACTCATATCGATATGTCG
>NZ_JXYH01000129.1 GCF_001262635.1 Aestuariivita boseongensis
CCCCACCCACCGAGTTTCCCGATGAAGCAGATGACCTTCGCCGACGCCGAGTACGCTGGCAAGCGCAAGCAAACCCGCAAGGAGTTGTTCCTGATCGAGATGGATCGGGTGGTGCCGTGGAAGGGCTTGATTGCTTTGATCGAGCCACATTATCCGAAAGGTGAAGGTGGCCGTCCGGCCTACCCGTTGATGGCGATGCTGCGTGTGCATCTGCTGCAGAACTGGTTCGGCTACAGCGATCCAGCGATGGAGGAAGCGCTGTACGAAACCACGATCCTGCGCCAGTTTGCCGGGCTGAACCTGGAGCGCATCCCCGACGAAACCACCATTCTCAACTTCCGCCGCTTGCTGGAGAAACACGAGCTGGCGGCCGGCATCCTCGCTGTCATCAATGGCTATCTGGGCGACCGCGGCCTGTCGCTGCGCCAGGGCACCATCGTCGATGCAACGCTGATCAATGCGCCCAGTTCGACCAAGAACAAGGACGGCAAGCGCGACCCGGAAATGCACCAGACCAAGAAGGGAAACCAGTATT
>NZ_JXYH01000013.1 GCF_001262635.1 Aestuariivita boseongensis
GCCGCCTTCATCATGGAGCCCGTCCTGGGCGCGGGCGGCGTCATCCCGCCCCATGCCAGCTTTATGCCCGGCGTGCGTGAGATCTGCACGCGCCACGGCATCCTCCTGATCGCCGATGAAGTCATCACCGCCTTTGGCCGCACCGGATCCTGGACCGGTTCGCGCCATTGGGGCGTGCAGCCCGATCTGATGTGTACGGCCAAAGCGATCACCAACGGCTATTTCCCCTTCGGCGCGGTGATGATCTCCGAAGACATCGCCCAGACCTTCGAAAAAGACGACACCGGCAAAGCCGCCATTGGCCACGGCTACACCTATTCCGGCCACCCCGTGGGCGCCGCCGCCGCTTTGGCCTGTTTGAACGAGACATTGTCCCAAGACATCCCCGGCAACGCGGCCGCGCGCGGGGCTGAACTGTTCCAAGGTCTACTAGCCCTTCAGGACCGCTACGACATCATCGGCGACGTCCGCGGCGGCCACGGATTGATGTGCGCGCTGGAACTGGTCAGCGACCGGGCGACCAAATCCCCCATCGACAAAGCCACCATCGGGAAGGTGCAGGAAGCGGCCTATGCCGCCGGTGCCATGGTCCGCGTTTCCGGCCCCAACATCATCCTGTCACCGCCCCTGGTTCTGACCTCGGACGATGTGCAGGTGATCCTCACTGCTTTGGACACGGGCTTCGCATCAATCTGACGTAAAAGGCGCTTCGAAGCGCCTTCAAACGCGCATTCGAATGCGCGTGAAACAGGCTTTTCGAAAAGCCTGCCCACCCTCAAACTGAGTTTCGAAACTCAGCTGTTCTTGCTGCCGGATGGGCCTCTCCCCAAACCTTATGGGCGTCTTTCCCAACCAACCGGGCTTCCAGCATATCCAACTCCCGCAACGCCAAGCGCGCATCCCACGTCCGAGCATAGGCCTTGGCATAAGCACGCCGCACAGACGCCGCGCCCCAGGGCAAAAGCGCCGAGGACACCCAATCCCTCAACTCCTTGGGCAAACGATCATAGGCGTGCATCGGGCTGCCATCGCGCCGCTTCCGCTTAAGATGAGAATTACCGGTGTTTCTGCGCACGAGGTATTGTCTTGACCAGAGGTTCGAAAACGAGAAAAGCTCCCATATTTTGTTATGTAATTACATAACAAACGTCAAGCGCCTGACGCGTGTCACCAGGCCACTCTTCAGCTTTTGTCCGTCAACGGCACGACGTTTCCGGGTGCTTCGGCCTCCACCTCTTCAAAATCGAAATTATCCAGCTTCGCCGCGCGTTTCCCCGCCCGCTCTGCCGCCGTGGTGATCCCCTCCACATCGCGGCGCGCCTGATCGAAATGCGTCTCAAGCTTGCCCGCGCGTTCCACCACCAGTTCCACATCCCGGTGCAGCTGGCTCAGCATCTTGCGGATCGCGCCCGCCTGCTCGCGCATCCGCGCATCCTTCAGGATCGCCCGCATCGTGTTCAGCGTGGCCATGCAGGTCGTGGGCGACACCACCCAAACGCGCAGGTTGAACCCCTCGCGCACCACTTGCGGCAGGCGCGCATGCAGCTCGGCATAGATCGCCTCCGACGGCACGAACATCAGCGCGCCATCGGCGGTTTCCCCGTCGATGATGTAGCGTTCGGAAATCGCCTTGATATGCACCCGTACCGCATTGCCAAAGTCTTTCAGCCGCCGCTCGGCCTCCTCCCGCGTCTCTGCCGCCGCCAGCGCCTCGAACGCCTCCAACGGGAATTTCGCATCGATCACGATGGGGCCGGGCGGGTTCGGCAGATGGATCAGACAATCCGCCCGCCGCCCGTTCGACAGCGTCGCCTGCAGCGCATAGGCATCCGATGGCAGCGCTTTGGAGACGATGTCGTTCAGCTGAATTTCCCCGAACATCCCCCGCCGCTGCTTGTTCGACAGAATGTCCTGCAACCCCAGCACATCGCCCGAGAGCTTCGTAATATTCTCCTGCGCCTTGTCGATCGCCGCGAGCCGCTCCTGCAACTGCGTCAGCGAGGCGGTGGTCTGTTTCGACGAGCCGTGCAGGCTTTCCTTCATCCGCTCCTGCATCTCGGTTAAGGCTCTGTTCTGACGCATCGCATTATCCGCCAGCCGGTCCTGCATCTGCTGCTGCACATCCGCCAGCCGCCGCTCCATCGTCTGGATCACCTGGGTCTGGGCTGAAGCCTGCGTGTCGCTCACCATCTGGATGTTGCCCTGCAACTGCGCCTGTCCCTGCCCCAGCTGCTGCACATGGCTCCCCAAGACACCCAATTGCTGCGCCAAAGGCTCCGCCAACCGCGCCGACCGGCCCGCCGCGCGTACCGCTACGATCAGCAGCACCAGGATCAACAGCAAAACTACCACCCCGACCATGGCCGCGATCACCAGCGGATCGTTCAAAGCGTATGTCTGCCCACCAATCTCGATCATGTCCGCCCGAAAAGCCTTTCGATATCGCTCAACTTCAGCTCCACATAGGTCGGCCGCCCATGGTTGCATTGCCCTGAATGCGGCGTCGCCTCCATCTCGCGCAGCAGAGCGTTCATCTCCTCCGCCCGCATCCGCCGCCCCGACCGGATCGAGCCATGACAGGCCACGCGGCTCAGGATCGCCTCAACCCGCGCTTGCAGGGACGTGCTTTCCCCCTGATCGGCCAGCTCATCCAGAATATCCAAGATCATCGCGCGGGCATCGACCTCGCCCAGGATCGCAGGCGTCTCCCGCACCGCGATGGCCCCGCCGCCAAAGGGCTCAATCGTCAGACCAAAGCGCGCCAATTCCTCCGCCACCGCCAGGATGCGCGCGCAATCCCCATCGCTCAGTTCGACAATCTCGGGGATCAGCAGGGCCTGCGCCGCCACGCCGTTCTCGGCCATCTGGCGTTTCAGCTTTTCATAAACCAGACGCTCATGTGCCGCGTGCTGGTCCACGATCACCATGCCGGTCGCCGTCTGGGCGATGATGTAATTCTCATGCACCTGCCCCCGCGCCGCGCCCAAGGGCAAATCATCGGCGGGCACCTCCTCAACGGGCTCCACCACCCGGCCCGAATAGCTCTCCGCCATCTCGGCAAACCCGGGTGCCGGGGCCTGCGCGGAATACGCCGCCCCCCGCGCCCCCAGCGACGGGCGATCCATCTGGTAAACACGCGGAGCTTCCCCCACGGGTTCCGCCCGCATCGCCCCGAGCGTTGCGCCTGCCACAGTCGAAGACGCCCGATGCCCCACCTCTGCCAACGCATGGCGCAGGGCCGACACGATCAGCCCCCGCGCCACACCGGGATCACGAAAGCGCACTTCAGTCTTGGCGGGGTGCACGTTCACATCAACCAGCGTGGGGTCGCAATCGATGAACAAAGCCGCCGCCGGATGCCGATCCCGGCTGAGGAAATCCATGTAAGCGGCGCGCAACGCCCCGCCCAGCATCTTGTCGCGCACGGGGCGGCCATTCACGAACAGATATTGCGCCACCGCAGCCCCGCGCGAATAGGTCGGCAGCGCCGCAAACCCCATCAGACGCAGCCCCTCGCGCTCGGCATCAATGGGCAGGGCGTTTTCCACGAACTCCGCCCCCATGATCCGCGCCAGCCGCGCGCGCAACGCGCCGAACAGATCCCCCTGTTCGGCATCGGCCCGGAAGGTCATGCGCCCCTCGCCCCCGCCCGAGACATCGCGCAACGTGAATGACACGCCCGGTTCGGCCATGGCCAGGCGCTTGACCACGTCTGTCACCGCCTGCGCCTCTGCCCGGTCGGAGCGCAGGAACTTCAGCCGCGCAGGCGTGGCAAAAAACAGATCTCGCAGCTCTACGACCGTGCCCGTGCGCAAAGCGGCGGGTTTCACAGGCTCCATCCGCCCGCCCGACGCTTTCAGCGTCGCAGCCTCAAAACCCGGGGCGCGGCTGGTAAGCGTCAGTCGGCCCACAGCGGCCAGCGAGGCCAGCGCCTCTCCGCGGAACCCGAAGGTATGGATATTAAGCAAATCCGACCCGTCGATTTTCGACGTCGCATGGCGCGCCAAAGCAAGGCTCAGATCGTCCGGCGCAATCCCGCAGCCATCATCCGTCACCTGGATCAGCGTCTTGCCGCCATCGGCAAAATCCACCGAAATCCGGCTGGACCCCGCATCAATCGCGTTCTCGACCAGTTCCTTTACGGCAGATGCGGGGCGTTCCACCACTTCACCGGCCGCGATGCGATTGATCGCGCCTTCGTCCAACTGGCGGATAACAGGGCGAAAATCGCCGATATTGGGGTCAGGTTGAGCCATGCAACAAAACCTAGCATGACATTTCGCGATTCTGCCACCAAGGGCGCCCAGAATTTTGAAAAATTCTGGGCCGTTTTCTGACACAGAAAACGCGCCCTAGTCGTAACGCAACTCCTGCGCCTTCCCGCGGAACACGGTATAGGCCAGCACCGTGTATCCCCCGATCATCGGCAACACGACACAGGTGCCCACAAGAATGATGAACAGGCTCTCTGGTGCGCTCGCGGCCTCATAGATCGTAAGTTGGTCCGGCACGACGTAGGGATAGAAGGAATAGGCCAGCCCGAAAAACGCCAGTGTGAACAGCACGATCGACGCCACGAAGGGAAACCACGCCCAACTGTCGTCAGAGGTGGGCAGCCGCCTCAGCGCCAACCAAAGCAGCACGACAAGCGCCACGGACATCAGCGGCAGCGGGGCCAGCGCAAAGATCTCCGGCACCGAAAACCATTTGTCCCAGATCCGGTCACTCACCAGCGGCGAGGCCAGCGAAATCGCGCCGAGCCCCAGCACCAGCCCCCAGATGCCGCCCCTGGCCCATTGAACCGCTTTGGCCTGCAGCACATCTGACGTCTTCAGGATCAGCCATGTGGCCCCGATAAACGAATACCCCACGGTCAAAAACACCGCCGTCAGCGCGCCAAAGGCCCATGTGGCCCAGCTTTGCTCAAGACCCATGATGTACAGCCCCAGCATGTAGCCCTGCGCAAGCGAGGTCATCAGCGAACCCACGAAAAACGCAGTGTTCCAGGCGCGCTTGTGCGGGGTCGGGGCCTTGACCCGAAATTCAAACGCCACGCCGCGCAGGATCAGCCCGATCAGCATCACTGCCACCGGCAGATAAAGCGCCGTCAGGATCGCCCCATGCGCAGTCGGAAACGCCACCAGCAACAGCCCTACGGCCAGAACCAGCCACGTTTCATTGGCGTCCCAGAACGGGCCGATGGACGCGACCATCATGTCCTTTTCGCCGTCATCGGCGAACGGAAACAGCACCCCAACGCCCAGGTCGAACCCATCCAGAACCACGTAAATCAGGATCGACAGCCCCATCAGACCGGCAAAGGTCAGGGGCAGCCATTGGCCTGGATCTCCGAACAGCTCCATGCGCGTCACTCCGCCGGAACCTGTCGGGCAATCGCCTCACCGGGTTGCGGAACGCGCAAGCGGATCTGCTCGCCCTTGCCAGCCTTTGCCGCAAGATAGAACAGCACGAACACATAGGCCGACAGCAATAGCGCATAGATCGCCAGATAGGCTACCAGGGTTGTCCCCACAAAGGGCGCGGGCACATCGGCCACGGCCATTTCCGTGGTCAGCACCCCCTGAACCAGCCAGGGCTGACGCCCGATCTCGGTCGTGTACCAACCGGCCAGCGTGGCAACCCAACCGGAAAACGCCATCGGCACCATGACAAACAACATCGGCCGGGGCAGAGCGCCCACATCCCGCCGCCGCGCCATGATCGCAACCGATGCCCAGCTTAGCAGCAGCATCGCCATCCCGGTGCCCACCATGATGCGGAACGCATAGAAGACAGGCGCGACTGGCGGGTGCATCACCTCGCCCTCTGGGGTGACGAAATCATTCAGGCCCGGCACCTCACCATCGGCTTTGTGCGTCAGGATCAGAGAAGCGCCGTTCGGAATGGCAATCTCCATCCGGTTTTCCCGCGCCTCTTCATCCGGAATCGCGAACAGCAGGAGGGGCACGTTCGTGTCCGTTTCCCAATTGCCTTCCATCGCGGCCACTTTCTGCGGCTGGTATTTCAAAGTATTCAACCCATGCATATCACCGGCAAAGATCTGGATCGGGATCAGAACCGCGCCTAACATCAACCCGGTTTTAAGCCCGGCCCGCACGTCACGCCCCTGATCGCCGCGTAACCAGCGGAAGGCGGAAAACCCTGCAATCAGGAACGCCACCGTCAGGCCCGAGGCCAGCAGCATATGCACCAACCGATAGGGCATCGACGGGTTGAAGATGATCGCCCACCAATCGGTGGCAAAGGCCACGCCGTTGCGCATCTCAAAGCCCTCGGGCGTATGCATCCAGCTGTTCAGGACCAGGATCCAGAAGGCCGACATGGTGGTGCCGAACGCCACAAGGAAGGTGGCCAGCGTATGCAGCCACCCAGGCACACGTGAAAAGCCAAACAGCATGATGCCCAGAAACACCGCCTCAAGGAAAAACGCGGTCATGATCTCATAAGCCAAAAGCGGCCCTGCGATATTGCCCACCGTCTCCATAAAGCCCGGCCAATTTGTGCCAAACTGGAACGACATGGTGATGCCGCTCACCACCCCCATCGCGAAGGAGAGGGCAAACACCTTCACCCAAAAGCGATAGGCGTCCATCCATTTGATCTCACCCGTCGCGTTAAAGCGCAGTTTGAAGAACAAAAGCACCCAACCCAAAGCGATCGTGATCGTCGGGAACAGGATGTGAAACGAGATATTGGCCCCGAACTGAATACGGGACAAAAGCAGCGTGTCCATTGGCCTCAAAAGCTCTGATTTTCGTCTTTGATGAGCTTAAGATAGACGTTTCAGGCCCCAGTTCAGGCCCTCTGCGACAGCGCATCGCAAGTGCACCACCGCATACCGGTTTTCACCTGTTCCGACAGACACTTAGACCCTGCGACAGCACACCGCAAAGCATGAATGTCGCAGGCAAATCCCTACACAAACCAGACATAGAAATCGCGCAGCGCATCGCCTTCCAGATCGCGCGTCTTCTTCGCCTCTTTCTGCTTCATGTAAATGTGGTTCGCGACCAGTTCTGCGCCCACAGCCTCCACAAGCGCGTGATCCGCCTCCAGATCCGCAACGGCACCCTTCAGATCATCCGCCACGCCCACCTTGGCGTCGGACCGGTCAAACCCATCCCCCGTCTCGATGGGCGGCAGGTCATAGCCCTTCTCGACACCCAGCAAGGACGCCTGCAACACTGCCGCCACAGCCGTGTAGGGGTTGGCCGACGCATCTGCCATCCGATGCTCCAACCGCGCCTTCGCACCGCCTTCGCCACTGATCCGCGTGGTCACGTTGCGATGATCGCCACCCCAGTTCTGCCAGTACCCCGACAAGGACCCCGGCTGCAGCCGCAAGTAAGACGCCGCCGTAGGCGCAATCAGCCCCGCAAGCCCCTTGTGGTGATGCACCAACCCCGCGAGGCACCCCCGCGCCAGATCGTTCATGTGATCCGGCCCGCCCTTGGGCCCAGTCGACAACGCATTGCCGCCCGCCTCATCCGTGAACGAGAAATTCACATGCATCCCCGACCCACCAGCCTCGGCAATCGGTTTGGGCATAAAGGACAAGACGATCCCGTATTCCAGCGCAATCTCCCGCGCCATCAGGCGGAACAGCACGATATCATCCACCGCTTTGACCGCATCGTCAAAGGTCAGCACATATTCGAACTGGGGCGTGTCGAATTCCGCCGTGATCATCTCCAGCGCAAAGCCAAGACTGTCCGCCATCTCCCAGATCCGGTCGTTGAACCGCAGCGGATCGGCAAAAGGCCCCGTCCCGTACACAACCCCGCCGGGTGCATCATAAGGCTGCAACCGGCCCTTCTCATCAGCCTGAAGGGCAAAGCATTCCAGCTCAATCCCCACTTTCGGCGTCAGCCCCTTGGCCTCCCACGCCGCCACGGCCCGCCGCAATGCACCGCGCGGACACAAGGCCAAAGGTTCGCCGTCCTCATCATAAAGATCGCCCAGAACCACCTTGGTCGATGGCTCCCAACTGTCGCGGATATCGTCGTGCTTCCATCGCAGCGTCATGTCGGGCAAGCCCCCGCTGACCAAAGATCCCGGCGCATCCAGCAGATCGCGATCATAATGCGTGCCAAAGACCGACTGGCAGAACCGCGTCGCATCATCACCAATCTTGTGCTGCGGCAGGTATTTCCCGCGCATGATGCTCAGGTGATCGCAGAAAAGCGCGCGCAACCGATCCTTCATATCCCTCTCCCTCAGGCCCGCTGAACCGTAACAGGCAAAGACTTGATCCCGCCAACAAAATTCGACCGCAGAAACTGATGCGGCCCCGCCGGTTCAATGGCACGCAGACGTTTCGCCAGTTCCTGAAACAGCACCGTCACCTCCAACCGCGCCAGCCACATGCCCAGACAGACATGCGGACCGCCCTGACCAAAACTCAGATGCCGATTGGGGCTGCGATGCAGGTTCACCCGGAACGGATCGTCAAACATCGCCTCATCCCGATTGGCCGACGCGAACCAGTACAGCACCTTGTCCCCCTCGCGGATCGTCTTGCCATACATCTCGACATCCTGCGTGGCCGTGCGCCGGAAATAGGTCGCAGGCGTGGCCCACCGGATGATCTCATCCGCGGCGGTGGTCCAGATATCCCCGCCTTCCTGCATCTGCGCCAGCAATTCCGGCTGATGGCACATCGCCTGAATACCGGCGGCAATGGAATAGCGTGTCGTGTCATTCCCCGCCGCCACCAGCAGGCAAAAGAAGTTCCGAAATTCCTCTTCGGTGATCCTCTGCCCATCCTCATCCGGCTCCAGGATCAGGTGCAGCACGCCATCAGTATCGCCCCGCGCCGCCTTATCCTCCATCAACTCCTTGGCGTATTGATACAGCTCCGCCCCGGCGGGGGAGTTGAACGGCATCATCCGAAATTCATCCGTCTCCATCTTGTCGAGGACATGAGACGTGAAATCCGGATCGGTATTCGCAATCAGCGCGTCACCCTTTTCGACGAGCCAAGGCAGATCCTCCTCCGGCGTGCCGATGATCCGGCCCAGCATCCGCATCGGCAATTCCCGCGCGATCAGGCGAGTGGCGTCAAACGTGCCATGCTCCAGCGCCGGGTCCAGCATTTCGGTGCAGATATCGCGAATGTCCTGCTCGAACCCGGCAATCGTCGGCTTGGCAAAAGCCCGCGTCAGCTTGCGCCGCACCCGGGTGTGATCGGGCGGGTCAGTCTCCTGAAAGGTGCGGCGGGCCAGATATTCCTCATAGGTCTGATCTTCCATCCGGATGCCTTGAGCCGAGGAAAACACCGTCGGCTGCTTGTTCATTGCCTCGATATCGGCATGCCGCGTGACCGACCAGAAATTCTGACCCTGCGCATACTCCGTCCAATGCAGAGGGTCCTCTTTGCGCAACCGGGCAAAGGTGTTGTGCGGCGCGCCATTTACAAAGGCATCATGGCTGCTCAGATCGGCATATCCATCATCATCTGGTGTCCACACGGTCATGGTTTGCCCTTTCCGACAGCCCTTAACATGTGTATATTAAAGAGAGCCTTAAATATGTAAATGAAAAAGAAAGCCGTCCTGTCATGCACTTGGCCCTTCTGGTCACCAACACGGATGAAAGCGACTTCGCCCAAGCGCACCCCAAGGATGGGGAGAAGTTCCCAACCATGATGGCCCGCGTCCGCCCCGACTGGACGTTTGAGGTCTTCGTCGTGAAAGACGACCAGTTCCCCGAGACACTGGATGGCTTCGACGGCGTGATGATCACCGGCAGCCCGGCCTCCGTCCATGACGACGCGCCGTGGATCCCGCGCCTTCTGCAGCTGATCCGCGACATCCACGCGAAAGGCCTGCCCATGTTCGGCGCCTGCTTCGGCCACCAGGCCATCGCAGTTGCCCTGGGCGGCGCGGTTGGCCGCAATCCCGGCGGATACCAGCACGGACGGATCACCAACCGGCTCACCCAGCGCGCCCGGTGGATGGAGCCTCTGCCCGACGGGTTCTCCCTCTACGGCAGCCATATCGAACAAGTCACCACCCTGCCCCAGGGCGCCATTGCCATCGCAACCTCCACCGATTGCGCAGTCGCAGGGTTCGTGATGGGCAACCAGATCTACACCACCCAGCACCATCCCGAAATGACGCCCGAATTCATCGCGGCGCTTACAGACGAACTGGCCGATTACCTGGGCCCGGACGTGACCGCCCGCGCGCGCGTCTCATTCGGAGAATCCGCAGACAGCGACGCCTTTGCCGAAACCATCGCCCGCTTCTTCGAACAGGCCATTTCAGGCACCTGAGCCCATCCCTTCTTCTTGCTGAAAATACCGGCGGGGGAGTCCCGCAAGGGACGGGGGCAGCGCCCCCAAATCTGGCCCGATGCACTGAACCGGTGCACGAGTTGTGCACGCCCTGTGCACAGACGGTGCACACCCTTTTTCAGCCCACGGCGGCCAACAAATCCATCACCGTGACCTGATCGAATTGCACATGGCTTTGCATCAGCGCTTCCGCTTCTTCCCGCTGGTGCGCGGTGATCAAACCGGCGATCTGACGATGCTCCGCAGCACTCTGCGCAATGGATCCCGGATACCGATACCGCGCCCGGTAATAGGCCATCAGCTTGCGCGCATTGGTCTTGATCATCTCGACCAGCACCGGGTTACCGGCACTGATCGCCACCACCTCGTGAAAGCGCATGTTCAGCTGGTAATAGCCAGCCGGATCGCCATCACCCTTGGTCACCGCATGCGCCTCACAGGCTGCGACAGCCGCCTCCAAGTCCTTGGCATTGCTCACAGAAAGCCGCCGCGCGGCCAACCCCGCCGCCTGTCCTTCCAGCTTGGCGTGCACTTCGAGGATCGCAAGAAACTCCTCCAGCGTCGGCTTGAACAGAACCGCCCCCTTGCGTGGCAGACGCTTGATCAGACCGGCCGTTTCCAGCTGGATAAACGCCTCTCGGACAGGGGTGCGCGACACGCCATGCACCTCCATCAACGGCGCTTCCTCGATCACATCGCCGGGGTTCAACCGCCCGGAATCGATCCCCTCGATCACCGCATTCAGCACTGTTTCCGTCTGCCCGGCCATCCCGCGCCCTCCTCCGCCGCACCATAGAAACGCGCATTTCAAAGCGCAATCCAATGCGATTTGCGTATTTTTTCAGCACCTTACAAAAAGATCGGCGCAAATCGACCTGCCCAGATATCCCGCGCGTCAAGAGACTCGCCCGCAGCCGCATTTTGCGGTTACGCTTAGGTAAAGACCAACACCAGTGGTGGAGACACCCATCCAAGACCTGACCCCCCTCACCCTGTCACAGACTCAGCCACGGGCCCAAGGCTCCGCGCGACTGACAGTGAAGGCGCGCGACGGGCGCTCGGTCATTTCACGACTGCATCAGCAAGGATCCCTGAAAACACTGTTCCCACGCACCGATGGAACAGCGCTGACAGCCGTGTTGCTGAACACCGCAGGAGGTATCACCGGCGGTGACCGTTTCGACCTGCGCCTGCGCGCCGAGTCGGGAACCGCGCTGACCGTTACCACACAGGCGGCAGAACGCGCCTACCGCGCCAACGACGGCGCGGGCCGTGTCTGCACAGGTATCCATATCGCCACAGGTTCACGGGTCGATTGGCTGCCGCAGGAGACGCTGATTTACGATCACGCCGCCTTGCGCCGCAGCCTCGACGTCACGCTGGAGCCTGATGCCAACTGCCTGCTGGTCGAAAGCCTGATCTTCGGCCGCGCCGCGATGGGCGAAAGCGTCCGTGCCCTCTCCCTCGACGATCGCATCACCTTGCGGCGCAACGATAAAATCGTCTTAGCCGACCGCACCCGCCTGACGGGCGACGCGCACGCGCTTCTCGCGGGCGCGGCAACCGGCGCGGGCGCTGGAGCTATGGCGAGCCTGGTCTTCACCGCTCCGGATGCAGCCGACAAGCTGGAGAGCGCGCGCGCATTGCTGCCGGAAACCGGAGGCATCTCTCAACCCGCGCCGGACGTGCTCTTTGCCCGCATTCTCGCGCCGGATGGCTTTGCCCTGCGCCAGGCGCTGATCCCTCTGATCGCGCATTTTCGACAAGACCCACTGCCAAGACCCTGGATGATCTGACATGAACCTGACCCCTCGCGAAAAAGACAAACTGCTGGTGGCCATGGCCGCCGAAGTGGCCCGCAAACGCCTGGCCCGCGGCGTAAAGCTGAATCACCCCGAGGCCATCGCGCTGATCACCGATGCCGTGGTCGAAGGCGCGCGTGATGGCCGGTCGGTGGCCGAGATGATGCAGGCCGGAGCCGAGGTGATCACCCGCGATCAATGCATGGAAGGCGTGCCTGAGATGATCCACGACGTGCAGGTTGAAGCCACTTTTCCGGACGGCACCAAACTGGTGACAGTTCACAATCCGATCCGGTGAACAGGGTATTTTTGGCCAGAAAGAAGCAGGAGAGAGTGATGAAAAAACTGACAGCGATGATAGTGACGATGCTGCCCGCGACGGCTATGGCCCATACCACCGGCGGTTTGCATCTGCATGCGGAACATGTTGCGGGCTTGATCTTTGGCGCTGCCCTGATCGGCGTCGGCGCAGGCCTTGCTGTTCAGCGCGCCCGCGCAGGGCGGCGGAAATGATCCCCGGAGAGCTCTTTCCCGCCGCGGGGTCCTTGACCCTGAATGGCGACCGGAAGGCGATCACTTTGATGATCGCCAACACCGGCGACCGGCCCGTGCAGGTGGGCAGCCATTATCACTTTGCCGAAGCCAACAGCGCGCTGGACTTCGACCGCGACGCCGCGCGCGGCATGCGTCTGGACATCGCCGCAGGCACCGCCGTGCGGTTCGAGCCGGGCCAGCGGCGCGAGGTCAACCTGATCCCCGTTTCCGGGGCAAAAACGATCTATGGGTTCAACCAACAGATCATGGGGCCGTTATGAGCAGTCACACCAATCTGGGAGGATCCAATCATGTGTGACGTCTGTGTGATGAATGCCGTGAAAGACAGAATGCTGTCGCGGCGCGACTTCTTCAAAGCCAGCGCGGCGGTGACCGCGACAGCCGCCGTGGGCAGCGTGGCAACCGCGCCTGCGTCCTTGGCGGGCGGGCATGGCGGGGTCGTCGACATGACCCATGTCTATGACGATACCTTCCCCACCTATTTCGGCGCGCCCGGCATCACGACCGAACAGGCGTTTAACTTTGCCGACAATGGCTTCAACCTGTTCAACCTGTCGATCAACGAACATACCGGCACGCATATCGACGCACCGCTGCATTTCTCGGCCGATGGACAATCGGTGGATGAGATCCCCGTGGGCAATCTGGTCTGCCCGCTGTGCGTTGTGCATATCCATGGCAAGGCGGCCGAAGACCCCGATGCGCAGGTCACGCCGGATGATCTTAAGGCGTGGATCGCCGCCAATGGAGAGATCCCGGATGGCGCCTGCGTGGCGATGCATTCGGGCTGGTCCGGAAAGGTTGGCGGTGACGGCTTCCGCAATGCCGATGGCGACGGGGTGATGCATTTCCCCGGTTTCCATGTGGAGGCCGCGCAGATGCTGATCGAAGAGACAGGTGCCGTGGCCATGGCCGTGGATACACTGTCTCTGGATCACGGGCCCTCGGCGGATTTTGCGACGCATTACACCTGGCTGCCCACCAACCGTTATGGGATCGAGAATCTCGCGGGGTTGGAGAATGTGCCTGTGAGCGGCGCCACCTTGGTTGTGGGCGCGCCTACCCATCGCGGCGGCTCAGGTGGGCCTGCGCGTATCTTTGCGATGGTTTGATGGGCACCGTTCCGCTTTTGTCAGATGAGGAGGTCAGCGCCGAGGCGCTGGCCGTCTTCAACGACATCCGCGCCGTGCGCGGCACAGATTACGTGAACAACTTCTGGCGCGCTTTGGCGCATGATCCGGCGTTGCTCAAAGCCACGTGGGAGCGGCTGAAAGTGGTCATGGAGCCCGGCGATTTGGACCCGCTGGTCAAAGAGATGATCTATATCGCCGTCTCGACCGCCAATGGGTGTGAATACTGCGTCCACTCCCATACCGCAGCCGCCAAGGCCAAGGGTATGACGCCCGAGCAACATGGCGAATTGCTGGCTGTCATCGGCATGGCCATGCAAACCAACGGGCTGGTCACCGGCCTGCAGGTTGAGGTGGATGAGGCGTTCAAAGCATGACCCACGCCCGGCCCACGACACGAGATTTCCAAAAGGACGACCAGAATGCCCACCCAAATCTCCCGCTCTGATTATGCCGCCATGTTCGGCCCCACCACCGGCGACCGGTTGCGGCTGGCCGATACCGATCTGATTATCGAGGTGGAACGCGATCTGACCGCCGAACGGGCCGGGGCATCGGCCACCGGGGGGACGGGAGATAACGCCCTGCTTTATGGTGAAGAGGTCAAGTTTGGCGGCGGCAAGGTGATCCGCGACGGGATGGGGCAATCCCAGGCGACGCGGGCCGAAGGGGCGGTGGATACCGTGATCACCAATGCGCTGATCGTGGACTGGACGGGGATCTACAAGGCCGACGTGGGGCTCAAAGACGGGCGGATTGCCAAGATCGGCAAGGCGGGCAATCCCGATACGCAACCCGGCGTCGATATCATCATCGGGCCGGGGACCGAGGCGATTGCGGGTGAGGGCCGCATCCTGACTGCCGGCGGGTTTGACAGCCACATCCATTACATCTGCCCCCAGCAGATCGAAGATGCCTTGCACTCGGGTCTCACCACCATGTTGGGCGGTGGCACGGGGCCTGCGCATGGCACACTGGCCACCACTTGCACGCCCGGCCCCTGGCATATCGGGCGGATGTTGCAGGCAGCGGACGCCTTCCCGATGAATCTGGCCTTTGCGGGGAAGGGCAATGCGTCTTTGCCTGCCGCGCTCGAAGAACAGATCCTGGGCGGGGCCTGCGCGCTGAAACTGCACGAGGATTGGGGCACGACACCCGGCGCAATCGATTGCTGCTTGTCCGTGGCCGACGACATGGACGTGCAAGTGATGATCCACACCGACACGCTGAATGAAAGCGGGTTTGTGGAAAACACCGTCAAAGCCATGAAGGGCCGCACGATCCACGCTTTCCACACCGAAGGGGCGGGCGGCGGGCACGCCCCGGACATCATCAAGATCTGCGGAGAGGCGCATGTGCTGCCATCCTCCACCAACCCGACGCGGCCTTTCACCGTCAACACGATCGAAGAGCATCTGGATATGCTGATGGTCTGTCACCACCTCGACAAATCCATCCCCGAAGACGTGGCCTTTGCCGAAAGCCGGATCCGGCGCGAGACCATCGCGGCAGAAGACATCCTGCACGACATGGGTGCCTTTTCGATCATCGCATCCGACAGCCAGGCCATGGGCCGTGTGGGCGAGGTGATCATCCGCACCTGGCAGACCGCCGACAAGATGAAGAAACAGCGCGGGTCGCTTCCCGAAGAAACCGGTGACAACGACAACATGCGCGTGCGCCGGTACATCGCGAAATACACGATCAACCCTGCCATCGCGCACGGGATCAGCCACGAGATCGGCAGCATCGAGGAAGGTAAACGCGCCGACCTGTGCCTGTGGAGCCCGGCCTTTTTCGGCGTAAAGCCCGAGATGGTACTGCTGGGCGGCACCATTGCCTGCGCCCAGATGGGCGACCCGAACGCGTCCATCCCCACGCCGCAGCCGGTCTATTCCCGGCCCATGTGGGGGGCCTATGGCCGGTCGGTCGAACATTCTGCCGTGACGTTTGTGTCGGGGGCCGCGCAGGCTGCAGGTATCCGGGAAACGTTGGGCCTCGCCAAACAGACGCTGGCAGTCGAAAACACGCGCAATATCGGGAAGTCCCATCTGAAGCTGAACGATGCGCAGCCCCATGTGGAGGTGAATCCCGAAACCTATGAAGTGCGCGCGGATGGAGAGCTTTTGACCTGCCAGCCCGCCGAAACCCTGCCCATGGCACAGCGGTACTTCCTGTTCTGATCAAAGATGCATCACATGACTATTCCGCCAGCAACGACATCACAGTTCACCGGATTAACCCGATTTTCATTCTATCAGCCCAGCTTTACGCCCTATCCTGAGTGCCAAGGGGGAAACCCAACCGACCCAACTCCGGAGGTTTCCGAGCATGACACGGGCGAAACACGACACCACGGACATAGACTGGTATCTGTCCAGCATCGGCTTTGGCTGCAACCCGGCAGCGATGAAACGCGCGCATTTGCGGGAATATCTCAGCCTTCACGCGCTCAGCGACGAGGCGCTTTTGGCCAAAGGCATGCGGCGCGAAATGATTGCCGAGCGCGTCTATTCCAAAGTTCTGACAATGGCACATCCGGCTCAGCCTTGAGCTCAGCGAAAAGCGGGTTTGCGTTATTGGCCCTCCTAAACGTCAGCGATGCTGACTATTTCCCTGCCAGACTGAAATACAAGACTGGCAAGGATCATACCGATGGCCAACATCACGACAAATACCAATTCTGCCGCCTGGGGCTTCAGCCTGGGTGGTGTTTTCCGCGCAATGGGCGAAGCACTGGTGACCCTGAGCGAAACCAACAGCCGCGTGCGCCGCGTAGAAGCGCTGCAGGCACTGAGCGACGATCAGCTGGCCGCGAAAGGCCTGAAACGCGAGGACATCGCGCGCCACGTGTTTGGCGACATGTTCTACCTCTGATGCAGATGGGGGCGCGCGCATGAGCACGCCCCAACGCATCGCCCGCGCCTATCACGACCATGGTCATCACGACCCGGTCACCCATCTGGCGCTTTCCTATGAAGACCGGTTTTTGCGCCGCAAGGTCCTGACCACCTCAGACGGCGCATCACTTCTTGTCGATCTTCCGCAGACCACCTCTCTGGATCATGGCGGCGTGCTGCTGCTTGAAGGCGGAGGGGAGGTCGCGGTGATCGCCGCGCCCGAGCCGCTATTGCAAGTCAGTGCAGATGATCTGACCCGGATCGCCTGGCATATCGGCAACCGCCATACCCCCTGCCAGATCGAAGCCGAACGGCTGCTCATCAAACCTGATCACGTAATGGCCGATATGCTGGCACGGCTGGGGGCAACCACGTGCGAGGTCACAGAACCCTTCACCCCCGAAGGCGGGGCCTATGGGCATGGACGTACCCATTCCCATGCCCACTGACACCCATCACCTGACGCTCATGCAGTGGCTTTCGCCGGGCTATCCGGTGGGGGCTTTCGCCTATTCCCACGGTCTGGAACGGGTAGTGGAACAGGGGGCTGTCGGCTCTGCCGATCAGTTTGAAACCTGGCTGACCGATATCCTGACCCTTGGCACGGGCCGCTCGGACGCGATTTTGCTGCACTGCGCCTATCGCACAGAGACCCCCCATCGTCTGGTCGAGCTTGACGATCTGGCGCGCGCACTCTCCCCTTCCTCCGAACGGCGGATGGAGACGGAGTTGCAGGGCGAAGCCTTTGCCCGGACAACCGCCGCCATCTGGGGGTCGGAGGATGCCCCGCTCGCCTATCCTGTTGCCGTGGGCGCGGCGGCGCGACGTGCCGGCATTGATGCAACGATGACCTGCGCAGCCTACCTGCATGCCTTCGCGGCCAACCTGACATCCGCCGCGATCCGCCTGATCCCGCTCGGCCAGACCGAAGGGCAGACTGTTCTGGCGCGCATGACCCCGATCTGCCACGACATCGCTGTGCAGACGGCGCATCTGTGCCCTGATGATATCGGATCATGCTGCTTTGCCGCCGATATCGCCTCGATGCAGCATGAAACGCAGTATTCGCGTCAGTTCCGGTCATGACCGCATTGGCCCTGATCCTCAGTGCGGCAGTCGCTGCACTTGCGCTGCTGCACTTGCTGTGGGCGATCGGCCTGTGGGTGCCCATCCGCGATGAAGCCGCTTTGGCGCGCGCTGTCGTCGACACCCGCGCGGTCCGCCGGATGCCCGGCCCGGTGCCTTGTGCCCTTGTCGCCGTCGCCCTGGCCTTCGCCGCGATCCTGCCCCACCGCCCCGGATTTCCCGGCCGCGACCTGCTGATCCCCGCCATAGGGACGGTCTTCATGTTGCGCGGCGTTGCGGCCTATCTGCCGTCATGGCGCAAATGGGTCCCGGAAGAACCCTTCGCCACTCTGGACCGTAAGGCCTATGGTCCGCTTTGCCTTGGCCTCGGGATCGGGTATCTCATTCTTGCACTTGGAGGATTCTGACATGCCATCCCCTAACGGCCCCCTTCGTGTCGGCATCGGCGGCCCCGTCGGCGCGGGCAAGACCACATTGACCGCCGGCCTGTGCCGCGCGCTGCGCGATCACTTCTCGGTCGCGGCGATCACCAATGACATCTACACCCGCGAAGATGCCGAGGCGCTGATGCGCATGCAGGCCCTGCCGCTGGATCGGATCAAGGGCGTGGAAACGGGCGGCTGCCCCCATACCGCGATCCGCGAGGATGCCTCGATCAACATCGCGGCGGTCAAGGAACTGGCCGCTGAGTTTCCCGACCTGGACATCGTGCTGATTGAAAGCGGCGGCGACAACCTGTCGGCCACCTTCAGCCCGGAACTGGCCGATGTGACCCTTTACGTCATCGACGTGGCGGCAGGGGAAGAGATCCCGCGCAAGGGTGGCCCCGCGATCACGAAATCCGATCTGCTGATCATCAACAAGACCGATCTCGCGCCATATGTCGGTGCCTCGCTTGAGGTGATGGACCGCGATGCGCAGCGCATGCGCGGAGACCGCCCGTTCCTGTTCGCGCGCCTCAAGGAAGGCCAGGGTATCCCGCAGATCGTGGGTCATATCTGCGCCCTGGGCGGACTGCCCGTGCCCCGGACCGAGGCCGCCGAATAGCCGGAGATGAGCGAGACCTTCTCCCTGAAGCTGGCTGAGCTTGTGGCCACGATCTACCCGGATGTGGATGCCAATATCCTGTCGTCCAAGATCGTGGACGCCTTCTGGCCCGGTGACCGGACCCGCCGCAAACGCGGGCGCAGGCCGGGAAACAGCTTCTGGTCGGAGCATGACGCTCTGGTCATCACCTATGGCAACACCTTCGTGGACGGGGCGCATAAGCCTCTGGATTTGCTGCGGGATTTCCTGCATCGCAATCTCAGGGGTACGGTCAATGGTGTGCATATCCTGCCGTTCTTTCCCTTTACCTCGGATGACGGGTTCGCCGTCAGCGATTACACCGCCGTGAATCCTGTTCTGGGAGATTGGCAGGATATCCTCCGCATCGGGGACGAGTTCAAACTGATGTCGGATCTGGTGCTGAACCACGTGTCCAGCCAAAGCACGTGGTTCAACGACTACCTGCAGGGCAAACCGCCCTATGACCGGTTCTTTTTCGAAGCCTCGCCCGAGGATGATCTGTCAGACGTGGTGCGCCCTCGCACGCACCCCTTGCTGCGCGAGGTCACGACAGCAAATGGCACGCGCCATGTCTGGTGCACCTTCAGCCATGACCAGGTCGATCTGGATTTCCGCAACCCCGAGGTTCTGCTGGAATTCCTGCGCATCATGCGCCTGCATATCGATAATGGCGTGCGGATCCTGCGGCTGGATGCGGTGGCGTTTCTCTGGAAAGAAATCGGATCGCCCTCGATCCACCTGCCGCAGACCCATGCGATCGTGCGCCTGATGCGCCTGCTCAGCGATTACGCGACCGAGCCGGTGATCCTTCTGACAGAAACCAATGTACCCAGCGCCGAGAACCTCAGCTACTTCGGCAACCGGAACGAGGCGCATGTGGTCTATAACTTCCCCCTGCCGCCGTTGATCCTGCATGCGCTTTTGTCAGGTTCCGCTAAATACCTGCGCAAATGGCAGGCCGCGATGCCGCCCGCGCAGCTGGGCTGCGCCTATCTGAATTTCTCGGCCAGCCATGACGGGATCGGAATGCGACCCGCCGAGGGCATCCTGCCGCAAGACCAGATCGACGCAATGGTGCAGGCGGCAAAGGATTTCGGTGGCGATGTGTCCATGCGCGCGCTGTCTGGGGCAGAATCGGTCTATGAGTTGAACATCACCTATTTCGAAGCGCTTAAGGGCACGTTTGAAGGACCCGACACGTATCAGATCGACCGTTTCGTGACCTCGCAAACCATCGTGATGGCGCTTGAGGGAATTCCGGCCTTTTACATCCATGCCCTGTTGGCCACACCGAACGATCACAAGAAGGTCGCGCGCACCGGGATGAAACGGGCGATCAACCGCCATCATTGGGATTATCCGCAGCTGCAAAAGCTGCTGGATGACCCCGAAAGCGTGACGGCAACCGTACTGGGTGCACTCAAGGCACGTGTGCAATTGCGCGCCAGACAGCCCGCGTTCCATCCCAACGCCACGCAGTTCACTCTGCAGACCGACGACCGGGTCTTCGGCGTCTGGCGGCAGAGCCTGGATCGGGATCAGTCGATCTTTGCCCTGCACAATGTCAGCGATCAACCGGTCGGGATTGACCCGGTCGCGCTGAACCTGATTGAGGGGGACGCATGGTTTGATATCCTGTCCGGCGAGACAGTAAATCCGGTCGGCGAGGCGATCGCCTTTGCGCCCTATCAATGCCGGTGGATCACGAACCGCCGGTACTGACAGGGCTTTTCTGACACAGAAAAGCCTTCGATTTTGACACAAAATCGATACCCAGAAACTGCGTCAGTTTCTGTACATTTCTTGCTTCAAGAAATGCGTCACAACCCGAAACTGCCAAATGGAATGAAGCGCACCGGATCGCCCGGCCGGATATGCCGTGCGCCGTCCCCGATTTCCACCAGCCCTTCGGCCCAGCTAAGCCCGCTGATCCGGCCCGAGCCTTCGGATTTGAACACCTCGGCCCGCCCCTCGCGCACGCGCGCGCGCAGATATTCCCGCCGCCCGGGCTTCTTGCGCTTTTCGAACGCAGCAGGCAGGTCAAAACCCTGCGGTGCGCTCCAGTCCTGGCCTGACAAAAGCGCCATGGCGGGCCGGGCAAAAACCAATGTGCAGACCATCGCCGCCACCGGATTACCCGGAAGGCCAAAGACCGGCGTACCATCCCACAAGCCCAGCGCCAAAGGCCGGCCCGGTTTCACCGCGATCCGCCATTCCTGCATCGCGCCCGCCTCGCGCAACAGGGCAGACATGTGATCTTCATCACCCGCCGACGCCCCGCCCGAGGTCAGGATCACATCCGCCCGGTCCGCTGCCGCATCCATCGTGGAGCGCAAGACCGCGCGATCATCGGCCACCCGGCCCATATCCACGGCTTCAAACCCGAACCGCGCCATCATCGACAAAAGCATCGGGCGGTTCGCATCAAAAATCTGTCCGGGGCCGGCGTCCTGCCCCGGCTCCACCAATTCATCCCCGGTCGAGATCACCGCCACTCGCAACCGCTTGCGCACAGCCACCTTGGCCACACCAACCGCCGACAAAAGCGCCAGATCGGCAGGTGTCAGAACCCGGCCCGCAGGCAGGGCAAGGTCGCCTTCGCGGACATCCTCACCGGCCTTGCGGGTATTGGCACCTTGTTTCAAGGGCCCGCGAAAGGCGATAGCCTGCCCATCGGTGGCCACATCTTCTTCCAGGATCACCGTGTCCACGCCCTCTGGCAGGGCCGCGCCGGTCAGAATGCGGATTGCGTGACCTTCGGGCACAATGCCCTCAAACGGCACACCTGCCGCCGCGCGCCCCTTGACCAGCGGCAGGCGGTGGGCGCCTTCGACCTTGCCGCCGGCAAAGCCATAGCCATCCACGGCCGTGTTGGGCTGAGGCGGGTTTGACCGTCTGGCATGAACCGGTTCGGCCAGAACGCGCCCCAGCGCATCGCCAAGACCCAGCTTTTCCACACCCGTCACAGGCGTCAGCCGTGTGCGCAGCAACGCCAAAGCATCGTCAACCGGCGTCCAGTCCACGCCCGCAGGCAAGGCAAAACAATCGTTGCGCAGGGGCGGCGGGGCCAGTGCATCGCCTGCCAGTTCAACAAGCCGGTCCTTGTGGCCTGCTCCCAAAATCCATGCCTCTTCCCGCGCAGCATCAGGCAGGTCGGTCATCATCGGGACAAGTTCGTCAAGGCTCAGCCGCGAGACCGCGCGGGACAAAAGCCGCACCTGCTCCCGATCGCGAATGGCACCATCCACCGTCGCGGCTTTCACTGCTGGCTCAACAAGACCGGGCCAAATCTCGGCCAAGGCCACTGGCGCATCTGCGCAGTCCTCAAAAGGCCAAACCGCCACTCCGTCCATCTGCCTCAACCGCCACAGCGTGGGCAGCCCCATCAGGATCTGCCCGCCCACCGTCGGCGGGAAAGCCAACTGAAAACAGGACGAAGACGCGCCCGCCACCAGATCGCAGGCGCGGCGTTCAGACACCTCCTCATAAGCGATGCCCGATTTGCGGTACGGGATCCCGGGCCACCCGTCTTCCTTCGGCTTGCCCCAGAACGGCCCAAGCCCATCAAACAGCGCATTCATCGCCTGCGCCACGTCATAGCGGTTGTTGCTGCCGTCTTCCCTGTCCTCGATCCGCTCCGCGATCCAGGACCAGAGCGTCAGCGGGTCATCCGACCCGGTGATCCGCCGCGCAAAGCCCGAAGGATAGCCGAAGGGAAAATCGAACCCCGCCAACACGCGCCGCCCGGCGGCCATTTCTTCGCGGAAAAACCCGGCAATCCAGGCCTCCGCCTCGGCCCGGCTGCGGCAATAGACGGGGTCATAGGCAACGCCCTCGCGCGCCACCCCCAACCAGATCGCGTCTTTCGAGGGTTTCGCAGGCGCCCGTTTACCCGCCGACCAATCGGCAATCAGAACGGTGTCGAACCGCCTCACAACCCAACCTCTGACAGGATGAAATCCGCAATCGCCACCGTGTCATTCAGATCAAAGACCGGGCGGTCATCGTCCAGATCCAGCGGCACATCGCTTGCCACGGCGCGCACGGTCGGATCACCAGGCGCAATCAGCGGATTGCCGGTCTCGGCCCTGTGGGCTTCCACCTTGGGATGCGCGTCGCGCTTGTATCCTTCGATCAGCACCAGATCGACGGGCGCGAGCTTGGTCAGCAGATGTTCCAGCGTGGGTTCATCTTCGTCGCGCAGCTCATGCATCAGCGCAAAGCGGTTGCGCGAGGCCAGAAGAACCTCGGTCGCGCCGGCAACCCGGTGGCGATGGCTGTCCTTGCCGGGATGATCCACGTCAAAGCTGTGGTGGGCGTGCTTCACGGTCGATACGGAAATGCCGCGCCCCGTAATCTCGGACACCAACCGCTCCATCAGCCCGGTCTTGCCCGCGTTCTTCCATCCCACAACGCCATAGAGCTTCATACCATCTCCTCCGCCCGCGCCAGATCTTCGGGCGTGTTCACGTTGAAAAACGGGTCAATCCGGCCCACGGGGAAGACCGCCTCCCGGCCCCCATGCCGGTCGGTCCACAGCACGACCTTGCGCAAACCGCCCTCAAGCGCCGCGCGCAGATCATCACGCAGCGCCACGGGCCACAGCCCGAATGTCGGATGGCGCACCTGGCCCTTCTCCGGGTCAGGCGTCGCGGCCAGAACCAGGGGATGCTCCATCCCCTCCCCCGCCAGCTGCAGTTGCGGAACCAGATCGGCAGGGAAAAACGGCGTGTCGGCGGCGGCAGTCACGATACTGTCGGCCCCCTGCTCAGCCGCCCAATCAAGCCCCGCCAGAACGCCCGCCAGAGGCCCCACAAAACCGTCGATACTGTCCGGCAACACGGGCAGGCCAAAACCATCAAACCGCTCGGCATCGCCATTGGCGTTGATGGCCAGCCCCGCCACTTGCGGCTCAAGCCGGTCGATCACGCGCGCCAGGATCGACTGCCCCCCAAGCGACAGCAACCCCTTGTCGCCGCCGCCCATGCGGCGCGCAAGGCCACCGGCCAAAATCACACCCAACGGCGCCTTCATGCCTCGGCACTCTTTCTGCGATGCTTCTTGTCTTCCTCGGCGACGGAGGCCGGGTCGATATCGCGGATCAGACGTTCCTCCCCGCTCAGGCAGACAAAGCGACGCCCGCGCATCCGACCGATCAAAGTCAGGCCCACTTCGCGCGCAATCTCCACCCCCCAGGCGGTAAAGCCCGAGCGCGAGGCCAGTGCCGGAATACCCATCATCGCCGTCTTGATCACCATTTCGGATGTCAGCCGGCCGGTGGTGTAAAGCACTTTGTCGGACGGATCGACCCGGTTCTGCAGCATCCAGCCGGCAATCTTGTCGACCGCGTTGTGGCGGCCCACGTCTTCCATGTAAACCAGCGGCCGATCCTCGTGACACAGCACGGTGCCATGGATCGCGCCCGCTTCCAGATAAAGCGACGGCGTGCGGTTGATCTTGGCCGCCAGCGCATAAAGCCATGAGGTACGCAACGGTGTTGCCGGCAGGCTGACGCCCTCCAGCCCCTCCATCATGTCGCCAAAGACGGTGCCCACCGCGCAGCCGCTGGTGCGGGTTTTCTTCTTCAGCTTGTGCTCATAGGTCGTTTGCGAGGCCGTGCGCACCACCACCGTTTCCAGATCGTCGTCATAATCGACGCCGGTGATCACCTCATCGCGTTTCAGCATCCCCTGGTTCAGCAGAAAACCAAGCGCCAGATATTCCGGGTAATCCCCGATGGTCATCGCCGTCACGATCTCCTGAGAGTTCAGGAAAATCGTCAAGGGCCGTTCTTCAACGACCGAGATGCGGCTGACCTCCCCATTCTGGTCGACGCCTTCGACCGCGCGTGTGAGCCGTGGCGCGCCCGGATCCGGCGCGATGATGAAATCCGAGTTATCTGTCCTTTGTGCCAATTGCATCCCTCCCAGAAGGCACGTATTCGCTTGGGGCAATCTAAGGATATCTCATGGCCACCACCACCAAGAAATCCGCCTTCTGGCAGGGCTTCCGCGTCGGCCTGCCCTTCACACTGGTCGTGTCGCCCTTCGCCATGATCTTCGGCGTGCTGGCGACCGAAGCCGGGCTGAATGTTTACGAAACGCTGCTGTTCTCGGTCGCTGTGATCGCAGGCGCAGCGCAGCTGACCGCGCTGCAGCTGATGAACGAAAACGCGCCCACGGTGATCGTTCTGGCCTCGGCGCTGGCGGTGAACCTGCGCATGGCGATGTATTCGGCCTCGCTCACGCCCTATCTGGGCCCCGCACCGCTGTGGCAGAGGGTCTTCATCGCCTATTTCCTCGTCGATCAGTCCTATGCCTGTTCGCTGGCGAAATACGAGGAGGAACCGCAGCTGACCGTGCCGCAACGCGTGGCCTATTTCTTTGGCACAGTCACGCCGGTCTGCCCGATGTGGTATATCTTCACGCTGGTTGGCGCACTTGTGGGCAACCAGATCCCCGACAGCTGGGCACTGGATTTTGCTGTACCCATCGCCTTTCTGGCGCTGATCGTGCCGATGATGCGGACGGCCGCCCATGTGGTTGCGGCTCTTGTGGCGATTGCGGTGGCGATCATCGCCAATGGCCTGCCGTTCAATCTGGGCCTGATGGTGGCCGGGCTGGCAGGCATGATGGTCGGCGCGCGGGTCGAGCTGTGGCTGAGAGCACAAGGAAAATGGACATGAACAGCGGTTTTGATCCCGTCACCACATGGGTCGTGATCATCGGCCTTGGCCTGGGCAGTTTCGGCCTGCGCTTTGTGTTCCTGGGGTTGGTGGGCGACCGCGCCATGCCGGAATGGGTGCTGCGGCACCTGCGGTATACGGCTGTGGCGATCCTTCCGGCGCTGGTGGCGCCACTTGTGCTCTGGCCCGCCGCCACTGAAGGGGAGCTTGATCCGCCGCGCCTTGCAGCCGCCGCCGCCACCGTCGCGGTGGGATGGATCACGCGCAACGTCTTCGCCGCCATCGGCGCGGGCGCAGGCACCCTTTACGGAATGCTCTATCTTCTGGGATAGGCCTTAGTTCAGCTGATCCAGCGCCGCCTGAAGCGATGCATCGTCATCTTCGCGCACCACCTGGGTCTGCACACCCGGCAGCTGCGCAAATTGCTCGCTCAGATTGACCGGATAGAAGGTAACGTCGATCTGCTCAAATCCGGGGATCTGCTGCAAAAGGCTCGCCGTGGAATTGGCGCAGAACGCTCCCGGAACCGGTCCGGCCTGCAAGGCCAGCTGATAGGCCATAGCCGCCTGTTGCGGTGTGACCTGGATCGTTTGCGCGACCACACGGTGCGTGCTGCGGGCATGTGCGCTGATATAGGCGCGCTCAACCGCCGGAGAGATCCCGAACAGCACATCGTTGCGTTCGGGCACGCCCTTCGCTTCGAAGGATCCCGCCGGATCAAAGATGATCCGCTCCGACGCGCTGATCACCAGAGAGGTATGCGCGCCAGCCCCCGACCGGTTGTTCACCATCGTCAGCAGGGTCAGTTCAGCCGGGCCTTCATTGCGGTAGGAGACAGCAGCGATTTCTTCTTCCGGCGCAAAGGGGGCGGGTGCTGCACACCCTCCCACAATCAAAGCAGCGCCTAAAACCAGGCCAAGTACTCGCATGTTTCCCCCAATGCCGCAGCCGGGTGCGCGGCGAATATCAGGTGATGAAAATTGCCATCCAGATGATCAGAAGCAGGATCACGATCACCGACCAGGTGACCCATTTCATGAACCCGTCGAATGTTTTTTCCTGTGTCGAGATATCCATCTCGCCGTGCTTATGTTCAGCCATAAACGTAACCCTGTTCAGCGTGTTTGCGGTTCCATACTGGATAAGCAAAATGCTGTCACGTGGTCAATCCGGCGCAGCCCCTTTGCCGCGACAGATCGCCGTCATTCACGGATTTTCGCCGTCTTTTTGCAAATCAGCCGCCAGCCGGAAGCCGATCCGCGACGGTTCTGACTGCCCCTGGCGCTTGGGCAGGGCGCGCAACATCACGTTCAATTGCGTGACATGCTGAATCAGCTGGGTGCGCGCACCGGACGCGTCCGATCCATAGAAGGTCACGATATCCGGATCGAAATACCCCATGCCTTCAATCCGCAACACGCCGATCTCTCCGCCGGTCAGGCCGATGGCAACCTCATGTTCGCTGTCCAGATGCTTTTCGAAGTTCTGGATGTAAAGGATCAGCCGTTCATAGGCCCAGCGCGCGGGGCTTTTCGTGTCCACCGGTGCTTTCATGCCCTCGGGCAGGTCCTGCAACCCGGCCTTCACGCCCGCGTCTGTGTGCACCTCATAGACACAGGGCAGCGTGTCGTCTTCTTTCAGCTCGGCCGTGGTCTTTATTTCGTTGTCCAAACATCCGCCTTTCGCTGATACAGCCATGCGCCATCGCTGCGGCGCGTCCGCGTGGTGTGCCCCGCCTGATACAGGTGGCTGACATGGGCAATCGCTTCGACCAGGGCCAGCCCGTATTCGCTTTCACCGATCTTGCGCTTGAAAATGGGCAGGAAGCAATCGGCAGCCGTTTTCGGAGTGCTCAGCGCCTGCAGCAACCGCTCCAGCGCGCCATGGTGATTGTCGATCAACTGCTTCATCCGGAAGGGCAATCCGGTGAAGGGCAGCTTGTGGCCACCCAGAACCAGATGATCGGGCCGCGCAAGCGTTGAAAGACGCTCGCAGGCCTCGATCCAGTCGCTGACCGGGTCGGCCATGGGTTCGGTGGCATAAACCCCGATATTGGGGCTGATCGACGGCAGGATCTGGTCACCTGCAATGACCAGATTGTCGTCCCGGCTCCAGAAGGTGGCATGTTCGGGCGCGTGGCCATTGCCCATATGCACATCCCAGTCGCGCCCGCCCATGCGGATCACGTCACCCTGACTGATGCGCGTGTATCCCAGCGGCATGGGCGCCACCACATCGGCAAAGTTGAAGGGCCTGTCGGCCTTGCGCTTCTCATAGATCTCGGCATCCATGCCGCCGCTGCGATAGAACGCCAGCGTTTCTTCCGGCAGCACCTCCTGCCGGTCCAGCATCAGCATACGCGCAAACAGCCAGGCGGTGCGCGTCGTCACCAGTTCGGCCCCGTGTTCGGACTGGAACCAGCCCGCAAGCCCGACATGATCGGGATGGTGATGGGTCACGATCACCCGCGTCACGGGCTTGCCGCCCAGAGGGCCCGCCATCAGCGTGCCCCAGATCTCCCGGCTCAGCTTGGAGGCAAAGCCGGTATCAATCACCGTCCAGCCGTCGCCATCATCCAGCGCATAGACATTCACGTGATCCAGCTTCATCGGCAAAGGCAGGCGCATCCAAAGGATGCCCTCGGCCACCTCTATCGCGCCGCCGCGTTCCGGCGGCGTTTCCCAAGGATACCGCATTCCTGAAGCCGACCCATCCACGTCGCCCACCATCCTTTCGCTGTCTTGTCGCGCGCGGTTTACGCCGCCAGGTCATCCAGGCTCAAGGCATAAAGATCCGCCGACCCGGCCTGCGCATGGGTCAGAAGCGCCGTGTGCTCCGGCAAAAGCCGGGTGATATAGAACCGCGCCAATGCCGCGCGCGGCCCGGACGGATCGGCCAGGGCCGCCGCCAGGTGGAAATGCGCACCCAGCACGCGGGCAAAGGCACGCAGATAGGGCACCGCACCGGCAAAGCGGTCGGTCACGTCTTCCTGCGCAACCAGCCATTCAGTCGCCTCGCGCATGGATTCCGAGGCCTGCCAGACCCCTTCGGCCAGATCGGCCAGATCAGGCGCCTGCGACCGCACGGTTTCGGCCTGGGCCTCGATCTCGTCCAGCAGACGTGTCGCCATTTCTCCGCCGTCGGACATCTTGCGGGCCACCAGATCCATCGCCTGAATGCCGTTCGTGCCCTCATAGATCGTGGTCACCCGCACGTCGCGCGCATATTGGGCGGCGCCCGTTTCCTCGATAAAGCCCATGCCGCCATGGACCTGAATGCCGGTATTGGCGACCTCGTTGCCCACATCGGTACCGAACGCCTTGGCGATCGGCGTCAAGAAGGCCGCACGCGCGCGCCAGTCGGCGTCGCCCGTGGCGGTCTCCATATCAATCGCCACGGCGCAGGCCAAAGCGATAGAGCGCGCGGCAAACACATCCGCCTTCATCGAAGTCAGCATCCGCCGCACATCCGCATGCGCCGCGATGGTGTATCCGTGATAGCTGCGCCCCTGCTTGCGGTCCAAGGCGTATTGCAGCGCGTTCTGATAGGCGCCTTCCGCCACGCCCACGCCTTGCGTGCCCACACCCAGACGCGCATTGTTCATCATGGTGAACATGGCAGCCATGCCGCCATTCTCCGGGCCAATCATCCAGCCTTTGGCCCCGTCATACTGCATCACCGCGGTGGGCGAGCCATGCAGGCCCATCTTATGCTCAAGGCTGACCACTTTCAGGCTGTTGGCCACCCCGGCATTGCCGTTTTCGTCCGGAAGACGCTTGGGCACCAGAAACAGGCTGATGCCTTTCGTACCCTCAGGCGCACCGGGGATCCGGGCCAGAACCAGATGGCAGACATTCTCGGCCACATCGTGATCGCCCCAGCTGATATAGATCTTCTGCCCGGTGATCTTGTAGGTGCCATCCTCCTGCGCCTCGGCCTTGGTCGACAATGCACCCACATCCGATCCGGCCTGCGGTTCGGTCAGGTTCATCGTACCGGTCCACTCCCCGCTCATCAGCTTGGGCAGATACAGCGCCTTGATCTCGTCGCTGGCGTGATGTTCCAGCGCTTCGACCTGGCCCTGGCTCATCAGAGGTGCCAGTTGCAAAGACAGGCACGCGCTCGACATCATGTCGTTCACAGCGGTGGCCAGCGCCATCGGCAAGCCCATCCCGCCATATTCCGGATCGCCCGCGATGCCGACCCAGCCGCCTTCGGCAATGGCTTTCCAGCCCTCGGCAAAACCGGGCGAGGTGCGCACAACCCCGTTTTCCAAACGTGCAGGATGCAGATCCCCGGGCCGCTGCAGCGGCGCGATGATGTCCTCGCTCATCTTGCCGGCCTCGGTCAGAATGGCGGTCACTGTATCGGCGCTTGCATCGGCAAACCGCTTGGTCTGCGCGACCTTGTCGAAACCAACCACGTTTTTGAAGATGAACTCAAATTCCGAAACCGGAGCGCGATAGGGCATCACATCACCTCATGATAAGTATTGGCAGCGGGCGCATGCAGCATCGGCTTCCCCTCAGCGCGCAGCCTCGCTAAAAGCAGTGTCTGATGTAACCCAATCCGGCCTTGCAGGTCCACGCAACCGAAACGCCGCGTCACGAGGCCCCCCAAAAGATGCAGGATCGCGAAACGCAGATTTTAACGGCCAGTGACCGGGATCTGGACCGCGCCGCGCAGATCCTTGCGGATGGCGGGCTGGTGTCTTTCCCGACCGAGACGGTTTATGGCCTTGGCGCCGATGCGCGTCAGGGGCGCGCCGTAGCCGGCATTTTCGCGGCCAAGGATCGGCCCAGTTTCAATCCGCTCATCGTGCATGTGGCCAGCCTTGATCAGGCACGCCGACACGCGCGGCTGGACGGCGATGCGCTGCGCTTGGCGCAAACCTTTTGGCCCGGACCGCTGACGCTGGTGGTTCCACTGATCGATGGTCACGGTCTCAGCGAACTGGTCACCGCCGGCCTGCCCACCGTGGGCCTGCGCATGCCCGACCATCCGGTGGCGCAAAAGCTGCTGAAGGCGCTGGACGGCCCCATCGCGGCGCCATCTGCCAACCCTTCGGGCCGGATCAGCCCCACAACGGCGCAACATGTGCTTGCCGGCCTTGATGGACGGATTGATGCGGTCATCGACGCAGGGCCCTGCGCGGTGGGGCTGGAATCCACCATCGTGGGCTTTGACGGCGACACGCCCATCCTGCTGCGCCCTGGCGGATTGCCAGCCGAGGCGATCGAAGCCGCCCTGAGCCGTCCCCTTGCCCGCTGGGAAGACGGATCGGCAATCAATGCGCCGGGACAACTCAGCTCGCATTACGCGCCGGACGCGTCGGTGCGGCTGAACGCCGAGACCCCCGCACCAGGAGAGCTATATCTGGGCTTCGGCGACAGGGACGGCGACCTGAACCTCTCGCCCTCTGGCGATCTGGTGGAAGCGGCCGCCCGGCTGTTTGCCTGCCTGCATATGCTGGACGGGCAAGGCAAACCCATCGCTGTGGCCCCTATCCCCGACACAGGGCTGGGCCGCGCGATTAATGACCGCCTGAAACGCGCCGCAGCGCCGCGGACCCTTTGAAAGGGTCCGGCCCGGAATTTTCGAAAATTCCGGGCGCTCAGGCCCGGCCGGCACTGCCTGACAGCATGACGGGATCGATGCCCAGCGATTTCAGGGCCGCGCCCCATTTCATCGGATCGGGCGTGCCGAAGATCAGCTTGGCATCCGCATCGGCGGTCAGCCATCCGTTCTGGGCAATCTCGCCCTCCAATTGACCCGGCCCCCATCCGGCATAGCCCAACAGCATCAGAAGCTCAGACGGCCCCGCACCGCGCCCGATATCTTCCAGCACGTCGACCGTCGCCGTCATCGCGATCTCGTCGGTGACCTGCAGCGTATGGATCTGCGAGCCGTAATCCGGCCCATGCAGCACGAAACCCCGCCCGCCTTCAACGGGTCCGCCGAAATAGACCGGGCGCGCCAGATCCGGGGCGCTTGGCATGATCTCCAGCTGTTCCAGCAATTCGCGCAGCGACACGTCGGACGACGGCTTGTTCACGATCAGACCCATCGCGCCCTCATCGGAATGACTGCACAGGAAGACCACCGCGTGTTCAAAACGCGGATCTCCCATGCCCGGCATGGCGATCAAGACTTTCCCGGTCAGATCCAGCATCGCCTCCTGGTCCGCATCGCTCCCGAGCCCCCACCGTGACCGCAGCGCCGCCGGGTTTCAAGGCCCAGAGCCCTTTGAGCCCGAAATCGCCGGATTTTTGCGGAAAACCTGGCACAGATGCCTTGTATTACATGTTCTTGACCGGAACGTTACTTGGCATTTCACCGCCGCTACGCCATCTGGAAGGTATGAGAGCTCTGAAATACCTGTCCCTCGCCCTGGCTGCGCTGATCGCGCCGCCGGTCGCAGCCCAAGGCTGGATCGACGATGTCGTTCGGGTCGAGGTGCTGGATGGCGGCACAGGTCCCGATGGTTTGCACCGCGCGGCCATCCGCTTTGTCCTGGCGGATGGGTGGAAAACCTATTGGCGCGCGCCGGGCGACGCGGGCATCCCGCCCGAATTTTCCTGGCGCGGCTCGCGCAATGTCGCGGCCACGAGGATGACCTGGCCAACGCCCAAGGTCTTTGATCAGAACGGTTTGCGATCGGTGGGATATGAACACGAGCTTGTTCTGCCCATCGACATCGAACCCTCCAGCGCCGGCACGCCTTTGCGGCTGAAAGGCAAGGTGGAGCTGGGCGTCTGCAAGGATGTCTGCATTCCCAGCACGCTCAAGTTCGACCAGGTGCTGGATCCGAATGCCCCGCATCACCCGGCCATTCTGGCGGCACGCTCTGACCGGCCGTTCAGCGCGCACGAGGCAGGGGTTACTTCGGCCAAATGCGTGATCTCACCCACCGGAAGCGGGTTGCGCGTCGAGGCACATATTCAAATGCCGCATGCAGGCGGCGCGGAATTCACCGTGACCGAAAGCGGCGATCCCGACATCTGGGTGTCCGAAACCCAGGTCCAACGGCGCGGAGACACGCTGATCGCCACATCAGATCTGATGCACCTAAGCGCGCAAAGCTTTGCGCTGGATCGCTCGGCGCTGCGGTTCACGGTTCTGGGCAGCAACCATGCGGTTGATATCCAGGGCTGCACGGCAGGCTGACGGATTTTGACACAAAATCCATGCAGAAACTGACCCAGTTTCTGCACGCCCTTTGACCACCGGTTTTCATAAGGGCCCGAGGTCCTGCGTCAGGACCTCGCCAAAAACTGCATCAGTTTTTGGCCGCCTGCCGTGACACTGCCATCGCCACCGCCGTGACCGCTACATAGACCACCGCTACAAGCAATCCCGCCCCCAACACGAAGGCCAAAAAGGCACCTCGCATTGCCGGATCTGTCTGTGCAAAAGGCAATTGCGCCGCCACCAGTTCCGGCATCTGACCGGTGACCAGCACCGCGCCCAGCGTCGCGGCGAACCACCCCAGAAGCATCGCAAGACAAGCCGTCACGACGCCGCGCGCCGCCCGGCTGGGGCTGCGCAGTGCGCGCCGCATCGCCACCATGCGCCGCGACACATCCGCTTGCATCGCGACCAAAGCCGGCACGATCAGCAACACCAGCACCATCCCGAAACCCAAACCATAGACCAGCGTGATCACCGTGGGTTTCAGAAACTGCGCCTGTTGCGACGTCTCGTAGAGCAGCGGTGCCAGCCCCAGCACCGTCGTCAGCGTGGTCAGAAGCACAGGCCGCAGCCGGTCGGCCGTCGCGTCGATGATCGACGGGATCAGCCCGCGTTCCGCCGCATAATCGTCGATGGTTGTCACCAGAACGATGGAATCGTTGATGATGATCCCGGTCATGCCCAAAAGCCCCACCACCGTGAACATGCTCAGCGGCACCTCCCAGGATGCATGGCCATAGATCGTGCCTACCAGCCCGAACGGAATAATCGCCATGACCACCAGCGGACGCGTCCAGCTGGAAAACACCCAGGCCAGCACAAGGTAAATCCCCGTCAGGCACAGGATCAGCCCGGTCATCGCATCCGACAGAAACGCGTCCTCATCCTCGCTCAGCCCTGAGAGGCGCCATTCCACCTGCCGTTCGCTGGCAATCCTCGGCAAGATCTCAACCTCAAGCGCCGCCATGATCTCTTCCGCGCGCGCCGGATCATCCTCCGAGATATCACCCGTCACCGAAATCAGGCGGATCCCGTTTTCGCGCCGCACGGTCGAAAAGCCCGTGCGCTGTTCCACTGTCACCAGATCGGCCAGAGGCACGTAATTCCCATCCGGCGTGCGCATCTGCGTGCGTTCCAGGAAATCGGCCGTCAGTTCGCCCTCGGTCAGTTCCACACGAATGGCCGCACTGCGCGGACCCTCGGGATAAGTAGCGGCCTCCAACCCGTTCAGCCGCGCGCGCAGGGCTCGGCCAAGGGTGTCGATGGTAAAGCCAAGCGCCTGCCCCTGCGGCGTCAGATCCAGGATCAGCTCTTCCTTGTCATAGGCCAGGTTGTCCTGCAAAGCCGACACTTCGGGATAGCGCAGAAGCGCTGTCTGCAAATCCTGGCTCGCGGCCTTCAGCGTATCGACAGTCGCACCAAAGAACTGCACATCCAGCGCATCGCCCCCCGGCCCCGACCGCCAGCCCCGGAAACTCACCGTCTCGACCAGGGGATGCCGCCGCACCTCGTCCTGCAGATCGGCCACGAAGGCAAAGCTGGAATAGGGCCGCAGATCCGCGTCAATCAGCTCGATCGAAATGCCGCCCAGCAGGTCATTATCCTTCGCTTCCACACCGCTCAGGCCCCGGCCGGCATTCCCGCCGATCTCGGCGATGACATATTCGATGGGATTGCGGCCGTAATCGGCCTCGTATTGACGGCCCAGCGCCTCGGTGGCGCGCTGCAGCTCTTTCATCATGGCCAGCGTATCGGCACGTGTGGCCCCCTCGGCCATGGCGAAATTCCCGGTGACCGAGCCGCGTTCCGGCGCGTTGAAGAACCGCCATTGCACGTCGCCTCGGATAAACACCGCCATTTGGCTGGCCAGCACCACAAGAACCGCCGCCAACACGACATAGCGCAGATGGATCACCCAGCGCACGAGCGGGCGGAACAGTGTATCGCGCACCCAGCGGAATCCGCGGTTCACCAAACGGCTGGGGATGTCATACCATTTCTCATCTTCCGCCTTCATCAACGCATGGGCCATGTGATGGGGCAGGATCAGAAAACATTCGACCAGCGATGCCGCGAGAACAGCGATCACGGTGAAGGGAATATCCCGGATCAGATCGCCGAACCGCCCGCCGATGGACACAAGGCCAAAGAAAGCGATGATCGTGGTCAGCGTGGCGGCAAAGACCGGCATCGCCATGCGGCGCGCGGCGTTTTCCGCCGCCTGAAACGGGTGTTCCCCCAGCCGGCGATACCGGTAATCGGCATGTTCGCCCACAACGATGGCATCATCCACCACAATGCCCAGGGTGATGATCAGGCCGAACAGGCTGACCATGTTGATGGTCAGACCACCGGCATACATCAGCGCGATGGCGGCAAACATGGCCGCCGGAATGCCAGCCGCCACCCAGAACGCCGTGCGCGCATTCAGAAACAGAAACAGCAGCGCCAGAACCAGTCCCAGCCCCACAAGCCCGTTGTCCAGAAGGATGTTCAACCGCCCGCTGATCGCTTCGGCCCGCGTCCGGATCAGCTCAACCGTGACACCCTGCGGCAGGCTCGCCTGCATCTGGGCCGCAACCCGTTCCACCGTGCGCTGAATGCCGATTGCATCCCCCTGATCGGACCGGTCCACCCGGATCGAGATCGCGGGGTCATCGCCCACGAAATACGCCCGCTCCCGGTCAGGCCCTTCCACCCGGATGCGCGCCACATCCCCGATGGTCAGCTTCGATCCATCCGGGTTCGACCGCAGCACGATGCCGGCAATCGCTTCGGGGCTGCGCTTTTCCGTCCCGGTGCGCACGCGCGCATTGGCCCCGGTGACATCGCCCGCGGGATCGGCGTCCACCTCCGCGGCGATGGCCGCCGCGATCTCGGCCATCGAGACATCGTGTTCGATCAGCCGGGCCGTGGGCACCTCAACAACTGTCTCGGGCGCAGCGATCCCCCGGATCGTGGTCCGCGTCACCCCGACGGTAAACAGCCGCGTGACCATTTCATCTGCAAAGAGCGACAACTGCTCAGGCTCTACCGGACCGGTGATCACCAGATCGGTCACCCGGTCGCGCCACGCGCCGCGCCGCACGCTGGGCTCTTCGGCCTCTTCAGGCAGTGTCGTGACCGCATCCACCGCCGCCTGAACGTCATCCGAGGCGCGCGCCATGTCCCAGCCGGGTTCGAAATCCAACGTGATCGTCGCCCGCCCTTCCCGCGACAGCGAGGATGAGCTTTCCACCCCATCCACTGCCAGAAGCGTGGGCTCAAGCACCTGCACAATTGCGCCGTCCACATCTTCGGGGCCTGCGCCCTCCCATTCGATGGTAACGGTGACGTTATCGACGATCACATCGGGGAAGAACTGGGCGCGCATATTGGGAATGGCAGCCAGACCCAGCACCAGCAGAACGATCAGAAGCAGGTTCGCGACTGTCCGGTGACGGGTGAAGTATGACAACACCCCACCGGCGGCGCGCGGGATATCGCGTGGCACGGGCCTAGCCCCCCATCCGGGATTCGATGCGTTCGACCATCTGCGCGGGCACCTGATCCTGCGCCAGCTGGTTCAGGATGCGCGTTTTCGCTGCTTCCGGCAGGCGGGTGCTGCCTTCGACAAAGGCCACCAGCCGCGCGCGGCGATCGGCGTCCAGCTGCAGCATCGCCTGCTCCTCGGGCGCGCTTGCCTCCCCACGGATCGGGCGCACCTGGATGCCCGGACCCAGAAGCGGCGTGCGCGCCCGCACAACCTCGCGCCCCTCCAGGGCCTCGCCGCGCACCAGAACGTCATCGCCCTGACGGCGCACCAGTGTCACAGATACCGCCTCAAGCCGGTCATCCTCGCCCAGGACCAGCACGGTGCCGGCTGCGTCATACGCGGATGCAGGCAGGCGCACGACCTGATCCACTGCCGGTTCCTCCACGCTTACGGTGACGAAATCGCCCGGCTTGAACCCGCGTGCATCGCGCAGCGTGGCATAGATCAGCCGCCCGGTCTGCACATCGCCCGCGCCGGCACTGTCACGGCTGACCGTACCTTGCGCGGTCAACTCGGCGCCCGCGCCATCGATCGTGATTGTCACCGGCGCCGGGATCAGATCGCCCGCATCATCCAGAAGCCGCGCATATTGGCTGGTCGAGACGCGGAAGGCCGCCTCCAGTTCGGCCGGATCGACCAGTTCGGCCAGCTTCTCATTGGCCGATACAAGGCGTCCTTCAACAAGGTTCACCTCGCTCAGCGTGCCGTCAAAGGCCGCGAAAATCTCGGTATCCGCCAGATCAAGCTCCGCCTGAGACAGCGCAATCCGCGCCCGCGCCAACCGCGTCGTGGCCTGATCCACCCGTGCTTCGGCCTGCGCCAGCGCAATCCGGCGCGACAGCACCGCCTGACGCGCCTGCGCCGCGGCCAGTTCAGCGGCCTCAACCGCAGCCAGCGTGCCCACGCCGCGTTCCCCCAGATCCTGCTGACGCGCAAAGGCGCGTTCGCGCAGATCAGCCTGTTCTTCGGCTGCCGTCACCTCGTCGCGCGCCAGAAGAAGCGACCGGTCGGCATCACGCACCTCGGCCTCGGCATCGCGCAGATCGCTTTCGGCACTGTCAAGCGCCGCCTGCGGTTTCGACGGGTCGATGCGCAGCAAAAGCTGGCCTTCCTTCACCACACCGCCTTCGGTGAATTCCGGCGCCAGCTCGACAACCCGTCCGCCCACGGCGCTGCGCAATTCCAGTGTCCGGCGGCTTTGCACCTCTCCGAAGGTCTGAAGAACCGGTGTTTCCTGTCCCAGCTCGGCCCGGATCACGCTCACTGCAAATACCCGCTCCCGCGCGGGCGGCGCGGGGCGTTCATTCGACAGGCGCTCCTGCACCGCGCCCGAGATCATCTGGCCGGCATAGGCCAGAAGCCCCAGGGTCAGGGCTGCAAGAAACACGCCGACAAGGCTTTGTCGCAAAAAACGCATCAGGTCACACTCCACCGGAAAGGCGGTATTTCAAAGGTAGCGAGAGCACGAAAAATGCCAAGGCACAAAGAGTTTAACGCCCCGCACCGGCCTTTCCGTCGAAAATAATCATTTCCGGCGGTGGTGCTCGTCCAGACGCGGCAGGATTTCCACGAAATTGCAGGGCCTGTGGCGGTAATCCAACTGGTATTCCAGGATCTCGTCCCAGGCATCCTTGCAGGCGCCGGGGCTGCCGGGAAGCGCAAACATATAGGTGCCCTGCGCCACCCCGCCCGTGGCGCGTGATTGCACCGCAGATGTGCCGATCTTCTTCATCGACACGATGGTGAAAACGGTGCCGAACGCGTCGATTTCCTTTTCATAGACATCGCGATGCGCCTCCACCGTCACATCGCGACCCGTCAGGCCCGTGCCGCCGGTCGAAATCACCACGTCAATCTCGGGATCCGCCGACCAGGCACGCAATTGCTCGGCAATCTCGGCCCGTTCATCGCGCAGGATCTTGCGGGCGGCGACGATGTGGCCGGCCTTTTCGATCCGGTCGACAAGGGTTTGGCCCGACCGATCCTCGGCCAGATCGCGCGTGTCCGACACGGTCAGCACCGCGATACGGATCGCAATGAAGTCTTTGCTTTCGTCAATCCGGCTCATCAGCTTCGCTCCAATACTGCCAACCGCACAGCCAATGCGGCAAAGATCGTTCCACTGAGATACCCCAAAATGCGCCCCGCGCGCGGCGATCCGGTCAGCATACGCCCCGCACCGCCAGCAAAGACGCCCACAGCCCCGTTGATCAGGAATCCCCCCACCGCGATGATCGCCCCGAAGATCAGGAATTGCAGGAAAACAGGGCCTTCTGCCGGATCCACGAATTGTGGGATGAAGGCCAGCACGAACAGGATCACCTTGGGATTGGTCAGGTTCACGTAAAGCCCGGTGCGAAAGGCCCGCGCGGTCGCGACCTCCTCGGTCCCCGACGGCACCGCTCCATGGCGAAACGCGCCCCATGCGAGGTACAGCAGATACGCCACACCCACCCAGCGGATCACGTCAAAGGCCCAGGGAACCGCCGCCACAACCGCGCTCAACCCCAGCCCCGCAAGCGCCACATGGATCATCGACCCGGTCGAAATCCCCGCACTCGCCGCAATCGCGGGCTTTGACCCCGCGCGCAGACCCTGGCCGAGGCAGAACATCATATCCGCGCCGGGTGTCAGGTTCAGCGCCAAAGCCGCAGGGATAAAGGCCAGCAGAACAACGGGATCAATCATGCCAAAAGCCGTGCCTTCAATTCCAGAAGATCCGCCCAAGCCTCCCGCTTCATCGCGGGTTGGCGCAAAAGGTAGGCGGGGTGAAACATCGGCAAGGCGGGTTTGCCAAAGGCTTCCGCCCAGTTCCCGCGCAGACGTGTGATACCGCGTTTACCCAAAGCCGCCTGACAGCTGATATTGCCCATGATCACCAGCACATCCGGGTCGGCCAGTTGCACATGCCGCTCCAGAAACGGCTGCATCATCGCGATCTCATCGGGCTTCGGGTCACGGTTCTGCGGCGGCCGCCACGGCAGCACATTAGTGATATAGACCGAACTTTCCCGGCTCAGATCAATCGCCGCCAGCATCCGGTCCAGCAATTGCCCCGCGCGCCCCACGAAAGGCCGCCCCTCGCGATCTTCATCGCGACCGGGCGCCTCGCCAATGATCATCACCTTCGCGCCCGCCACGCCATCGGCAAAGACAAGGTTCCGCGCGCCGCGTTTCAACTCGCAATGCTCAAACGCACCTAGCGCCGCTTTCAGCGCGCCCAAATCCTCTGCCCCCGCTGCCGCAGCGCGCGCAACCGCCACAGGATCTACCTCCTCCGCCTGCACAGGCGCGGGGACTGTAACCGCAGCCACGGGAGCCGCCGGTTTGGCCTTTTCAGCCAAGCCATACCGGTCCACCGGGTTATCCCCGATGGCTTCATCCGCGCCCAGCTCAACCAGCCAATCCAGATAGCTGCGCGCCAGATATGGGTCCATTGCCGATTCCATGCGCCCAAACTATCCCCGCACGCGGGCAACAGAAACCCTTCTTGCCCGTCCGCCGCTGCCTTCCTATAAGGCTGAAACCGGCACGGGAGAGCACACGCATATGTCCTTCGCGCATCGTCACCTTCTGGGGATCGAACCGCTCAGCCCTTCCGATATCCAATCCATTCTTGATCTGGCCGACACCTATGTGGATCTGAACCGCCAACCCACCAAACATTCCGACGCTTTGGCGGGCCTCACCCAGATCAACATGTTCTTCGAGGCCTCGACCCGCACCCAGGCCAGTTTCGAACTTGCGGGTAAACGGCTGGGGGCGGACGTGATGAACATGGCGATGCAGGCGTCCTCGCTTAAAAAGGGCGAAACCCTGATCGACACGGCGCTGACGTTGAACGCGATGCATCCCGATCTTCTGGTGGTGCGCCACCCCCATTCCGGCGCAGTCGACCTTCTGGCGCAAAAGGTGAATTGCGCGGTGCTGAACGCAGGTGACGGGCGGCACGAACACCCCACGCAAGCGTTGCTGGACGCGTTGACGATCCGGCGCAAGAAAGGCCGCCTGCACCGGCTGAACATCGCGATTTGCGGCGATATCGCCCATTCCCGCGTGGCGCGGTCGAACATCCTGCTGCTGGGCAAGATGGAAAGCCGCATCCGCCTGATCGGCCCGCCAACGCTCATGCCCGCTCAGATCGCGGAATTCGGGGTCGAGGTCTATGACGACATGGCTGAAGGCCTGAAAGATGTCGACGTGGTCATGATGCTGCGCCTTCAGAAAGAGCGTATGGATGGCGGCTTCATCCCCTCGGAACGCGAATATTTCTATCGCTATGGCCTTGATGCCGAAAAGCTGGCCAATGCCAAGGACGATGCCATCGTCATGCATCCCGGCCCCATGAACCGGGGCGTTGAAATCGACGGAGAAATTGCGGACGACATCAACCGATCCGTCATTCAGGAGCAGGTCGAAATGGGTGTCGCCGTACGCATGGCCGCGATGGACCTTCTGGCGCATAACCTCCGCGCCGCGCGCGCCGGGGATGCCGCCTGATGCGGGTTGAGCCCCACGAACGCGGACGGCTGCACGTTTTTGCCGTCAACCTGTCGGCATCCGACCTGTCGGCGCGCTTCAGCCCGCCCGAAACAGGCGCGGATCGCCTGCAACCGCCCGCCGATCTGCTGGAGGATTTGACCGGCGCCACCGGCCTTGATCCCAAAGGGGCCGAACTTGTCCCGTTGAGCGACCTGGTTGGGCTGGGCCTCAGCGGCTATCTGACCGAAGGGCTCGATATCCCCGCCGACGCGGTCGCGCCAGCCAAACGCAGGCTGGATGCGCTGGAAGGTTATGCGCTGTTACTGGGCTCGCGCGCGTTTCAGGGCAAGGCCTTCGCGCTGGGGGAAACCGCAAGCCTCACCCATATCGCCAGCTTCGACCAGCCCGGAACCGACTGGTCCGGCGCAGGCCCCATCCCGTCCCAGGCGGCAAAACTCCATTCGCGCCCCCTGCCCACGTCGCGCGCGGAACGCTACCGCTCCCAACGGGTGGGCGCGGCGATCTTCGCCGTTGTCATGCTAGCCCTGGTGGCCCTTGTCTGGGTACTGATCACATGAGCGCTTCGCTGGTCATCACCCCCGATCGGGCGACCTATATCCGCAATCACGCCTGGATGGCCGCCATCGGCATGGGCGGCGCGATGGCGGTCTTGTGGATCATGGACAATCCCCATGTCTGGACCGGCGCTGTGGCAGGTCTGGCCGCCATCGCGCTGCGCGGCTGGTACATGGCCTCGGAAGAACTTGCCGCCCGGTGGGAGATCAGCGACGGCATTCTCACCGGTCCTTTCGAACGACGCATCACGCTGTCCGATATCGCACAGGTGAACAGCCTTTTCGGCTATGTTCAGATCGTCACCCATGGCGGCGACAAGCACCTGATCAAATATCAATCCGACCCGAAGGCGACAGGGGCCCGGATCAAGGAGGCGCTCTGAACCATGCAGGACCCCAAACCAGATCCCAAGATGTCAGGCCGCATCGCCATGATCGTGCTGATCGTGATGTTTGCCTTCGTGGGCGTCATGGTCTGGATCGCGGGATGAGAGGCCCAGGAGATATGACCAAAGGGTTAACGGAACATATTGAATTTGAAGGAATGTTTCGCGCGCGAAACATTTTGCTGCCATGACCGCATTGCTTTTCGAAAACGCCCGGCTCATTGACCCCGAGGCCGGAACCGTCACAACCGGCTGGCTGCATGTCCGCGATGGCGTGATCGCAGCCACCGGCACCGGCCCGACCGAGCTGGGACAGGGTGAAACCGTCATCGACTGCAACGGCAAGTACCTTGCCCCCGGCATCGTCGATATCGGTGTGAAGGTCTGCGAGCCGGGCGAACGGCACAAGGAAAGCTACCGATCGGCCGGGCTGGCGGCGGCGGCGGGCGGGGTGACCACCATGGTCACGCGCCCCGACACGACGCCTGCCACCGACACGCCCGAAACGCTGGAATTCGTCCGCCGCCGCGCGAACGAGGCCGCCCCGGTGAACGTCCTGCCCATGGCCGCGCTCACCAAAGGGCGCGAAGGCCGGGAGATGACCGAGATCGGGTTTCTCATGGACGCCGGCGCGGTGGCCTTCACCGATTGCGACCACGTGGTGCGCGACACCAAAGTCTTTGCCCGCGCGCTCACCTATGCCCGCTCCTGCGGGGCGCTGGTCATCGCCCATCCGCAGGAACCGGGCCTGTCAGCGGGGGCGGCGGCCACCTCGGGCAAATTCGCCTCGCTTCGGGGTCTTCCGGCGGTTTCACCCATGGCCGAACGCATGGGGCTGGATCGTGACGTCGCGCTCATCGAAATGACTGGCGCGCGCTATCACGCCGACCAGATCACCACCGCCCGCGCCCTGCCCGCGCTGGAGCGTGCCAAGAAGAACGGCTTTGACATCACCGCCGGCGTTTCGATCCACCATCTGACGCTGAACGAACTGGACGTGGCCGATTACCGGACCTTCTTCAAAGTCAAACCACCGCTCCGCTCGGAAGACGACCGGATGGCGGTGGTCGAGGCTGTGGGATCGGGCCTGATCGACATCATCTCGTCGATGCACACGCCGCAGGACGAGGAAAGCAAACGCCTGCCCTTTGAAGAGGCCGCCAGTGGTGCCGTCGCGCTCGAAACGCTGCTGCCCGCCGCGATGCGCCTTTACCACGCAGGTCAGCTTGATCTGCCGCAGCTGTTTCGCGCCATGGCGCTCAACCCCGCGAAACGGCTGGGCCTGCCCTCGGGCCGGATCACCGCCGGAGCACCTGCGGATCTAGTGCTGTTCGATCCGGATGTGCCTTTCATCCTGGACCGCTCCACGCTTCTGTCGAAATCGAAAAACACACCCTTTGACGGCCAGCGCATGCAGGGCCGGGTGCTGGCCACCTATGTGGCCGGGCAATCTGTTTATGAAAGGTCATCCCATGCCTGAGCTGATCTCTCCCACCGCCACGCTGATCCTCTGGGCCGTGATCGGCTATCTGCTGGGTTCGGTCCCCTTTGGGGTCGTGCTGTCACGGCTGATGGGTCTGGGCAATCTGCGCGAGATCGGCTCGGGCAATATCGGTGCCACCAACGTGCTGCGCACGGGCAACAAAACGGCCGCGGCGCTGACGCTGCTGCTGGATGGGGCGAAAGGTGCAGTCGCGGTGCTTCTGGCGCGGGCCTTTGCGGCCGATGACGCGGTGCAACTGGCGGCACTGGCGGCCTTTATCGGGCATTGCTACCCCGTCTGGCTGGGCTTCAAGGGCGGCAAGGGGGTGGCGACCTTCCTGGGGATCTGGCTGGCCTATGCCTGGCCGGTGGGTCTGGCCTGCTGCGCGACATGGCTTGCGGTGGCGGTGCTCAGGCGGATTTCGTCTCTGGCCGCGATCCTGGCGGCGTCGTTCTCGACCATCTATGCCTTTGCGTTCGGAGAGGGTCAGGCGCTTCTGGTGGGCGCGATCCTCACGCTGCTGGTTTTCTGGCGGCACCGCGCGAATATCTCGCGGCTGAAAGCCGGGACAGAGCCCAGGATCGGCCAGAAGGGATAGGTCTTTTCTGACCCAGAAAAGACGGGGAATTTGACGCAAATTCCCCCAATTCATGCGTCAGGAATTGGCCGGAAACTGCGTCAGTTTCCGGCACCCGTCAGTACGAATATTCCGCGTAGATCCGCGTCAGATCGCCGTTCCAGTCGCCGTGATAATGCTCGAGCAACTCGTCGGCAGGCACTTTGCCGCTCTCCAGGCTTTCTTTCAGCGCATTGAGGAAATGCGTCTCGTCCGGCACAAGACCGCCCGCGCCGGGACGCGCCCGCGCCTTCAGTCCCGCGTCCGAAATCGCAACGACCTCCTTCGCCAGCTCCAGCATGTCGATCCCGTCAACCTTGGCCTGCAAAGCGTCCTCGCTCGCCGCGATCCGCAACGCCTCCCGCTGGGCCGAAGTCCAGCCCTTGACCAGATCCCACGCAGCGTCGAGCGAGCTTTGGTCATACATCAGGCCCACCCAGAACGCAGGCAGCGCGCAAAGCCTGCGCCACGGGCCGCCATCCGCACCGCGCATTTCGATAAACTTCTTCACCCGCGCTTCGGGGAAAACCGTGGTCAGGTGATCAGCCCAATCGCTCAGCGTGGGCGTTTCGCCGGGCAGCGCCGGCAGTTCGCCCTTCAGGAAATCGCGAAACGACATGCCCAGCGCGTTGATGTATTCCCCGTCGCGATAGACGAAATACATCGGCACGTCCAAGGCGTATTGCACCCAGGCCTCGAACCCGAATCCCTCGTCAAAGACAAAGGGCAACATCCCTGTACGGTCACTGTCCAGGTCGCGCCAGACGCGCGACCGCCAGCTTTTGTGGCCATTGGGCTTGCCCTCAAAGAACGGTGAGTTGGCAAACAGCGCCGTCGCCACCGGTTGCAGCGCCAGCGCCACGCGCATCTTCTGCACCATGTCCGCTTCCGAGCTGAAATCCAGGTTCACCTGCACCGTGCAGGTCCGGCGCATCATCACCCGGCCCATGGTGCCGACCTTCTGCATATAGCCGTCCATCAGCTTGTACCGGCCCTTGGGCATCATCGGCATCTCGTCATGGGTCCAGATCGGCGCCGCCCCCAGACCGATGAACCCCACACCGATCTTGTCGGCAATGTCCTTCACATCGGCCAGATGCGCGTTCACCTCGTCGCAGGTCTCGTGGATGGTCTCCAGCGGCGCGCCGGACAGTTCCAGCTGCCCGCCAGGTTCAAGCGAGACATTGGCGCCATCCTTGGTAAGGCCAATCAGCTTGCCGCCCTCTTCCAGCGGGGCCCAGCCGTGACTGTCGCGCAGACCTTCCAGTACCGCCAGGATCGACCGCTCCCCGTCATAGGGCAGCGGGCGCAGGCTGTCTTTGCAATAGCCAAATTTCTCGTGCTCGGTCCCGATGCGCCACGCGTCTTTCGGCTTGCAGCCCGCGGCCAGGTATTCGGCCAGTTGCTCATGCCGTTCGATCGGCCCACCGCCAGATTGAGGGATAGACATGTGCGGGCCTCCGGTCCTGGTCTTCGCATTGCCCGCCACCTCTGCGGCGAAATGGCCGGGGTGTCAATGGAGGCGCAGATGCACCGGCCGGGTCAAGGCCCGTTCCCAGATCACCACCGGATAGGTCGCTCGGCCGCGCAATTCGGCCAGCATGCGTTCCGTGCGGATCCCCGGCAGGGCCGCGAAAGCATCGAACAGCTTTTCCGATCCTTCCGCGTTCACGGGGATGTGAAGCGGGGGGTGTTCCTTGCTTTCCAGAAGCCAATGGGCGGGCTGGGCCGTGGGGTCCAGCGTCAGCCGCTCCATATCGGCCAAGGCCATCACCCCGCCGGACAGTGGACCGAAATAGGCGATCTGCCCCTCGTCGATGCCCACAACACCCGGACCCCCGCCACCGGTGCGAAACCGGGTGCGCTGAAATCCCACGACAATCAGGCCCAGCGCCACGACCAGTGCGGCATAACCCAGCCATACGGTCAGCCCGCGCCCTGCCGCCAGATAAAGGCCCAGCGCTCCCAGACCCGTACCCGACAGGATCTCGCGGAAGCGCCAGAGCGTGGCGCGCGCTTCGGGGCGGACAAAGCTCATTGCCAATCCCCCAAGGCCTGTTGCCAGACCGTCATCGCCGCCACAGCCGCCGTATCGGCGCGCAGGATGCGCGGACCCAGGCTGACCACATGGGCGAAAGGCAGCGCGACCAGCCGGGTGCGTTCATCTTGCGAAAACCCGCCCTCCGGCCCGATCAGGATGGCCCAGGGGCCGGGGCCAGCATCGGCCAGCGTCTTGCCCGCGCCCACCTCAGCCTCGTCGCAGAACATCAGCTGACGGCCCTCGGGCCAGTGATCCAGCAGGCGGGAGAGCTTTTGCAACTCCGCCACCTCCGGCACGAAGGTGCCGCCGCATTGTTCCGCCGCCTCGACCGCATGGGCCTGCAGCCGGTCCTGCCGGATCCGTTCGGCGTTGGTGAAATCGGTCTGCACGGGGATAATCCGCGCCGCCCCCATCTCGGCCGCTTTTTCCACGATGAAATCGGTGCGCGCCTTCTTGATCGGTGCGAAACACAGCCACAGATCGGGCGGCATCTGCAGGGGCTTGGTCTGGGTGGTCACGGAAAGCGTCCCACTGCGCTTGCCCGCGTCAACAACCTCGGCCAGCCATTCGCCATCGCGCCCGTTAAACAGCGCCACGGTATTGCCCACGCCCTGCCGCATCACGCCGAACAGGTAATGCGCCTGCTCGCGCGTCAAAGGAACTGATTGCCCCTGCCCCAACTGGTGATCTACATAAAGCCGGATTTTCGCAGTCATGAGACCTTAGATATGCAAGGCCAGGCGCCAACACCAGATGGACAAGTCGCGGATGCGGTAAAAGACAATTGGGTCGACCGCTGGGCGCCCGCCGCCACGCGGCCCTATCTGAGGCTCAGCCGCGCAGACCGGCCCATCGGCACATGGCTGTTGCTGATCCCCTGCTGGTGGGGCCTGGCGCTGGCCATTCTGCATAATGGCCAGCCCTGGCTTGAGGATGCGTGGATCGCGCTTGGTTGTGCGATTGGCGCGTTCCTGATGCGCGGGGCGGGCTGCACCTGGAATGACATCACCGATCGGGATTTTGACGGGTCGGTCGCGCGGACCGCTTCGCGGCCCATCCCCTCGGGCCAGGTCAGCGTCAAGGGCGCGGTGATCTGGATGTGCATGCAGGCGCTGATCGCTTTCGGGATTCTGTTGACCTTCAACATCACGGCAATTGGCCTGGGCATCCTGTCGCTTCTTCCGGTGGCCATCTATCCCTTTGCGAAACGCTTCACCTGGTGGCCACAAATCTTCTTGGGGCTGGCCTTCAACTGGGGCGCTTTGCTGGCCTGGGCCGCGCATACCGGCAGCCTGCATCCCGCGCCCGTGGTGCTGTATCTGGCAGGGATCGTCTGGACGCTGTTCTATGACACGATCTATGCCCTGCAGGATGCCGAGGATGATGCCCTGATCGGCATCAAATCCACCGCGCGGCTTTTCGGCGAAAACTCGCCCACCTGGCTCAGGCGGTTTCTGGTGGGCACGCTGGTCCTTTTGGCGACTGCAATCGTGCTGGCGCTGATGCCTGACGCGAACCCTCTGGTGCTGGTGATCGCGCTGGCAGGCCCGTGGGCCATGGGGTTTCACATGACCTGGCAGTTGCGCCGGCTGGACATGGACGACCACCAGCGCCTGCTTCACCTCTTCCGGTCGAACCGGGATGCGGGGCTGATCCCGCTGGCCTTCCTGTGCGTCGCCATCCTGATGTGATTGCGCCTGTCGCGCGCAGGGCGTATCAACCTGCCCGAGACCCCGGGATGGGGCCCGCAGCGCCTGTAACCTAAAGACGAAAGTGCCGATGCGCCTGTCCTCTGTTCTGATCGTGACTGCCATGTTCACCGGCGCAGCCGTGCTGAGCCTTGTGACGGCGTCCTTCTCGGTCCGGGTGATCGAGGAAAGTTCCGAGATCAATGTGCGCCGCACGCTGGACGAGGCGCAGATGACATGGGCCGAAGTGCAGGCCGATGGTCTGACCGTGACCCTGTCGGGCACAGCCCCGACCGAGGCCGCCCGGTTTCGGGCGATCAGCACAACCGGCACCGTGGTGGGTGCGGCGCGTATCATCGACAGTATGGGCGTGACTGCCACCGACAGCATCGTGGCCCCGCGCTTTTCGGTCGAAATCCTGCGCAATGACAGCGGGATTTCGATCATCGGGTTGATCCCCGCCTCGACCGACCGGGCCGCGATCCTGTCACGGATGGAGGCGCTGGTGGATGACCAGCCGGTTACTGACCTGCTGGAAACCGCCGATTACGTGCCGCCGACGGGTTGGGAAGATGCGCTGGGTTTCGCGCTGACGGCTTTGTCAGCGCTGCCGCGGTCCAAGATTTCGGTCGATGCGGGGCAGATCGACATCACCGCGATTGCCGACAGCGCCGAGGAAAAGGCCGAAATGGAAAAGCTGCTGGAGGCCCGCGTGCCCCCGGCTCTGCGCATGGCCATGGATATCGCGGCGCCGCGTCCGGTGATCACACCCTTCACCCTGCGGTTCGTGCTGGATGAAACGGGCGGGCGGTTCGACGCCTGTTCCGCCCAGGACGAAGAAGCGCAGGCGCGCATTCTGGAAGCCGCGGTCCAGGCCGGGCTGACGGGCGAAGCGCGCTGCACCGTGGGCATGGGCGTGCCAACCCCCCGCTGGGCCGAGGCGGCCGAGCTGGCTTTGGCCGCGCTGGCCGAGCTGGGCGCGGGATCGGTCACGTTTTCGGATGCCGACATCACACTGGCCGCCGTGCAGGGCACATCGCAAGCCCAGTTCGACCGCGTCGTGGGGGAGCTGGAGAACGCCCTGCCGGATGTCTTTGCCCTGTTTGCCACGCTGCCGCCGCCTCAGGACGCAACTGTGGAAGGGCCGCCGGAATTCACTGCAACACTCAGCCCCGAAGGCTTGGTGCAGCTGCGCGGGCGGCTCAGCGATCCGGCCCTGCGCGAACTGGCCGACAGCTATGCCAAGGCGCGGTTCGGATCGGCCAGCGTCTATACCGCCGCGCGGGTGGTCGAGGGGCTCCCTGCCGACTGGCCGGTGCGCGTTCTGTCGGGTCTTGAGGCGTTGTCGAAACTGGAAAACGGCGTGCTGCGCGTGACGCCTGACAATGTGTCGGTTCAGGGGATGACCCATGACGAAGGGGCCAATGCCGCCATCGCGGGGCTGTTGTCGGACAAGCTGGGCGGCGCCGAGCGGTTCGAGATCGACGTGATCTTCCGCGAGCCGCCCCCGCCCACCGATATCCCGCCCACGCCCGAGGAATGCGAAGCCGGTCTTGCCGATATCATGACCGAAGGCCGCATCACCTTCGAGCCGGGATCGGCCACGATCACCGCAAGCTCTCTGGATACGATGAACGCGATTGCGGATCTTCTGGACCAGTGCGGCGACATCCGGATCGAGATTCAGGGCCACACAGACAGCCAGGGCCGCGAGGTGATGAACGAACAGCTGAGCCAGGCACGCGCCCAGTCGGTTCTGAACGAATTGCGCGCGCGGCGCATCCTGACCACGAATTTCACGGCAAAAGGCTATGGTGAAACCCGGCCCATTGCCGATAATGACACCGAAGAGGGGCGCGAGGCGAACCGCCGGATCGAATTCCGTCTGATCCGGCCCGAGCCGTCGGTTCCCGAAGCACAAAAAACACTGGACGAGATTGCAGAGGACCCGGACGTCTCTGCCGAGGGAACGAGCGATGAACAGAACTGAGTTTATCCTGACAACAGCCATCATTCTGTTCGTGGCCTTCGCCCTGGGCTGGTTCGCCAATTGGCTGGTGCATCGCTTTTCGCGCGTCTCGTCCGCCGATATCGGGGAACTGGATCGGATGAGCCAGGAGCTGCACGAGGCCGAGGAAACCCGCGATCAGGCCATCACCTATCTGCAGCAGCGCGAGGCAGAGCTGACCAATCAGTTAAGCCAGACCGAAGCGGAACTGAGCGCTGCAATGGAAGGCCTGCGCGACGCCCGGTTCGAGGCCGAAGAGCTGCGCAGTGAATTGGAGCGCGCCCGGCAGGCGTGATCGCTGCGAAACGCGGGCGATTTTTCATTATCCGACAGGGTGAAACGGGCGCATCTCAGGATGCAGGCCGATTTTTGCCGACTCTGATTTGCGATTTCTTAAAAGCAACGCGATAGTGCCACGCGACGCCGCGACCCTTGCGGCTTGTATGGCCAGCGGGATCACCAAAGGTCAGTGTTTTTTTTACCGGGATCGGACGGGCAAGTGCCCTTGCGTGTCCCGGACCATGGTTCGGGTTATCACATTCATATCACACAACCGAAAGGTCGTTTTGTCATGCGCAATCTGTCTCGTCCTCTTGTGTCGGCCGTTCTGGCGGCCGCTGTATTTTCCGCCCCCTATACGCTGGCTGTCACTGCGCTGACGCTGTCGGCCAAGGAAGCCTCTGCCAATAACGGAAACGGAAATGGCAATGGCGGGAATGGCAATGGCGGCAACGGCGGCAATGGAAACGGGGGCAATGGCAACGGCGGGAACGGAAACGGGAACGGCGGGAATGGCGGCAATGGAAATGGCAACGGCAATGGTGGCGCGGCCTCGGCCAGTGCGTCGAACGGGAATGGCAACAGCGCCAATGCCAATGGCAACGGACAATCCGCGCGGGGGGCTATCGCATCCAGCCTCAAGGGTCTGAACGCCGCCCATGCCAGCGCAACCGCCCGCGCCAATGCAGCGCCCAACAGCCGCGTGGGCCGGGTCGAGACCTATGCCCAGATGACCCAGGGCGTCATCGACTTGACGAACGAGTTGAACGACCTGCTGAGCCAGGTGGATGAGAACGTGCCTACGACCGAGCAATTCGTGGACGACAATATCAGCCAGAACGCCACGGTTTCCGCCGATGACATCGCCAATGCGATTGACGCGCTGGACCCCAACTCATCCAGCTATAGCGATGATCTGGCGGCCATCGCGGCGGATCTGACAGGGCTGGATCCCACCGACCCCAACAATGCGCAGGCTCTGGCCGATCTGGCCGACAGCATCGACGCCACCGTGACCGCCCAGAACGAGCAGGAAGCCATTGCCGCGCAGATCGCGCAGGTCGAAAACGATCTGGATGACCAGCGCGATGATCAGCTGGCCGCGCTGACCCGCGCCTATGCGCCCAACAACGTGGCGGAACTGGACCAGGAATCGCTGGAGGCGCTGAACGGAATGCTGGGGCTGGATACTTCGGCCATTCCGGATGTCACGCAGGCGTCCAGCAGCTTCCCGTCACGCTAAGCCGCCCCGCTTTTTTTGCAACACGCCCGGCCCTGCCTGCAGCGGCCGGGCGTTTTCGTTACCAGCGATCCAGCGCCTCTTCATCCTCGTCCTTGGCCGCAACCCATGAGGCCCCGCCCCGGGTATGTTCCTTCTTCCAGAACGGCGCGCGGGATTTGAGGTAGTCCATCAGGAATTCCGCCGCCTCGAACGCGTCCTTGCGGTGGGGGGAGGCCGTGGCGACCATCATGATCAGATCGCCCGGCGCCATCCGGCCATAGCGGTGGATGATCAGCACATCGCCCAGATCCCAGCGGCCCTGCGCCTGGTTGGCGATGTCGGTCAGGGCGGCTTCGGTCATGCCGGGGTAATGTTCGATCTCCATCACATCCAGATCGCCCTGCGCCAGATCCCGCACGATGCCGGTGAAGGTCACCACAGCGCCCATATCGCTGCGGCCCGAGGCAAAGGCAGACGCTTCGGCACCCAGATCGAATGGCTGTTCCTGCACGACGATGCGCATGGGTCAGCCCCCGGTCATCGGCGGAAAAAACGCCACCTCGCGCGCGCCATCCAGCGGCGCATCGAAATCGGTCAGCTGCTGGTCCACCGCCACACGCAGGGCGCTGAGATCGGCAAAGGCAGCCTCGTATCGCGGCTCGCGCGCTTTCAGCTCTTCCACCAGATCGGTGACGGTCTTGGCCTGGCTGTCGACCTGTTCCCGTGGCACGCCAATCCGTTCGCGCACCCAGGCGAAATAAAGTACATTCATCAGCGGGTCTCTTTCAGGTAGGGCATGGCTTTGCGCAGGTAATCATAGCCGGTGAGCAATGTCAGCCCCGCGGCGATCCACAGAAGCGTGAGGCCGATCCAGCCCGACCAGAGCATTCCTTCGAATTTCCAGCGCAGGCCCATCAGGTCTTCGACTTCACCGGCCATGATCTGATCGACCAGCGCCTGATCCATGCCCATGGCGGACATGCCGAGGTAATGTTCGAACACACCCTGGGCGAACAGCACGGCGATGGCGAACATCTGAACGGTGGTCTTCCATTTCGCCAGCGGCGTGACCTTCAGCGTGCCTGCGGTGTCGCCCAGGTATTCGCGCAGGCCCGATACAAAGACTTCGCGGAACAGGATGAAGGTTGCGGGCAGCACGAACCACGGCGTCCAGTTCTGGTTGGAATATCCCACGATCACCATAAGCGCGATCACCACCATCGCCTTGTCGGCAATCGGGTCCAGCATCGCGCCCAGCTTGGTTTCCTGCTTCCACGCGCGGGCGAGATAGCCGTCGAACCAATCGGTGATGGCGGCGGTCAGAAACAGGATCAGAGCGAACCAGTCGGCGTAAGGCCGGTGGAAATACAGGAACATCACCGCGACGCCAGGGGCGGCGAGCAGACGCAGAAGCGTCAGGATATTTGGGACGGTCCACTTCATACCGCTCCAATACCCGCTTCGCGCGGGCATCGGAAGAGGGATCAGCGCAGACAGTCGCGGATGCGGGCCACGGCGGCAAAGACATGCGCGCCGACCGCGTCGCTGGTGGGGTCGTTGTTCGAGGAAAACCACGCGACCACGGTTTGCGTTTCCGCACAGGCAAAGAGGTACTGTCCGTGGATGCCCATACCATGGATCATCGGCCCGCCCTCGCCCGGCACGTGATACCACTTGGCGCGGTAGGACCGGCCCGGTTCCGGGAAACGGTCGGCGAAATCGCCCTTGGCCCAGGCGGCGGGGTCGCCCCCGGCCCAGATGTCGCGCACCCAGGCTTCGGGCAGAACCTGACGCCCGTCGCGCGCGCCATCCTGCAACAGCATCTGCCCGACGCGCGCCAGATCGCGGGCGGTGATGCAAAAGCCCCCTGCCGCGCGGGCGCCGCCGATGCGGTCCACCGTCAGGTCACCGGGCTGTTCCGCGCCCAGCGGTTTCAGCAGGCGTTCGGACAGCAGGTCGGCAAAGCGCACACCGCTTGCACGTTCGAACAGCCACGCAAGCATGTCGGTGACCGGAGAGACATAGTGGAACCGATCCCCATGATCGCCATCGCGTTCGGTTAGAAGGGATTGGAAGCTGCGCAGATCCATGGCGCTTTCACCGGGTTCCAAAGGATTCCAGTTCGCGGCCTTGCGGTATTCGATGATTGGTCCGGTGGTGGCGGTGTAATCCTCGTCAAAAAGTACCCCTACCTGCATATCCAGCGCCTGCCGGACCGTGGCCCCGTCATATGCCGTGCCGGTCAATTCGGGCAGGTATTCGGTGACAGGGGCGTTCACATCGACCTCGCCCCGATCCACCAGGCTGCCTGCGACCAGACCCAGCATGGATTTGGACACCGACATGAGGATATGCGGATCGCAGGCCGTCATGCCGTTGCGATAGGTCTCATGCACGATCCTGCCCTTGTGCAGGATCACCAGCGCGTCGGTGGACACACCCGAGATGGCCTGACCCAGATCCGCCGCGCCCAGATCCACCTCACCTTCCGGCAGGTGCCAGATGTTGGCCGCGTCATTCGCCACACGGGCCGAGGGCACGATTTCGCGCACATGGTGGAAGGCCCAGTGATTGAAGGGCGAGGTGCGCCAGTTTGCCAGCGTGGCGCGTTTGCCTTCGGGTGGCGGGAAGCCTTGTTGAATGTCCATGTCTGAGCCCTTTGTCCTGCGCGGTCAGACAAGCGCGGTTTGACGCCAAGGGCAAGGGAGGCTTTTCATCGGCCGGTTCAGCGCGTAGGCCCTGCGGCAGCTATGCAGAAAGGAATGACCGCCATGCCCTCGCCCAACCCGATGTTGCATATGGTCTGTGGAAAGATCGGCGCCGGAAAATCCACGCTTTGTGCCCGCTTGGCCAAGGCCGAGGGTACCGTGCGCCTCAGCGAGGATGATTGGCTTGCCCCGCTTTTCGGCGATCAGATGCGCACGGGCGCGGACTACGTACACTTCGCTGCGAAACTGCGCGACGCGATGACCCCGCATATTCAGGCGCTTCTGCGCGAAGGCCTGTCTGTGGTTCTGGATTTTCCTGCCAATACGGTGGAGCAACGTGAATGGATGCGCGATCTGCTGGAGGCAACAGGGGCGGACCACCAGATGCATGTGCTGGACGTGCCGGATGAGATCTGCCTTGCCCGCCTGCGAGAGAGGAACGCACGCGGCGATCACCCCTTTGCCCCATCTGAAGATATGTTTCACCGTTTCGCGCGAAATTTTGCACCGCCGACCGAGGCAGAAGGCTTTACCGTGATTGTGCACCGCCACGAGGCATAGTGCGGTTGGATCCGCGTGCCGCCTATCCCCGGTCGTGGAAGAAGTCGTAGATCTTTTCGGCCAAAGCCTCTGACACGCCATCCACGGCCTTGAGATCGGCCAGATTCGCGCGGCTGACCGCCTTGGCCGACCCGAAATGCGCCAGAAGCGCCCGTTTGCGCGCGGCCCCCACTCCCGCGATTTCGTCCAGAGGGGTTGCGCCCACGGCCTTGGCGCGTTTGGCGCGGTGGGTGCCGATGGCGAAGCGGTGCGCCTCGTCCCGCAGGCGTTGGACGAAATAGAGGACCGGATCGTTGTGGCGTAGCGCGAAGGGGCGCGTGCCTACGCGGTGGAATTCTTCTTTGCCCGCGTCGCGGTCCACGCCTTTGGCGACGCCGATCATGGGGATGTCTTCGACCCCGTGTTCGGCCATGATCTGGGCGACAGCGCTGACCTGCCCGGCCCCGCCGTCGATCAGCAGCAGGTCGGGCCATTGGCCTTTCTCGCGGTCGGGGTCGTCCTTCATCAGGCGGGCGAAGCGGCGGTTCAGCACCTCTTTCATCATGCCGAAATCGTCGCCGGGCGTCAGGTCATCGCCGCGGATGTTGAATTTGCGATAGCTGTTCTTCATGAACCCATCGGGGCCAGCCACGATCATCGCGCCCACGGCGTTGGTGCCCTGGATGTGGGAGTTGTCATAAACCTCGATCCGTTGCGGGGGGGCGTCCAGATCGAACACCTCGGCCAGGCCTTTCAGCAGTTTGGCCTGGGTCGCGGTTTCGGCCATCTTGCGGGCGAGGCTTTCGCGGGCGTTTCGCAGCGCACCTTCGATCAGCTCGGCCTTTTCGCCGCGCTGGGGCACCAGCACTTCGACCTTGCGGCCCAGTTTCTGGGACAGTGCGTCCTGCATCAGATCGGGGTTTTCGATCTCGTGGCTGAGGATCACCTGACGGGGCGGTTCCTTGGCGTCATAGAACTGGCCCAGGAAGGCTTCCAGCACCTCGCCCTCGTCGATATCGGCCCCCACGCGGGGGTAAAAATCGCGGTTGCCCCAGTTCTGGTTGGCGCGGATGAAGAAGACCTGCACGCAAGCCTGCCCGTTTTCCAGATGCAGCGCGATCACGTCCGCCTCGGTCACTCCGCGCGGGTTGATGCCCTGGGCGGTCTGCACCTGCGTCAGCGCGCGGATCCGGTCACGCAGGGCGGCGGCGCGTTCAAACTCCATCGCGTCGGAGGCCTCCTGCATCTGCTTGGCCAGATCCTCCTGCACGCGGGTGGAGCGACCTGTCAGGAAGTTTTCGGCATCCTTGACGCTTTTGGCGTAATCCTCGGGGCTGATAAGGCCGACGCAAGGGCCTGAACAGCGCTTGATCTGGTAAAGCAGACAGGGCCGCGACCGGCTTTCGAACATCGCATCGGTGCAGTTGCGCAGAAGGAACACCTTCTGCAGCTGGTTCAGCGTGCGGTTCACGGCACCCGCACTGGCGAAGGGGCCGAAATAGGCGCCTTTTTCCTTCTTCGCGCCGCGGTGTTTTTTGATCTGCGGATAGGCGTGGTTCTTGGCCACCAGAATGTTGGGAAAGCTTTTGTCGTCGCGCAGCAGGACGTTGTATTTCGGCTTGAGCTGCTTGATCAGGTTCTGTTCCAGCAAAAGCGCCTCGGTCTCGGTCCGGGTGGTCAGAAACATCATCGAAGCGGTTTCGCGGATCATCCGGGCAATGCGCGCGGAATGGCCCGAGGGGCGGGCATAGTTCGACACCCGCGCGCGCAGGTTGCGCGCCTTGCCCACGTAGAGAACGCGGCTTTGTTCATCCAGCATCCGGTAAACACCCGGAGAGCTGTCCAGCGTCTTGAGATAGCTTTGGATGCAGGCATGGCCCGTGACCGCCTGGGGCGATCCGGTCTGATCCTGGGGTGAGGTTTGCGCGGTCATGAGACTGTCATATGATTCTCATGCTGCGGCTGCAATCTTGAGGCACATTGTTCAAGACTAAAGCTTTCCACGAAAGCTGTGGATAACTCTGATGATATGTTTGGGGCACCGGGAATTTTTCTTTGATTTCCGGTGATTTCGTTAAATTGCACAAAAATTGGGCGCAATTCCAAGCCCTTGATCTTAAACGATACTTTTTTGTGATGCTTACAAATGGTTGAAAATATTAAACTTTTTGTAACAGCTTGGTAACCACGCTTAAACCGGTGCAAAACTTGATGCGCAGATGCAGCATTACCTGTCATTCAACCCCCAGCACGTCAGGCGTTTCCCAGACCAGATGCTGGCCCCCATCCACGCATAGCAGTTGGCCCGTGACCGCGCGCGCATCCAGGAAATAGCCAAGCGCGGCGCAGATCCCTTCGGGATCAGCACCCCGTTTCAGCACCGTCGCTGCCCGTTGGCGGGCGAAATGATCTGTTGTCTGACGCACGCCCTGCATTGTCGGGCCAGGGCCAATCGCGTTGACGCGGATCGCGGGGGCAAGCGCCTGCGAGGTGGTTTGCGTCATCGCCCAAAGGCCCATCTTGGCAATGGTATAGGTCATGAATTCAGGCGTCAGTTTGCGCACCCGCTGGTCAATCAGATTGACGATCAGCCCGCTGGCCTGCGGTTCGCCGTTCTCGTCCACAGCGGGCTCAAGCCCCTGGGCGGCCATGGCCTGGGTCAGAACGAAAGGCGCGCGCAGGTTGCTTTCCAGATGGCGGTCCCAGCTGTCGCGTGTGGCCGATGTGATGTTGTCATACTCAAAAATCGAGGCGTTGTTGATCAGGCAGGTGATTGGCCCGCCCAACCCCTCTGACGCCTGGGACAGAAGTGCCTGGGTTTGCCCTTCGTCCAGCAGGTCGGCCTGGCAGGTGATGGCGCGGCGGCCCATGGCGGTGATCTGGTCCGCCACTTCGCGCGCGTCCACGTCCGAGGTGGCATAGTGGATGGCCACGTCAAAGCCACGCCCTGCCAGATAGAGGGCCATTGCCCGCCCCAGACGCTTGCCCGCGCCGGTTACCAAAGCTTTTGTCATCTTGGTTGGTCCTGCTTAGATCAGTACGACTGCAAGGTAGGCCACATAGGCCGCGGTCAAGGCAACGCCCCAGATGCGCGTTATATCCTTTTTCAGGAAAACAAAGGGCAGGATCACCAGCGAGGCCGCCAGCATCACCCACAAGTCCTGACGCAGGAAGGATGGATCGACCGGGATCGGGCCAACCAGCGTGGCGATGCCGATGATGGCCAGCAGGTTGAACATGTTCGATCCGATCACATTGCCCAGCGCCACATCGGCTTGCCGACGCAGGGCGGCCATAACAGTGGTGGCCAGTTCGGGAAGGGATGTGCCGATCGCCACCAGCGTCAGTCCGATCACGGTGTCGCTGACGCCATATTGCTTTGCTATAATGGTGGCATTGTCGACCAGGATATCGGCCCCCAGCGGAAGTCCGATCAGACCCAGCGCCAGATACAGCGCCACTTGCCAGACGGGCATTTCGGGGTCGGCGCCTTCCAGTTCCTCCAGATCCAGTTCGACCGCTTCGCCCGCTTGCTGATGCGCACGCGCATCGCGGAAGGCATCGAACAGCACAAAGGCCAGGGCAGACAGAAGGATCAGACCGCTGATCCAGGTGAAAGTGCCCATGAAGGCCAGCGCGATAAACAGCACAGATGCGGCCAGCATGAAGACATAGGTTTTTCTGCTGTCGCAGGTGCTGGTGTGCAGCGGGGCTAGGATCGCGGGGATGCCCAGCACCAGAAGGATATTGGCGGTATTCGACCCCACCACATTGCCCAGCGCGATACCCGGCGCTTCGTCCATGATGGCCTTGACCGAGATCAAAAGCTCAGGAGCAGAGGTGCCGAAGGCCACGATGGTCAGGCTGACGATCAGGGCGGGAATGCCCAGCCGCAGCGACAGGTTCACCGCCCCTTTGACCAGGCTGTCCCCGGCCAGAAGCAGGATTACCAATCCAAGGCCTGACAGCAGCCAGGGGATCATGCGCCCTTCCCTCCGGCGCCGCAGGGGCATGGCCCCTTGCCAATGCGATACCGCCCGCAGGACCGGCACTTGGCCGATTGCAGGCGTTTCAGCCCCGGCAGGCGCAGCTTTCCGAACATGGCCAGCACAGCCATGAAGATCAGGAAGAGAGAGACGATCTTCAGTATCACGTCAGAGGCCAAAACGGGCGAATTCCGCCCGCTCCTCGATCCCTGTGAAGGCGTCTTCGATCACGCGGGCGCCAAAGCGCTGGAACAGGGGTTTTTTCACTTCGTAACGGCGGAAGGTGACCTTTTTGCCGAAGACCTCTTGCATCTTGGGTTTCAGGTGGCCAATCCCGTCGATCAGGCCCAGGTCCTTGGCGCGTTTGGCAAGCCAGATCTCTCCGGTGAAAAGATCCTGGTCCTCGGGCAGTTTGCCTGCGCGGCGGGTGCTGACATGATCCTTGAAATTGGTGTGGATGTCTTCGAGGATCGCTTTCAGGCGCTCCACATCCTCGGGGTTTTCGGGGCGGAAGGGGTCCAGCATGGATTTCGACTTGCCGGCGGTATAGACACGCCGCTCGATACCCTGCCTAGCCAGGAATTCATGCGCGCCGAAACTGGCCGAGATCACACCGATGGACCCCAGGACCGAACTGTCATCGGCCCAGATCTCATCCGCGGCGGCGGCCAGCCAATACCCGCCGGATGCGGCCACGTCTTCGACAAAGGCGTAGACCTTGGTTTCGGTTTCTTCCGCCAGTCGGCGAATGCGCGATCCGATCAGTGACGATTGCACCGGCGATCCGCCCGGCGAGTTGATCTCAAGCGCGACGGCATCTGGTTTGCCTTTGCGGAAGGCCTTTTCCAGAAGAGGGCCGACAGTGGCATCGCTGAGCGAGCCACGGCCGGGCATGCCAATAGCACCGGAGAGGCGCACAACGGCAACGCGCGGATCGGTTTTTATGAAGGGCAGCCAGCGTTTCATTCACCCCCATGTAGAATGCCATCAGGGGCGAAACAAGGCGGGGGTGTCAGATGAAAGGACCGGTTTTGCCAATCATCGCATGATTTTGCATTTTTGCCACGCCCCGGCATCCGGGACACGGCAGAACGCTTAGCTGCGGATGCGCCAGCCGGTTTTGAAGATCCACCAGATCACCGTCATGCAGGCCAGGGTAAAGCCGCCAATGGCCAGAAGAGACAGGCCGATGGGCACATCGGCCAGCCCATAGAAGGACCAGCGGAAGCCCGAGATCAGATAGACCACCGGATTGAAATACGAGATCGTCTGCCAAACCGGCGGCAGCATCGAGATCGAGTAAAACGACCCGCCCAGAAAGACGAGCGGCGTGATCACCATCAACGGCACCAGTTGCAGCTGTTCGAAACTGCCTGCCCAGATCCCGATGATAAAGCCCAGAAGCGCGAAGCTGAGGCAGGTCAGCAGCAGGAACGCCACCATCGCCAGCGGGTGCTGGATCTGCAGATCGACAAAGAAATACGAGGTGACAAGGATCACGACCCCGATGAACAGCGCCTTGGTGGCTGCAGCGCCCACATAGCCGCAGACGATTTCCAGAAAGTTCACCGGGGCCGAGAGCAGTTCATAGATCGTGCCGATGAATTTCGGGAAATAGATGCCGAATGACGCGTTGGAGATGGCCTGCGTCATCACGCTGAGCATCACCAGCCCCGGCACGATGAACGCGCCATAGCTGACGCCATCGACCTGATCGATGCGCGAGCCGATCGCGGCGCCGAAGACCACGAAATAAAGCGAGGTCGACAGAACCGGCGAGAGAAAGCTTTGCGTCAGCGTGCGGAAAAAGCGCGCCATCTCGAATTTATAGATGGCAAGGATGGCGGTCGGGTTCATGCGGCGTCCTCCTGCGCGTCTTTGACGAGGTCGACAAAGATCTCCTCAAGGCTGGATTGGCGGGTTTCCACATCGCGCAGCGTCAGGCCGCTGGCGGCCACATCGTTCAGCAGCTGCGTGATCCCCGTGCGGTCAGCGCGGGTGTCGTAGGTGTAAAGCAACGCCGTGCCGCCTTCGGCCAGTTCGACCCGATCGCGATCCAGCGCGGCGGGGATATCCGTCAGGGTTTCGGCGAGGTGGACAAGGATCTGCTTCTTGCCCATCTGGCGCATCAGCGTGGCCTTGTCTTCGACCAGCAGCAATTCGCCCTTGGCAATGACGCCCACGCGGTCGGCGATGGCTTCGGCCTCTTCAATATAATGGGTGGTCAGGATGATGGTGACGCCGCTGGCTTTCAGTTCGTCCACGATGTTCCACATGTCGCGGCGCAGTTCGACATCCACCCCGGCGGTGGGTTCATCCAGAAACAGCACGCGCGGTTCATGCGCCAGCGCCTTTGCGATCAGGACGCGCCGTTTCATGCCACCCGAAAGCGCGTTGATCTGGTTGTTGCGTTTGTCCCAGAGCGAGAGCTTTTTCAGGATCTCTTCGATATAGGCGTCATTGCGGGGCTTGCCGAACAGCCCGCGGGAAAAGCGCACCGTGTTGATGACTTTTTCAAAGGGTTCCAGCGCGACTTCCTGCGGCACCAGACCGATCAGCGATCGCGCGGCGCGGAAATCGTCGATGATGTCATGGCCCGCGACACGCACCGTGCCGGATGTGGGCTGTGCGATCCCGCAGATGGTGGAAATCAGCGTGGTTTTCCCGGCGCCGTTGGGGCCGAGCAGCGCCAGAATCTCCCCATCGAGGATCGACAGGGTGACGCCTTTGAGCGCCTCGAACCCATCCGCATAGGATTTCCGAAGCGCGTTGATTTCCACAATTGCCGACATGACAGACCTTTCCAAATCGCAGGCTGAACTATTTGGTTCAGTTGCGAAAGGCCATGTCAGAAATGAGAGAGCGCGTTGTGCGCCAGCGCGCGGATCAATCCTTGCCAGTCAGGCGTTTGAGCCAACCCTTTTTCGGGGCCTCTTCGGCTTCGGCTTCCGCCGTCTCGGCCGGGCCTTCAAGACCCTCCTGCAGATTGGCGAAGAACTGATCAGCCATTTTCTTGGCGAACCCGTCGATGATCCGGCTGCCCAGCTGAGCCAGCTTGCCGCCGACCTTCGCTTCGACATCGTAGGACAGGCGCGTCAGTTCAGGCTCCAATTCCTCAAGCGTCACGACAGCGCCGCCCTTGGCAAAGCCTGCCGCCCCGCCCTTGCCTTCGCCGGTGATCGTGATCTTCTCGTTCTCGACAATCTCCGACATCTGAACCGCGCCTTTGAACGTGGCTTTCACCGGGCCCACCTTCTGCGTGACAACCGCCTCGTAGCCGTCCGAGACATTGCCCTCCACGCTGCTGGCGCCGGGGATGCAGTCTTTCAGCACTTCGGGGTCGAGAATGGCGGCAAACACGACGGCGCGCGGGGCTTTGATCTCGCGCTGGTCCTGCATCTTCATGGGGCGGTCCTCCTGTCTTCATGTTCGGTCTACTCTACCGCGCGGCAATCGCCAAGCCTGTCGCAAACAGACGCGACCGCGGCGCAGGGGCTGCGCGACAAGGGCGGCAAGGAGCCGTTTTGTGACACAGTCAACTCAGACCTCATCCGCCTGGGGCATTGCCTTTATCGCCGCGGGCATGGTGGCGATTTCGCTGAATGATGTGCTGATCAAGGCGTTATCCGGCGAATACCCGCTGCACCAGATGGTCTTTGTGCGGTCGGCCATCGGGATCGTCTTTTCGCTGATGCTGGTGCAGATGGAAGGGGGCTGGCGCATCCTGAAGACCCGCCGCCCCGGTCTGCACGCGGTGCGTGGCGCGCTTCTGGTGATTGCCAACATGACCTATTTCACCGCGCTGGCGGTGCTGCCGCTGGCCGATGCGACGGCGCTTTTCTTTGCGGCCCCGCTGTTCATCACGTTGCTGTCGATCCCGCTGCTGCGCGAAAAAGTGGGGCCCCTGCGGCTGAGTGCCGTGCTGGTGGGATTTGCGGGCGTTGTGATCATGCAGCGCCCCTGGGCCAGCGGGCCCGAGCTGGAGGTCAGCCGGATCGTGCTGCTTTTGCCGGTCTTGTCGGCGCTGACCTATGCGCTGAACCAGATCCTGACGCGGAAGCTGGGCGTGGAAAGCAAGGCGAGCGCGCTGTCGGTTTATGTGCAGCTGATGTTCATTCTGGCGGCGGCGGGGTTCTGGCTGGTGGCGGGGGATGGGCGTTTTGCAGTTGGGGTCGAGAACCAAAGCCTGATCTTCCTGCTGCGTGCCTGGGTCTGGCCCGCCGAGGGCGACTGGATCTATTTCATCGGGCTGGGGCTGAATTCAGCCATCGTGGGATATTGCCTGAGCCAGGCCTATCGCCTTTCGGATGCGGCCACGGTGGCGCCCTTCGAATATCTGGGCCTGCCTTTGGCAGTGTTCTGGGGCTGGGCGGTGTTTGCAGAGTTTCCCCAGTGGGAGATCTGGATCGGCATGGCGCTGATCATCGGATCGGGTCTGTTCGTCTTTCTGCGCGAACAGCAGAAATCACGCGCCATCGCACGCGGCGCTGTCAACCGGCGGTATTGAGGGCGTAGGTGTCGCGCGCCCTCTTGTTCCCGCCCCCATATCCAACGTGGCCTATCTGTTGCGACGGGGCAGCGGTGCGTTCGCGGTCCAGTCCCATGTCCCTTCGTCCCGGTCCGTGACGGCCTGCTTCCAACCGGTTTCTTCGGCCCGCGCCTTGAAATTCAGCCCTTCCGGAGAATGCCGGGTGATCCCGTCAAAGACCGTCGCAAGGCGCTGTGTCTGCATCAACCCGGTTTGTTCTATGGCCTGATTGATCACCAGTTTCTGCATGGCCAACTGGTTGATCGGCACGCTGGCCATTCTTGCGGCCAGTTCTTCGACCCGGTCATCTAGACGGTCAGAGGGCACGGCCTCGAGCACCAGGCCCATTTCGGCGGCCTCTTTCCCGGTGATCTTGTCACCGGTGAACAGCATGCGCTTGGCCTTCTCAGGACCCAGCCGATACACCCACATGGCCGTTGTCGGGCATCCCCAGACGCGGGTGGGCATATAACCGATCTGAGCATCCTCGGCCATGATCGCCATATCGGAACACAGTGCGATATCGGACCCGCCCGCCACAGCATAGCCATGGATCTTGCAGATCACCGGTTTCATTGCCCGCCAGAGCGCCATGAAGTGTTGGGTGTTGGCCCACATGAACCGATAGTCCTTGATCGGATCCCAAGGCATGTCCTGAGTGACGTTGTTTGATCCGTTTGCCTCGGCGTAATAGGTCAGGTCATAGCCGGCGCAGAAGGCCGGACCATTTCCAGACAGGATGATGACATGCACATCCGGGTCGTCATCGGCGCGGGCGACGGCCTGGGCGATTTCGCCTGGCATTTCGTTGTTGATCGCGTTCATTACCTCTGGCCGGTTTAGCGTAATCCGCGCGATGCGGTCGTCTTTTCCGTATGTGAGTGTTTGCATGGCATGGTCCTCCCGTTGGAAAAGGACCATGCGCGCAGGCCGATGTGAAGGCAAAAGGCGGTTCGAACCGCCTTGCTCAAGCGCCTTGAAAGGCGCTTGATACGTTTTTTCGAAAAAACGTGTTCAAGGCTTTTCGAAAAGCCTTGAACACCCCCTTAGCCGATGATCGCGTTCAAAGTGGCAGACGGGCGCATGACCGCGGCGACCTTGGCCGGGTCAGCGTGATAATACCCGCCAAGATCAGCAGGTTTGCCACGCACTGCGGCCAGCTCGCTCACGATAGCCTCTTCCCCATCGGCCAGGGCCTTGGCAACGGGGGCAAACTCGGCTGCCAGATCGGCGGCGTCGGATTGCGCCGCCAGCGCTTCGGCCCAGTAACGCGCAAACCAGTAATGGCTGTCGCGGTTGTCGGGCTGGCCCACCTTGCGGCCCGGGCTGCGCCCGTGGTCAAGAATGCCTTGCGTTGCGGCCTCGACCGCTTCGCCAAGCACCCGCGCCTTGGCGTTACCCTTGGCGTCGGCCAGGAATTTGAAGCTTTCCCCCAGCGCGCAGAATTCACCCAGGCTGTCCCAGCGCAGGTGGTTTTCTTCCATCAGCTGCTGCACGTGTTTCGGTGCGGAGCCGCCTGCACCGGTCTCGAACAACCCGCCGCCCTGCATCAGTTTCACGATCGACAGCATCTTGGCCGATGTGGCCAGTTCGAGGATCGGGAAGAGGTCGGTCAGATAATCGCGCAGCACGTTGCCCGTGATCGCGATGGAGTTTTCGCCCCTGCGGATTGTCTCCAGCGTGGCCCGCGTCGCCTCGCGAGGGGCCATGATCTTGAACTTGTCGGCCACGCCTTTCGCCTCGAGAACCGGCGTGACGTATTTGATCAGCTCCGCGTCATGGGCGCGAGTTGCGTCCAGCCAGAAGATCGCCTCGCAGCCTTCGGCGCGCTGGCGGTCGATGGCAAGGTTCACCCAGTCTTCGATCGGCGCCTTGCGGGCCGAGGCCGAGCGCCAGATGTCGCCTGCTTCAACGCTGTGCTGATGCAGCACCGTGCCATCGTCGAGGATCATCTTGACCGTGCCATCGGCGGGGATCTCGAAGGTGGTGGGGTGGGAGCCGTATTCCTCGGCCTTCTGTGCCATCAGGCCGATGTTCTGGACCGTGCCTGCGGTGGCCGGGTCCAGCTTGCCGGTTTCTTTGAAATACTTGATCGTCTCGTCATAGACCGGGGCATAGGAATTGTCGGGGATGACGCAATTGGCGTCATGCTCTTTCCCGTCGGGGCCCCAGCCTTTGCCGCCCGCGCGGATCAGTGCGGGCATGGAGGCGTCGATGATCACGTCCGACGGCACATGCAGGTTGGTGATGCCGCGATCACTGTCGACCATATACAATGGCGGGCGGTCGGCCATGCAGGCGTCGATGGCGGCCATGATATCGGCCTCGCCCTTCACGCGCGCCAGAAGGTCGCCCAGTCCGGAATTGGGGTTCACGCCCAGCGCTTTCATCCGGTCGCCGAACTGGTCGAACACCGGGGCGAGGAATGCCTTAACCGCGTGGCCGAAGATGATCGGGTCGGACACCTTCATCATCGTGGCTTTCATGTGCAGCGAGAAGAGCGTGCCTTCTTCCTTGGTCTTGGCGATCTCGCTTTCCAGAAACGCATCAAGCGCCTTGGCGGACATGAAAGTCGCGTCCACCACGGTGCCGGCGGGATAGCTGACGCCGTCTTTCAGCACGGTTTCGGTGCCATCCGCGGCCACATGGACGATTTTCGCGGTCGCTGCGCCGGGCAGCGTGGCCGACACTTCGTTTGACCGGAAATCGCCCGACGACATCGAGGCCACGCGCGTCTTGCTGTCTGCCGTCCAGTCCCCCATTCGGTGCGGGTTGGCCTGCGCGAACGCCTTCACCGCCTTGGCTGCGCGGCGGTCGGAGTTGCCTTCGCGCAGAACCGGGTTCACCGCAGACCCCTTGATCGCGTCATAGCGCGCGCGGGCGTCTTTTTCGGCGTCCGACGAGGGGCTTTCGGGATAATCGGGAATGGCATAGCCCTGGCCCTGCAGTTCATTGATCGCCGCGACCAGCTGCGGGACCGAGGCCGAGATATTCGGCAGTTTGATCACGTTGGCCTCGGGCGTTTTCACCAGCTCTCCCAGCCAGGCCAGATCGTCGCTTTGCTTCTGATCATCGGTCAGACTTTCGGGAAATGCCGCCAGGATGCGCCCGGCAAGCGAGATATCGCGGGTACCCACGCTGACGCCAGCGGCAGAGGCAAAACGTTGAATGATGGGCAGAAGGGAGGCCGAGGCAAGCTCGGGCGCTTCGTCGACTTTGGTATAGATGATGTCGGGTGTGGTCTGGTCGGTCATGAGTCTCACGCCTTGGCTACGATTTTCGGCATGCAATAGTATACCGAACGCGCCCGGTCCATGCCCCTTGGGTGGGGCGTGGTGACGCGCTTGGGGGAAATGGGCAGGAACGCGCCCGCAGGTCAAGAATCATGTTAGGGTCTTGTTCAGCCCTGCCTTGCATGGGCAGGTTATCATGTGACGATTTGAAAGACCGTGCCAATGACCCTTTCCTTTCCGACCCGCCCTGCCCTGATCTGCGCTGCGATCTTTTTTGCGCCCTTGGTCCATGCGACGGCGGATGGCCCGGATTACCTGCGAGTGACAGGGGTGGCGTCGGATGACGTGCTGAACATGCGAACGCTGCCCTCGGTGCGGGGGGATATCGTGGGGCGAATTCCCGCTGGTGCGGATGGCGTCATGTCATTCGGATGCGTGGGCGGATTGTCGTTTGGCGAATGGCAGAACGCCACGGCTGAAGAACGCGCGGCTGCCGCCCGGCGGACCTGGTGCCTTGTGGGACATGATCGGGTCATCGGCTGGTCATCCGAGCGGTATCTGAGCGAAGGCAACCCGCCTGAGCGGGCAGATGCCGCCCAGCGCCTGACAGATTTGTCAGAGACGGAATGGGTGCTGCGCGATCTGGACGGCACACCCGTCGAGGCAGAGGCGTGGCTGCGCTTTGAACCGGACGGGACTGCGGGCGGCAACGGCGGCTGCAATCGGTTCAGTGGCCGGTACGACAGCAGTTTCACGCAGATGAGCTTTGGTCCCTTGGCCATGACCAAACGGGCCTGCTCCGGACCCGGGGGCCAGGTGGAGCCCGCTTTCATGGCCGCGCTCGCAAACAGCCGGCGTGTGGCCGCGACCGACCAGGTACTGGCATTAATCGGCGAAGATGACAGGCTGCTGGCCACCCTGTCACGTCGGGAAGGACGTTAAGGTACAAGTTTGGGCCGGATGCCCGGCGCCCCGGAACGTCACCACCACAGGCAGACAGGGCCCGAGATCGACCCGTTAACGACCGTCAAATATGCGAAAGTGAGAAAGTGGCGGACCGAGGAGGATTCGAACCCCCGACCCCTTGATTCGTAGTCAAGTACTCTATCCAGCTGAGCTATCGGTCCACTGAGGCGGTGATGTAGACCCGGGGGCGGCGCTTTGCAACCCCTCAATTCAACAAGATCAGACCGCGCCGTCACCCTTTGGCAGACAGATGGCGAAGACGGTGCCTGTCTCGTCGGTTTTCTTCAGCTCAAGCGTGCCGCCATGGCCGCGGACCAGTTCTGCGGCGATGGCAAGGCCCAGGCCCGAACCACCTTTGCGCGCACCGCCCTGGAAGGGGGTGAACAGGTATTCGCGCGCTTTGGGGGGCAGGCCGGGGCCGGTATCGGCGATTTCGATCCACCAGGCGTCTTCGTCTTCATGGGCGCTGACATTGATCTCTCCGGGCTGGCCGGAATTGACGATGGCCTGGCGTGCATTGCGCACAAGGTTGGAGACCACGCGGAACAGCTGTTCGGGATCGGCGCGCACGGTCATCATCGACGGAATGTCTTCGGCGAAACTGATATCGTCACTGCCGTCGGCCAGCCTTTCGCTGTCCAACACGTCCGACACGATGTCGATCAGTTGGAACAGGGTCAGCGTGGGTGCGGGTTCTTCGGCCTTGCCGAAGGCCAGCGTGCTTTCGCACAGCGACACCGCACGGCGGATCGAGTTCACCAGCTTCGGCGCCATCCGGCGCACCAGGGGATCCTCGCTGCTTTCGATCCGATCGGTGAAAAGCTGGGCAGACGTGAGAATATTGCGCAAGTCATGGCTGACCTTGGCAACCGCGCCCCCCAATTGGGCCAGGCGTTCTTTCTGTTTCAGGGCCTGGGTCAGTTCGGTCTGCAGCTGGTTCAGCGCCTCTTCCGCCTCGCGCAGCTCGCGCACGCTGGCGGTGGGTTTGATGATGCGCCGGGCGTCTTCGGGCGCGCTGGCATAGCGCTGCATGGAGCCGACCACGCCCTTGATCGGCACCACCAGCAACAGCCGCACCGCGACAAAGAGAAGGACCGCAGTGAAGATCGAGATCACAGCCGACAGCGCCAGAATGCGCACACCATAATCAATCATCGCCGCACGCAGGGGGGCGCTGTCCATCGCGACCTCGATCAGGAGGCCCGCGTCACGCACCGGCGCGCCAATCACGCGGATCACTTCGGGTTGCGGCTTGCCCAGACGGCGCATGGCATCGCGGATCAGTTCGAACGCACCCGGGTCGCGCAGATCGACCGTCAGTTCGATCGGGTGCGGGATGGGTGATGACAGCACAAGCTGGCGCATCTCGTCCCGGCGCAGGACGACGTTGAACACCTCGGCGTTTTCCAGAAGTTCGGCCTCAAGCTCGCTGGTGAGCATGTCATCGGCCAAAAGGGCAAGCGACGCGATCTGCGCGCGTTCAAGCCGGTCGCGCAGGAAATCCTCGCGGAAGCGCGCGATGGACGGAACAAAGATCAGAACCTCGGCCAGCATCACGAAGATGACCGTGAGGATCAGAAATCTGCCCGACAGCGAATTGAGCATGGACCGCCTACCTTAACCTACGGGATCCAGCGCTGAATGAACCGGACAACCCGCTTGACCTTGGGATTATCAAACAAACGCGGTGTGAAATAGGCCCCTGCAGCGCGTTTGTTGATTTCGCCGATCGTGGGGTAAGGCGCGACCATGGCGCTGATCTGGCTCATCTTCAGGTTATTGGCGATGGCCAGAGCCCAGAGGTTGATCAACTCGCCCGCCTGGTGGCCGACGATCGACGCCCCAACGGGGCGGCCTTTGAGAACCATCACCTTGATCAGGCCCTTGGTCTTGCGTTCGGCAATGGCGCGATCGTTGTGGTGATATTCGAACCGGGCCACATCCATGGCGGGTCCGTGCTTTTTCTTCGCCTCTGCCTCGGTCAGGCCGATCTGGGCCAGTTCGGGATCGGTATAGGTGGCCCAGGGAATATGCGATGTCTTGGCTTTTGACGGCAGGCCGAACAGCATCGAGCGGATGATGACGCCCGCATGATATCCCGCCACATGGGTGAATTGCAGCCCGCCTGCCACATCGCCGATGGCATAGACCTTCCTGTTCGTGGTGCGCAGGCGGTCATCTACCTTGATACCGGTTTTGGTGGTCTTGATCCCGGCCTTGTCCAGATCAAGCTTTTCGGTGTTCGACTTGCGCCCAACCGCCATCAGCAGGTGTGTGCCGGTGAATGTGCGCCCGTCTGCCGTTTCGATCCGGATGGCGCCCGCTTTGCCGGTGATTTGCTCGGCCTGTGCATCCTCGGCAATCTCCACCCCTTCAGCGCGCAGGCTGTCCAGAACGATGGCCGCCAGTTCCGGGTCATCCTTGCCCAACGCCTTTGCCCCTTCGATCACCGTGACCTTCGATCCCAGCCGGATGTGCGCCTGTGCCATCTCAAGGCCGATGGGGCCACCGCCCACGATCAGAAGGTGGTCGGGCCGCTCGCGCAGGTCGAAGATCGTTTCGTTGGTCTCGTATGGGACCTCATCCAAGCCCGGAATGGGCGGCACAAAGGGGCGCGAACCGGTGGCGATCACCACACGGCGCGCAGTGATGATGTGATCGCCGGCCTGCACCTCGGTCGGAGAGATGAAGCGGCCGTATTCGCGGATCACGCGCACGCCAAAGCCTTCGAACCGTTCCTGGCTGTCGACCGGGGCGATCTGGGCGATCACGTCATGCACATGATCCTTGGCCGCGGCATAGTCGACCTGAGGGGTCACATCGGCCACGCCATATTGCGACGCATGCGCCTGGCCATAGGCGGCCTTCGCGCTGGCGATCAGCGCTTTGGACGGCACGCAGCCGAAATTCAGGCAATCCCCACCCATCTTGTGGCCTTCCAGCAGGACGACATCCGCCCCCATCTGGCTGGCGCCTGCGGCGACGGACAGGCCGCCCGACCCGGCGCCGATGACCAGGATATCGGTCTTGATGCGTTCCATGGATCAGATCTCTTTCTTGCCGCGCAGAGTTCGGATCACGATAGGCAGTGCCGCCAGCGCCGCCAAGCCCAGGATTGGCCCCAACACCTGGGGCGACCACAAGAGCGACAGGTCGGGCATTCCGCCCCGGTCGAAAACCTCGCCCACGCCGACGCCGATCCAGGTGAAAACGATCGCCCCCGGAATGATGCCCACTGCCGTGGTCCAGAGGAAATTGAAGAACCGCACGCCCACCAGCGCGGGCAGCAGATTGGCCACGAAGAACGGCACTGCAGGCACAAGGCGAAGCAGGAACAGCACGCTGATCTCGTTCTCCTGCAGGCCCTGTTGCAGTTTCTTCAGCTTCCCGTCCGAGGCCTCCATCTTTGCCATCAGCACTTCACCCAGCCCGGCGCGGGCAGCGATGAAGATCAGACTGGCGCCGATGGTGGCGGCGATCACGTTGAACGCCGTGCCGGCCACCAGCCCGAACAGAAACCCGCCGGTGACCGAAGCAACAGCGGCGCCGGGCAGTGAAAAGGCCACGATCAACACGTAAACGGTAATGAAAATCGCCGCGAGACCGAAGAAGTTTTCGTCGCGGAAAGCCAGCAAAGCCTCCCGATTATCGCGCAGCGTGTCGAAACTGATCGTATCCCGCAGAAGAAAAGCACCAATCGCGGCGACCGTCAGAATGACGATCAGCGGCAGATGCCGCAGATATCCCGGCTTTTCCCTTTCCCGGTCCATGCTGGCGGGGGCATTCTGGGCCTGATCGGACATCGTGTCTTCCTTGCGCTTGACTTGCCTCAACATGCGCCTCCCCGCCCTGAAGGTGTAGCCAGATCACGGGCGCTTGATCGCCAGTGACATCGCTTGTGCGCTTTTCTCATGTGACCGGCAGTGATTGAAACATTTCCCTGGGAAAACACAGGGGCGATTGTTGCAAGAAAACCCGCTTTTTCACGCCTAACGGGTTTGACTTGTGCCAAAAGGCGCTTTAGAGGACGGGCTTCGAATGCACCACCGGGGGCGAATCCGCGCCGCCTGGCCCGAATTTTGGAGACGGAGCGATGAAACGCACCTTTCAACCCTCGAACCTGGTACGCAAACGCCGCCACGGTTTCCGCGCACGCATGGCAACCAAAGCCGGCCGCAAGATCCTGAATGCACGCCGCGCACGCGGCCGTAAAGTGCTGAGCGCGTAAGCTCTCGGCCAATCTTCACGGTTATGACACCGCCGGAGGCCCCAGAGGATGGCACAGCCACCGAAGGGAATGCGCCTCCGGCGGTGTCCGTTTGTGTGACGGGTCTCAAACACAGATCGGATTTCCTGCGCGCCGCAAAGGCCCGCAGGCAGGGCACCAAGGGGATGATGGTGCAGGGGCGAAAGCGCGCCCCCGGTGAGGCGGACGGCATCCGCGTGGGCTTTACCTGTTCCAAGAAGGTTGGCAACGCGGTCGCGCGCAACCGCGCCAAACGCCGGATGCGCGAAGTCGCGCGGCTGGTTCTTCCCGACGCGGGGCGCGACGGCTGGGATTACGTCCTGATCGGCCGGGCAGAAGCGACCGCCGCCCGCCCGTTCGACAAGCTGCAGGACGACTTGCGCTTTGCGCTTTCGAAAATACATGAAGCCACATGAGCCCACTTGCCCATATCGCCGCATTGCCCGTGCGCGCCTATCGGCTGATCTTTTCGCCATGGGTCGGGTTTAACTGCCGATATCAACCGACCTGCAGCGCTTATGCGCTGGAAGCGCTGGAAAAACACGGGGCTTTTCGGGGCAGTCTTCTGACACTCAGGCGGATCGGGCGGTGCCATCCGCTGGGAAGTTCCGGCTATGACCCGGTGCCCGAACCCGAAGACAGGCCGTAGGACGGGACTTGTCCCGCCTCAGACGATCAGTTCCAGCCTGCTGCCCCTGCCCACCCGCGTGACGATGCGGTTGCGGTCCACATCGCCTTTCACCGTTTCGGTCACATCACGCATGAACGTGTCGTCCCAGAAATACCAGGTGTGACTGTCATTGGGCAGATGGTCGAACTTGTGCTTGTTGGCCTCGTAATAGGTGCCGGTATCGACCTCCACCGCCTTGCCGGGCGCGTCAGAGGGCAGACCCACCCGACCCACGCGCGGGCTCACCCCCACCCGTTTGATGTTCGACAGCGACAGCGCGGCATCGAACGGGTTGGAGTAATTCGTCAGTCGCACGCAATGGCGATAGAGCGAGCTGGTCTTCGGGTTGCCATCCGTCAAAGAGCTGGTCGACACATCGCCCGACACCAGCATCACCTGACTGACTGACCAGCTGTTGGCGGCGATGGCAGGCCGGTCATCCGCATCGTCAAAGGCTTCGCGGACCACATAGGCGCCCATGGAATGGGCCAGAAGATGCATATTGATCTCGCAATCCGGGGTCTGGCGTTCGGCAAAAGCGGCAATGCCCGCATCCACCAGGTACCGCGCTGTCTGTTTCGCGTCAGACCGGTCTTCGAGATAATTCAGCGCGGAAGAGGCCGAAGGCCAGTCGAAGCTGACAACAACACCTTCAAACCCGTGCTTTTCGACGCCCTTGCGGATCAGGCGGTGCCGTTCCAGCATGGTTGAGGTCGGCGTGTTGAAGCCGTGGACATAGATCAGGATATCGCCCTTGGGTTCGCCCGTTCGCGGGTTCAGTCCGGATTTTGCGTGGGCCATCACTTCCCTGGCCCATTTGTCGGGCATGCCGCTACCTGCTGAACCGATCTGATGCGTCGGATCAATATCCGCGGAATTCTCGGGCACTTTCAGAAAATAGGTGCTGCCCGGCTCATTGGTGAACGCGCCTTTGCGCACACGGCGCACGGTAAAAATGTAATCCATCAAAACATCCTTTCCCGGCCCGACAGGCCGCAAAACCGCAAAACCGCAAAACCGCAAAAGATAAACTGCGGGAGACGACATGCAGTCTTGGATGGATTATCAATTGACGCAAGGTCAGGTTTCCCTGACCGGCGGGGCGGCGCTCAGAGTTTCTCGAAGGTGATAATGACCTCGCCGATATCGACGCCGAAGCGTTTCATATAGGCGCGGTTCAAAAGCCGGTCTTCGGACAGCAGCCACATCCAATCGTCGAAAGTCACGCGCAGCGTGCCGTCGGGCACCGGCAGGTCGATGGTGTATTGCCAGTTGAAGGTATCGCCGCGCTCCTGACCGCTGGCCGTGCCGATGACGCCGGGCGCAGTGCCAGTCCAGCTGTCGGGGCCGGTCTTTGTCAATGTCCAGATGCGCTGTTCGGTCGAGCCGTCCTCATAGACGAAATCTTCGACCAGTTTCAGCCGGCTGCCATCCCATGTGCCGGTGATATCGACCTCGAACCGGCGGCGGACGGTGCCGAAGACGTCCTGAAACTGGCCATAGGCTTTGGATTTTCCGGCGAAGAAGACCTCCAGATCCAGTTTGCGGTCTGACAGGTGTGCATCCTCCAGCGCCGGTTTGCCGGTGCAGGCAGCAACCAGAAAGGCAAGAGCGAGAAAGATCAGGATACGGAACATGGGCTGCTATCATGGCTATTGGCTTTTGCCTGAACTGGCGCAAATGCGCCAAAGGTCCAGTGCAGCCCTTGTTGCGAGCGGGGATTTCTTGCCCAGCGCAGCGGAACGCACTAAAGCATCGCGCATGCGTGATACAGCTGATGACGATATCCACCCGCTTTTTGCCGGCGCCCCGGACAGCACCGAATTTCGGAAGCTGCGCAAGCGCATTGTACGCCAGACCCGCGAGGCGATTGACCAATATGGCATGATCGACCGCACCGCGCGCGGGGGCGATGATGGGCAGAAACCGAAGTGGCTGGTCTGTCTGTCCGGCGGGAAAGACAGCTATACCCTTCTGGCCGTGCTGCACGAGCTGCAATGGCGCGGCCTTCTGCCGGTTGATATACTTGCCTGCAATCTGGATCAGGGACAGCCGGGTTTTCCCGCGACCGTCCTGCCCGAGTTTCTTGAGCGCATGGGCGTGCCGCACCGGATCGAATACCAGGACACCTATTCGGTCGTGGTCGACAAGGTGCCACAGGGCCGGACCTATTGCGCGCTGTGTTCGCGTCTGCGGCGTGGGCATTTGTACCGCATTGCGCGGGAGGAAGGCTGTTCGGCGGTGGTTTTAGGCCATCACCGCGATGACATTCTGGAAACCTTTTTCATGAACCTGTTCCATGGCGGACGTCTGGCGACGATGCCGCCCAAGCTGGTGAATGAAGAGGGCGACTTGTTTGTCTATCGCCCGCTTGCCCATGTGTCAGAGGCCGATTGCGAGAAATTCGCCCGCGCCATGCAATACCCGATCATTCCCTGCGATCTGTGCGGCTCGCAGGACGGCTTGCAGCGTCAGCAGGTCAAACAGATCCTCGATGGGTGGGAAAGAAACAGCCCCGGCAGGCGGCAGGTCATGTTCCGCGCGCTGATGAATGCGCGGCCGTCGCACCTTCTGGACCCGAAACTGTTCGATTTCGTGGGGCTTGCAAGAAAATCGGAACAATTTGAGCAAAACGACAGCGACATTCCGCGGCTGAGTTAACAGCCCGGATACTTTGCCCGGTTAGCGTGCCTGCGACTGATGAAGGAGGCCCGCCTATATGTTCGCGCGCAATCGCTGGTACACCCTGTATGCGGGTCGGATCGTTTGCATGTCCTGGGCGCTTGCTCTGCTACCGGCTGTTTTGCTGAGTGGGTACTTTTTGGGTGGGGAACGCTGGCTGGTGATTTTGGCCTTTACCTGCCCAATGGCGCTGCTTTTGCTGCGGCTTGCCGATCCGACACGCGGGGTTGGGCAAGGTCTGCGCGATGACCGCACGGGGCTGCTTTTGCAGCCGGGCTTTGATACCGCGCTGGCAGAGGTTTGGGGCCAAACCCACGCGGGCGGTCAGAAATCAGCCTGTTTCCTTGTGGAAATTGACGACGCGGACGATCTTATGGCCCGCCACGGCCAGGCGGCTTTGGATCAGATCGCGCAAAGCACGGCCGATCGTATATTGAGCGCGCTGAGGGACGCAGATCATGTTGCACGGCTTGGCGATGCGCGCTTTGCCATTTGCCTGTCACCTATGCAGCAACTGGATCTGGAGAGGGGGCTTCAGATCTCGGGCCGGTTGCAGGCGGTGCTGGAGGAGCCTGTGATCCTGGACGGATTGACCGTGTATGTGTCCTGTTCGGTGGGCTTTTGCCTGCGCAACCGGGCCCCGGGCGCCGATTGGCGCAGCTGGCTTGCCGCTTCGCAGCTGGCGCTGGCGCAGGCGCGGCAAAACGGTCCGTCTTCGATCCGCGCCTACACGCCTGAGATGCAGGCGCGCCATGACGTGGAAACCAGTCTGCGCAGTGACGTGATGCAGGCGCTGGAGGATCAGGCGTTTCAGGCCTGGTTCCAGCCGCAGATCAACACGGATACGGGCCGGGTTTCGGGGTTCGAGGCGCTGGCGCGCTGGCCCGATGCGGCGCGCGGCCCCGTAACCCCGGATCAGTTCCTGCCTGCCATCGCCGAACAGGGGCAGATGCCCCGCTTGACCCGAATGATTCTGCGCCAGGCCCTGCAGGCATTGGTTTGTTGGGATAATTCAGGCCATGACGTCCCCAGTGTGGCCGTGAACCTTTCACCGCAGGATCTTATGGACCCCGCCTTGCCCGACACCATCGCCTGGGAGCTTGAGCGCTTTGATCTTGCACCCGAACGCCTTTGCCTTGAGGTGCTGGAAACCGTGGTGGCCGACGCGCCCAGCGATATCACCGTGCGCAACCTGACGCGGCTGCACGATCTTGGATGCGCCATTGATCTGGATGATTTCGGCACGGGCCATGCGTCAATTGCCGCGCTCAAGCGGTTTCCGGTGACCCGGATCAAGATCGACCGGTCCTTCGTGGTCAAATGCGACCAGGACCGTGATCAGCAACGCCTTATCAGCGCCCTGCTGACCATGGCGGAGCGGCTTGAGCTTGAAACGCTGGCAGAAGGGGTGGAAACCGCGGGCGAACATGCGCTTCTGGCGCAGCTTGGATGCGGCCATGTGCAGGGTTTCGGCATCGCGCGACCGATGCCGGTGGAGGAAACCGGCGCGTGGCTTGAGCAGCATCACGCCAAACTGGCCGCACCGCCACAGATCAAGCGCCGCACCGGCTGAACCGTCTTCAATCGCTGACCTTGGGTGACAGGGCGCGGCGCGCGCGCCCAGTTCGCCGGAATCTGCTTGACCTTTGGGCTGGCACTCTGTTGAACCCACCTGTCTGGAAACGCATGAGGTAGCGGCCCGTTATGGACGATCAGAACAAGAATCTCATCCTCGCGACTGCGCTGAGCTTTCTCGTCATTCTGGTGTGGTTTGTTCTTTTCCCACCCCCAGAACCCGAGCCGCTGACCGAACCGCCCGCTGCCGCCACAACCGTGCCTGCCGAGGGCGAAACCGCTGCAGTCCCGCAAGCGGCCGGTCCCACAGGTGACACGGCCACGCCCCAGACCGACACGCGCCAGGACGCGCTGGCAGCAGCACCGCGGATCGAGATTGACACACCGCGCCTCAGCGGCTCCATCTCGCTTCTGGGCGGACGCATCGACGATCTGTCGCTCAAGGATTACCGGGTGGAAAACACACCCGACGCCCCCATCGTGACCATGCTGTCGCCGGTCGATGGGCCCAACGCCTATTACGCGCTTTACGGCTGGGCCGCCGGTGCGGGTTTGAGCGCCGATCTGGTGCCCGGACCGAACACCGTCTGGTCGCTGGCGGATGGCGGCACGCTGACCCCCGAAACCCCGGTCACGCTGAGCTGGGACAATGGCGCCGGCCTGACCTTCACCCGCGTCATCGCGATTGACGACGATTACATGTTCGATGTCACCCAAAGCGTGCAGAATACAGGCGCGGGCACCGTGACCCTTGCGCCCTATGGCATCATCGCCCGACATGGAGAGCCGCAGGATCTGAAAAACTTCTTCATTCTGCATGAAGGCGCCATTGCCATGGCCGATGGGGAACTGATCGAAACCGATTATGACGATATCGATCCGGCTGCCGATCACGATGCCCGCACCGTGGCCGGAAACGGCTGGACCGGGTTTACCGATCACTATTGGATGACCACGCTGATCCCCAAACCGGGCACGGCATTTGAATTCAGCACGATCCGCGACACCGTGCGCGACATATATCAGACCACCACCAAGCTGCCGACCGTGACGCTGGCGGCCGATGAAAGCATTGCCTTCTCGACCCAGCTTTTCGCCGGTGCCAAGGAATGGGACGCGGTGCGTCAGTACCAAAGCGATGGGATCGAGGGCTTTGTCGATTCGATTGACTGGGGCTGGTTCTTCTTCCTGACGAAGCCGATCTTCTGGCTGCTGCATGAAATCAACCTTCTGATCGGCAATATGGGCTGGTCGATCATCGCGCTGACGCTGATCATCAAGGCGATCCTCTTCCCGCTGGCATTCAAATCCTATGTCTCCATGGCGAAGATGAAGGAACTCCAGCCGCAGATGGAGGCGCTGAAGGAACGCGCAGGCGACGACCGCCAGAAGCTGCAGCAAGGCATGATGGAGCTTTACAAGAAGGAGAAAGTGAACCCGGCTGCGGGTTGTCTGCCGATCCTTCTGCAGATCCCGATCTTCTTCTCGCTTTACAAGGTGATCTTTGTCACGATCGAACTGCGGCACGCACCATGGCTGGGCCCCTTCCAGGACCTGTCGGCGCCTGACCCGACCTCGATCCTTAACCTCTTTGGTCTGCTGGGCAATCCGGGGCCCGAGCCGGGATCGCTGATGGCGCTTTTCTTCATCGGGATCCTGCCCTTGCTGCTGGGTATCTCGATGTGGCTGCAGCAAAAGCTGAACCCGGCACCAACGGACCCCACGCAGAAGATGATCTTCGCCTGGTTGCCCTGGGTCTTCATGTTCATGCTGGGCGGGTTTGCCTCGGGTCTGGTGATCTACTGGATTGCGAACAACACAATCACCTTCATCCAGCAATACACGATCATGCGCAGCCAGGGGTACAAGCCGGATGTCTTCGGCAACATCCGCGAAAGCTTCAAGCGTGACGGCAAGGCGGAAGCCAAGCCCAAGGGCGGCGACAAGGGCAAAGGCTAATGACGGGCGCGGTCACCCAGCTGTGGCGGCATCCGATCAAAAGCCATGGGCGCGAGGCGCTTGAACGTGTGACCGCGGTCGCCGGTCAGGCGCTGCCCTTTGATCGGTTCTGGGCCGTGCAGCATGACCACTCCAAACATGACGGAGAGGGCTGGGCCGATTGCATGAATTTCATGATCGGCACCCGTACCCCGGGGTTGGCAGGCCTGTGGGCCAAGCTGGACGAGGGCCCGCGCCGCGTCACGCTGAGCCATGAAAAACTCGGCAAGCTAACCTTTCACCCCGACGATTATCTTGAGGCCAGTCAGTTCCTGGCCTGGATTGCCCCACTGATCCCTGAAAACCGCGCCCAGCCACGCCGCGTGGTTCAAGCCGGGACCCGGGGCATGACGGATACCGATTACCCGTCGGTGTCGATCATGAATGAAAGCTCGCACCGCGCGGTGTCGCAAAAGCTGGGCCGCCCGATCGAGACGGAGCGCTGGCGCGGCAATGTCTGGTTCGACGGGCTTGCCCCCTGGGAGGAGTTCGACTGGCTGGGCAAGACGATACGCGTGGGTGGCACCGTGCTGCAGGTGCAGGACCGCATCGAGCGCTGCCTGCATACCGCTGCAAATCCCAAGACCGGCGTGCGCGATGCCGACACTCTGGGCGCCCTGCGCTCCGGTTGGGACCATCAGGATTTCGGCGTCTATGCCCAGGTGATCGAAGGCGGCGACATTGCGATTGGCGACAAGGTCGAACTTGCATGAGCGCCGCCCTACCCTTCCCCGAGGCCGAAAACCCCGACGAAGCCAGCATCGAACGCGGCCGCAAGCTGTTTGCGGGGCCGTGCGATTTCGTCAAAGGGGTCGTCGCCATGTCGGGCCTGCCCCCTGCCGACCGGGTGGAGGTCTGCTTTGCCGGGCGGTCGAATGTGGGCAAGTCATCCCTGATCAACGCGCTGACCGGTCGCAAAGGTCTGGCGCGCGCGTCAAACACCCCCGGCCGCACACAGGAGATCAACTTCTTCGCGCTGGGCGACACGCGCTATCTGGTTGACCTGCCCGGCTATGGCTTTGCCAATGCGCCGGTTGCAGTGGTCGAGAAATGGCAGAGGCTGCTGAAACAGTACCTGTCGGGCCGCCAAACCCTGCGCCGCGCCTTTGTGCTGATCGACGCGCGCCACGGGATCAAATCTGTCGATGAAGAGATCATGGCCCTTCTGGACAGCGCGGCGGTGACCTTTCAATGCGTGCTGACCAAGACCGACAAGGTCAAGGACAAGGACCGCGCGCGCGTGCTGGCCCAAGTGCGCGAGAAACTGTCGAAACACCCCGCCGCCTTTCCCGAACTGGTCCTGACCTCGAGCGAAAAGGGCGACGGAGTAGCCACCCTGCGTGCGATCATTGCCGGTCTGGAATGAGGTTTTTCCGCGAAAAATCTTGCCCGCCCCCGGGATCACGCGCAGAAAGGCGTGAAACGGAACGCAGATGAAGACACAAGACATGAACCGCGATTGGATTGCCACCGCCGAGACCCTGTCTCGAGCCTTGCCGTATTTGCAGCGCTATGCAGGCGCCACCGTCGTGATCAAGCTGGGCGGTCACGCCATGGGCAGCGACGAGGCGATGGACAGTTTCGCGCGCGACGTGGTGCTGATGCGTCAGGTGGGTGTAAACCCGGTGATCGTCCATGGTGGCGGGCCGATGATCAACGCCATGTTGAAAAAGCTCGATATCCAGTCGGACTTCGTGAACGGGAAACGCGTCACCGATGCCGCCACGGTCGAAGTGGTCGAAATGGTGCTTTCCGGTGTCGTCAACAAGCGCATCGTGCAGGCCATTGGCCGTCAGGGCGGGCGCGCGGTGGGCCTGTCGGGCAAGGACGCCAGGCTGATCACGTGCACGCAGACGCATCCCGATCTGGGCTTTGTCGGCACGCCGTCCCGGGTTGACCCCAAGATCCTGCGCGGTCTGTTCGATCAAGACGTGATCCCGGTGATCGCCCCCATCGGCGCGGGTGACGAAGGTGAGACGTTCAATATCAACGGCGATACGGCAGCAGGCGCGGTTGCCGCTGCGCTGAAAGCCGACCGGCTGTTGCTGCTGACGGATGTGGCAGGTGTAAAGAATGCCGACGGCGATGTGGTGACCGAGCTGAAGGCCGAACAGATCCGCCAGATGACGCGTGACGGCGTGATCGCGGGCGGGATGATCCCCAAGACCGAAACCGCGCTGGATGCCATCGACGGCGGTGTGCGGGCGGTGGTCATTCTGGACGGGCGCGCGCCCAATGCCGTGCTGCTTGAGCTTTTTACCGAACATGGCGCGGGCTCTCTCATCCGGCCCGACATACCGCCGCAGTGACGGCTTTGTGTCCCGCGCGGGCTTGTTCCGCGCGGTTTTGGGCATAGTGTCAGACCCATGGAAAACGAAGCGGTCATTCGCCTGTCGATCTTTCTGGGGCTGTTTGCGCTGTTCGCCCTGGCCGAGGCGCTGTTGCCGCGCCGTGCACGCGTGCAGCCACGTGCGCATCGCTGGTTCACGAATTGGTCGATCACCGTTCTGAACACGCTGACCCTGCGCCTTCTGGCGGTGGGCCTGCCCCTTTTGGCGGTTGGGGCTGCCGTGGATGCAGCGAATAACGGCTGGGGGTTTTTCAATATCGTCGGTTGGCCGGTCTGGCTGGAGTTTCTGCTGGCCGTGCTGATCTTTGATTTCGCCATCTGGCTGCAGCATCTGATCACCCACAAGGTGCCGATCCTGTGGCGGTTGCACCGCGTGCATCATGCCGACCGGGACATGGATGTGACCACAGCGATCCGTTTTCATCCTGTCGAAATCGCACTGTCGATGCTGTTGAAAATCGGTCTTGTCTATCTGCTTGGACCGGCTGCGCTGGCCGTGATCGTTTTCGAAATCCTTCTGAACGGCACCGCCATGTTCAACCACGCCAATATCCGTTTGCCGCTTGGTCTTGACCGCGTGCTGCGAATGGTGCTGGTCACGCCGGATATGCACCGCGTGCACCATTCGGTGCATCGCTGGGAACATGACAGCAATTACGGCTTTGCTCTGTCGATCTGGGACAGGGTGTTCCGCACCTATATACCGCAACCCGAAAAGGGCCATGACGGGATGACAGTTGGTCTGGAATGGCAGGATGACAGCCCCAGCACCCTGGGGTGGAGCCTAGCCCTGCCCTTCCGGCGCAAATGAACTGGGCTTTGCTGCGCGGCGAACTGGCCGGGCAGGGCCTTGTTCTGATGGGGCTGCTTCACGAGGACGGTGAAACGCTGGCGCTGATCGGGACGGGCGGCGGTTCCTGGCCACGGTTCTGCGCAAGCCCCGAATACGCGGATGGTGCACCAGATCCGCTGGATCGCTGGTCAAAGCGGGTGTTGGGAGATCTTGCCACCAGGCTGGGCGCGGTCGGATCTGTGTTCCCTTCGGACGGCCCACCTTATCCGCCCTTTATCCGCTGGGCGCTGGCATCGGGGCGGTTCTGGTCCAGTCCGGTTGGGATGCTGGTCCATGACGGCCAGGGGCTGATGTTCTCACTGCGCGGCGCGCTGCGGTTTCAGGGTATGTTGCCATTGCCCGACCAATCCGGGCCAAACCCCTGCGAGGCCTGCGCAGACCAGCCTTGCCTGACAGCCTGCCCTGTAGGTGCCCTGTCCAATGAGACACCCTATGACGTGGAGGGATGCAAGACGCACCTGCGCGCGCCCGAAGGCTCCGATTGCATGACCGGGGGTTGCCTGGCACGTCGCGCCTGCCCCGTCAGCCAGATTTCCCCCCGCGATCCTGCACAATCCGCTTTTCATATGCGCGCTTTTCTGCAGGGATAATCCCATGCTGACCCTGATCCTGATGCGCCATGCGAAATCCAGCTGGGATGATCCGTTCCTGACGGATTTCGAACGCCCGCTGAACAAGCGCGGGCAACGTTCGGCCCATGCCCTTGGCGATTGGCTCCGCGCGCAGGATCTGGTGCCGGATGAGGTGATCAGTTCGTCCTCCACGCGCACCGGAGAAACGTTCGAGGGGTTGGGTATCGACACGCCCGTTCGGTACACGAAAGCGCTGTATCACGCAGGACCCGGAGAGATGTGGCAAGTGCTGGCCACAGCCACCGGCAAGCGCGTTCTGATGATCGGCCATAATCCCGGCATTGCGGCTTTTGCCGAACAGATCGTGCAAAACCCACCGGAACATGCGCGGTTCTGGGACTACCCGACTGGGGCCGCCACGGTGATGGAGTTCGACGCGGAAAACTGGGGAGAGGTAACCCTGGGATCAGGCCGTGTGACCCAATTCGTCATCCCGCGGGAGTTGTTGGAATAGAAAAGGCGGGACAAGTCCCGCCTTAACCGTTCTGACAGGCGGCGGGACG